>NZ_JBFPKM010000001.1:0-986685 GCF_040948755.1 Paraburkholderia sp. BR13444 | reverse complement strand
ACGTCCGGTTCGATGAGCGGGTTGTGGAACCGGGGTTAAGGCCAGGGTACTCGGGCACCGCCAGACGAAAGGGGCGGAAACAGACAAACCGAACCTAATGCTACCGCGCCACAACTCGACTCTACCGGTTGTACCCATTCACGGCGCCACAAAGCTGCCGCTGCCGTAGGGAACGGCGGCTCCCGATGAACGGAACTGAATGGGTACAACCGGCCAGGAAGAGATAATCGAGACTCTCTTTCCATGGACATTTGAACGGCAGGTACCGGTCCGCCAAGCGTCATTCAAGCGTGGAAGGGCCTTAAGTGGACAGCGTCAAGCAGCGCGGCGGGTCGACCACTTTGCTTGTCGTGCCCATTCAAGAACGCCGAGCCAAAGGTCGACCGCTTGGGAAAGCTTCGGAAGAGACGGGTTCACCGATGGAGAAGGGCCAGTTCGTGAGGCTTACAGCATCGGCCAGCCATAACGAGGTCCGCCGGCTAGCGGGCAAAAGGACAAGTCATCGTTGCTCGGTGCCAATTTTAGTCGCCGCCTGGCGCAGGGATGCCGGTTGCTCAGCTTGCAATCGAGCTTCGGCCTTCTGCAGCCTGGAAGGATAGTCCACATCATCGGGGATCGGGTTGTATCCAGCTCTTTCGAGCTTAACGAGTTCGGCTCGTACTTGTGCCCGCGTAACTGGTGCGTCAGTTTGGGCGAACGAAGCGACGGGAGCTGAGGCAAGCAGGGCGAGCGTACCCGCAACGAATATCTGTTTCATCACAAAACCTACTTTTTGGCGCTAGTTAGTCGGGCTTCTCAGAGGCACGAATTATATGCGCCAAAATCTAGGTGTTTACCCTCATCCGTACAAAAGTGAATTTCCACCCACAAGCAGAATTGTGCGCCCGCAGAAGCTTCTCAGATGGATCGCAGGAAGGCTGCAGACATGCCCAGCCGAAGGTCCGAGGACAAATTTCGCGATCGCGCGATTTCCTTGGTGAGTTGCATCACCGTGCGGCACGCCAGCGTTAGTTCGCCATGTGGGGACATAGCCAGCGCAATGAACCGCGGTACTGGCGGATCGACCACCATCGACGCTTGCAACTGACATTCCTTTTCGAGATTCGCGATCGCGTAAGGTCCGAGCAACGCGTAGATTCCGCCGTCCGCCACGATGTGCCCTTGCAGGCTCAATGAGTCGGCTTCTGCCGCGAAGTTAAGGGTTAACCGATGTTCACCAGCGATTTGTTCCAGGCGGTCGCGCCAGCTATTGGGGCGGCAGAAAGAGACCAGCGGAATTCCGTTGAGCTTCGAAAAGGCGATCGTACTCTGCTCGGTTAAAGGATCGCCCTTTGCCCCGACAAGGTAAGTGGCGGCCTCAACCAGATACTCATCACCGTCTTTCGGTGTCGGACTGTTTCGGAAAAGGATTGCGAGATCAACGCTGCCGTTTTCCAACCACGTTTCCAACAACGCTCCTTGACCTTCGCGCACCTGCAGTTGCACCAGGGGGTAACGCTCCCTGAGACGATGGTAAAGGGTGCTGACAAGGGGATGAGCGGTTGAGGGCAGTATCCCGATTCTGACCACCCCGATCGGCTCTCCCGCCGTGCTCCGGATGTCGTTGGACAATTGTTCGGTACTGGCGAGCCACGTTCTGACGCGCGGGGCAATTCGCGCCCCAAGCTCCGTCAATACAACGCCGCGCCCCGTCCGCTGAAACAGGCGGCCGCCGCAGTATCGCTCTAGCTCGACGATCTGGCGGCTGATGTGTGGCTGACTTGTCTCATAAGCATTGGCAACCTTGCTCAAGCTCCCCAACTCAGCCGCGTCGATGAATAGCTTCCAGGCAGCGTAGTCCATCGCTGGCCTCCAATCGAGATATACCAAATCAGTATAGCTGAAATGTCCCTTTCAGCAGTTCTCGCATGGGCCGCTCCTCCCTACACTGCAACGCATGCACCGTTGTTTCCAGCCTGAAGCGAAAGAACCAGCGGGCTCTCCTCTGCGGAAAGAGGAGCCGAAAAGCTCATATTTGGAGGCGTCATGAAGGCAATCGATCTGCGCGGTTTGGTCCCGGCACCTGTTACCCCCTTTACCCGTGATGGAGCAGTGGACCATGCAGCAATTCAACGGCTGGGTTCCTGGCTTGGCAGTATCGAGGGCGTGAAAGGTCTGACTGTTCTTGGCCACGCTGGCGAAGGCACGTTCCTCACGCAGAAAGAACAGGCTGAGGTCATTCAAAGCTTCGTCAAGTCGGTAGACGGCAAGATCCCGGTCATCGCCGGTATCACGCTGGAAGGCACCGAAGTGGCGGTGGAAGAGGCGAAGCGCGCTGTAGAGGCAGGCGCGTCGGCAGGTCTTGTGTACCCGTCGCACGGCTGGTTGCGCTTTGGCTACCAGAAGGGGGCGCCGCAAGATCGCTACCGCGCCATTTACGAAGGTAGCGGCCTGCCGCTCATCCTGTTTCAGTACCCGGATGCCACCAAGGCAACCTACAACCTGGACACGCAACTGGACATCGCAGCACAGCCTGGCGTCTTCGCAATGAAGAACGGCGTGCGCAACATGCGCCGCTGGGACACGGAAATCCCCGTCATCCGTCGCGAGCGTCCGGAACTGCAAATCCTCACCTGCCACGACGAGTATTTGCTCCACACGATGTTTGACGTCGATGGTGCGCTGGTCGGCTACGGTGGCCTGGCCCCCGAACCGCTGATTGAGCTGATCAAAGCGGGCAAGGCGAAAGACTACAAGGCCGCTCGCGCTATCCACGATCGCCTGCTGCCCGTGACACGCAATGTGTACCACCGCGGCTCGCACATGGAAGGCACCGTCGCACTCAAGCACGGTCTGGTGGCGCGCGGCATCCTCGAGCACGCTACGGTGCGCTCGCCGTTGATGCCGCTCGCCGAAGGTGCGGACGTGGAAATCGCAGACGCGCTTCGCTCGGCGGGCCTCGTCGACTGACGACAAAGCGGCGCACTGAAAGCGTCATTGCGGTAGTGGAGCGGCGCCCGGCTTCGCTATCGATGTCGAGCGGTAACGGCGACGCGCGAAGCCTCGTTTCGCGCGTCGCCCACAACAGGATCGGTAAACGACCAAGAAAGCTCCGAAGTCGCGACACAACCATAGAGAAACGCGACCAGTGCTTCAAGACAAGAAGAAATCTGAGGGCCCATAAAATGCAGCTTTTCAGGAGACAGCATGAACACCCCTTTGACCGCTTATGGCGTCGGCGTTGGTCAATCCGAGAGCGCAACGCGCACCACGCGCGAGCGGTTGCGTGCGGCGAATTTGCTGTTCCGGATCGAGAACGTACCGTTCTGTCGGTGGCACACGAAGGCCCGGATCATCATGGGCAGCGCGACCCTCTTTGACGCATTCGATGCGCTCTCGCTTGCTTTTGTCCTGCCGGTTCTGGTGGGTCTCTGGCATCTTTCTCCCGGCCAGATCGGCGTGCTGATCGCCGCCGGCTATCTCGGCCAGGTCGTGGGTGCGTTGGTGTTCGGCTGGCTTGCTGAGCGTATCGGTCGCGTACCGAGTGCGACCGTGACGGTAGGTGTGATGTCAGCCATGAGCATCGTCTGCGCCTTCACCGGCAGCTTCCACATGCTGTTCTTGATGCGTTTTCTGCAAGGCATCGGCGTGGGCGGAGAAGTGCCCGTCGCGGCCACGTATATCAACGAGCTGTCGCAAGCGCATGGCCGAGGACGCTTCTTTATCCTGTACGAACTCATTTTCCCGCTGGGTCTGCTTGCAGCCGCGCAGTTGGGTGCGTTCATCGTCCCACGCTTCGGTTGGGAGTATATGTTCCTCGTGGGTGGCATTCCGGGCATCATTGTCGCCTTCCTGATTGCGCGTCTCCCCGAATCGCCACGCTGGCTTATCTCAAAGGGACGCTTTGATAAGGCGGAAGGAATCATCGAGCGCCTGGAGGCCAGCACGCCCAAGCGCAACCTCGATACGCAGACGCAGAAGGCCGAGGTTGACGAGCGCGTGGTGAGCCTTTTGAACGGCCTGCAGTCTAAGCAGAAGGGATCGTGGAAGGAACTTTTCTCGCCGTTCTACCGTGGGCGCACCATCATAGTGTGGTTACTTTGGGCGACCTCTTACTTTGTCGCGAACGGCATCAACAACTGGCTGCCCAGCCTCTACAAGACTGTCTACCATCTGCCGCTGCAAGAGTCGCTTCACATGGCGTCCATCTCGAACGTCCTGAGCACGTGTGGGGTGCTTGCCTGCGCGTTGTTGATTGATCGTGTCGGGCGCCGCCGCTGGGCAATGGCCTGTTTCATCATCAGCGGCATTCTGCTCGCCGTGCTGGGCATTCATGGCGCTGGCAGCGCGTGGTCCGTGATGTTCCTGGGATCGTCGGCCTACGCGGTCATGGCGACCACAACCGTACTGCTGTACCTCTACACCCCTGAAATCTATCCGACCCGGATGCGCGCGATCGGTACGGGCCTCGCGACGTCCTGGCTGCGAGCCGCTTCTGCTGCCGCACCCGCGATCGTCGGCGTCGTATTAACAGGGAAAGGTATCGCCGCGGTATTCATCCTGTTCGCTGTGGTCAGCGCAGTGGGCTTCTTCGTGGCTTCGCGAATGGTGGAGACGACCAATCGCGCGCTCGAAGAGATCTCCCCGTAACCGCTCGCATCCCTTGTCGCTCCTTCTCCTGATATTGACTCAAGGGAAGGAGCCTCCGGGCTCGCAACACCTTTAATTTCAGCGCGACAGGTTCGCCAGATAGCGACAACGCTCCCAGACCTTCCGTTCGTAGTCCTGATCGGATGTCGGTGGAGGTCGCATATAAAAAGATGAATGGAGACAGCCGAGATGAAAAAGGCACAACGGGTCATGGCCCGCGCTTCGATACGGAACGTTGCAGGCACACTTGGCGTAGCAGCGATGCTAAGCTCGGGCCTCGCATTGACCTCTGTCAGCGCCCGCGCAGATAGTGGTTCCCAAGTCCAACTGTATGGGATCGTCGGCACCTATGTCGGCAGTGTCAAACGTAGTGACACGCCGCAATCCACGGTACTTATGGGCAGCGGCGGATTGACCACTTCATTCTGGGGAATCCGCGGCAAGGAAGATCTGGGCGGCGGCGTTAGCGCGATCTTCGCCTTGGAGAGCTTCTTCCAGCCTCAAAACGGCGCGCAGGGCCGCAATGCCACAGACCCGTTCTTTTCACGCAATGCGTACGTGGGCTTTCAAGGCGACTTCGGTCAGTTGACGTTCGGGCGCCACAGAAATCCGACCTATACGGCCGAATCCCTCATCAATCCGTTCAGTTCGTCGACTGTCTTTTCTCCGCTCGTCCTTCAGACATTCGTGACCAATTATGGCGGCACGATTATCGGCGATACGGTGTGGAATAACACCGCCAAGTACACAACGCCAGACTTCAAAGGTTTCGGCGCAACGGTGATTTATGGCCTCGGTGGCGTCGCGGGGTCGCCCGGCGTCAGTAACCTCGGCGTTCACCTGAATTATCAAGGTCACGGCCTCACGGCAGTGCTATCCGGTCAGCGCGTACGGTACACCGCAGCCGGGCCGGTGGGCGCACAATACGCCTACCTCGCGGGCGCAGCGTACGACTTCAAGGTCGTGACGCTTTATGGCGCGTGGGCGATGACAAGTGACGTGAGTACGCCTACAGGCAGCCACACGTACCAGGCGGGTTTCTCCATCCCGTTCACACCGGCCGATTTCCTGCTCGCCGAGTGGGCGCGGACGCAACGGTCGGGACCGACCCCTGCGACCAACGGCTTCCGCAATACGGCGTCTCTCGGCTATGACCACTTTCTCTCGAAGCGCACAGACATCTACGCGATTTACACCTACGACAAGCTGAGCGCTCGCCCCACCGGCAACACCTTTACGGTCGGCGTTCGACACACGTTCTAGTTTCGGCCCGGTGGTGAGCACCTCCTCCATTGGAGCCAGTGGACGATTCCAGCGGGTTCCCGAAGCATCCTGCAGACGGGAAGCGCCTCGATGAGCAAGCACCGAGATGGCGGGTGCTCGGTCGGCACTAACTCTGCCCGCGAGTGGCGGTTGTGCCCTCGGAAGCCGCCGTTCTGGCTAGATGAGGCGGAACGGCGGCTGAGGGTCGAGCTTGTGTGAAAACACGCTGATCACCTAAACTGGATTAACTCATTCAGCATGGGTGACCGGATGAAGAGATTCATTGAAGGTGAAGATCGCAAGCAGGTGACATTGCTTCCGGAGTGCCTGGATGACTTCGTTGCCGAAGACAATCCGGTCAGAATCATCGAGGCGTTTGTTGAAGAGCTTGACCTTGCATCACTAGGCTTCGATGGCGCGATGCCGTCGACTACTGGTCGCCCGTCCTATCATCCGGGCGTGCTGCTGAAGATCTATATCTACGGCTACCTTAATCGTGTCCAGTCGAGCCGCCGCCTGGAACGTGAATGCCAGCGCAACGTTGAATTGATGTGGCTCACGGGACGTTTGACGCCGGATTTCAAGACCATAGCTGACTTCCGCCGTGACAACGGCACTGGCATTCGCAACGTGTGCGGCCGTTTCGTGATGCTGTGCCGTGAACTGAAACTGTTCTCGCAAGCACTGGTCGCCATCGACGGCAGCAAGTTCAAGGCAGTCAATACACGCGATCGCAACTTCACCGAAGGTAAGGTTGATAAGCGCCAGAAGCAGATCGAAGAGAGCATCCAGCGTTATCTGAATGCGTTGGAGACCGCAGATCGTACTCAACCCGCGGAGCTGGAAGCGAAGACGACCAGGCTGAAGGACAAGATCGAGCGCTTGCGCGAACAGATGCGAAACCTGGAGCAGATCAAGGAGCAACTCAAGACTGAGCCTGACGGTCAGCTCTCGACGACAGATCCTGATGCGCGCTCCATGGCGACTAGCGGCAGAGGCTCAGGAATGGTGGGCTACAACGTACAGGTAGCAGTGGACGCCAAACACCACCTTATCGTCGCTCACGAGGTCACAAACTGTGGCAGCGACCGGGCGCAGCTTAGCCCCATGGCAAAAGCTGCGCGCGACGCGATGGGCAAGACCAGCCTGCGGGCAGTCGCCGATCGTGGCTACTACAGTGGGCCTCAGATCAAGGAGTGCGCGCCGATGCGGGGATTGCGGTCATGCTACCGAAGCCGACAACATCAGCTGCGAAATACCATGGCCGATTCGACAAGGCAGACTTCATCTACATTGCGAGGGACGACGAATACCAATGTCCGGCTGGAGAACGGGCAATTTACCGTTACACCAGTGAGGAACACGGATTGCAGCTTCACCGTTACTGGAGCAGTGCCTGTTCGCAATGCGCGATAAAGTCACAGTGCACTCCGAGCGATCAGCGACGGATAAGTCGATGGGAACATGAGTCGGTGCTGGAGGAAGTCCAACGTCGACTGGACAAAACACCTGATGCCATGACGGTACGCAGACGAACAGTTGAACATGTCTTCGGCACGTTCAAGCACTGGATGGGCTACACGCACTTCCTGACGCGCAGGTTGCCCAACGTAGGTACTGAGATGAGTTTGAATGTACTTGCCTACAATCTCACGCGCGTGCTGAGAATCTTGGGCTTTAAGAAGACAATGAAGGCAATGCAGCTTGTGGGGGCGTGAGTACCCCCAGTAGGTCGTGAAAGTAAGCCTTTAAACCCGACCAGAACGCATCAGAGCGGATCCACCTTCGCGTCTGCGCCGTGCAAGTCGTAAGGGCAGTCAAACGCGACGATGGCGTCAAGATCTCGCGTTAGCTTGTAATGCCTTCCCGTTTCCACACGCCCTGGGTCGGCTACGGCCGACCGCGTGGGGCCGTAGCCGGCCGAGGGTGTGTGGAAACCGTTCTACGGCTATGCAGGGGAAGTTGCCGGACAGGCCGGCCGTAGTTGGTGGCTTTGCGACAGTCTAAGGGTTGTCAGTATCAAGAAGGCCCCGCAGGACCTCAGCTTCCAGCCATTCGCATCGCCCTCATCGTTTTCGCAACGCCGAGTATCTCCATGACTCGCTTCAGGTTGTAAGCCAACACCTGAAGGCTCATCTCGGTGCTCACTCGTGCGAGGGTTCTGGTCTGGAAGTGCGTGGCACCCATCCAATGTTTGAGCGTACCGAACACATGCTCAACGGTGCTGCGCCGGATCGTCATTGCGTCTGGATTCCGGTCGAGCCGTCGCTGCATGGCTTCCAGTATCTGTTCGTGTTCCCAGCGTCGAATGCGTCGGTAGTCGCTTGGAGAACATCGCTCCTTGAGATGGCAACGCGGGCATGCGCTGGGCCAGTACACCTTCAGATTCATGCCATGTTCGACAGTCGTGAACCGATGAATGGCGCGCTCGCCGGCCGGACAACGATAGACATCGTCTTTAGCGATGTAGATGAAGTCGCGCTTGGTAAAAAGGCCTTTCTTTCGGGATGCAGACGTCAACGGCTTCGGTACATATGCCTTGATACCCGAGAGTTCGCAGGTACGAATATCCGGGCCACTGAAGTAGCCCCGATCGGCTAGCACCCTGAGTCCGGATTTGCCCATCGCGTCTCTTGCTGCGAGCGCGATCTTGCTGAGCTGCCCGTGATCTCCTCCGACATTGGTCACCTCGTGTTCAACGATCAGGTGATGTTTCGTGTCTACGGCGGCCTGTACGTTGTAGCCAACTGTTCCGGTCTTTTTGCCGCTGCTGGTCATCGAACGCGAGTCGGGATCTGTCAGTGACAGCTGTCTGTCCGGTTGCGTCTTCAGTTGCTTCCGGATCTGCTCGAGTTCGCGCATCCGTTGCCGCAGCAAAGCGACCTTCTCATACAGGCGGACGGTCTTCACATCGAAACCGGCTGGACTGACGCGATCCGCGGTCTCAATCGCGTCGAGGTACCGCTGGATACTCTCCTCGATCTGCTGCTGACGCTTGTCGATCTTGCCAGCGGTGTAGTTCCGGTCGCGGCTGTTTACGGCTTTGAACTTGCTGCCGTCGATGGCCACCATGTCACTGGAAAGAAGCTTCAGGCCGCGGCACAGTTCGACGAAGCGCCGGCACACGTTGCGAATGGCGGCACCATTGTCGCGGCGGAAGTCGGCGATCGTTTTGAAGTCCGGTGCCAGGCGTCCCGTCAGCCACATCATCTCGAGATTTCGCTGGCATTCCCATTCGAGACGCCTGCTGGAAGGCAAGCGATTCAGATACCCGTAGATGTAGACCTTGAGCATCACTGCAGGATGATAAGACGGCCGACCGGTGAGAGCGGGCGAAGCCCCATCGAAGCCGAGTTCCGCAAGATCGAGTTCGTCGACGAACACGTCTATGATCCTCACCGGATTGTCCTGCCCGATGTAGTCATCGATGCATTCGGGAAGCAGTGCGACCTGCTTGCGGTCATCGCCTTCAACGAATCGCTTCATGAGTCACCCGATCTCAATGCGTTGATTCAGTTTAGGCGATGAGTGCGTTTTCACACACCCTCGGCCAGGAGGCGCCCTTCGCTCATTCCATCGCCCGGACGCTTGCACGTCGGTTCGCCCCCAGCAAACGGCCATTCGATTCGCAAAGAGGAAGCGTATTCATCGCCATTCTGTTTGAAATGCTACACGCCGTTATGCCGCCTCTCCGCCAACTTCGTCGCCCGAGAGTTCCATCTCACGACTCGCTGGCGGTGAGCGGCTGCGGCCGAGACGCCCGATGTACTGACAACCTCGAAAGCAATAGCCCCAGCACAGCAATCACGGATGTGAGAATTACACTGTCTATCCGCATAGCTTCCGGAAAAGCCGTCAGATTACTAACGTGAACGTAAGTAGCGACAAGCAAAAACCGGCAAGCAAGGAACAGTGCCGTCGATAGCAGGACCGTTGCAGCTTCACGGCAAGCCGTCGTGATATGCCAACGGGCGACAATTCCCAGCACGAGGGCCGGCAATGAAAGAATGGCGAGCACGGCAATGGCTGTTGCAAGTTCAACCTTACCGGCGAAGCGATCTGCGAGGTTGAAGGACGTGTTCACGGCGCAAAAGGCAAACATCGCTCGCGCGAAGAGGTCTCGCACCGAAAGCGATCGCTTCGCGGCTCGTGGATGAGCAAAATATGTCCTTGCCGAAGGAGCAAGGAAAAGCAGCGCCAGAATTGTGGAACCTATCAGTAGGGCGAGTACGTATGAATAGATGCCTTGAGCATTTTGTACGGGGATGGTGATAGCCGCAGTGGCGAGAATAGTCGCCGCGAGAATCCAGCGTACCCAAGACTTGCCGTGGACCAAGCCCACACCAACAACGACAGCGACCGGCAACAGACTGGCCATGTAGGTCCATTGCGCATGCACAGAGAGCGGCGAACCAATGTATAACGGGACTCGATTGATATACGGGCTATCGAATGCCTTGAGTATGTGTACAGCAGTCAACAACTGGACGTACGCGATTCCTGCGATGACGGATGGCCTGCGCATCATATTTGTTTGCGGTTTGGACATGGGATTGTATGCGATGGACAGCGCAAGTTCATCCGCACTCGGCCGAATGACCAAGGTGCCGCGCTCAACGGTCGCTCGATGACCATGTGATGAGAGGCCGCTGCGGGTCGAGAGGACTCGTTCGCCAATAAGGAAAGCTGACACACGCCCGCACCAGGTCGCGAATGTCGGTGAAGCGATCTAGAACGGCCACACGTTCCTGATCGGCCACTGTCGGCTTTGGCCGACCAGCCGCCGGTCGGCTCAGTTAGGCAGTTGTGACCTGACGGTATCGCAGACGGTATCAACCTCCGAATGAACTGGAGATGCATGGTTTAGACGATCTTTGTTAAGCAGGCGGTGCCGATTTTCCGATGCGGCCCACCCAAGGCCGTTGAGTGCCGGGCGGGAATGTCGGTATCGCTGACGGTATCGGCGGGCGCCATGGGACCCGTGTCAGGCCCAGCGTTGGGTTTGCGGTGGGTAGTTGCTAATCGAGTGGGAATGATCAGCCGTCTCGACCGTATCGGCACGACCTGGCAACACAACACATCAAAGCCCGCGTTTTCGCGGGTTTTTTTGTTTTGGGCCGCAGGATTCGCAGGTTTTGAACGGCGCCGCGATTGACGCCGGCATGCCAGACCATATCGAGCCGCGCCCCCATCTCGACGACACGATTCGGCGGTAACCCCGGGTGGGCGGTCTTGGCATCGCGATTTTTCCGGGCATTCCGCTGGCGTCGTTTCCGCACCGCGATCTGGTCGCGCGCCGGCTCGAAGCGCCGCTCGTTGCGCGCGACGTGAATCTGATCCGACGCGCCGAGCATTCGTTGTCGCCGGCCGCTCAGTCCTTCATCGAGCTTTGGTACAAGCGCATCGGCAAGCCGGCCGGCCACTGGCGCGCTGTGATTGCGCATGGTCTGTCATACTGTATGAATATACAGTAACATGGCTGCAATGGGCCGCTTGTGCGGCGGTATGCGAATCGGCAGAAAAATTCAGCTAGGGAACGAGGCGCGATGCCTGAACAACTGTGGTTGCCCGGGCTAGAGGCGCCGCCCCCGCCCACCGACGGGCTCTTTTTCGCGGTTTATCCCGATGCCAATACCGCGGCCGGCATGGCGAAGTTCGCGCAACAGCTTTGCGCGGAGGTACGCGGGCACAGCGGCGTGCGCGGCAAAGCGCTCGCGGCGAACCGTTTGCACGTGACGCTGAGGCATTTCGGCAATTTCGCGGGCGGCTTGCCGGCGGATGTGGTCGAGGCGGCGAAACGGGCGGCCGCCGCGGTCAGCATGGCGCCGTTTACGGTCGAATTCGACGCGATCGCCAGCTTCGCGAAAAAGCCGCGGCTCGGGCCGGCGGTGCTCGTCGGCGAGCACGGTGTGCGCGGACTGCAGGCGCTTCACGATGCGCTCGAAGCGAGCTTGCGGGACGACGGCATCGAGCCCGATGCACGTTTTACGCCGCACGTGACGCTGGCGTACGGGATGCCGTGGATCGAGCGCCGTCCGGCCGAGCCGGCATGCTGGAACGTGCGCGAGTTTGCGCTGATGCACAGCCTGCTGGGACGATCCAAATATATCGTTCTCGCGCGCTGGCCGTTGGTGGGGCGTAGCTGAGGAGCGGGGGCGCGCCGGCCACCGCGGCGTCGAATGCGCGGGTGTATCGCCTGGCAACCGTTAGAACCGCACGCTTGTTCCGCAGCCTCCGGCATAGGCGCCACCGCTTGCCGCGGCGCCGCCGCAAAAGACGCCGCAGCAAGGCCGCTGCAATCGCCGTCAGCGCGGTACCCACGCCGATGCGCCGACACGTGTGCGGGCTCCCTCGCACCGGCTGCACGGCGCCGACAGGACGCGGATGCGCAACGGGAAAAGTACTGGGACCGCTGATCGGTTTGAATGACATCGCGGCATCGACTTCGACGGGAGGAAAATCATGGCTTGCCGCGCCAGTCAAGCGCTGCGCGCGTCGTACGGCTCGATGACCTACTCTAAGTCGACGCTGAAGCACCGTCAAACGTCGAATAGCCGGCAAATCGGCGCTTTTATGCCGTCGGGGGAGCACTGAACGCCCGTGCACTCCCTGATAGAATGCTCGGGCCGCAACGTAGTGGATTGCAGATGAAATTGCTTGATGCGCTTGTCGAACAGCGTATTGCCGCCGCCGCGCGCGGAGAGTTCGACGATTTGCCGGGCGCGGGCGCGCCGCTGGCCCTCGATGATGATGCGTTGGTGCCGGAAGAGGTGCGCGTCGCCAACCGGATTCTGAAAAACGCGGGCTTCGTGCCGCCCGCCGTCGAGCAGCTTCGCGCGTTGCGCGACCTGCAAACGGAGCTGAATGCCGTGAGCGATCAGGCGACCCGTTGCCGTCTCCAGGCCCGCATGCTCGCGCTCGATATGGCGCTCGAATCGCTGCGCGGCGGCCCGATGGTCCTGCCGCGCGAATATTGCCGCCGCATCGCCGAACGTCTGTCGGAACGCGTGGGCAATGTCGATGTGGCGGGAGCAGGTTCACAGTGAACGAGCCGCTCGCGTGTCCCGCCTCGATCGGCTCTTCGGCGCAAACCGAGGACGGCGAGAAATCCGTTGACGCTAGCATCGGCGCAGTGTCCGCGCCGGCGGCTGATCGACCTGTGGCCGGTCCCGCCATCCCTCCCGGAAATTCCGAAGCTCCCATCGTCTCCGAACGCGACTTGCGCTTCATGGCGCTCGCTCAGGCCGCCGCCGAAGAAGCGCGCGCGGCCGGCGAAGTACCGGTCGGCGCGGTGCTGGTGCGCGGCGACGAAGTCATCGCCACGGGCTTCAATCATCCGATCGGCGCGCACGATCCGTCCGCGCACGCCGAAATGATTGCGCTGCGCGCCGCCGCGCAGTCGCTCGAAAATTATCGTCTGCCGGGTTGCGAGCTCTATGTGACGCTCGAGCCTTGCCTGATGTGCGCCGGCGCGATCATGCACGCGCGCATCGCGCGTGTCGTGTTCGGTGCGCGCGATCCGAAAACCGGCGCGTGCGGCAGCGTGGTCGATGCGTTCGCGAATCCCCAGCTGAACCATCACACGACGGTCAGCGGCGGTGTCCTCGAAGCCGAATGCGGTGCCGCGCTCAGGTCGTTTTTTGCCGAGCGGCGTCGCGCGAGCCGCGCAGCGCGCGCGGCGGCTCGTGGTGAAGTGGCTGAAGGGTCCGTTGGCACCGCCACTGACCCCGCAACACCCCCGAGCAACGAACCCCTCCCAACCACGCCGCTCTAAAACAACAACGCCCAACGGGTCTCGCCATGACCGCTCATCGCACCATCGAATTGATTGCGCCATCCGGCTATCCGCATGATCCGGAGGTGTTGCATCGCGCGTTACATCGGCTGCGGGCGCAGGGGCATCGTGTCGACGGCGAGGCGGCCGCAAAGCGCCGCTACCAGCGCTTCGCCGGCACCGACGGCGAGCGCGCGGCCGATCTGAACCGGCTCGCCGATCCATCGCGCGAGTTGCCCGATGTCGTGCTGGCCGTGCGCGGCGGCTACGGCGCGGTGCGGATTCTGCACGGTCTCGACTACGAAGGCCTGCAGCGGCGGCTCACCGATCAGCCGATCGCGCTCGTCGGCCACAGCGACTTCACCGCGATCCAACTGGCGCTGCTCGCGCGCGCCGGCCTGAAGACCTTTGGCGGCCCGATGCTGATGAGCGATTTCGGCGCCGAGGAGCTCAGCGAATTCACGATGCGGCATTTCTGGTCGGCATTGACGCAGCCGACCCTCACGATCGCGAGCAACACGCCGCAAGCGCAGAACGTCGATGTGACGGGCACGCTGTGGGGCGGCAATCTGGCGGTGGTGGCGTCGCTGGTCGGCACGCCCTACATGCCGCCGGTGCAGGGCGGCATCCTGTTCGTCGAAGACGTCAACGAGCAGCCGTTCCGCATCGAGCGAATGATCTATCAGCTGCATCTGGCCGGCATCCTCGCGCAGCAGCAGGCGCTCGTGCTCGGCGACTTCACGGGCGGCAAGCCCTACGACTACGACAATGGCTACGACCTGCAGGCGATGGTCGAGCAAGTGCGTTCGCTGATCGGCATTCCAGTCGTGACGGGGCTGCAGTTCGGGCATGTCCACAACATGGTGACGCTGCCGGTCGGCGCTAATGCGCATCTGGTCGCGAATGCGCATGGCTTCAGGCTGACGGCATCGGGCTATCCGAGCCTTGGCTGAAGCCCGCGTGGGTGGGGCGGAGGCGGGCGGATCGCCCGCTTTTTTTCGCGTGGCTAACGCAACTAACTGTCTGCATTATGCAGCTCACCGTCACCCACACCCGTCGCCAATGTTTTCAGTTTTTGTTGACAAAAACCCGGCCGCCAACAGTCGGCTTCGCGCCGTGGAAACGGGTAGCATTTCCGCCAGACAGCCGCGCAGCTTGACTTGCAGGCCTTTCTTGACGCAACGCAGCACGAGAACTGTCGAAAATTGACGCAAAAATTGTTGACAATATTTGTGTCCGTCCTATGATGACCAACATACCGAGACGCCAATCATGTCCGACACCGAATCAGTCGCGAACAGTTCGAAGCCCGAAGCAATCGCCGAGCGCATCCGCGCGGCGATCCTCGAGCATCGGCTGGCACCCGGCGCGAAGCTCACCGAAGCTCAGCTATGCGAAGTATTCGGCGTGAAGCGCGGCCCGATCCGTCAGGCGCTGTCGCAGCTGGCGGGTGAGCGGCTCGTCGACCTCGAGCCGAACCGTGGCGCGTTCGTCGCGAGTCCGTCGTTGCAGGAGGTGCACGAGGTGTTCGAAATGCGCCGCATCATCGAGCTGGCCGTCGTCGAAATGATCTGTAGCGGACACGGCATGCGGCGTCTGAAGAACGTCGGCGGCATGATCGGCCGGGAACGCAAGGCATTCGAAACGCGCGATTTTCCGGCATGGATCCGCTTGTCGGGCGAGTTTCATACGGAGCTCGCGAGCCTGACCGGCAACTCGGTGCTGTGCGATTGCCTGAACGGGCTGGTCGCGCGTTCCACGCTGATTTCCGCGCTGTACGAGTCGCTCGGACGCAGCCCGTGCTCGTTCGAGGACCACGAAGCGATTCTCGCCGCGCTCGACGCCGGCGATGCAAAGCAGGCGGCCGCGCTGATGTCGCGCCATCTGCAAAGCGTCGAGTTGAAGATGCTGGAGCGCCCCGCGCGCGGTGCAGCGGATCTGCACGAAGTATTCGGTGCGCTCGCGCCGAAAGAAACATCAACGTAAAGAGCCGAAGCCGACTCCACTCCAGGCTGAGGCAGGTAGCAGGCGAGCGCCCGTAGGTGGTGCGCGCCGCACTGAATTGAACTGAACCGATAGATGCACGGCAGGGCGGCCTCGCGTGAGCGCCGCCGGCCTGAGCACGCACGTCCGTCGCGAGACGACGGACCTCAGGGTAGCGACGCATCGCCGGAAATCCGCGGCGGCCGGCGATGCGACAACCACAAGTACGTCAGTACGGAGACACGCGCGGCACGGTCCGGGACCACGACGCCGACTTCTGCGACCCATACAGGGCAAGAAGCGAGCAACTGGCATGGCCGATGCAATGCCCGTCGATGCGCTTTCGACGGTCCCTATCCAAAGGAGGAATCATGGCTCAGTTCAGTGCAGCGCCAGGCAGTCACCCCATTTCCAACTACCCGGACGGCACGGCCCAAACCGATCCGTCGATGCCGGCCGGCTACAGCGAGCGGCTCTACAATGCGGACCTCGCGCCGCTGCGCGCGCAGAACTGGACCGCATACAACATCTTCGCGTTCTGGATGTCGGACGTGCACAGCGTGGGTGGCTATGTCTTCGCGGGGAGTCTCTTCGCGCTCGGCCTGACGAGCTGGCAGGTGCTGGTCGCGTTGCTCGTCGGCATCACGCTCGTGAACGTGCTGTGCAACCTGATCGCGAAGCCGAGCCAGCTGAACGGCGTGCCGTATCCGGTCGCGTGCCGCGCGACTTTCGGCGTGCTCGGCGCGAACGTTCCCGCGGTGATCCGCGGCCTGATCGCGGTCGCGTGGTATGGCATCCAGACCTATCTCGCGTCGAGCGCGCTCGTGATCGTCGTGCTGAAGTTCGTGCCGCAACTGCTGCCGTATGCCGACGTGCATCGGCATGGCCTGCTCGGTCTGTCGACGCTCGGCTGGGCCGGCTTCATGCTGCTGTGGGTACTGCAGGCGCTGGTGTTTTGGCATGGCATGGAGACCATCAAGAAGTTCATCGATTTCGCCGGGCCGGCCGTCTACGTCGTGATGTTCATTCTCGCCGGCTACATGGTGTATCGCGCGGGCTGGCGCAACATCGGCATCAACCTCGGCGGCGTCAAATATCACGGCATGGAAGTGGTGCCGGTGATGATCACGGCGATCTCGCTGGTGGTGTCGTACTTCTCCGGACCGATGCTGAATTTCGGCGACTTCTCGCGCTACGGCAAGAGCTTTCGCAGCGTCAAGCGCGGCAACTTCTGGGGCCTGCCGGTCAACTTCCTCGCGTTCTCGCTGGTGACGGTGATCACGACCGCGGCCACGCTGCCGGTGTTCGGCGAGCTGATCACGGACCCGGTCGAAACGGTGGGCCGCATCGACTATCCGATGGCCGTGATTCTCGGCGCGCTGACCTTCACGATCGCGACGATCGGCATCAACATCGTCGCGAACTTCGTGTCGCCGGCCTTCGACTTCTCGAACGTCGCGCCGCGCCTCATCAGCTGGCGTGCGGGCGGCATGCTCGCAGCGGTCGCGTCGGTGTTCATCACGCCGTGGAACCTGTTCAACAATCCGGCCGTGATTCACTACACGCTCGACGTGCTCGGCAGCTTCATCGGACCTTTGTACGGCGTCCTGATCGTCGATTTCTATCTGGTCAAGCGTCAGAAGATCGTGCTCGACGATCTGTACACGGTTGCGCCGAACGGCTCGTACTGGTATCGCAACGGCGTCAACTATCGTGCGGTGGCCGCGTTGCTGCCGGCCGCGGTGATCGCGGTGATCTGCGTGATGGTGCCGGGCCTCGACGGCCTCGCGAATTTCTCGTGGTTCATCGGCGCGGGACTCGGCGCGCTGTTTTACCGGATGCTCGCGCGCTGAGCTTCATGGAGCGCCAGTTTTTTGCCGCTGCAATATGAGTCGAATAGGAGTCGCCATGCGTATCAAACTGATCAATCCGAACACGACACGCCGCATGACCGAGGCGATGGGGCGCTGCGCGCGCGAGGTCGCCGCGCCCGGCACCGAAGTGATCGCCGTCAATCCGACGATGGGCCCGCCGTCGATCGAAGGCTATTACGACGAAGCGCTCGCCACGCCCGGTCTGCTCGCCGAAGTCGCGGCCGGCGAGCGGGAAGGCTGCGACGGCTACGTGATCGCGTGCTTCGGCGACCCGGGTCTCTACGCGGCCCGCGAGTTGGCGCGCGGGCCGGTGATCGGCATCGCCGAGGCGGCGATGCACGCGGCGAGCGTGCTCGCGCCGGGCTTTTCGGTCTTGACGACGCTCGCGCGCACCTGCGGCATGGCCTGGCATCTGGCCGAGCGCTACGGCATGAAGCGCTTCTGCCGCAACGTGCGTGCGACCGACGTCGCCGTGCTCGATCTCGACACGCCCGGCTCGGCGGCGCGCCGCATCATCCTCGACGAATGCCGGCGCGCGCTCGACGAGGATGGGTCGGACGCGATCGTGCTCGGTTGCGCGGGCATGGCCGAGCTATGCGCGGAGATCGAGGACGCGCTCGGCGCGCCGGTGATCGAAGGCGTGACGGCGGCGGTCAAATGGACCGAGGCACTGGTGGCGCTGCGTCTCGCGACGGCCAAGCGCGGCGACTATGCACGGCCGCTCACGAAGCGCTACGACGGCGCGCTCGCCTCGTTCAGCCCCGGCCCGCTGCGGGTAAACGCCGACTCGGCGGGGACCCAGGCGGACGCGCACATACACTCGCTGTAACACGCACTATCTGCCCGGCCGTATGGGCTCACCAGGGCGTTTTCGCTACACTGGGTCAACTCGGTGCGGCGGCTTCGGCCGCCGCTGAAGCCTCCGAACGAGCGCTTGCAAAGGTCAGTTCCGGCGTCGTTGCCGAGGGGTTTCGAGCTCGAGCTTCATGCGCGAGCTTCACGCAAATTCCTGGTCCCGTCACTACGCATCCGTCAAACCATGCCACTCGACCCGAACTACCCACGCGATCTGATCGGCTACGGCCGCCACCCGGTGCACGCGAACTGGCCGGGGCGAGCGCGCGTCGCGGTGCAATTCGTCCTCAACTACGAAGAGGGCGGCGAAAACTGCGTGCTGCACGGCGACCCCGGTTCCGAGCAGTTCCTGTCGGAGATCGTTGGCGCGGCGGCGTATCCGGCGCGGCACATGAGCATGGAGTCGATCTACGAATACGGCTCGCGCGCGGGCGTGTGGCGCATCCTGCGCGAATTCGAAAGACGTGATCTGGCGCTGACGGTGTTCGGCGTCGGCATGGCGATCGAGCGGAATCCGGAAGTCGCGCGGGCGTTCGTCGAACTCGGGCATGAGATCGCGTGCCACGGCTATCGCTGGATTCACTATCAGGACATGTCGCCGGAGAAGGAAGCGGAGCACATGCGCCTCGGCATGGAGGCGATCGAGCGCGTGACCGGCGTGCGGCCGCTCGGCTGGTACACCGGCCGCGACAGTCCGAACACCCATCGGCTGGTCGCCGAATACGGCGGCTTCCTGTACGACTCCGATTACTACGGCGACGACTTGCCGTTCTGGATGGACGTCGAGGTGGCGGGCGGCAAGAGCGTGCCGCAACTGATCGTGCCGTACACGCTCGACACCAACGACATGCGCTTCGCGACGCCGCAAGGCTTCAACACCGCGGACCACTTCTTCACCTACCTGCGCGACGCGTTCGACGTGCTGTACGAAGAGGGCGACGAAGTGCCGAAGATGCTGTCGATCGGCATGCACTGCCGGCTGCTCGGACGGCCGGGGCGTTTCCGCGCGCTGCAGCGCTTTCTCGATCACATCGAACAGCACGATCGCGTATGGGTGTCGCGGCGCGTCGATATCGCGCGGCACTGGCACGAGACTCATCCTTACCAACAGGACAACCGCGAGGCTGCGGCATGAAGGCGATGCAATACACCCTGGACCAACTCAACAGCCTCTCGACCGACGCGTTCGTTGCGACGCTGTCGGGCATCTTCGAGCACTCGCCGTGGGTCGCGGAGATTGCGGCGCGGCAGCGGCCGTTCGCGAGCATCGACGAGCTGCATCGCAGCATGTCGCAGATCGTCGAAACCTCGGGCGAGGACAAGCAGCTCGCGCTGATCAACGCGCACCCGGAGCTGGCCGGCAAGGCCGCGGTGCGTGGCGAGCTGACCGCCGAATCGACCCGCGAGCAAAGCGGCGCCGGGCTCGCGCAATGCACGCAGGCAGAGTTCGACAAGCTGCATGCGCTCAACCACGCGTATCGCGAGAAGTTCGGCTTTCCGTTCATTCTCGCGGTGCGCGGCTACGACCGCCACGGCATCATCGCGAACTTCGAATCGCGCATGAACAATAGCCGCGCCGACGAGATGCGCGCGAGCCTCGATCAGATCTATCGCATTGCACGTTTGCGGCTCGACGACCTGATCGGCGTGTGACGCGCACCGCGTCACGCAACGAGCCGCAACGTTTTTCCCGCACCAATCGATATCAAGGACGACAAAGATGGCACTTCCGATTCTCGACCCCAACGCACCGGAATTCACGCGCCGTTACGTGAATCTGGCGGACCCGCGTCTGGGCGCGCAGGCGCTCGAGGCTAGCGACGAATTCTTCGCGCCGAAGGACCGCATGCTGAATCCGGAACCGGCCGTCTTCATTCCGGGCAAGTACGACGACAACGGCAAGTGGATGGACGGCTGGGAAACGCGCCGCAAGCGCACGACCGGCTACGACTGGTGTGTCGTCAAGCTCGCGCGGCCCGGTGTGATCAAGGGACTCGACCTCGACACCAGCCACTTCACCGGCAACTTCCCGCCGGCGGCGTCGGTGGAAGCGGCGCGGGTCGTCGATGGCGAGCCGAACCAGTCGACGCAATGGACCGAGATCGTGCCGTCCACCACGTTGCAGGGCAATAGCCACCACTACCTCGAAGTCGCCGACGCGAACGCGTACACGCATCTGCGCGTGAACATCTATCCGGACGGCGGCATCGCGCGTCTGCGTGTGTACGGTCAGCCGCAGGTGGACTGGGCGGGCGCGAGCCGCACCGAGCAGTTCGATCTCGCCGCGATGGAAAACGGTGCATATCTGGTTAGCGCGAACAACCAGCACTTCGGCGCGGCTTCGACGCTGCTGATGCCGGGTCGCGGCGTGAATATGGGCGACGGCTGGGAAACGCGTCGTCGTCGCGAGCCGGGCAACGACTGGGCGATCATCGCACTCGCGCAGCCGGGGGTGATCCGCAAGATCGAAGTCGACACCGCGCACTTCAAGGGCAACTATCCGGATCGCTGCTCGATCCAGGCCGCGTACGTGAAGGGCGGCACCGACAGCTCGCTCGTCACGCAGGCGATGTTCTGGCCGGTGCTGCTCGGCGAACAGAAACTGCAGATGGACAAGCAGCACTTCTTCGAAAGCGAGATCGCGGCGCTCGGGCCCGTCACCCATGTGCGCTTCAACATCTATCCGGACGGCGGGGTGTCGCGTCTGCGTCTGTGGGGTACGCTCGAATGAAAACGCTCGCCATCGAACCGCTGACGAAAGAGGCGTTCGCCGCATTCGGCGACGTAATCGAACTCGAAGGCGCGAAGCAGATTCCGATCAACCGCGGCACGACGATCCGCTATCACGACCTCGCGAAAGTCGACGTGACCGACGAGCACGGCCGCACGCTCGTCAATCTGTTTCGTGGCCAGCCGCGCGCGCTGCCGTTCGAAGTGAAGATGCTCGAGCGTCATCCGCTCGGCAGCCAGGCATTCGTGCCGCTGAACGACAAGCCGTATCTGGTCGTCGTCGCACCCGCGGGCGAACTGGACGCGGCGAAGATTCGCGCGTTCGTCACGAGTGGTTGGCAGGGCGTCAACTACGCGAAGGGCGTATGGCACCATCCGCTGATCGCGTTGGGCGAGATGAGCGACTTTATCGTCGTCGATCGTGGCGGCGAGGGGCTCAATCTGAACGAGCAGGATCTGGCGGAGTCGCTCTGGCTCACGGAAGATGCGTTGAGCGCGGTGGTGGTTTGATGGCAATGCAGCTGCCGGGTAGCCGGTAGCGTTGCGGTTGAAAAGAAAAGCCCGCGACGTGCGTTACGTCGCGGGCTTTCTTGCATGGATGACGATCACTTGCGCCTGCCGAGCAGCGGCGAATGCCCGATGACTTCTCTTGACCGCTCGGGCGGCTCCGGCGCCGAAAATCCCGCTGCTTCGATGGCCGGCTTGAGCCCGCTGAATTGCAGGCTCTTCTTTGGCGAACGCAGCGATGTCATGCCGTCGTCCCACGCATGCAGCATCTGCTTGGCGACCGTGCGCCACTGCGGTTCGTTGCGCGCTGCCTCGATCAACTCGTGACCG
This sequence comes from Paraburkholderia sp. BR13444, assembly GCF_040948755.1. Taxonomy (NCBI): domain Bacteria; kingdom Pseudomonadati; phylum Pseudomonadota; class Betaproteobacteria; order Burkholderiales; family Burkholderiaceae; genus Paraburkholderia; species Paraburkholderia sp. BR13444. Next base: position 964,740 of record NZ_JBFPKM010000001.1, on the reverse strand, counting down.
ACGTCGACAGCCGAGTCGCACAGCGCCTCGACCATTTGCGCATATTGCCGCGGAGCGATGCCCATGCGAGTGTTGAAAAAGCGTTCGAGGGTTTTACCGGCTGCCCAGGTCTTGCGGCCGTCGATGGCGAGGCCCGGCGGATTGGCGGCGAAGCGCGGATAAGCCTGGGTCGTCACGACATCGTAGACGGGCGTGAACGCGACATCGTCGACCGACGTATAGAACAGCGCGACGTTCTTGGTGTGGCAGTCCGCATTGCGCACGACGTAGTTGGTCAGCAGATGCCAGCCGAGCTGCTGGAGCTGCGTTCGCGTGGTGTCGCGATCGAGCAGATACGCTCTTGCCGCGTTGAGCATTTTCTCGCTGGTCGAATTGTATTTTTCGTGCGGGGGCAAACCGAGCAGGCCGCACAGGTCTTCGACGCCGTACGCCGGCAATCCATCTTCGTCGACATCGAAGCGCTCGACGACGAGCGCCCGGCCATCGTCCGACATCTGGGTGCGCGCAACGGGCGCCACCCCGAGCCGCTCCAGCACCCGCATCGAATGGAACTCGTTGAAACCGAGAAAGGGCGTGTTGTCGTCCGAACCTTTGACGATGTGACGGCTCGTTCGAATCGTCGGCTTTCCGAGCTGCAACGGTGTCGATGCGGCAGGCTGCGCTTCCGGCGCGATGAACTTCGGCACGACACCTGAAATGGCCGCTCGCGCGTATTCACGCACCAGTTGCGCGAAATGTTCGGCGGTGTTGTCGCCGTGCAGGATGTGCTGGACGTCGAGCGCCTCCAGTTCGGTGCCCGGCGCCACGCCTTCTGGCGTGACGGTGACCCGGCCGATCCCCATCGAGCCCACGACGGCGAGCAGCGACAGATCGGTTCCGTCGAGCAAGGGCCCGAATTGCTCGCGGATCAGATTCAGCAGATAGCCCTCGGGCAGGTTCTGCCGGAAAAACGGATGCAGGTCGCGCGGCCAGCGCCAGGCCTCTTCGCGCACCGGCATCGTCAGACTGACGAAGTCGGCCGCGCTCGCATCGCGGTTGTATTTGAGGACATAGTCGTCGCGCTCGCGAAACAGCGTGGCAACGTTCTTGCCCAGTACCTGAACGTCGAGCTTCATGGCTGCGCGTCCGGGCTGCGCTGTTCAGCGAGGATGTCTTCGAGCGTGCGGCCATGTCCATGCGCGACGAACTTGAGGTCGTAACCGGCGGCTTCAAGCAGGCGCACGAGCACGGACACGCTCATATCGTTTTTGGCGAGCGTCTCCATCCGCGCGACGGTCGTGCGGGCCACGCCCGCGCGGCGCGCAAGCTCTTCCTGCGATAGCTTGCTGTCGCGTCGTACGGCTTTCAGCATGTCCGAGACATCGGCGAGGTTGGTCATTTGTGGCCTCAGGGCGTCAAATTCAGCATATTTGCCATTTATTGTAGCCCAAGAGGCACAACAAGTTTGTTTGTTTTTGTGCCTCTAGGGCTACATTTTATGCATCTTTGGCTTAGTTTGTGGCCCAAGGGCGACAAATCTAATGTATCGATGCCACTGACGGACCCGCCATTCCTCCCCAAACGACAACGGGCTTGCCGCTCTCGCGACAAGCCCGTACACACACCAGCCTCTACCTCGGAACCGGAATCGTGATCCGGACAGACGTCTTTACTTCGCCGCGCCGCCTTCGAACCACGCGGCGATCTTCATCCGCTCGTCGTCGGTCATGTGCGTGACGTTGCCGAGCGGCATCGCTTTCAACGTAACCGCCTGCTGGTAAATGCGCTGTGCGTTCTGCGAGATTTCGTCGGGGGTATCCATCAGCACGCCGGCGGGCGCGCTGCCCATCATCGTCGGATGCGAGGAGTGGCAAGCCACGCAGCGCTGCTGCAGCACCGGCGCGATGTCGGCGACCTTCAGCGTCGGCGCGTTGGCGGCCTGCGCCTGCGGCACTACCGGACGCGGCATGGTCCACACGAGCGCCGTGCACATCAGCGCCACGCCGACGAGCGGCAGATACCACAACACCTGGCCGCGATGGCGCATCACGAAGAACTGACGGATCAGCGCGCCGGCCAGCATGATGACGACGAGCACCGCCCAGTTGTACGGATGCGTATAGGTCATCGCGTAGTGGTTCGACAGCATCGCGAACACGACCGGCAGCGTGAAGTAGGTGTTGTGCACCGAGCGCTGCTTGCCGCGCTTGCCATAGATCGGGTTCGGCGTGTCGCCCTTGAGCATCGCGTCGACCATCTTGCGCTGGCCCGGAATGATCACGAAGAACACGTTGGCCGACATGATCGTCGCGAGCATTGCGCCCATGATCAGATACGCCGCGCGGCCCGCGAAGATATGACAGGCGAGATACGCCGCGATCAGCACATATACGCCGACACAGATGCCAAGCAGTTTGTCGCGCGTGCCGAGAATGCGGCACAGCGAGTCATAGACGATCCAGCCGGCCGCGAGGAAACCGATCGCCGAGGAGACAGCGACCACCGGTCCCATGTCGAGCACGTTCTTGTCGATCAGGTAGGTGCTCGGCGAAAACAGGTACAGCACGGTAAAGAGGCCGAAGCCCGACAGCCACGTCGTGTACGACGGCCATTTCGACCAGTGCAGGTCTTCGGGCATTTCCGGCGGCGCGACCGTGTACTTCTGCATGTTGTAGAAGCCGCCGCCGTGCACGTGCCACAGCTCGCCGAACACGCCGCGACGGCGCTGGTTCGGATCGGTCGGCGGTTTCAGGCTGTTGTCGAGCGCGACGAAATAGAACGATTCGCCGATCCATGCGATGGCGGCGATGACGTGGAACCAGCGAATCGCGAGGTTCAACCAGTCGGTGATAAAGCCTTCCATGAAACTCCTCCACTTCTGATTCGTTGTGCGCGCGATGACGTTCGACGTCGCCGGTCATCGCGCCGACTGCGGATAGAAGACGCAGCGCGGCTTGTTGTGGGTATCGCGGGGCGCTTGTGCGTATTGGTGTCTGTTCGTGCCGAAGCGGACGCGCTTGCATCCGGCAGGGCTAGCTGCCCCGATACGTGCTGTACGAAAACGGCGACACCAGCAGCGGCACGTGATAGTGCGCGCTGGCATCGGCGACGCCGAAGCGCAGCACGACGCGATCGACGAAGCGCGGTTCCGGCAAGCTGGTGCCGAGCGACGCGAAGTAGTCGCCCGCGCCGAACACGAGTTCGTACTCGCCAGCGACGAGCGCGTCGCCCTCGAGCAGCGGCTCGTCGCAGCGGCCGTCGTGATTGGTGACAGTGGTTTTGAGCGCGCGGCGCGTGTCTGCGGCGAGCGCGAAGAGTTCGACCTTGATGCCTGCGCCGGGACGGCCGTTCGCGGTGTCGAGCACGTGGGTAGTGAGCTTGCCCATTCGCAATTGTCCTTGTGTGAATGCGAGGTGTCGGCGGCGGCCCGATCCATTACGTTTCTCGGCGGATCGAGGCTCCACGTCAGTGGCTACATACCCGTCGGCGAATTGAAGCGAGCGCCGTGGCAGCCATTGTAAAAAGGATGCCCTGTTCAGCGCGCGAGCGATAGGAAAGATAATAGTTCGCGCATGATGGACAGCCAGTCGAAAGCCGCGCCGGCTCATCGGCCGATCGTACCGGCGCCAAAAATGCACCACTATATTGGCGGTGTGAAGTTGGGTATCGCAGCCGCGCGAGTTGCCAGCGGGATTTTGGCTACCGAAGGTAAGCGCTGTGCGACACACCCGTGCAAAGGCAGGCCTTTGGCACGGCAAACCCCGAAGACGGCGATTCACGCTGGGTAACCGGGCCAACGGCGTTCAACCGAACGCGGCGGCACGGTGGCGTGCCGCCGCATCGCGTTCGAACGGCTTTGCATGCAGGCAATCAGGCGGACAGACGAATGACGATGAATGAAGCACTGAAACAACCCGGCAAAACGATGCTCGTGAAGCACGCGGACGTGCTGGTCACGATGGATGGCGAGCGGCGCGAATTGCGCGACGCCGGCCTCTTTATCGAGGACAACCGGATCGTCGCGGTCGGGCCGACTGCGCAACTGCCGCAAACGGCCGATCAGGTACTCGACCTGCGCGGCCACCTGGTGATTCCCGGCCTCGTCAATACGCATCACCACATGTACCAGAGCCTCACGCGCGCGATTCCCGCCGCGCAGAACGCCGAGCTGTTCGGCTGGCTGACGAATCTGTACAAGGTGTGGGCGAACCTCACGCCCGACATGATCGAAGTATCGACGCTGACCGCGATGGCCGAGCTGCTGCTGTCGGGCTGCACGACGTCGAGCGACCATCTGTATATCTATCCGAACGGCAGCCGTCTGGACGACAGCATCGCCGCGGCGCGCCGCATCGGCATGCGCTTTCATGCGGCGCGCGGCAGCATGAGCGTGGGACGGAAAGACGGCGGCTTGCCGCCCGATTCGGTGGTCGAGCGCGAAGCGGACATCCTGAAGGACACGCAGCGTCTCATCGAGACGTATCACGACGACGGGCGCTACTCCATGCTGCGCGTCGTCGTGGCGCCGTGCTCGCCGTTTTCGGTGAGCCGCGACCTGATGCGCGAATCGGCGCTGCTCGCGCGCCACTACGGCGTGTCGCTGCACACGCATCTGGCGGAGAACGGCAACGACGTCGAGTACAGCCGCGAGAAGTTCGGCATGACGCCGGCCGAGTATGCGCACGATCTCGGCTGGGTCGGCCGCGACGTATGGCATGCGCACTGCGTGCAACTCGACGACGCGGGCATCGCGCTGTTCGCCCGCACCGGCACCGGCGTCGCGCACTGTCCGTGCTCGAACATGCGGCTCGCGTCGGGCATCGCGCCGGTCAAGCGCATGCGGCTCGCGGGCGTGCCGGTTGGACTCGGCGTCGACGGCTCGGCGTCGAACGACGCTGCGCAGATGATCGCCGAAGTGCGCCAGGCGCTGCTGCTGCAGCGCGTCGGTTTCGGGCCCGATGCTATGACCGCGCGCGAGGCGCTCGAAATCGCGACCCTGGGCGGCGCGCGCGTGCTCAATCGCGACGACATCGGCGCGCTCGCGCCTGGCATGGCCGCGGATTTCGTCGCGTTCGATTTGCGTGCGCCGCACTTTGCCGGCGCACTGCACGATCCGGTGGCGGCTCTGGTATTCTGCGCGCCGTCGCAGGTCAGCTATAGCGTGATCGACGGCAAGGTGGTGGTGAAGGAGGGGCGCTTGGCGACGCTCGAACTCGGGCCGGTGATCGAGCGGCATAACGCGCTCGCGCGGCAGCTTTACGAGGCGGCGGCTTGAGCTTGAGCGGAAGGGGCGGCACTCACGCGCGGATGCCGCGAGTCGTTGATATCTGAGCGGTGCCGCATGCGGGCTCAGGGCTTGTCGATCAACGTCCGGGTCGTCTCGCCAACCAGCCCGCGCAGCCAGCGCACTTCGTCGGAGTAGTGCACGCGCTCGTGCCACAGCTGGTAGTACTGCATCGGCGGGAAGTCGAGCGGCGCGGGCACCACGGTCAGCGGCAGGAACTTCGCGTAGTAGTCGGCAAAGAGGCGCGTCGTCGTGAAGATCAGATCGGATTTGATCAGCACGTACGGCGCGAGATTGAAGTAGGGCAGCGTGACGACCACATGGCGCTTCAACCGCTCGCGCGCGAGATGCACGTCGATCGCGCCGCGCTGGCCGACCGAGTACGGCGTCGGCGCGAGATGCGGTGCGTTCAGGTACTGGTCGAGCGTGAGCCCGCCACGTTTGGCAAACGGATGCGAGTTGCTCATCAGGCAGACGATCTGATCGACGAACAGGTTCGACAGATGCAATTGCTCGGGCGGCTCCGGCCAGTTGCCGACCACGATGTCGAGCTTGCCGTCCTCGAGCGCGAGTTCGTAGTCGAACGCGGGGCCGAGCGAATGGAATTCGAGCGTCGCGTTCGGCGCGGCCTGGCGAAAACGTTCGACGACTGTCGGCACGAACAGCACGTTCAGGTAGTCGGGACAGCCGATCCGGTAGCAGCGGATGGATGTGGCCGGATCGAAGTTGTGCTGCTGGAACTTGATGCGCTCGATTTCGCGCAGCGCGTTCTGCACCGGTTCGAGCAGGCGCAGGCCGTACTCCGTCGGCACCATGCCGGACTTGCCGCGCACCAGCAGCGGGTCGCCGGTGATGTCGCGCAGACGGCGCAGCGCCGCGCTGATCGCGGGTTGGGACTGATTCAGTTTGACGGCGGCGCGCGTGACGCTGCGCTCCATCAGTAGCGTGTGCAACACGCGCAGCAGGTAGGTGTCGATCGCCTCGCGTTGCTGGCTCATGGATTCTCCGAAATATATGTGCTGGCTGATCGAACGGACGTAGGGGTATATGGGTTTTAATATGGACGAAAAACGACGTCAAGGGTGACATACCCGCAGAGCTTGTAGCGGCGCGGGTTTGCGGGAATTTTGTCAACTCGACTGAGTGGGTCGAATTAGGTATCGTCATTCGGTTGTGGTGACGGATCGCCCGTCGGCACGGTGGACGTCATCGACGTCGACCCGGCGGTATTCAGGCAGCAAGCGGCGTCTCAAACGCACTACGGAATCTCATGAGCGACACTCCACTTAGCGACGGCGCACAACTCACCGGCCAGGCGGTGCCCCGGCTCGCGCTGACGGGCATCACCAAGCAGTACCCGGCCGTGCGCGCCAACGACGACGTCACGCTCGTCGTCGCACCCGGCGAGATCCATGCGGTGCTCGGCGAGAACGGCGCGGGCAAGAGCACGCTGATGAAGATCATCTACGGCGCGGTGCGGCCCGACGCCGGCGAGATCCGCTGGGAAGGCGAGACGGTCGACATCGCGAGCCCGGCGGCCGCGCGCAAGCTCGGCGTCGGCATGGTGTTCCAGCACTTCTCGCTGTTCGAAACGCTGACGGTCGGCGAAAACATCGCGCTCGCGCTCGACGAACCGTTCGATCTGAAGTCCCTTGCGAAACGCATTCGCGAGGTGTCGGCCGATTACGGGCTCGACATCGATCCGCAACGGCACGTGCACAGCCTCACCGTCGGCGAGCGCCAGCGCGTCGAAATCGTGCGCTGCCTGCTGCAGAATCCGCGTCTGCTGATCATGGACGAACCGACCTCGGTGCTGACGCCGCAGGCGGTCCGCAAGCTGTTCACGACGCTGCGTCGGCTCGCGGCCGAAGGCTGCAGCATTCTCTACATCAGCCACAAGCTCGACGAAATCCAGGAGTTGTGCGACACCGCGACCGTGATGCGAGGCGGCCGCGTGACCGGCAATGTGACGCCGAAGAACGAGACGCATGCGTCGCTCGCGCAGTTGATGGTCGGCCACTCGCTGCCCGACTACACGCGGCGCGAGCACAAGCCGGGCGCGGTGCTGCTCGACGTCAGGCAGTTGTCGGTCGCGAGCGACGATCCGTTCGGCACGTCGTTGCGCGACGTGTCGTTCAGCGTGCATGCGGGCGAGATCTTCGGCATTGCCGGCGTGTCGGGCAATGGCCAGGCGGAACTGCTCGCGGCGTTGTCCGGAGAAAAGCGCGCTGAAAAACGCAGCCTGCCGGCCGACGCGATCAAGATCTGCGGCAGACCGGCCGCGCGCCTCGGCGCGGGCCACCGGCGCGCGCTCGGCTTTGGCTTCGTGCCCGAGGAGCGGCTCGGCCGCGGCGCGGTGCCGGCGATGAGCCTTGCCGACAACGCGCTCCTGACCGCGCATCGGCAGAACATGGTCAAGTCAGGCTGGATCAGGGCGGGCGCGATGCGCGCGTTCGCGAAGCGCTGCATCGACGCGTTCGACGTGCGCTGCGGCGGCCCCGACGCGCTCGCGCAAAGTCTGTCGGGCGGCAATCTGCAGAAATACATCATGGGCCGCGAGATTTTGCAGGCGCCGAAGGTACTGGTGGTCGCGCAGCCGACGTGGGGCGTCGATGTCGGCGCGTCCGCATTCATCCGTCAGCAACTGCTCGATCTGTCGGCGCGCGGCGTCGCGATTCTGGTGATCTCGGAGGAACTGGAAGAGCTGTTCGATATCTGCGATCGCATCGCGGTGCTCGCGGGCGGGCGGCTCTCGCCGGTGCGCGCGACCGGTGCGACCAACGCCGAGGAAATCGGCCGCTGGATGGCGGGGCTATTCGGCGACCGCGAGGGCGCGGCGCCTGCGGCAGACCAACCGGCGCATGCGTGAGGCGACGCGTTGCCCGCCGGCCACGCCAAAACGCTAAGCACGCACTCGAATGCGGACCCTGAAGAACAGAACCCGAACAAACCCACGCCACCCATGATGCTTCCTTATCGACTCGAAGCCCGCACCACGCCCTCGCGCACGATGCAGCTCGCCGTGCCGCTGATCGCCGCAGTGCTGACGCTCGCGATCGGCTTTCTGATTTTCGGCCTCGTCGGCCGCGACCCGTTGCAGGCGATGCACGCGTTCTTCATCGAGCCGCTGTCGAGCATCAACGGCTGGTCGGAGCTATTGCTGAAGGCGTCGCCGTTGTGCCTGATCGGCCTCGGTCTCGCGATCGGTTATCGCGCGAACGTGTGGAACATCGGCGCCGAAGGGCAGATGCTGCTCGGCGGCATCGCGGCGAGCGGCGTCGCGATCTATTTCGATCAGGCGAGCGGCTGGTGGATCCTGCCGACGATGATGCTCGCGGGCATCCTCGGCGGCATGGCGTGGGCTGCGATTCCCGCATTCCTGAAGAGCCGTTTCAATACCAACGAGATTCTCGTGAGCCTGATGCTCACCTACGTCGCGACCCAACTACTGATCTACCTGGTGAGCGGCCCGTGGCGCGATCCGCAGGGCATGAACTTTCCGCTGTCGGAGATGTTCAGTGGCGACGCGCTGTTTCCGACGCTGTATGGCGACTGGCACTGGAAATTTCTGCGCGGCACGCGCCTGAACGCGTCCGTGTTCCTCACGCTGATCGCGATTCCACTCGTCTGGCTGTTCATGCGCAAAAGCTTCGCGGGCTACCGGATGAACGTCGGCGGACTCGCGCCGCTCGCCGCGCGCTACGCGGGCTTCTCCGACAAGAAGACGATCTGGACCTCGCTGCTGATCAGCGGCGGCCTCGCCGGCCTCGCCGGCATGGGCGAGATCGCCGGTCCGATCGGCCAGTTGCAGGCGACGTGGTCGCCGGGCTACGGCTTCACCGCGATCATCGTCGTGTTCGTCGGCCGGTTGCATCCGCTCGGCATCGTGCTCGCCAGTCTGCTGATGGCGCTGCTGTATCTCGGCGGCGAAGCGGTGCAGACCTCGATGCAATTGCCGCAGGCGCTGTCGGGCGTATTTCAGGGGTTGCTGCTGTTCTGCCTGCTCGGCGCCGATCTGTTCGTGAACTACCGCGTGCGGCGCCGCTCGGCTGTGGCAGTGGGTCATTGAGCTTGCCAATCAGCTCGCTAAACCGCTTTCAGAACTCGATATGGATATCCAGCAAGCCAGCGCGCTCACGTCGAGCGCGATCACCGCGTCGATCCCGCTGATGTTCGCGGGCGCCGGCGAACTCGTCGCCGAAAAATCGGGCGTGCTCAACCTCGGCGTGGAAGGGATGATGCTGATGGGCGCGGTCAGCGGCTACGCGGTCACGTCGATCACCGGCAGCCCGTGGCTCGGCGTGCTCGCCGCGATCGGCGCCGGTCTCGCGATGTCGCTGCTGTTCGCGTTCCTGACGCTGACGATGCTCGCCAACCAGGTCGCGACTGGCCTGTCCCTGACGATCTTCGGCATCGGATTGTCCGCGTACGTCGGCAAGCCGTACACGTCGGCCGCGGTGCGCGCGACGATCGATACGTGGACGATCCCCGGCCTGTCGAAAATCCCGGTGCTCGGTCCCGCGCTGTTTACGCTCACGCCGCTCGATTACCTCGCGTTCCTGATGTTCGCGGCGATCGGCTGGTTCCTGTACCGCACGCGCGCGGGGCTCGTGCTGCGCTCGGTCGGCGAATCGCCGCAGGTCGCGCACTCGGTCGGCTTTCCGGTGGTCGGCGTGCGCTATGGCGCGGTCGCGTTCGGCGGCGGCATGGCGGGGCTCGCGGGCGGCTACTATTCGATCGTCAATCTGCACCTGTGGCAGGAGAACCTGACCTCGGGCCGCGGCTGGATCGCGCTGGCACTCGTCGTGTTCGCGACGTGGCGCCCGGGACGTCTCTTGATCGGCTCGCTGCTGTTCGGCGCGGTGACGGGGCTGCAGTTCTACGCGCAGGCGATCGGCGTGCCGGTGCCGACGCAGTTCCTCGCGATGCTGCCCTACGTCGCGACGATCGTCGTGCTGGCGCTGATCTCGCGCAATCCGAACACGATTCGCCTGAATGCGCCCGCGTCGCTCGGCAAGCCGTTTTTTTCGGCGGGCTGACGGCGACACAGTTTTTTGTCAATCCGCTCACTACTATTCGCTCATCACGACAGGGGAAAAACATGAAGAGAAGAAATCTGCTGACCGCTTTCGCGTGGGGTGCGGCGTCGCTGGCACTTGCCGCGCCGCTCGCGCAAACCGCGCAGGCCGCCGACGTGCCGGGCGTCGCGTTCGTCTATCTCGGCAATCCGGGCGATGCCGGCTGGACCTTCGCGCACGATCAAGGCTCACGCGAAGCGGAAGCGAAGTTCGGTAACCGGATCAAGGTCACGCGCGTCGAGAACGTGCCGGAATCGGCCGACTCCGAGCGCGTGTTCCGCGATCTCGCCAACAAGGGCAACAAGATCATCTTCGGCACGAGCTTCGGCTTCCAGGACTTCCAGCTGAAAGTCGCGAAGGACTTCCCGGACACCATCTTCCTGCACGCGACCGGCTACAAGAAGGCGCCGAACTTCGGCACCTACGACGTACGCATGTACCAGGGCGCGTATCTTGCCGGCGTCGCCGCGGGCTACGTGACGAAGAGCAACACGCTCGGCTTCGTCGCGTCGGTGCCGATTCCGGAAGTGGTGCGTAACATCAACGCGTTCACGCTGGGTGCGCGCTCGGTGAACCCGAAGGTGCATACGAAGGTGATCTGGATCAACAGCTGGTTCGATCCGGGCAAGGAAAAGCAGGCCGCCGAAACGCTGATCGGCCAGGGCGCCGACGTGCTGCTGCAAAACACCGATTCAAGCGCGACGCTCGCCACAGCTTCGGAGAAGCACGTGCACGCGTTCGGCTGGGATTCGGACATGAAGAAGTTCGGTCCTGATGCGCATCTCGGCTCGGTGGTCGCGCACTGGGGCGTGTACTACAGCGCGGTGATCCAGCAGGTACTCGACGGCAAGTGGAAGAACGATCCGGTGTGGTGGGGCATTCCGCAGAAGGCCGTCAACCTCGAAAACCTGAACACGTCGGCGATTCCGGCCGATGGGCAGAAGCAGGTCGCCGCAAGGCGCGAAGAACTCGCGAGCGGCAAGCGCGACGTGTTCACTGGCCCGATCAAGGATCAGTCGGGCACGGTGAAGGTGCCGGAAGGCAAGACCCTGACCGATGCGGAATTGCAGCGCCTGAACTGGTACGTCGAGGGTGTCGACGGGGCGCTGCCGAAGTAAAGCGGGCGGTCCGCTGTTGAAAAAAAGCTGCATCCAGCCTGGGCTGGATGCAGCTTTTCTGTTTGCGGCCTGCGCGTCGCAGCGCGCAAGCGTGTCGTGCGGTCGCCGCTCAGTCCTCGATGCGCAGGCCGACCTTCAGCGTGACCTGCCAGTACGCGACCTTGCCGTTCTCGATCTGGCCGCGCGTTTCCGTGACCTCGAACCAGTGCAGATTGCGCAGCGTTTCCGACGCTTTGGCAATCGCGGTGGTGATCGCGTCGTCGATCGATGTCTTCGACGAACCGGTCAGTTCGATCTTCTTGTAAACGTGTTCTGACATGAATTCCTCCTTGGTGTGCGCCGCTGGTCGATAAAACGCTGCTCGGAAACGCGCATGGAAAAAGTATAGGCAACGGTTCGCGCAGTCCGTCGGACATATGCGTGCTCGCGAGCGTCATCGCCTGCGCGGCGGATCAAACGTCTTTGCCCGGACCATCGATGCCGCACGTCGCGTGCCCGGTATCGCATGGTCGCTATCATGTGTACGCAACATAACCCATTCAATCTGATAGCAACGAGGTTCGAACGTGGAAATTGGTTTTTGCGGCCCTGGTCTGATGGGCGCGCCGATGATCCGGCACCTGCTGCGCGCGGGCCATACCGTGCATGTGTGGAACCGCACGCGAGCGAAGGCCGAGGCGTTGCGGGCCGAGGGCGCGCACGTCGTCGATGCGCCGCGTGAGCTGGCCGCGCGCTGCGACGCGGTGCTGCTGTGCGTCGCGGACGCGGCGGCGGTCGAACAGACCGTGTTCGGCCCGGCGGGGCTGCTCGATGGCGATCCTTCGACTCCGCGCCGTGTGCGCTGGATCGTCGATCATTCGAGCATTGCGCCTGCAGCGACGCGCGCGCTGGCGCGAAGGGTGGCGGATTTCGCCGGGCAGGGCGGGATGGCGGGCGCGGGAGCCTGTCGGGATGGCGCTTCGATCGGCTGGATCGACGCACCGGTGTCGGGCGGCGTCGCCGGCGCCACGGCGGGCACGCTCGCGATCATGGCAGGCGGCGCGGCCAGCGATCTCGCCGCGGTGCGCCCCTTGCTCGATGCCTATGCCGCCCGCGTCACGCACATGGGCGAGGTCGGCGCCGGGCAAACCGCGAAGCTGTGCAATCAGGCGATCGTCACCGCGACCGTCGCCGCGATCGCCGAGGCCGTGAGCCTCGCGCAGCGCAGCGGCATCGACGCCGCGAAGCTGCCCGAGGCGCTCGCCGGCGGCTGGGCCGATTCGGTGCTGCTGCGGACCTTCGTGCCGCGGATGACGCAAAGCGATCTCGCGCCGATCGGCGCGTTGCGCACGTTCCAGAAGGACGTCGATACGGTCGCGGCGACCGCCTACGAGACCGGCACGCCGATGCCGGTCGCGTCGACGATCCAGCAATTGCTGCGACTCGGTGCCGCGATGGGGCTCGCCGACGCGGATTTTTCGGCCTTCATCGACATTCTGCAGACGCCGCGCGACGGCTCGAACGGGTAACGCGGGCCGGGGCGGGCGAACTGTCGGGTTGAAATCTCTAAACCTGCTAAAATATTGGGTTTTTCGCCGATATCACATTCAAAGGGACGCGCCGTGCTGTCTACTGCCAATATCACCATGCAATTCGGGCCGAAGCCCCTCTTCGAGAACATTTCGGTCAAATTCGGGGAAGGGAACCGCTATGGCCTGATCGGTGCGAACGGCTGCGGTAAATCCACCTTCATGAAGATTCTCGGTTCGGATCTGGAGCCGAGCTCGGGCAACGTGATGCTCGAGCCGAACGTGCGTCTGGGCAAGCTGCGTCAGGACCAGTTCGCATACGAAGACGTGCGCGTGCTCGACGTCGTGATGATGGGCCACACCGAAATGTGGGCCGCGATGACCGAGCGCGACGCGATCTACGCGAACCCCGACGCGACCGACGACGACTACATGCACGCGGCCGAACTCGAAGCGAAGTTCGCCGAGTACGACGGCTACACGGCCGAAGCGCGCGCGGGCGAACTGCTGCTCGGCATCGGCATCGCGATCGAAGACCACAACGGCCCGATGAGCAACGTCGCACCGGGCTGGAAGCTGCGCGTGCTGCTCGCGCAGGCGCTGTTCTCGAAGCCGGACGTGCTGCTGCTGGACGAGCCGACCAACAACCTGGACATCAACTCGATCCGTTGGCTGGAAGATATTCTGAACCAGTACAACTCGACGATGATCATCATCTCGCACGACCGGCACTTCCTGAACCAGGTCTGCACGCACATGGCCGACATGGACTACGGCACGCTGAAGGTCTATCCGGGCAACTACGACGACTACATGCTCGCAAGCACCCAGGCGCGCGAGCGTCAGCAGGCCGCCAACGCGAAGGCGAAGGAGCGCGTGGCCGATCTGCAGGACTTCGTGCGCCGCTTCTCGGCGAACAAGTCGAAGGCACGCCAGGCGACCAGCCGTCTGAAGATGATCGACAAGATCAAGATCGAGGAATTCAAGCCGTCGTCGCGGCAGAATCCGTTCATCCGCTTCGAGTTCGAGAAGAAGCTGCACAACATCGCGGTGGTCGCCGAGAGCATTTCGAAGAAGTACGAGCGCTCGATCTTCAATAACTTCAGCATCAGCGTGCAGCCGGGCGAGCGTATCGCGATCATCGGCGAGAACGGCGCGGGCAAGACCACGCTGCTGCGCTCGCTGCTCGGCAATCTGCAACTCGATCACGGCACGGTGAAGTGGGCGGAAAACGCGAACGTCGGCTACATGCCGCAGGACACGTACGAAGAGTTTCCGGACGACGTCACGCTGATGGACTGGATCGACCAGTACCGCAAGGAAGGCGACGACGAGCAGATGGTGCGCGGCACTCTCGGCCGCCTGCTGTTCAATGCCGACGACATCCGCAAGTCGGTCAAGGTGCTGTCGGGCGGCGAGAAAGGCCGCATGATCTGGGGCAAGCTGATGCTCGGTCGCCACAACGTGCTGCTGATGGACGAGCCGACCAACCACATGGACATGGAGTCGATCGAGTCGCTGCAGATCGCGCTGGACAAGTTCGAAGGCACGCTGATTTTTGTTTCGCACGACCGTGAGTTCGTCAGCGGCCTCGCGAACCGGATCATCGAAGTGCGCACGGACGGCACGCTGAACGACTTCGGCGGCAACTATGAGGACTTCCTGGCGAGTCAGGGCGTTCAATAAGCGCTGGGTCGCTGGTTTTCAGCGATCCCCAGAGGCCCATGCTGGCAGTTTGCCCGCGTGGGCCTTTTGTTTTGGTGGCTAGCCGGTGCCCCAGGCGCTGGACTAATGCCGGCTCAGCGCGAGCCGTCGAATGACTTCATCCAGCGTACCCATGGGGCGATTCTTCGCTTGAACCGCGCTATTTGCAGGTTTCGCCGCTCTAGCTGTAGGGTGCCTCACGAGTTCGTGCAGCGGCCGCATCGGGTGACTGAGCAGCGCGCTTTCCGCTTCCCGTCCAAGCGCAACGAACCGCACGTTTGGAGGGAACAGGCCGATGAAGTCAGTCAGAATCTGGACTGTCGCATGTAGCTCTGGATTCGTGGGGCGGCGGTTGCTTTCGGTGTCTTCGTCCGCGAACGGATGAAACGGGAATGCATTCCATAGCGCGAACTCGGTTGGATCGAAGCCATTGGAAAGCATCGTCTGCCAGACGACCGAGGCCGTTCTCTCATAGACACCGTATTCGCGGTCCGTCATTCGAGGCAGCGCATCGCGGCAACTGGTGCGGGTTGCCGAACCCGGCAGATAGTCCGGTAGCGGGCCGCACTCCGTTCTACTGGCGAAGCCGTTGAGCTTCGCATCGTTGCCAAGCAGAATCCGCTCGGAGGTCATCGCGATGCCCGTGAAACGTCCGCCGCGGCAGCTCAGCGCTTCCGCAATCAGGATCACCTTGACGCTCGTCCGGCGGGCTTGCAGGTAGGCGGCGAGCTGTTGCTGGCGAATCAGTGGCGCGTTGATGCCGGGCTGATCGCGTTCATCGGTCTCGGACCACGGATTGAACACGTGGGCCATTCGGCGCCATTGCGCGAGGCACTGAACGAAGTCCCTGGTGGTGGTCATGGAGCCGAAGTTTTCCGAAGCGTTCTCGGGTTTGGATGCATGCGCTTCCAACGCGCACAGAGGAAACCACAAACCAAAAAAATGCCGGGACATCCCGGCATTCTTCATGGTCGCAAGCAACCTCGAACTGCGATGCGTGCAGACGACCGGCTCACACCTTGTCGTTCTGAAAGCGCATCGCCGTGCCTTCCCGTTCGATCCGGGTCCAGATCGCGCGCTTTTCCTCGTCGCTGAGGAACACCCAGTTCGACACTTCGGTCGCGGTGCGGCCGCAGCCTTTGCAGACCTCGTCGAAGAGCGTGGAGCAGACGCCGATGCACGGGCTGTCGGGAAGATCGTGGAGATTCGAAGTCATCGGAAACCTTGGGGCGGGGAGGCAAAGTTCCGCTATGTTAACCGATGCGCGGAGCGTGCCTTGCAAGCGGCGTCAGCGCGATGCGAAGTTCACGACGGCCGCGCGGACGTGCGCGGCCGCCGTCATGCCCCGGTCGCCAGCTGCCACAACAACGCGCCGTTGAGCGCAATGATGAACCACGCCGACAGCCAAGCCAGCACGAGCGGCAGACCGTGCACACGCCAGCCGCGCATCAGCGTCGGATCGGACGCACAGCGGATCAGCGGCACGACCGCGAGCGGCAATTGCAGGCTCAGCACGACCTGGCTCGCGACCAGCAACTGATTCGAGCCATGCTGGCCGAACATGCCCACCGCGAGCAGGGCCGGCCCGATCGCGAGCGCACGCGTGAGCAGTGCGCGTTTCCAGCGCGGCAAGCGCAGCCGCAGGAAGCCCTCCATCACCGCCTGACCGGCCAGCGTGCCGGTGACGGTCGCGCTGAGTCCGCACGCGAGCAGCGCCGCCGCGAACAGGATGCCGGCCCAGCGGTTGCCGACGAGCGGCGCGATCAGCCGATGCGCATCGGCCAGATCGGTGACGTCGCGATGGCCGCTGGCATAGAACACGGCGGCCGCGACGATCAGCAGCGCGGCGTTGATCACGAACGCGAACGCAAGCGAGCCGAAGGTGTCGATATTAACGACGTGCAGCGCGGCCTTGATCTGCGCGTCGCTGCTTTCGGGCGCGTGGTGCTTGACGAGCGCCGAATGCAGATACAGGTTGTGCGGCATGACCGTCGCGCCGACGATGCCCGCCGCGAGCCACAGCATGCCCGCGCTTCTGATCAGCTCGATGCTCGGCGCGGTGCCGGCGAGCGCCGCGTGCCAGTCGGGCCGCGCGAGCGCGAGCTGCACGACGAAGCACAGACCGACGAGGCCGATCAGCGCGGCGATCACCGCTTCCAGCCTGCGGCCGCCTTTCTGCCGGAGCGCGAGCAGCGCGAACGTGCAGACCGCCGACATCAGCACGCCGACCGTCAGCGACACGCCGAGCAGCAGTTGCAGCGCGACCGCGCTGCCGACCACCTCGGCGACGTCGACGGCGATGATCGCGACTTCGCTAGTCAGCCATAAGAACAGCGTCGCGCGCCGGCCATTGCGCTCGCGGCACAGTTGCGCCAGATCGCGCCCGGTCACGACGCCGAGGCGCGACGACAGCCACTGCATCAGCATCCCCATCAGGCTCGCCAGCAGGACGATGCCGAGCAGGCGGTAGCCGTAGCCCGCGCCGGCGCCGAGCGCGGTCGCCCAATTGCCGGGGTCGATATAGCCGACCGCGATCAGCGCGCCGGCGCCGAGGAACGAGAACCAGTGCGCCGGACGCGTCGGCTCGCCCGGCAGACGCCGGCGCCGGTTGGGACGCATCGCGAAAGGATTGGTGTTCATCGTGCCAGAGCTTCCGGGAAACGCAGCCTGTTGCAAGTCATATGCCCACCGCAGGCGCGCAGCGGCTGGCCGGCCGTCGCGCGGCGACGTCGCGCAATCCGCATCAATGGATCATGATAGGAGCATTCGAGCCGTCGTGGCGAAGCCGGTGCGCGTGAAAGGTGCGCTGCCGCGCCGACGCGGCTCTGCACCGGCATGCAGCGTCCGGCACCCGCGCGGGCGCGAGCGGCGCCCCGGCCAGGTGCGAGCCGACGCCGACCTGACAAGCAGATAACAGCGACGCGACGAAACCCCCGCAACCTGCGCCAGAGCGGGGAAAGCGCGACCCCGGCGCGCGTATTTTCCGGTAGACACGCGCCGATAACCCGTTAAAATTGCGGCCATTTTGCAAGGGTGCGGCCAGAGCCTGTGCCGTTTGCGCGACAGCTCCGGGTTTTTTTTGGAGTGGGCAATAATTGGTGGTAGTTTTCGGGGTTTTCAGGGGGCCGTGCACGCGAGCGCGCGGCTTGAGTGACGACGGGAGCGGAGAACGGGATGAACAAACGGATAGTGGGGCAGGTGGCGGCGCTGATCTTGTGCGCGGCGCCGTGGTTGACGGCCGCTGCGAAAGATACGCAGCTGAACGTGTATAACTGGTCCGACTATATCGCGAAGGATACGATCCCGAACTTCACGAAACAGACCGGCGTTCAGGTCAAGTACGACAACTACGACAGCGACGACACGCTGCAGGCGAAGCTGCTTACCGGCAACTCGGGCTACGACATCGTCGTGCCGACCAGCAACTATGCGGGCAAGCAGATCGCCGCGGGCATCTTCGAGCCGCTCGACAAATCGAAGCTGCCGAACCTGAAGTACCTCGACCCGTCGCTGATGGCGCTCGTCGCCGGCGCCGATCCGGGCAACAAGTACGTGGTGCCCTGGGCGTACGGCACGACCGGCCTCGGCTACAACGTGACGAAGGTCCAGCAGATCCTCGGCAAGGACGTGCCGCTCGATAACTGGGACATTCTGTTCAAGCCGGAAAACATCTCGAAGCTGAAGGCCTGCGGCGTGTCGGTGCTCGACGCGCCGGACCAGATGTTCGCGGCCGCGCTGCACTACATGGGCAAGGACCCGATGAGCACGAACCCGGCCGACTACCGCGCCGCGCTCGAAATGCTGAAGAAAATCCGTCCGTACATCACGCAGTTCAACTCGTCGGGCTACATCAACGACCTCGTCGGCGGCGACGTGTGCTTCGCGTACGGCTGGTCGGGCGACGTCGTGATCGCCAAGCATCGCGCGCTCGAAGCGAAGAAGCCGTACAAGATCGAGTACTTCGTGCCGAAGGGCGGCGCACCGGTGTGGTTCGACGTGATGGCGATTCCGAAGGACGCGAAGCACAAGGAAGCCGCACTCGAGTGGATCAACTACATCGAGACGCCGCAGGTGCACGCCGCGATCACCAATGCCGTCTACTACCCGAGCGTCAATATGGAAGCGCGCAAGTACGTGGACAAGGACGTCGCGAACGACCCGGCCGTGTACCCGTCGCCGGAAACCATCAAGACGCTGTTCCTGTTGAAACCGCTGCCGCAGGAAATCCAGCGGCTGCAAACGCGACTGTGGACCGAGTTCAAGTCCGGCCGCTAAGCGCGGCAACAAACAGATAAGAAGCCTATGAAGCCCTCGGTGTTCACCGGGGGCTTTGTTCGTCAAACGCCGGAGTGAAGCAGCATTATGATGAGTAGTGACCAGCCGGGCGTGCTGGCCGGGACGGCCGTGCCGTCGACAGGCCCGAGCACCGTTACGGGAGCCGCAGCGGAGCAGTTCATCCAGATCGTCGACGTCGTGAAGAAGTTCGGCGAGACCGTCGCGGTCAAAGGGGTCAACCTGACGGTAAAGAAGGGCGAGCTGTTCGCGCTGCTCGGCAGTTCGGGCTGCGGCAAGTCGACCCTGCTGCGCATGATGGCCGGGCTCGAAACCGTGACGTCGGGCAAGATCCTGATCGATGGCGAAGACCTCGCGCAACTGCCGCCGTATCGCCGGCCGGTCAACATGATGTTCCAGTCGTACGCGCTGTTCCCGCACATGACGGTCGAGGCGAACGTCGCGTTCGGCCTGAAGCAGGAAGGCGTGCCGAAGGCCGAGCTGAAAGACCGCGTGCACAACGCGCTCGAACTCGTGCAGATGGGCCGCTTCGCGAAGCGCAAGCCGCATCAGCTGTCGGGCGGCCAGCAGCAGCGCGTCGCGCTCGCGCGCTCGCTCGTCAAGCGGCCGAAGCTGCTGCTGCTCGACGAGCCGATGTCGGCGCTCGACAAGCAGATCCGCCAGCGCACGCAGATCGAGCTTGTCAACATTCTCGACCAGGTCGGTGTCACCTGCATGATGGTCACGCACGATCAGGAAGAAGCGATGACGATGGCCAACCGCCTCGCCGTGATGAGCGAAGGCCAGATCGTGCAGCTCGGCACGCCGCATGAAGTCTACGAGTATCCGAACAGCCGTTTCTCGGCGGAATTCATCGGCTCGACCAATCTGTTCGAAGGCCGCACGGTCGAGGACGAACCCGATCACGTATTTATCGAAACGCCGGATCTGACTTGCCGTTTGCACGTCAATCACGGCATCACGGGTCCGCTCGGCATGCCGGTGACGATTTCGGTGCGGCCCGAACGCATCGCGCTCACGCGCAAGCCACCGGAGGGCGCGTACAACTGGGGCAAAGGCGTCGTCACTAATATCGCGTACATGGGCGGCTATTCGCTGTATCACGTGAAGCTCGAGGGCGGCAAGACCGTCATCGCGAACGTGACGAGCCTCGCGCTCACCGAAATCGATCCGCCGTCCTGGGGCGACGAAGTCTACGTGCGCTGGAGCGCATCGGCCGGCGTGGTGCTGACGTCATGAAAGAAGCGCTTCGCTCGTTTTTCACGTGGCCCGTGCGGCGTCTGAAGCTCACGGGACGTAGCGCGGTGGTGGCGGGACCGTTCATCTGGCTGCTGCTGTTTTTCCTCGTGCCGTTCCTGCTGGTCGTGAAGATCAGCTTCGCCGATTCGCAGCTCGGCATTCCGCCGTACACGCAGCTCGTCACCTTCGCGGAAGGCGCGCTGCACATCACGCTCGATCTGTCGCACTACGCGTTTCTGCTGACCGACAGCCTGTACTTCGCGACCTATGTGAATTCGGTCGTGGTTGCGGCGATTTCGACCCTGCTGTGTCTGCTGATCGGCTATCCGATGGCGTACTACATCGCGCGCTCCAATGCAGCCACCCGCAATCTGCTGATGATGGCCGTGATGCTGCCGTTCTGGACTTCGTTCCTGATCCGCGTGTACGCATGGATCGGCATTCTGAAGAACAACGGGCTGCTGAATAACTTCCTGATGTCGGTCGGCCTGATCCATACGCCGATCGAGTTGTATCACACGAACACGGCGGTCTACATCGGCATGGTCTATTCGTACCTGCCGTTTCTCGTGATGCCGCTTTACGCTCACCTCGTGAAAATGGACCTGACCTTGCTGGAAGCCGCCTACGACCTCGGTGCGAAGCCGTGGAAGGCGTTCTGGCAGATCACGCTGCCGCTGTCGAAGAACGGCATCGTCGCGGGCTGCCTGCTGGTGTTCATTCCGGCGGTCGGCGAGTACGTGATTCCGGAACTTCTCGGCGGCGCGAACACGCTGATGATCGGCCGCGTGATGTGGAACGAGTTCTTCGACAATGCGGACTGGCCGATGGCGTCCGCCGTCACCTGCGCGATGGTGTTGCTGCTGCTGGTGCCGATGGCGCTGTTCCAGCATGCGCAGGCGAAGGCATTGGAGGAGGGCCGCCAATGAAACCGAATCGCATGCTGCAGCTGATTGCTCTCGGCATCGGCTTTCTGTTTCTGTATATCCCGATCGTTAGCCTCGTCGTGTATTCGTTCAACGAATCGCAACTGGTCACGGTGTGGACACGCTTTTCGACACGCTGGTACGCGGCGCTGTTGCGGGACGACGAGCTCATCACATCGGCGTGGCTGTCGCTGCGGATCGGCTTGCTGACGGCGTTCGCGTCGGTGATCATCGGTACGTGGGCCGGCTTCGTGCTCGCGCGGATGGGCCGCTTTCGCGGCTTCACGCTGTACACGGGCATGATCAACGCGCCGCTGGTGATCCCCGAAGTGATTCAGGGCATTTCGCTGCTGCTGCTGTTCATCGAAATGGCGCGCTGGATCGGCTGGCCGGCCGAACGCGGCATCTTCACGATCTGGATCGGCCACGTGATGCTGTGTATTTCGTACGTCGCGATCATCGTGCAGTCGCGCGTGCGGGAGCTGCATCCGTCGCTCGAGGAAGCCGCGCTCGACCTCGGCGCGACTCCGTTGCGCGTGTTCTTCTCCGTGACGCTGCCGCTGATTTCACAGGCGCTAGTGTCGGGTTGGCTGCTGTCGTTCACGCTGTCGATCGACGACCTCGTGCTGTCCGCGTTCCTGTCGGGTCCCGGCTCGACGACCTTGCCGCTCGTCGTGTTCTCGCGCGTGCGTCTCGGCCTGAATCCGGAGATGAATGCGCTCGCGACGCTGTTCATCGCGGTCGTCACGGTCGGCGTGGTCGCGGCGAACTTCTTCATGCAGCGCGCGGAGCGCAAGCGGGCCGTGATGGCGGTTTGAGGTCGCGCGACGCGCTGGGCGCCTTCATTTCTTCTGGCGATAGCGATGTTCGAGTCCCTTCTGCGCGTGCTGGACTGGCAGCCGCTTTATCGGCTGTGGGAACTGATCGTGATCATCGTGAAGTTTCTATGGGAGCTGTTGCGATTGCTGAGCGGTGGCGGAGGGCAGTGATTGCGCCTGCCGCCGCGCGAGGCCGATTCAACGCGCGAAGCGGTAATCCTGCGGCCGCACGCGCCGCGTACGCTTGCGAAAGCTGAACGTGAAGCCGGGCCAGATCGCGGTGACCTTGCCGCTGTGGGTCTGGTACCAGCTATGGCAGCCGCTCGTCCATACCGCGTGCCGCATCTCCTGCTGCAAACGCGCATTGAAATCGCGCTGCACGTCGGCGCGTAGGGTCATCGTGCGCGCATTGCGTTTGCGCAGCACGCGCAGGCAATCGCCGATGTAGCGCAGTTGCGACTCGATCATGTAGATCATCGAGTTATGGCCGAGCCCCGTGTTCGGGCCGACGATCATGAAGAAGTTCGGGAAGTTCGCGATGCTCGTGCCGAGATAGGCCTCCGGGCCATCGCGCAGCCATAGCGTGCTGAGGTCGGTGCCGTCGAGGCCGGTCACTTCGAACGGCGCGGGCACGTCGTTGACCTGGAAGCCGGTGCCACAGATGATCGCGTCCGCGTGGTGATGCACGCCGTCCTCGGTCACGATGCCATCCGCGACGATCTCGCGAATGCCGCTCGTCACGACATCGACGTTCGGCTGGCACACGGCCGGGTAATAGTCGCTCGACAGCAGCACGCGCTTGCAGCCGAGCCGATAGTTCGGCGTGAGCTTCGCGCGCAGCGCCGGGTCCTTGACGCGTCGCTCCAGATAGCTGAGGCCGAACTTCATCGGCATCTCCATCAGCTTCGGATTGACGACGAACGCGATCCCACGCGATTCGAGCTGCCAATAGATCGCGCTGCGAACGAAGCGCTGCGTGAACGGCAGCGTACGGAACAGCCATTGCGCGCGCGGGCCGATCGGCTTGTCGCGCTTCGGCATCACCCACGGCGCGGTGCGCTGGAACAGGTCCAGATGCGCGACGCGCGGCTGGATTTTCGGCACGAACTGGATCGCGCTCGCGCCGGTGCCGATCACCGCGACGCGTTTGCCGTCGAGCGGATACGCGTGATCCCAGCGCGCCGAGTGAAACAGCTTGCCTTCGAAACGTTCGATGCCGGCGATGCGCGGCAGCGCGGGACGCGACAGCGGACCGTTCGCGGCGATCAGCACGTCGGCCTCGATTGTTTCGCGCGCGCCGTTCGTGTCGAGCTCGACGAGCCAGATCTGCCGCGCTTCGTCGAAGCGCGCGGCGCTCACTCTCGCATTGCAGCGCACATAGCGATCGACGCCGTACTTGCGCGCGCAGTGCTGCAGATACGCGAGAATTTCGGCCTGGCTGCTGAACGAGCGCGACCACGCCGGATTCGCCTCGAACGAAAACGAATACAGATGCGAGGGGACGTCGCAGGCCGCGCCGGGGTAGGTATTGTCGCGCCACGTGCCGCCGATGCCGCTCGCGGCCTCGTAGACCGTAAACGATGTGATGCCCATCTGCTGCAGACGGATTGCCATGCCGATGCCGGCAAAGCCACTGCCGACGATCGCAATGCGCGGCGCGGTGGATGAGGGGGAGGGGGCAGGCGTCACGGCGGTCTCCGGCACGGGCGAAAGCGGGGGTGAAACGACAGCGGCTACCGAGCGGCGGGCTCGCGCGGCGCGTACGGCCCAAGCCGAAATCGCGCGTCACCACCTGTCTATACATGGCTTACCGCGCAGGGTAGACAACCGTACACATCGCGTCAAGATCGTTTAGAGTGCAGCTATTGAACGCGTATACCGCGCGATGATTGAACGCACGATGACCACTGTCCCCGAAGCATCGTCCGTCGCCGGCCCGGAGTTGCCGCCCGGCAAGCGCAAGCTGATCGAAGCCGCGCTGCGGTTGACCGCCGGCGGCCGCAGTTTCGCGAGCCTCGGCTTGCGCGAGCTCGCGCGCGAGGCGGGCGTCAATCCGAACACGTTCTACCGTCATTTCAGCGCGCTCGACGAACTCGCGCACGAAGCCGTCGCCGCCGTGAGCCGTCGGCTTCGGCCGATGCTGCGGCGCGAGCGCTGGCTCGCCGCGCATGACGAGCCGCACAGCGTGCCGCGGCGCGCGTGCGTCGCTTTTTTCGCGTTTGCGCTCGCGAACCGCGAGGCGTTCCTGAGCGCGCTGGCGGAGTACCACGGCACGTCGCCGGCCTTGCGCGAAGCGGTGCGCGCGAACCTGCACGAGGTGTCGGCGGAAATGGCGGACGACGTCGTGCAACTCGAACTGATGCCGCGACTTGCGCGCGAAACCGTCGACGAAGTCTGCACGCAGATCGTGCTGCAACTGTTTCATCTATCCGCTGAATACATCGACGCGAACGACGCGCGCCGCGACGCATTGATCGATTACGCCGAGCGTTTCATCGTGCGGCTGTTCGCAGGGGCGGTCGTGCTCGCGCAGCACGAGGGTAGCCAGGCGGAATCGGCGCGGGCCTGAAATAAGCGCAAGCGCTACACAAAACCGGCAGGCAAAAAACAGGCTCCGCGAAGGAGCCTGTGTTTCATTCGACGCGGATCGATCGGGTGAGATCAGGTATCGGTCCAACCGCCGGAATCGTCGTTGCTGCCCATGTCGATGCCGCCGCCGCTGCCGTCATCGTTCCAGTCGTTCGAACCCTGGCCGAAGTCGAGGCCGCCGCCGTTTCCGCCGTCGTTGCCGCGCCGGCGCAGTTCGTCGGGGTCGACGACCACGTCGCGCTCGATCACGCGGTCACGCCCATGACTGAGCGCCTCGCCAAGCAGCACGCCGGTCAGCAGACCGCCCATGCCGCCACCCATGCCACCGCCTTGCTGCACGATGACCTGCGGCTGCTGCTGAACCGGACCCTGTTGCGGATAAGGCGGCTGCGGATTGCCGAAGCGCTCGGCCTCCTGCGCATACGCCGATTGCTGGCCGGTGCCCACCGACGCGGCGGTCGGATCGGGCCGGCCGTCGGCGCGCGCACGCAGGCTCGCGATGCGTTGCTCGAACTCGTCGAGTGCATAAGGCGGCAGCGGATTCTTGCCGTTCGACAGCGTTTCGACAGTGCTGCGCAACTGGTCTTCGGTCGCTTCGACGTCTTTCTCGAGCAACTCGTGACCCGGCGCGGTGGACAGCTTCACGTCGAGCTTGATCGAACGCACCGTGTTGAGCATGTCGGTTGCACGCTTCAATTGCGCGCGACGGTCCTCGTCAGCGCGCGTGTCTTCCTGGCTGCGCGCGCGGCGCAAGGTCCAGCGCAGCACAAACGCGATCGCCACGATCAGAACAACGATACCGATCCACATACCCACCCCCGGACCATGCCGTAATTGCGCTTGCGACGCCATTGCCGACTGTTGCTGCACAGCAGGCGCATTCTGCTGCGCGAACGGATTCGCGGCATGACGGGTGACGTTGTTGCCCGCGCGCTCCGCGTCGCGGCGCAGGCGCGCTTCGGTTTGCGCGAAGCGGCTCGGGTCGGTGAAGCGGATCTGCGGATCGAGCGTCTTCGCCTGTTGGAGTTGCGCGAGCGCCTCGGCGGAACGGCCTTCGCGATCGAGCACCTGGGCGTACAGATAATGCGCGTGTGCGTTGTTCGGATGCGCTTGCAACACTTCGGTGAGGCCGGCGTCGGCCTGCTGCCAGTTGCCTTGCGCCATCGCCGATTCGATTTGCTGAGCGGTCGGCACCGCGAACGCCGCGGCCGACACGAGCAGCAGCGAAGCGAAGGCGGTTGCGAAAAGTTTTTTCATTTGCGGACCGGGCGCGGCGCGCCCGTCTCCATCAGTCGATTGCGGTGGCTGCCTGTGGCTGCCGATATGCCGTGCATTCAGGGGCGAGCGCACCGGCATGTACTGCTACTGCTGTTGTCACTGCCGCGTGTACCTGCTTCGTGTACCTGCTTCGCGTACTTGCCATGAGGTGGTACACACGCATCCAGCATTTACTGCGCCGGCGTATTGAGCTGCTTCTTCAGCGCTTCGAGCCGGTCGTCGATGGACGGGCCGCGGTTCAGGTCCGCGAGCTTGTCGTCGAGCGCTTTGCCGCTTTTCTCGTCGGCGGAGTTCAGACGCGCGTCGGAACGCGCGTTCGACAGCGCGACTTTGTCTTCGAGCTTCTGGAAATCTTCGGACAGGTTTTTGCCGCCGATGCCGCCCAGTGCCGTGGCCGCCGTATCTTTCGCCTGCGCGATCTGCTGCTTGGCTTGCAGGATGTTCGAGCGTGCGTTCAGGTCGTTGCGGCGCGTGCGCATGTCCTCGATCTGGCTCTTCAGTTGCGCGACCGACGGCTCCAGCGAGGTCAGCTCTTTCGTCAGTGCATCGCGTTCGGCTTCGGCGGTGGCCTGCGCGCCGAGCGCTTCACGCGCGAGCGCTTCGTCGCCGGACTGCAGCGCACGACGAGCACCGTCTTCATACTTCTTCGCCTTGTCCGCGGCAACATCGCGCTTGCTTTGCTGGGTGGCGACCTGCGCCTGAATCTCGATCAGCGAGTTCTCGGCCTTGCCGATGCTGTCGTCGAGTTCGCGCACGATCTGGCGCGAGTCACGCGACGGATCCTGCACCGAGTCGGCCGCATCGTTCAGAAGACCCTTGAGCGTGCGCGAAATGCTGTCAAAAAGCGACATGAAAACCTCCAGAGAATGTGAGCGCCGCCGACGATGCGTGCGCGCCTGACTGCTTTGAACTACTGCTACTTTACGCCGCCGCGCGCGATGCTGCGCAACGTTCGGACCGGAGTTCGGGGCGTACTTGCCAATTGCAATAGCGCGGTCCGTTTTTGTTGGGGCGCAATGCCGGGTCGAGGCTTGCCTGGATGATGGAAAGCCGCGGCGGGCATGGACTTGACGGCGGATATTACACCATCGGCTGTCTTAAAGATGGCTTGAACGATGCGGCCTTCCGGAGGCTGAAGCGATGCTTGAGAGCCACTGTTTGCAAGCGTGTGCGGGCATTATCGAGCAGCGGTTCATACAGGTGTCACTGATGTAACGATATGCAACGCGGACTCGTTGCATACCTCCGCCTGTTCGTTCGGATGCAGTGATCGCGGCGCGATGCGCGGTAATTCTCCGTCACGCTTTCGGTCACGCGAAGCGGCCGCCTTCGGCGCTCGGGTCGCTGTGCGGTTCGTCGTCGTCGGGGGCCGGCTCGTTGGGGCGGCGCTTCAGAGAGTTGCGCAGACGCGCCGAGGTGCCGGACAGCCGTTGCGACGCGGCATGTTCGATTGCGTCCGGCTCCGTGTTTTCGGCGTTGTCGGCGGCTCGTGCCGCGGTCAGACGCGCGACGGCTTCGGCGGTGGCCGCGGCCTGTTCGTCCTGCTCGGCGGCGAGCGCGGCGGCGACACCCGCGGGAAGCAGCGGGGCGGGGGAATCGGCAGCGTCCGTCGCGACAGCGGGGCGACCGGCTTGCGGCATTGCGGGCGGGTCCGCGGCATCGGCCGCGCCGGCAGCCGCGCTTGCCGCGTCTTTGTCAGGCGCTTGCAGCGACGCCGGCAGGGCGGCGCGCGCATAGCGCGTACCGCGCGCGACGCGTTGCAGCGCCGCGTTCAGCGCATCGGGCGCGCGCGGCGCGCGCAGCCGGTCGACGATGCTCGCGGCCTTGACCTGCTCGCTGGTTGCACCGAAGCTCAGCACCGCGCGCCGCATCAGTTCGCTGACGCTGATGCCCAGTTCCTCCGCGGTCGCGGTAATCGCACGTTTCTGCGCAGTCGTGACGAATACGACGATGCGCTCGCTGGGCTTGGACATGATCGACTCGCAGTCTTGTTGGCATGGGCGGATCGGCGCGCGCCCGCGGATACGGTGTCGAACCCGTCAACGGAGCTGCCGGTGGAACCCGCCGCTGGGTCCCCGTCGCGCGCATCGAAAGACGTGCGCGGGGTTCATCATATGACGAGTTGCGCCGCCACGGAATAAGCGCGATGCGAAAATCCCGTGACATCAATGAGTTGTAATGATTGCGGCCGGTTTGTCCACAGCCCTTTCAACAGAAAATGTTGATAACCGCGCATAAGCCGCGCTTCGCACGCACGCTGCGATCCGCACTGCGCGAAATTACAGCCCCTTACCAGGAAAAGGCGGCCGTCGAAGGGAATTCTTACAAAAAAACCGCGTTGGAACGCTGCTGATTTCTTTAAAATGCGCTGTTACGTTGCGCCGGACATGGTCCGAGGCGTGCCGTGCGGCCGGCCGGGGGCAAGGTCCGCAGGGCGGCGTACGTCCCCGGCCAGGATGTCGATCACGACCCATGCGCGCGCCGTGTGCGCGTGCAGACAGGCGCGCAGTTGCGGGCCCATTACTCCAGTCATGCCAATCATCAAACGACCGCATTCCTCGAATTCTCCGGCCGGTGAATACCGGGACTCCCATCAACGCACCCCAGGACGCAATGCCGCTTCGCGCGACGCCGAGTACGGCCGTCGTTCGATCGGTGCGTCGCTCGTGCTGTGGTTTATCGGCCTGATCGCGACCGTCGCCGTGATCGGCGCGCTGATCGTCGGCTATGCGCTCGTCGTGATGGGGCCGCAGTTGCCGTCGCTCGACGCGCTCACCGACTATCGCCCGAAGGTGCCGCTGCGCGTCTACACCGCAGATCACGTGCTGATCGGCGAATTCGGCGAGGAGCGCCGCAGCCTCGTGCGCTTCCAGGACATCCCCGACCAGATGAAGAAAGCGGTGCTCGCGATCGAGGACTACCGCTTCTACGAACACGGCGGCGTCGACTTCGTCGGCATTCTGCGCGCCGGTTTCGCCGACCTTGCGCATGGCGGCGCATCGCAGGGCGCGAGCACGATCACGATGCAGGTCGCGCGCAACTTCTTCCTCTCCAGCGAGAAGACCTATACCCGCAAGGTCTACGAAATGCTGCTCGCGTACAAGATCGAGCGAGCGCTGACGAAAGACCAGATCCTCGAGCTGTACATGAACCAGATCTACCTGGGCGAGCGCGCATACGGCTTCGCCGCGGCCGCGCGCGTGTACTTCGGCAAGGACCTGAAGGACATCTCGCTGGCCCAGGCCGCGATGCTCGCGGGCCTGCCGAAGGCGCCGTCCGCGTATAACCCGGTCGTCAATCCGAAGCGCGCGAAAATCCGTCAGGAGTACATCCTGCGACGCATGCTCGAACTGCGCTACATCACGCAGCAGCAGTATGACCAGGCCGTGAAGGAAGAGATTCACACGAAGAATCCGGGCAACGAGTACAGCGTGCATGCCGAGTACGTCGCCGAAATGGTGCGGCAGATGATGTACGCGCAGTACAAGGATGAAACCTACACGCGCGGCCTGAACGTCATGACGACGATCGATTCCGCCGACCAGGACGCCGCGTACCGCGCGGTGCGCAAGGGCGTGATGGACTACGAGCGGCGCCACGGCTATCGCGGACCGGAGGGCTTCGTGCAGTTGCCCGAGGCCGGCGACGACCGCGACCAGACGATCGACGACGCGCTGACCGATCATCCGGACAACGGCGAGATCATCGCCGGCGTGGTGACGGCCGCGAACGCGAAGCAGGTGGTCGCGCAACTGGTCGACGGTACGCAGGTGACGGTGTCGGGAGACGGCCTGCGCTTCGTCGCCGCCGCGCTGAGCCCACGCGCGAACCAGACGCTGCACATCAGGCCGGGTTCGATCGTGCGCCTCATCGCCGACGACAAGGGCAACTGGCAGATCACGCAGCTGCCGCAGGTCGAGGGCGCGCTGGTGTCGCTGACGCCGCAGGACGGTGCGATCCGCGCGCTGATCGGCGGTTTCGACTTCAACAAGAACAAGTTCAACCATGTGACGCAAGCGTGGCGCCAGCCGGGTTCGAGCTTCAAGCCGTTCATCTATTCGGCCGCGCTCGACAGGGGTCTCGCCCCGGCGACGATCATCAACGACGCGCCGCTGTACTTCCCGCCGAGCACACCGGGCGGCGACGCGTGGGAGCCCAAGGACGACGACCAGCCTGATGGTCCGATGTCGATGCGCCTCGCGCTGCAGAAGTCGAAGAACCTCGTGTCGATCCGCATCCTGTCGTTCATCGGCACCAAGTATGCGCAGGACTTCGTCACGCAGCGCTTCGGCTTCGATGCCGACAAGACCCCGCCGTATCTGCCGATGGCGCTCGGCGCGGGCCTCGTCACGCCGCTGCAGTCGGCGGGCGCGTACTCGGTGTTCGCGAACGGCGGCTACCGGATCAATCCGTATCTGATCAGCGTAGTGACCGACGCGCGTGGCGTGGCGATCTCGCGCGCGCAGCCGCTCGTCGCTGGGCACGATGCGCCGCGCACGCTCGAGCCGCGCAACGCGTACATCATGAACAGCCTGTTGCACTCGGTCGCGACCGCGGGTACGGGCGCGGGCACCAACGTGCTGAAGCGCTCGGACCTGCAGGGCAAAACCGGTACGACCAACGATGCTAAGGACGGCTGGTTCGCCGGCTATCAGCAGTCGCTGGTGGCGGTCGCGTGGATGGGCTACGACCAGCCGAAGAGTCTCGGCAGCCGTGAATTCGGCGCGCAACTCGCGCTGCCGATCTGGGTCGAGTACATGCAGCGCGCGCTGCGCGGTGTACCACAGGCCGAGCCGCCGCAACCCGACGGCGTGACGGCGATGGACGGTGAGTTGTTCTTCAGCGACAAGTTGCCGGGGCAAGGCTTCGTCGCCAGCATCGGTCTCGATTCGAGCAATCCGATGGCGGGCGCGACCGATGCGGTGGGCGGTGTGGGGCCGGCGGGCATGACGCCGCCGGTGGTGCCGCCGCCGAGCGTGTCGACGACCGAGAAGAAGCAGATTATGGATCTGTTCGAGTCGAACAAGCCTTGATGTTTTTGACAGCGCGTACGCGGTCGGCTTCGGCGGGTCGCGCACGCGTTCACCCCTTCGGGTCGGATTCCTGACCTATCCTTCCTTCTTTGCGCGATGCGTGCGCGAATGCATCGGCGGCTGAATCCATCGCGCGCTCAAGCACTTGGACGCGATCTCCAGGCCTTATCAACAGGTCTTTCAACACATTCTGTGGATAACGGCGCTGGCTGTTTTCTTCCCGTCGTGACTCCGCTTGATCGCGTCGTTGCTTCGAAATTGCCGCGCCCGATGACACGCAGGACAAAACGATTCGCCTCAAGCACTTAGCCGCTTCGCCCCTGGCTTATCAACAAGTCTGTCAACACAAACTGGGGATAACACGAACTGGGGACAAGTGCTCGGCGTTCGCTAGGGAATCCCAGGTTTAGTTGGATGCGGTCGTGTTCGGTGTACCGACGGGCGTCGACGCAGACGCAGCAGTAGAAGCGGCCGCCGCCGGCGCGGACGACGTCCGGCCCTGATCGAGCGGCGGATTCCCCATCGCTTGCAACAGCGCAGCCGTATCGGTGAGCCGCGCACTCGTATAGCGGATCTCGTCGAGCTGCGCGTTGCGCCATTGCTGCTCGCTCGAACGGGTCGCCGCGACGGGCAGCGAGCCGAGCCGATAGCGCGCCGACGTCTCGTTGAACACGCCCTGTGCCGAGCGCGCGGCGATGTTCGCGGCATCGAGCGACTGCGCGTCGTGCTCGAGCGAGGCGAGCGTATCGGCGACGTTCTGGAACGCGGCCAGCACGGTCTGTTTGTACTGCGACACGCTCGCTTCGTAGGTATGTTGCGCCGCGCGGCGCTGCGCGAGCAGCGCGCCGCCATGAAACAGCGGTTGCGACAGCGACGCGCCGATGCTCCAGATCGCCCCCGCACCGGACATCGCGACCGGCCAGCTAAACCCGCCTTGTCCCATCGATGCAGACAGCGACAGACTCGGGAACATCTGCGCGGTGGCGACGCCGACATCGGTCGCAGCGGCCTTCAGCGCGGCGTCGGCGGCCTCGATGTCAGGCCGCGTGCGTAGCAGCTCCGACGGCACCACGACCGGCACCTGCTCGGGCAGATGCAATTGCGCGAGATCGATGTCGTCCGGCGCGGCATCGGGCGTGCGGCCGAGCAGCACCGCGAGCGCGTGACGCGTGGTGAGCCACTGTTGCTTCAGCGCCGGCAGACTTGCCGACACGCTCGCCGCGCTCTGCTGCGCGTTCAGCAGATCGGCATGCGAGACCGCGCCGAGCGCGAAGCGCCGTTCGGTATCGCGTGCCTGATCGTTGGCGAGGACCACGAGCCGCTCGGTCGTATCGATCTGCGCGTGCAGCGCGGCGCTCGTGATCGTCGCGGTGACGATGTTCGCCGCGAGCGCACGCCGCGCCGCCTCGAGCTGGTAGACCTGCACGTTCACGCGCGCCGCGAGCGCCGCGTTCGCGAGCCGCGCAGAGCCGAACAGATCGAACGTGTAGTGCGCCTGCAACTGGCCGACGAACACGTTGTACAGAAACGTGTTCGGTCCGATCTCGGGGATCGCGAGCGCGCGATTGCGGGTGGCCTGGCCGCCGGCGTCGATGGTCGGCAGCAGCGAACTGCCGACCTGCGCGCGCAACTGCTCGCGCGCGGCGGCGAGACTGCGGTCGGTCGCGTCGAGCGTCGGACTATTGCGCAAGCCTTCGTCGACGAGTGCGTTCAGCGCCTCCGAGCGGTACAGCGTCCACCATTCGGGCACCGGCTGCGCGCCGGTCACGAACTGCTGCGTGATGCCCTGCGCGGGCACGGTTTGCGTCGGCAGCGGCTCGGCACCGTAGTGCGCGGGCTGCGGCATCGCGGGCGCGTCGCCGTTCGGTCCGAACGAGCAGGCGCCGAGCATGCAGGTGACGCTCGCGATGCTGGTGGCAAGCGTGGTGCGGGCCAGCGCGTCGAAGCGCGCGCGGCAGCGGGATGGGGCGGGAATAGTCATGCTCGTGCTCATGCTCAGTTACCCGTATGCGTGGCGCCGGAACCGGACGGCGTCTGCGGCTCGCGCTCGTCGGCACGCACGCGGAACGACGCGGCGTACAACGCGGGCAGATAGAACAGCGTCAGGATGGTCGCGCTCGTGATGCCGCCCATCAGCGCGGTCGCCATCGGCCCGAAGAAGTTCGAGCGCAAGAGCGGGATCAGCGCGAGCACGGCGGCGGCGGCGGTCAGCGTGATCGGCCGGAACCGCCGCACGGTCGCGCCGACGATCGCATCGAAACGCTTGTGCCCCGACGCGATGTCCTGCTCGATCTGATCGACGAGAATCACCGAGTTGCGCATGATGATGCCGAACATCGCGATCACACCGAGCATCGCGACGAAGCCGAACGGCTGGCCGAACAGCAGCAACGTCAGCACGACGCCGATCAGGCCGAGCGGCGCGGTCAGCACAACCATCAGCACGCGCGCGAAGCTTTGCAGCTGGATCATCAGCAGCGTCAGCACCGCGATCACCATGATCGGAATCTGCGCGTTGATCGAGGTTTGACCCTTGGCGCTTTCCTCGACGGAGCCACCGATCTCGATCCGGTAGCCGACCGGCAGCGTCGCGCGGATCGGCGCGAGCGCGCGGTCCACCGCGTGGGTCACGTCGATGCCTTGCGCGCCGGCCGACACGTCGGACTGCACGGTGATGGTCGGCTGGCGGTCGCGTTCCCAGATCACGCCGTATTCGAGGTCGTTGCGCAGATGTCCGAGGGTGCCGAGCGGCACCGGGCCGTTCGGCGTCGGCATCGCAAGCGCGGTCAGCTGCGACGGGTCGACGCGTTCGGCGCGCGGCGCGCGCAGATCGACGCTGATCAGCTTGTCGCGCTCGCGATACTGCGTGACCGTGTAGCCGGACATCGTCAGCGCGAGGAAGCTGGAGATGTCTTCGGATGTCACGCCGAGCTCGCGCGCGCGTTTCTGGTCGATCTCGAAGCGCACCGAGCGCTCGGCGGGTTCGTCCCAGTCGAACTGCACGTTGCGCGTGCCGCGATTGGCGCGCATTGTCGCGGAGACGCGTTCGGCGATCGAGCGCACGGTCGCGATGTCGTCGCCGCTCACGCGGAACTGCACCGGATAGCCGACCGGCGGGCCGTTCTCGAGGCGCGACAGGCGCGTGCGGATCGCCGGGAAGTCGTTGCGCAACTCCGGTTCGAGCCACTGCGCGAGCTTCTCGCGATCCTTGACCGACTTCGCGGTGATCACGAACTGCGCGAAGTTCGGCTGCTGCAATTGCTGATCGAGCGGCAGATAGAAGCGCGGCGCGCCGGTGCCGACGAAGCTGACCGAGTGATCGATTTCCGGCCGCCCTTTGAGAACATGTTCGAGCCGCTGCGCCTGACGCAGCGTTGCATCGAACGACGCGCCTTCGGGTAGCCGCACATCGACCAGCAACTCCGGCCGGTCCGAGCTCGGGAAGAACTGCTGCGGCACCAGCGAGAAGCCGGCCATCGCGAGCACGAACAGCAGCACGGTGATCGCGAGCACCACGAAGCGCCGCTCGATGCACCAGCCGATCCAGCCGCGCAAGCGCGTGTAGAAGCGTGTGTCGTAGATGTCGTGTTCGTGATCGTCGGGCTCGTGCGCGTGGCGTTTGCGCTCGGGCAGCATGTGATAGCCGAGCAGCGGAATCAGCACGACCGCCGCGAGCCACGACGCGATCAGCGCGATCGCCGACACCTCGAAGATCGAACGCGTGTATTCGCCGGTGCTCGATTTCGCGAGTGCGATCGGCAGGAAGCCGGACACGGTCACGAGCGTGCCGGTCAGCATCGGAAACGCGGTGCTGGTGTACGCGAAGGCCGCGGCGCGCGTGCGGTTCCAGCCTTGCTCGAGCTTCACCGACATCATTTCGACCGCGATGATCGCATCGTCGACGAGCAGGCCGAGCGCGAGCACAAGGGTGCCGAGCGATACCTTGTGCAGGCCGATATCGAACAGGTACATGCACAGCGCGGTGACCGCGAGCACCACCGGAATCGAGATCACGACGACCATGCCGGTGCGCACGCCAAGTGACACCAGACTCACGATCAGCACGATCGCGACCGCTTCGGCGACCGCTTCGAGGAAGTCGTTCACAGAGCGCGCGACCGCGTGCGGCATGCTCGATACTTCGACCAGATTCAATCCGACGGGCAGCGCGGCGCGCAGTTGGGTCATCTGCTGATCGAGCGCGCGGCCGAGGCGGATCACGTCGCCGCCCGGCTGCATCGTCACGCCGATGCCCAGCACGGGTTTGCCGCCGAAGCGCATCTGCGTGACGATCGGGTCGTCGTAGCCGCGCCTGATCGTCGCGATGTCGCCGAGACGGAACGTGCGGTTGTTGATGCGGATCAGCGTGTCGGCAAGCGCGTTGACGTCGTTGAACTGGCCGCTCGGGCGCACGAACACGCGGTCGTCGGTGGTGGTGAGCGTGCCCGCGGGCGCGATCGCGTTCTGCGCGTTGATCGCCTGGCCGAGCTGTTGCGGCGAGATGCCCAGACGCGTCAACTGCGTGTTCGCGATCTCGATGTAGATGTGCTGATCGGGGTCGCCGAAATAGTCGACCTTGCCGACGCCCGGCACGCGCAGCAGCACCGAGCGCAACTGGTCCGCGTAATCATGCAGTTGCGCGGCGGAAAAGCCGTCGCCTTCGAGCGTGTAGATGTTGGTGTAGACGTCGCCGAATTCATCGTTGAAGAACGGGCCCTGGATGCCCGGCGGCAAGGTCGCCGAGATGTCGCCGACTTTCTTGCGCACCTGGTACCACGTCTCGGGCACCTGGCTCACCGGCGCGGAGTCTTTCATCGTGAAGAAGATCAGCGATTCGCCGGGGCGCGAGTAGCTGCGCACGAAATCGATGTACGGCGTTTCCTGCAACTTCCGGCCGATGCGATCGGTCAGCTGCTCCTGCACCTGGCGCGCGGTGGCGCCGGGCCAGAACGTGCGGATCACCATCACGCGGAACGTGAAGGGCGGGTCTTCCGATTGCGCGAGCCGCGTGTAGGCGAGGATGCCGAA
Source organism: Paraburkholderia sp. BR13444 (assembly GCF_040948755.1). Lineage (NCBI taxonomy): Bacteria > Pseudomonadati > Pseudomonadota > Betaproteobacteria > Burkholderiales > Burkholderiaceae > Paraburkholderia > Paraburkholderia sp. BR13444. The sequence continues at coordinate 928,865 of NZ_JBFPKM010000001.1, read as the reverse complement.
CGCAGTGGCGAGCGCGATCAGGAACACGACCAGCGCCTGATGACGCAGCGCCCACGCGGAAAGATTGAAGCGGCCTTCTTCTTGCGCCGTGCTCATGAAGCGAAGTCCTCGGGATGCAGCGGCGCGATCGCGCGGACTTTCTCGCCGGCGCTCACGGTGTGCACCCCTTGCAGTACGACGCTTTCGCCATCTTTCAGGCCCTCGCTGACGACAAACGTGCGCTCGTAGTAGCGCGTGACGGTCACGCGACGCAGCTCGAGCGTGTTGTCCGCGGCGCGCACGACCCACACGGCCGGTTCACGCCCCTCGTGAAACAGCGCGGTGACCGGCAGCGTGAACACGCCGTGCTGCGCGGCCGCCGCGGTGAGCGGCAGGGCCGGCGTGACGTCCGCGGTCATGCCGAGGCGCACGTCGGCGCCGGCATCGACGAGCGTCAGACGCGCGCGCCATGTGCGGCTTTGCGGATCGGCGGCCGGCGACAGCTCACGCACGCGCGCGCTGAGCTTGCGGCCCGGCAGCGCGGCGAGCGTGACGCTCGCACTCTGGCCGACCGCGAATGCGGCGAGCGCGCTTTCGGGCACGTCGCACAACACGTCGACGTCGCCGCTCCAAGCGAGGTTGTAGACGGCCTGACCCGCCGACACGTTTTGTCCCGTGTCCGCCTGTTCAGCCGTGATGACGCCCGCATGACCGGCGGTGAGCGTCGTGTACTGCAGTTGGTTCTTCGCGAGCGCCGCCTGCTGCTGCGCCTGATCGCGCTGCGCGAGCGCGGAAGCGTAGGCGTTGGTGGTCTGTTCGAGCTGCGCCGGCGCAATCAGGTTTTCCTTGGCCTGGGCCCTGTCGCGTTCGAGCTGCTGCTGCGCATAGACGAGGTTGTGCTGCGCGGCTTCGACCTGCGCCTGTGTGCTCGCGGCGTTTTTCTGCGCATCGGCCGGGTCGAGCAGCGCGACGACTTCGCCGGCCTTCACCGTGTCGCCGAGCCGCACCCGTCGCTCGATGATCTTGCCGGCGACGCGGAACGACAGCGGTGTCGAATAGCGCGCCTGCACTTCGCCGGGCAGCGACGCCGCCTGCAGCGCGTGACCGTCCGCATGCACGGCGAGCGCGACCACCGGGCGCGGCGCGGGTGCCGCGGCTTCCTTCTTCGAACAGGCCGAAAGCGCGAGCACGCCTGCCAGCGCAAGTGCGCAGGTCTGCATGGCAAAACCGCGGTGATGGGATGGGGGGGACTGCTGGCGCATCGCTGACGATGCAGGAAAACCGGGACGCTTCACAATTACCCCAACTGGAGACAGCGAACGAACACGGCAAGCCGCGCGGCCCGCCAGCGAAGACCTGCACGCCGTTCATGCTAATGGCATACAGATATGGCTTTGGATGACGAAATGCATTCTAATACACTCGTGTATCTGAATGTATAGATGGATTTGAATTCTTTTGGATGCTAGGCTTGCGGCCATGAAACGTCAAAGACTGACACGAGAGCAGAGCAAAGACCAGACGCGGGGGCGCCTGCTCGATGCTGCGCAGGCAACTTTCATGAAGAAGGGCTTCGTCGCGGCGAGTGTCGAGGACATCGCGGCGGCGGCCGGCTATACGCGCGGCGCGTTCTATTCGAATTTCCGCAGCAAGACCGAGCTGTTTCTGGAGCTGTTGCGGCGTGATCACGAAGCGATGCAGGCGGGACTGCATGCGATCTTCGAAAACGCGGCGTCGCGCGAGGAGATGGAGGCGCGCGTGCTGCGCTACTACAGCTCGCTGCATCGCGAGAACAAGTGTTTTCTGCTATGGGTCGAGGCGAAGCTGCTGGCGGTGCGCGACGGCCGTTTCCGGCTGCGCTTCAACGCGTTCATGCACGAGAAGATCGAACAGTTGAGCGCCTATGTGCGCGAGTTCTCGGAGCGCGTGGGCACGCCGATGTCGATGCCGCCCGAGCAGCTCGCGATCGGACTGATGGGGCTATGCGACGGCGTGCAGTTCTTCTACACGGTGGATCCGCAGAATGTGCCGACCGAAATGGCTGAAATGGTGCTGGCGGGGTTTTTCTCGCGCGTGGTGTTCGGGCGCGATGCGTGACAGTGGGCGTTGAGCCCGCATGCAAGAACGCGCGACCCCGACGGATCGCGCATCAGATACGGCTAGAACCGCAAAAATCAGTCAACAGGCAGTTGGGCGCAGGCTTCGGCGGCGGGTGCCGCGCAAGCGAACGCGTATTGGCCGCTGGCGTCGAGGATCTTTACCCCTGCGTGCAAGGCGACCTTGATATCCGGGCAGCGCTCATAAGCGATATATGCCGAGCTAGCGGCGGCCGACCAGCAAACCAGCGAAAACGCGATTTTTTCGAGCAGATGAAAACGATGTGGCATGGCGATGTGGCGGTAATTTCTTTCGGCCGCCATTTTACCAATAGACTAGGGTTTATACCTAGTTAAAACCCGCAATAGACGCCGCAATAGTGGCGGGATCGACACGCCGCCTCGAATCTGACCGGAATGTCATGTCTGGGTCAGGGTTGGGACATGTCCGATAGCTAGAATCGGTTGGGTTGGGCAGGCCCGCGCGCATGCCGCGCGGGTCCACACAGGCGGCAACCATTGCGCCGGCCCGGCTTTACCGAGGCAGGAGTCGTCCCATGAATCAACTGCAGTCGATGCGCGTGTTCGTCAAGGTGGCGGACCTCGGCAGTTTCGTTGGCGCGGCGGACGCGCTGGATCTATCCACCGCGGTCGTCACGCGGCACGTCGCGGATCTCGAAGCGCGGCTCGGCACCCGTTTGCTGAACCGCACGACCCGCCGTCTGTCGCTGACCGAATCCGGCGCGACCTATCTGGAGCGCGTACGTCACATCCTCGCCGATCTCGAAGGCGTCGAGCAGATGGTGGTGGCGCGCAATCACGAACCAGTCGGCACACTGCGCATCGTCGCGCCGGTCGTGTTCGGGCTGCATAGTCTCGCGCCGGTCGTGCAGTCGTACGCGGCGCGCTATCCGGACGTCGTGCCCGACGTCACGCTCGCCGACCGCCACGTCGATCTCGTCGAAGAGGGCTTCGACGTCGGTATTCTGGTTGCGCGGCAGATGCGCAGCGCGAGCATCGTCACGCGGCGGCTCACGACCGGCTATATGACCGTGTGCGCGACGCCCGAGTATCTGGCGCAACACGGCACGCCGAAACGCCCCGAGGATCTGCTCGGGCATTCGTGCCTGAGCCGGCCGGCCGAGCAGGGCGGCGGCGAGGAGCGCGTGTTCAGCGGGCCGGACGGCGAAGTGCGGGTGCGGCCGACCAACGCGATCGCGGCGAACAACGCCGAGATGCTGCGGCAGTTCGCGCTGCTGGGCATGGGCGTGGCGATTCTGCCGAGCTACCTGATCGGGCGGGATCTGGCGGCTGGGCGGCTCGTGCGTCTGCTCGACCAGTACAGCCTGCCGCCCATCGAAATCACGATTGCGTATCCGAGCCGGCTGCATCTGCCGGCGAAAGTACGGACGTTCATCGATCATCTGGTCGAGCATTTCCAGCCGGACAGCGCACAGGCGCGGGATTCGCGCAGTGCGGCGCTGGTGGGGGCGGTAGCGCAGGTGAGCGGGTCCGACGATCAGGTCGCGCGCGAGATGGCCGAAGACGCGCTCGAACGAACCCGCACGACACGCCGTGTGACAAGGTGCCGCGCACGCGGATCGCGGCGTCGTCGCAGTTCTGAAGGGGGAGGTGACGCGTGTCTGAATCGGGCTTCAGATGCTTAAGCCCGGACCATAATTGCCGCCGATCAGACGCGTGACCGACTCGATGTCGACATAATCCTGCTCCGGCATGCTATCGAGCATCGCCAGCACCTCGTTGCTCGCGCCGGCTTCGCGCGCCGCGTCGACGAGCGCATCTTTGTTGGTCGGAAATTCGACTTCGCTGAGAAGATCGGCGATCTGCAGATCGATCGATTCGCCGGGGATGTCCGAGGCCGTCATGCGCATGCTCCTGTCGAGCTCGAGTTAGTCACGTTGTTATTGCCGCCGCGAAAAGACAGCGCCTCGCCGCGATGAGTTTCTCGCAGTGTGTCGCAAACCCGCGCGCATCGCCACCTCATCGTTATGACAGCCGGCGCAAGCCGGGCCAGCGCGCCGTCGCGGCCGCGCCATCGCCCGCCGTTGCGGCCGCCATCACGTGGTCAGATGCTCGTGCTGCCCGGTCAGGCTGCGTTCCAGATGTCGGGACTTTGGCAGCGCAATATGCTCCCAGTGCTGCGGACGGTTCGAGTCGGCGCTCGCCACGTCCGGGGCAGGAGGTGCGACCGGCGCCGCGTCCACGCGTTGCGCAAGCGAAATGGAATCCTTGCTGTCCGGCGCGGTATGAACCGGCGCGGCGAAACACGAGGCTGACAGCGTCACCATGATTAACAGTGTCGAGGTTTTCATCGCCCGACCTCCTAAAGCTCATGCGGCGCTGACAATCGAGCAAACCCTGTGCCGTCCCGCGTCGAAAGGACGGTGCAAGCCAAGGGCGGCGTGTCGCTACGCGGCCCAAGCTCCTTACCATCTTAGACGGCAAATACTGCAAAGCGCGCACATTTGCGACAAAACCGTATTGTAGATTCCATCATCGCACGAACCACCGCGCGCGTCCGCCATGCGTTAGCGCAGCACGTCGAAGCGCGTCCACGGCCACGACGGACGGTCGCGCATATAGCCGTTCAGCCAATTCCACTGCGGATGCCGCTTCATAAACGCCTGCGCATCGAACGGCCGGCCGCACGGATGCCCCCAGCGCGCGGTAAACGCCATCTCGCGCGCCATTTCGCTATCGACCACCTTGCCGTCGTTCGCGCCCCACGGATTGAACGGGCCGTGATCGGTGCCGCCGAAGCGCGCGTCGTCGAGCTCCAGATGCCCGCAGATCGTGCGCGAGCACGGGTTGTCGTTGCGATCGAGATAGACGTCGTGATGATCGGCGATCATCTGCTTCGCGAGTTCGACGTCGATGCTGCCGCGATGCATTTGCTCGAGCTGCATGAAACGCAGACGCCGCGCGCCGTTCTTGCGCACGTCGGTATAGTCCTCGCCTTCACCGATGCATTCCTGGTTGCGGATCTTCAGATCCGTCGCGGTGTTGTAGCCGCTGTAGAAACCGTCCCTGGTGGTCTCGAAGCCCGAATAGTGCAGCCCGAGTTCGTAACGCGCGATCTCGCCGGTCTTCGTGTCACCTAGCAGCCAGCTGTTCGCGTAGCCGCCGTTGTTCGCGAGCGAGAACATCTCGCACCATTCCTTGATGCTGTTCGCATATTGCGACGCGCGCCGCGAGCGATAGAACTCGGGCGCGCCGGCCGGGTTGTAGCCCGCGAAGTTCGAGATCGTCGTTTCGGTGATCATCAGGCCGGCCGCCGTGACCCAGAAATCGGTCAGGCTCGAGATGCAGCCCGGCAGGCCCTGCATCAGGATGCGGTTGCCGCGCTCGGGCACGATGTCGAACACGACATTGAACGCGTCGCCGGCCGCATAGCGGTCCCATGAGTTGTGCGCCATCACGATGCGGCCGTCGCGCGTCGCGCTGCCGGTCGCGATGAACGCGCTGCAGTGGTGACCGCGCCGGCCGCGCCACAGTTTCGCGCCCAGATGCGGCTGTGCCTGCGCCGCGTGTGTCGGCCACCAGCTTTGCAGCAGATCCATGTAGCCGTTCCACGCGAGCACTTCGGCGAACGGCAGCTTCGCGCCATCGGCGATGCCATGAATTTCGTCGGCGAATTCGGTGTCGAGCTTGCTCGCGAACTGGCTGGTCGCGGCGTTGACGAAGGTGTCGAACTCCTCGCCGGTGTCCCACCTGGCGAGATAGCGCGCGGTGCGGATCGCGTTTCTGATTTCGTCGGCGAGCAACTGGCCGTGCTGCTCGCCGCGATCGTACGGCTCGCCTTCGATATGCACGAAAATCCAGCCGGCCTGATCGCGGCGTACGGCCTCGGGGGACGGTTCGCTCATCTTCGGCTCCGACGATACCGCGTATAGGGCGGGCGCTGTCGTCGCGCCCATGCTGGGCTCACGCGTGCCGGCCGCATGAAGGGCCGGCGGTCTGTTCATTGTAGAGAATCCGCGGCGCTTTGCATCGCGCGCCGCGAAGCTTGCGCGAAGGCCCTAGCGCGACGGATTCATGCGGAAGTACGCGTCCAGCAGCGAGGTCTTGTAGACGACCCCGGCAAGCAACGGACGCGCGGTGCTTTCGATCACCGGCAGCCGCTCGCCCTGAAACGCCATGAAGTGCTGCAACGCGACGGCAAGCGACATGTCCGGCGTCAGCACGTCGAAATGCGGCTGCAGATAATCGGCGGCGGTTTTCATCGACGTGTCGGTCCGGTCGAGCAGATCGGACGTGATGTCCTTCAGCGCGACCACGCCTAGAAATGCGCCCGAGTCGTTGGCGACGTACAGGTACTTGACCGGATATTCGAGAAACACGCGCGTCATGTCGTGCACGGTCGCGTTCGGCGGCACGACGGTCTGCGCGGGGCGGATCAGCTCGCGCATCTGCGTCGCGCGCAGTCGCGTTCGTTCCTGCTCCTCGCGATTGCGGCGCAGCGTGATCTCGTACATCGAGGTCTTGCCGATCGCGCGCGCGATGAAGTACGCGACCACGCACGACACCATCAGCGGCAGCACGACCTGATAGCTCAAGGTCATTTCGAAGATCATCAGGATCGCCATCAGCGGCGCCTGGGTCGCACCCGCGAGGAACGCGCCCATGCCCACCATCGCATACGCATAAGCGGCCGACGTCGCGTGCGGCCACAACGCGTGCATGCCCTGGCCGAACAGCGAGCCGACCGCCGCGCCGACGAACAGCGTCGGCGTGAACACGCCGCCGACCGCGCCGGAGCCGGCCGTCGCCGCGGTCGCCGCGAGCTTGCAAACGAGCACGAGCACGAGCGCGGACCACGTCCACGGCGAATGCAGGATCGAGTTCACGACGCTGTAGCCGTTGCCCCACACCTCGGGCTCCGCGACCGAAATGATGCCAACCACGAAACCGCCGATGCCGAGCCGCACCGGCAGCGCCACCGGCAGCTTGCGAAAGGCCTGCTTCGAGGCATCGAGCAGCCGCAGGAACTGCGGCGCGGCCGCGCCGCACAGCGCGCCGAGCGCGACGAACAGCAGCACCTCGGGACCGGTCACGGTCGGAAACTCCGGCATCTCGTAGGGCGGCTTGTAGCCGGCGAATTCGCGCATCGTGATGTTCGCGACGACCGCCGCGACCACCACCGGCCCGAAGCTCTCCATCGCGATCGAGCCGAGCACGATCTCGGTGACGAAAAACGCACCCGCGATCGGCGCGCTGTACGCGGACGTGATACCGGCCGCCGCGCCGCACGCGACCAGCAGGCGCAGCCGCGGCGGATCGAAGTGGACCCAGCGGCCGATCAGCGACGAGGCGAGCGCCGCGAGCTGCACCATCGGACCTTCACGGCCGATCGAGCCGCCGCTCGCGATCGTAAATAGCGACGACACGCTGCGCCACAGGCTCAGGCGCACCGGCACGGCGCCGTCGCCGATCGCGACCGCTTCCATGTAGTCGGAGTGCGGGTGCCTGTCGGCGTGACGCTGCGCGATCAGCAGAAACACGCCGGCGACCAGACCGCCCGCGGCCGGCACCCAGATGCGCACGGTCCACGGCAGGCTGCGCGCCGTTTCGACGAAGCTGCCGGAGTGGCCGGTTATCGCCAGTTGCAGCAGTTCGATGCCCTTGCGAAACGCCACGGTGGCGAACGCGCCGGCAATGCCGACGACGACCGACCAGACCAGCATCGTATGGGCATCGGAGAGGCGGAAAAGGCGTTGGGCGCGGGTGCGCAGCTTCAGCAGGAATGAAAGCACGTCGACGGTACGGGGCGTGATGGGAGGTTGAAAAATCCGCGCCACAACGACAGCGCGCCCGCCTCGAATGGCGGGCGCGCGGCGGCGAACGGGCGGGGGCGGGCGGCGCGGTTCAAGTCGCCGCCTCGTCGAGTTCCGGGTAGTGCCGGAAGACGCAGCTTTCGTTATGGGCGATGCGCCGGTCCGAGTCCAGGTACGCGGCGATGTTCGGTCTGGCGATCACCTTGTCGTGCAGCGCGGCGAGCCGCGGATAGTGCTCGCCGAAGCGCTTCAGCGCGCGCGGAAACGCATACAGCAGACCATCGATCAGCTGGAACATCGACAGGTCCACATAGGTCAGCGCGTCGCCGACCATGAAGCTGTCGCCGGCCGGATTCTGCGCGAGCACGCGCTCGAAGTACGACATGAACTTCGGAATCCGATGCTCGATGAAATCGTGCGCGCGCACCTTCGCCGCGTCTTTCTGCTCCTCGTAGTAGAGGCCGCTCGCGAGCGGATGGTGGGTGTCGTGCGCTTCGGTGACGACGTCGGCGATCGTCAGTTGCAGGCCGTTCGCGACGTAGCGCAGGCTCTCCACCTTGGGCGCGAGATTGAGCCGCGGGCCGAGATAGAACAGGATGTTGGCGGTCTGCGGGATCACCAGATCGCCGTCTTTCAGAAACGGCGGCGCGAACGGCGGATACGGCTCGTCGGGGCTGTCCATCACGGCCATCATCGCCTCGGTGCCGAGGCCCTTCGAAGGCTTGCCGCGCGCGACTTCGACATAGTCGACGCCAGCTTCCTCCAGCGCGAGCCGCACGAATTCGCCGCGGCCTTGCAGGCCATCCCAGTAGTACAGTTCCAGGCTCATCGATCGATCCTCATTCCGGTCGCCGGGACGCGTCGCGGGAAGACGGTTTCACCGCTGCCATCGGACCATGCGCACAGGCGGGTTGTGGGAGCAAAGTTCGCAGCAACGAGTATGCCGTGTGGGCGGGCCGGATGGGCGCCAGAATGCCCAAAACCCCGCGCGCGGCGGGGTGTCGGGGAAGGCGGGGAAGCTGGCGACGGCTCAGCGCAACAGGTGCTGGACGGCCCATGTGATGCCCAGTCCACCGGCGATCAGCCACACATACAGAATCAGGCCCGTGGTCAGCGCGCGCGGACCCGCTTCGCGAATCTGCGAAATGCGCGTTTCCATGCCGAGTGCGGTCATCGCCATCGTCAGCGCGAAGGTGTCGAGCAGGTTCAGCGACGAGGTGGCGCTTTGCGGCAGCACATGCAGCGAGTTGATCGCGACGCAGGCGAGAAAGCCGAGTGCGAACCAGGGGATCGCAAGCTTGCGCGGGACGGCGCCGTCCGTATTGTCATCCTTCGTGCCGCGCGCCGCGCGGTTCACCCACAGGCCGACCACCAGCAATACCGGCACGAGCAGCATCACGCGGGTCATCTTGACGATCGTCGCGATGTGCGTCGCTTCCGGGCTCACGTTGCTCGCCGCGCCGACCACCTGCGCGACCTCGTGGATCGTGCCGCCGAAGAAGAGACCCGCGCCGACCGTATCGAGATGCAGCCAGCCCGCGTTGAACAGCACCGGGTACAGGAACATCGACAGCGTGCCGAACAGCACGACGGTGCCGACCGCCATCGCGCTCTTGTGCGGCTTCGATTGCAGCGTCGATTCGAACGCGAGCACCGCGGCCGCGCCGCAGATCGCGCTGCCGGCCGCCGTCAGCAGCGCGGTGTCCCGATCGAGCTTCATGATCTTGATACCGGCCCAGGTGCCGATCACGAGCGTGCTGACGACGATCAGCACCGATTCCGCGAGGCCCGGCAGGCCCACCTGAGCGATTTCCTGCAGGCTCACGCGCAGGCCGAAGAACGCGACCGCGATGCGCAGCAGCTTGCGCGCCGAGAAGTTGACGCCCGCCGCCCAGCTGGCCGGCATGCTGTCGCGCAGCGCATTGCCATAGATCGCACCGGCGACGATGCCGACGATCAGCGGACTCAGGCCAAGACCGGCAACCGCCGGAATCGCCGCGATGCGCGTGACGGCGGCGGCGAACAGCGCGACGAACAGCACGCCATTGAGTTGGCCGCGAGTGGACAGCGCGGGTGAGGCGGCAGTGAGCGGGACGGTGGGTGTGGACATGATCGGGTGCCTGACTTCGTAGCGAACTTGCACAGAACTGCATGAGCAGCAACGGGGCTAATCCTAAATTAGATATAACGATATGAAAAATCGTGATTTAGAATGTGAACTATCGGTCTAACCAATACTTCATCGAGATGACCCCGGATCAACTTATAACGTTCGCTGCCGTCGCTGAGCATCGCAACATCAGCCGGGCGGCGGTGGCGCTGCATCTGTCGCAGCCGGCGGTGTCCGGACAGCTACGGCAATTGCAGGACGAATTCGGCGAGCCTCTGTACCAGCGCGATGGCCGCGGCGTACGGCTGACGCCGGCCGGCGAGCAGCTCGCCAGCTATGCGGCGCGGCTGCACGATACCTGGCGGCAGGCGCATGCGTATCGCGACGCGCTGCGCGGTCTGGAGCAGGGCACTTTGCGGATCGGCGCGAGCACGACGCCGGCGAGCTATCTGCTGCCCTATCTGATCGCCGAATTCCATCGCCGCTATCCGGACGTGACCGTGCATACCGCCAACGGCAATACGGCCGAGATCGTCGGCGCACTCGGCTCGGTCGACATCGCGATGATCGAGGGTCCCGCCGGCGCCGATCTGCCGCCGGATACGGTCGTCCATGCGTGGCGCGAGGATGAAATCGTCGCGATCATGCCGCGCTCGCATCCGCTCGCGCAGGCGGACAACGGCGCGCGCATCGAGCTGGCCGCGTTCGGCGCCTATCCGCTGGTGCTGCGCGAGGAAGGCTCGGGCGTGCGGCAGACGGTCGAGCGCGAATTCGCTCGCGCGGGCGTGCGGATGCGCGTGGCGCTCGAGATCGCCGGGGTCGAAGGCGTGAAGGAGGCGGTGCGGGCCGGCATGGGCGTCGGCTTCGTGTCGGCGATGTCGATGCGGCATGAGAACGGTGCGCTGCGCCTGATGTCGCTGAGCCCGCAGCCGCTGACGCGGCGGCTGTCGATTCTGGTGCCCCATGCGAGCGCGCCGTCGCGGGTTGTCGAGCAGTTTCTGGCGATGTGTATCGCGGACGGCGGCTGACTGCAGCGCTGGCGGCGTGCGGCCGGTGCGCCCAGGGATTTCCTCTATGGTGCGCGATGGCCGTCCCGCGCACTATTCGCACATCGCAGCGCCTCGGCGCTTTTTTTCGAAGTGTGATTGGAACCGGTTCCAAGAACGGTTTCTCGTCAGGATCGAGTGAGTTGGACATGGCTGATGCAGTTGAGATCGTGATCGTCGCCAGCGCGTTCGGTGTGAACGCCGTGCGCGCCGACGGCCATCTGAAATGGGCGCAGGCGGCAAAGCGAGCCGGCGCGGCGGGTTTCGAAGTGCGTCGCGAGCTGTTCGCGAGCGACGCGGACGCGGACCCGCAACGGCTGCGCGCCCTCGGCGCGGCGTTGGCCGATCTCGGGCTGTGGCCGGCGTTCTCGACGCCGGCATCGTTGTACGCCGCGAACGGCCAGCTCGATACCGGCGCGCTGCGTCTGGCGCTCGACGAAGCGGCCGCGCTCGGCGCGCGCTTCGTCAAGCTGCAACTCGGCGGCTTCGCGGGGGAGGCTCACGGTGCGGCGCTCGTCGCTCAGGTGGCGAGCGGCTGCGGCACCACGGACGGCGCGCAGCCACGGCTCGTCGTCGAAAACGGGCAACTGGCGCAGGGCGGCTCGCCCGCGCAGTTCGTCGGGCTATTCGACGCGCTCGCGCTTGAAGGCCACGCGGACGCGCTCGGTATGACTTTCGATACCGGCAACTGGGCGTGGCTCGACGTCGCGCCGCTCCAGATCGCGCCGCAGCTTGCGCCGTACGTCGAGTACATCCATTGCAAGAGCACGACGGGCGAGGGCGCGCGGCGCTTCGCGACCGCGCCGGCCGACGATGACGCTTCCTTGCGCGCGGTCCTCGACCAACTGCCGCGCGATGTGCCGCGTGGCATCGAGTTTCCGTTCGACCCGAGCCGGATCGATGCGGATGCCGCGCACTATGTGAACTGGCTAGCGCGGGTATAGACCGCGACGCGGCAAGCAAGGCAGCAAACAACGCAACGCAACCTGAATCATCGGCATCGGATGCACCACCAGGAGCCCAGCATGACCCACCCGTACCCCGCCCTCGACGTGATCACCTACGGCGAAGCGATGGCGATGTTCGTCGCCACCGAAACCGGCCCGCTGGCAGGCGTCGGACACTTCACGAAGCGCATCGCCGGCGCGGATCTGAACGTCGCGATCGGCTTGTCGCGACTCGGCTTCAGGGTGGGCTGGATGAGCCGCGTCGGCGACGATTCGTTCGGCCAGTACGTGCGCGACACGCTGACGAAGGAGGGCATCGACCAGCAATGTGTGAGCACCGACGCGCGCTATCCGACCGGCTTCCAGCTGAAGTCGAAGAACGACGACGGCGGCGATCCGGCGGTCGAATACTTCCGCAAAGGCTCGGCGGCGAGCCATCTGTCGCGCGACGACTACGTCGCCGACTACGTGCTGCCCGCGCGTCACTTGCATCTGACCGGCGTCGCGCCAGCGATCTCGGCGAGTTCGCGCGAACTCGCGTTCCATCTGGCCCGTGAAATGCTTGCGGCAGGCAGGACGATCTCGTTCGACCCGAACCTGCGCCCGACGCTGTGGCCGTCGCGCGCGGCGATGGTCGAAGGCCTGAACGCGCTCGCGGCACTCGCCGACTGGGTGCTGCCCGGCATTGGCGAGGGTGAGATTCTGACCGGCTACACGCAGCCGGAGGACATCGCGCAGTTCTACCTCGAGCGCGGCGCGCGCGGCGTGATCGTCAAGCTCGGCGCGCAGGGCGCGTATTACCGCACCGCGACCGATGCCGCGACGATCGCCGGCCGGCCGGTCGCGAACGTCGTCGATACGGTTGGCGCCGGCGATGGTTTCGCGGTCGGCGTGATCAGCGCGCTGCTCGAAGGCCGCACGCTCGCGCAGGCGGTCGCGCGCGGCAACCGGATCGGCGCGCTCGCGATTCAGGTGATCGGCGATTCGGAAGGTTTGCCGAGCCGCGCCGAACTGGACGCGCTGGAACTGGCCGAGGTGCCGGGCATCGCAAGCGCGGCCTGACGCGGCTCGGACTGCATCGATAGCGATGCACACACGACCAGCATCCACACGACAAAAAGAGCGCCCTCAGCGCGCCAAGATTTTTTCATCATTGATTCGGGACGACGCCGTCCAAGGAGACTTCCATGACCTCATCACTTGCGATTCGCCGCTGGTGGACGATCATGCCGATCGTGTTCATCACCTACAGCCTCGCGTATCTGGATCGCGCGAATTTCGGCTTCGCGGCGGCGGCCGGCATCAACCAGGATCTCGGCATCAGCAAGGGGCTCGCGTCGCTGATCGGCGCGCTGTTTTTCCTCGGCTATTTCTTCTTCCAGATTCCGGGCGCGATCTACGCCGAGCGCCGCAGCGTGAAGAAGCTCGTGTTCTGGAGCCTCATCCTGTGGGGCGGCTGCGCGGCGTTGACCGGCATGGTCAGCAACATCCCATCGCTGATGGCGATCCGCTTCGTGCTCGGCGTCGTCGAAGCCGCGGTGATGCCGGCGATGCTGATCTTCATCAGCAACTGGTTCACCAAGAGCGAACGCTCCCGGGCGAACACGTTCCTGATTCTCGGCAACCCGGTCACGGTGCTGTGGATGTCGGTCGTGTCGGGCTATCTCGTGCATTCGTTCGGCTGGCGGCAGATGTTCATCGCCGAGGGCGCGCCCGCGATCCTCTGGGCGGTGTGCTGGTGGTTCCTCGTGAAGGACAAGCCCGAGCAGGTGTCGTGGCTCACGCAGCAGGAAAAGGATGCGCTCGCGCAGACATTGCGCGCGGAGCAGGCCGCGATCAAACCGGTGCGCAACTACAGCGAGGCGTTTCGCACGCCCGCGGTCATCAAGCTGTGCGCGCAGTATTTCTGCTGGAGCATCGGCGTGTACGGTTTCGTGCTGTGGCTGCCGTCGATCCTGAAGAACGGCTCGTCGATCGGCATGGTCGAGACGGGCTGGCTGTCTGCGCTGCCGTATGCGGCCGCGACGATCGCGATGCTTGCAGCTTCGTGGGCATCGGATAAACTCAACCGCCGCAAGGTGTTCGTGTGGCCGTTCCTGCTGGTCGGCGCGATTGCGTTCGCGGCGTCGTACGGGCTCGGCTCCGCGCATTTCTGGATTTCGTACGCGCTGCTCGTGATCGCGGGCGCCGCGATGTACGCGCCGTATGGCCCGTTCTTCGCGATTGTGCCGGAACTGCTGCCGAAGAACGTAGCCGGCGGCGCGATGGCGCTGATCAACAGCATGGGTGCGCTCGGTTCGTTCGTCGGCTCGTACGTGGTCGGCTATCTGAACGGCGCGACCGGCTCGCCCGCGGCATCGTATGCGTTCATGAGCGTGGCGCTCGTCGCCGCGGTGATCCTGACGCTCGCAGTCAAGCCGGCCGCCGCCGAACGACGCGACCCCGCTCGTCCCACCGTCGCAAGGAAAATTAGCTGATGAAGAAGATCGTCGCCTGGAAGTCGCTGCCCGAGGATGTGCTCGCCTATCTGCAACAGCATGCGCAGGTCGTGCAGGTCGATCCGTCACAGCATGATGCTTTCGTCGCCGCGTTGCGCGATGCCGACGGCGGCATCGGCGCGAGCGTGAAGATCGCGCCGGCGATGCTCGAAGGCGCGAGCCGGCTTAAGGCGCTGTCGACGATCTCGGTCGGCTACGACCAGTTCGACGTCGACGACCTCACGCGCCGCGGCATCGTGCTCGCGCACACGCCGGACGTACTGACCGAATCGACCGCCGATACCGTGTTCTCGCTGATCCTCGCGTCCGCGCGGCGCGTGGTCGAGCTGGCCGACTGGGTCAAGGCGGGCCAGTGGCGCACGAGCATCGGGCCCGCGCAGTTCGGGGTCGATGTGCAGGGCAAGACGATCGGCATCGTCGGCCTGGGGCGGATCGGCGGCGCGGTCGCACGGCGCGCTGCGCTCGGCTTCAACATGAAGGTGCTGTACACGAACCGCAGCGCGAACCGCCGGGCGGAAGAGGCGTATGGCGCGCGGCGCGTCGAACTGGCCGAATTGCTCGCGCAGTCCGATTTCGTCTGTCTGCAGGTGCCGCTCACGCCGCAAACGCGGCATCTGATCGGCACGGCCGAACTGCGCGCGATGAAGAAGAGCGCGATCCTGATCAACGCGTCGCGCGGCGCGACCGTCGACGAAGCGGCGCTGATCGAGGCATTGAAGAACGGCACGATTCACGGTGCGGGCCTCGACGTGTTCGACACCGAACCGTTGCCGGCCGACTCGCCGTTGCTGTCGATGCCGAACGTGGTCGCGCTGCCGCATATCGGTTCGGCGACGCATGAGACCCGTCATGCGATGGCGCTCAACGCGGCGGAGAACCTGGTCGCCGCGCTCGACGGCACCTTGACGACCAACATCGTCAACCGTGAAGTCCTGGCGAAGTGAATCGCAGGGCGGCACGCAAGCTGCCGCCCTCGGACCGACACGAGCGATCAGCGAATGAGCACGACCCCGCCCGCCACGCCACCCAATCCGCCGACCGCGCCGACGCGCCGCGCGACGATCACCGATGTCGCGCGCGAAGCCGGCACCGGCAAGACCAGCATCTCGCGCTATCTGAACGGCGAGTTCAGCGCGCTGTCGCCCGAGCTGCGTGCGCGCATCGAAGCCGCGATCGCGCGGCTCGACTACCAGCCGAATCAGATGGCGCGCGGCCTGAAGCGCGGCCGCAACCGGCTGATCGGCATGCTGGTCGCCGACCTGACCAATCCGTACTCCGTCGAAGTGCTGCAAGGCGTCGAGGCCGCGTGCCACGCGCTCGGTTTGATGCCGCTGATCTGCCACGCCGCGAACGAAGTCGAGATGGAGCGCCGTTACCTGCAACTGCTGACCACGTATCGCGTGGAAGGCGTGATCGTCAACGCGCTAGGCGTGCGCGAGGAGACGCTGAGGCCGGTCGGCGACGGCGGGATTCCGGCGGTGCTGGTCGATCGGCGCGTGGAGGGGCTCGTCGCCGACATGGTCGGCCTCGACAATGGCGCGGCCGCCGAGCTCGGCACGCGGCATCTGCTCGAACGGGGCTTCGAGCATATCTGGTTCGTCGTGCAGCCGTTCGAGCGGGTCAGCTCGCGGCGGCAGCGCGTCGACGCGTTCGATCGCGCGATGCGCGACGCAGGCCGCGCCCGCGGTCGTACGCTAGTACTCGATCTCGCCGATGAAACTGCTGTCGAACGCGCCCTTGCGGAGCTGGATCGTGCGATCGACTCGCTGGACGGGGCCGGCACCGCCCCACGCGTCGCGCTGTTCGCGGCCAATGCACCGGTCGCGTTGCGCCTCGCGCTGCACCTGAACGCGCGTTACGGCGCGCACTGGCAGAGCCGCGTCGCGCTGCTTTCCATCGACGATCCGGATTGGGCCGAACTCGCCGGCATCACGACGATCCGTCAGCCGACCTACGACATCGGTTATCGCGCGGTCGAATTCCTGCACGAGCGCATCGAAGGCGCGCAGACGGGTGCGCGCGACTGCCTGCTGCCCGGGGAGCTGATCGTGCGTGCGTCGACGGCGCGCTGATTTCCGGTCAATCTGCGATCATTCGGGGCTGCGGCGCGCAGCGGTTGCGCGCCGGGGATTGCAAGGAACCCCGCAAGGATACTCATGGTCGTGCCACCGCTTACCCTCGCGAGCCTCGCGCTCGCCACCCTCGTCATCGCCGCTTTACCTTTTCTGCTTTACCGGCAGTTGCGCCGTCCGCTCGCGCTCAGGCCGCGCGACGCGATCGCCGGCGTCGCGGTGTTTGCGCTGTTCGCGATGGTGATCGAGCGGGCGCTGAACGACTATCTGCTGCGCGGTAACGCGGCGACGGCGGCGTTCCTTTCGCAGCCGCTCGCGTTCGTCATCTATGGAGCTCTGGTCGCGGGCGTTTGCGAGGAAGTGGGGCGGTTCTTCGGCATGCGGCTGCTGATGAAGCGGGCGGCGACGCGGCCGGCCGTGCGCAAAAAGTCGAGCGTGGACGCGCCCACCGGCGTCGCTGCAAGCGCGGGCGCCAACGCCGCCGCCAGCCCGAGTGCCGACGCCGACGCCGACACCCGCACCGCCGCCTTGCGCGCCGACGATGGCGCCGCGCTGAGCTACGGCCTCGGCCACGGCGGCGCGGAAGCATGGATGGTCGGCGTGCTCGTGCAGTTTCAGTGGCTCGTGTTCGCGGTCCTCGAAAACCGCGGCCAGCTCGGCGATTACCTCGGCAATCTGCCGGCCGAAGCAGTGATGCGCGTGCATCTGATTCTCGCAAGCCTGACGCCGCAACTGGCCGGCATTTTCGCGCTCGAACGCGTCGCCGCGCTGGTGTTCCAGATCGGCCTGTCGGTGCTGATGTGGCGCGGCGTGCGGGCCGGCTCGCGCGCCATCCTGCCGCTCGCGATCGTGGTGCACGCGCTGATCGACGCGCCCGCGGCGATGACGCAGGCGCGGCTGCTGCCGCTCGCGGCGGTCGATACGATCTATGCGGTGGCGGCGGTGTTCGTCGCGGGACTGTTGATCCGCAGTTACCGGCGGCCAGCGGCGGCGTGAGCGGATGAACCGCTGGATCGCAGGCGCCTCGCCATCCCTTCAGCGTTTCTCTAAAATGCGCCTACGTTTCAGGATCTTCTTTTCCCGGCAGCCTTCATGGAAGCTTACCAATACGACTGCGCGCATCCGGAGTTCGGCGAGCTCGCGCGCGTCATCAGCGATCTGTTTCCCGAGCAGACGCAGTTCATCGAGCGTGCCGCCGACGATGGCGCGCCCACACTGACGATTCACTGGGTAGCGATGCGCTTCGGTTCGACCGCGCGGCGCATCGAGATGACGGTCGCGATCGCGCCGGCGGCGCTCGCGCGTTATCGCGCGATGCCGGCGCGGCTGCGTGGTCGCAGCTTCGCGGTTTTGCGCGCGTACGTCGAAGCGAGCCTGGGCTCGCTCGAAGAAATGTACGCGAACGGCGAGGCGGTGCCGCGCGAAGTCACGGTCGAGCTCGGCGACGAGTTCGCATGAAGCGCGGGTGATGTGCAAATGAAGCGTAGGTGAATCTGCTTCAATCCGCGAGACGATAGACCTTCGCGAAACGCGCGGCCTGCACGACGCCATAGTCGCCGGGCGCGTACTGCATGACCCAGTCGCCGGCCGCGCCGTGCAGCACGTCGCCGCCGCTCGCCGAGCGCGCGAGCGAGAAGGGCTCGTCCATCCGGCGGGCAAGCACGACTGCGGGGATGTTGCGATAGGCGCCGGCTTCGCCGTGCGCGAGCGCTGGATCGGCGGGCAGGTACTTCGCGTCGAAGCGCTCGCGCGACACGACCCAGCGGTCGCCGGTCGAACCGGTGATCAGCGCATCGCCGCGCACATAGCGGTTCGGGCCTTCGAGGCTCATCAATTGGCCTTCGGAGACGGCGAATTCGACGCTTACCGTTTCGTCCTTGACGACGCGTTGGGCGTGCGGATCGTCACGCAGATCGAGATTCCTGAGTTCGGTCATGAAGCGGGTGGGAGATTAGGGGGTGGGCGTTGCGGCGAGACTCGCCGCTTTGCGAACCCGAATCATGCCAGATGCCCGCAACGGGGCAACCCCCCGCCACGGGCGCTCTTTCATTACGGCTTGACGGCCGCGTCGCTCGCGGCTTCGGCCGCGGGCTTGCTGCCCTTGCCATGGTGGACGCGCTGATGACCCTCGGGGCCGCCATGGTGGAACGTCGCATCGGCGAGCTTCTTCTGCTCCGGAGACAGGCTGCCATACAGCGGCTCGAACGCATCGACGAGCTTCTTCATGCCGTCCGCATGCGCCTGCGCAATCGTTGCGTACTGTTTCATGTCGTCGAGTGCGCTCACGTTGGTGGCGGCTTTGCGCTGCTCGAACAGCTGGCCCATCGTTTCGCCATTGCTGCGCATCACGTCGGCGAACGCCTTCCATTGCGTTTCCTGCGCGGGCGTGATCTTCAGTTGCGAATGCAGATAAGCGATGCGGTCTTCGACGTTGCGTTCATGGCCGGCCTTGGCCGCGGAAGCCGTTGCCGTGGTGTCCGGTGCCGAGGCCGAGGCCGGCGCGGCGGTTTGAGCGAACGCGCCGCCCATCGAAACGGCCGTAGCCAGCATAACGAGTGCTTTTTTCATCGAAACTCCTGATGTCTGTTCGTATTGAGACTCGGCGCGCCGGCGTGCGTATCGCCTCGCGCCAGCGACGAATAGCGGCGCGCCGCAACCAGCTGCCGCATTCGCCCGTCGCCGCTATTAGTAACACGATATCCCTGCAATACGGCTGCTGTGCGACAAACGCTTACAACCGAAACGAACGGGAAACGGCTCGCGCCTGAGCGGCAAGTGCGCCGATCTGCCGCGCCGAGGACGACCCACAGTGTGCCGGGCAGCGGTGAGCGCACACCATCACACGGCGCCGCTGCCCGCGCAGACGCGCGATAATCCGCGACATTCCATACCAACTTCCCGTCCCTTCGATGAGACCTCCGCGCCTCGACCAGCTCGACGACCTCGACCGTAATCTCGTTGCACTGCTGCAAGCCAACGCGCGCGAGAGCGTCGCGAATCTCGCGCGACAGCTCGGCGTCGCGCGCACGACCGTGATCGCGCGCATTGCGCGGCTCGAACGCAGCAACGTGATCGCCGGCTACAGCGTACGGCTGGGCCAGGACGTGCTCGATTCGAGCATCGTCGCTTATGTCGGCATCATCATCGCGCCGAAGCACGGGCCGGCCGTGCAGAAGCGCCTCGGCAAGATGCCCGAGGTGCAACTGCTGTGCGCGGTCAGCGGCGAGTACGACTACGTGGCATGGCTGCGTGCCGATTCGCCTGAGCGGCTCAACGATCTGCTCGATCAGATCGGCGGGCTCGAAGGTGTCGAGCGGACCACGACGTCGATCATTCTCGCGCGCAAGATCGACCGCGGCACGGTGTGAGTCAGCGCGCGGCGTAACCTCTTCGCGAATGCTTCGACGGTCTGTCGTTTACGCGTTTTTTACGCGTTTTCGACGAATCGTTTGAGAAGTTCGTCGGAACGTCGAACCTGATGGTCATACCGCAGCATTTTGCGCGTATGAACTGTTTTTGCTTCTTCCTACACTGTCATTCAAGGGTTCGGCCCGCAGGCGCCGCGCGCAATACGCGGCGCACTTCCCAAGCTCAGAGACAGCACATGGATAACAAGGAGAAGCAGATGAAAGTAGCTATCGTTGGCGCAGGTCTGATCGGTCACACCATTGCTCATATGCTGCGCGAGACGGGCGACTACGAAGTCGTCGCGTTCGACCGCGATCAGCACGCACTCGACAAGCTCGCCGCCCAGGGCATTCCGACCCGCCGCATCGATTCCGCCGACGCCGCCGTGCTGCGCGCCGCGATCCAGGGCTTCGACGTGCTGATCAACGCGCTGCCGTACTACCTTGCGGTGAACGTCGCATCGGCCGCGAAGGGCGCGGGCGTCCATTACTTCGACCTGACCGAGGACGTGCGCGCGACGCACGCGATCCGCGCGATCGCCGACGATGCCGATCACGCGTTCATGCCGCAGTGCGGTCTCGCGCCGGGCTTCATCGGCATTGCCGCGCACGAGCTTGCGAATCGCTTCACGGAAATCCGCGACGTGAAGATGCGCGTCGGTGCGCTGCCCGAGTTTCCGACCAATGCGCTGAAATACAACCTGACGTGGAGTGTCGACGGCCTGATCAACGAGTACTGCCAGCCGTGCGAGGCGATCCGCGACGGTCGCACGCAATGGGTGCAGCCGCTCGAAGGCCTCGAACATTTCTCGCTCGACGGCACCGAGTACGAAGCGTTCAATACGTCGGGGGGCCTCGGCACGCTGTGCGAGACGCTGGCAGGCCGCGTCGAATCGCTCGACTACAAGTCGGTGCGCTATCCGGGGCATCGCAACCTGATGCAGTTCCTGCTGGAAGACCTGCGTCTGTCGAGCGACCGCGATACGTTGAAGACCATCATGCGCCGCTCGGTGCCCTCGACCGCGCAGGACGTCGTGCTGGTGTTCATCACCGTGAGCGGCATGCGCGACGGTCAGCTCGTGCAAGAGGTCTTCACGCGCAAGATCTTCGCGAAGACCGTCTGCGGCGTGCCGATGAGCGCGATCCAGATCACCACCGCCGGCGCGATGTGCGCGGTGCTCGATCTGTTCCGCGAGCGCAAGCTGCCGCAAAAGGGCTTCGTGCGGCAGGAGCAGGTGTCGCTTGGCGATTTCCTCGCGAACCGCTTCGGCAAGCTGTACGAAGGGCAGTCGCTGGAGGCGATGGCGACGGTTTGAGGTTCGAATCGCTCGCGTCAAATGAAAATCCCCGTACGTCACTGACGTACGGGGATTTTTCGTTTTTCAGCCGATCAGCGCGGATGCGCTGCACCGCACTCGCGTGGCCGTCACCCAGCCACGATTTGCGCAACGAGCGCTTGATAGTCCGCCGAACTGGGCGCGGTATTGTCGAACATCAGCAGACCCTCGCGGTTCGCGCCGCTCGGCTCGAAGCGCCGCCGCCGGTAATCGTCCCAGTGCGCGAGCTTGTACGCATCGTTGGGATTCGCGCGCGCGACGATCCGCTGCTGCGCCACGTCCTCCGAGGTCCGCACCCACACGACACGCAATCTCACGTCCGGCGCGACGCCGAGCCACGCATGATCGAACAGTCGCCGCTCGCGCACCTCGCGCGACAGCGGGCCGACGACCAATGCGCTGATGCCGAGTTCGAGATTGTCGCGCGCGGTATCGATGAGGCCGCGATATTCGGGGTCGCGCAGATGCTGCAGGAAAAGAGGGCTGTCGCGATCGTTCGGATCGCCGGTCACCATCGCCATCGCGGCCGCGCTATAGCCGCCGTACAGTGTGTCCTTGTCGA
Organism: Paraburkholderia sp. BR13444; assembly: GCF_040948755.1. Lineage (NCBI taxonomy): Bacteria > Pseudomonadati > Pseudomonadota > Betaproteobacteria > Burkholderiales > Burkholderiaceae > Paraburkholderia > Paraburkholderia sp. BR13444. Next base: position 907,016 of record NZ_JBFPKM010000001.1, on the reverse strand, counting down.
GCAGGCAGAAGGGGGTGCCGCTCGCTTTCATCAGCGGGCCGAACAGTTTTTTCGCCAGCGTCGTCTTGCCCGTGCCCGCATGACCGCAAAAGAAAACCAGAGAAGTCACGCAGGCTTGTCCTCACGCGGCGCGGCGGCCGCATCGGGGCGCGGGTCGCGCGCGAACTTGCCGTTGGTCTCGAGCCACATCACGTTGATGATGCCGAAGCCGAGCGCCACACCCACGCCGAGAATCCAGGTGAAATACCACATCGCAGTCTCCTTGATCGTGCGTCCGGCGACGCCAATCGACAGGCTTGCCAGTTACCCACGACGGCCAGCCGTGAGCGCGGCCGCCTTCAACGATCATGAAGAAGAACGCCGCGCCATGCAAGAGGGCGCGGCGCCCGAGTTCCGCGCGTTGCTATGATGCGGGACAGTCATGCGTAAGACCCGCACCGCGTAGTCACGAACTCGGCCCACCATCGAGAGCACACGGGAGAACCAGTATGCCGATGCGCCTGTCTCGCCGCGGCCGGGCCGCACGCCGCGCCGCGTTGGCCGCATGCGTCGCGCTCAGCGTGCTGAGCGTGCTCACGCTAGCCAGCTGCGCGTCGACGCCGGCCGAGCCGGTGCCGTTCAAATCGGTGCCGGCCGAGCGCATCGTCAGACAGGGCTATACGCAGCCGGGCCCCGGGCTCGTCGCGGTGGACGTGCGGCGCGAGCGTTCGCGCGACGTGATCGTGCGGTTCCGCGATGCGCTCGTCTATATCGACGGCGAGCGCGTGACCGACCTGATGAACGGCGAGCACGTGGTGTTCTATCTGCCGCCCGGCATTCATCGGATCGGCGTATCGACGCAGTTCGATCCGGTCGTCGAGCTGAACTTCGTCGTGACGGCCGACCCGCGCTACACGAACCGCGCGTCGGTCACGTTCAACGACGATCACCGCATCGGCCTGCAGCGGGTCGCGGTAGCCGCAGTAGCCGCAGTAGCAATGCGGCCGCGCATTAACAATTCGAAACGCGCGCCTTACGCAGCGCGCCTTAACATGGCGGCTGATCCAAGCCTGCTGAAAGGTGTGCTTGTCCGTTCACGCGAGACCGGTCGCCCGTCTTACGCAACGCTTACGCGAGAGGGTGGCCCGGTCTGTTTTCGTTTCGAGGGTAATCCGAACATGTTGATCAATTGCGCCGCCTATCAGGACGGCCGTAAGCTCGCCGACATCGATATCGACGCCATCAGCGACTACGTCGCGCGGCCCGAGTGCTTCGTCTGGGTCGCACTGAAAGACCCGAGCCCCGACGAACTCGCGGTCATGAAAGAGGAGTTCGATCTGCACGAACTCGCGATCGAAGATGCGCAACACGGCCATCAGCGCCCGAAGATCGAGGAGTACGGCGATTCGCTGTTCACCGTGATGCACACGGTCGAGATGGACGAGAACGGCGAGTTCGTGATCGGCGAAGTCGCCGTATTCGTCGGCAGCAACTATGTGCTGTCGGTGCGGCGCGGCACGCGCGCCGGTTTTCAGAGCGTGCGAACGCGCTGCGAGCACGAGCCGCATCTGTTGAAGGAAGGCTCGGCGTTCGTGCTGTATGCGCTGATCGACGACGTGGTCGACCGTTATTTCCCGATCGTCGAGGCGATGAGCACCGAGCTCGAAGCGCTCGAGGACCGCATCTTCGAGAAGAACGATTCGGCCGCCTCGCGCGCGATCGTGCAGGACCTGTACACGATGAAGCGCCGGCTCGTGACCCTGCAGCACCACATCCAGCCGCTGCGCGAAGCGGTGAGCAAACTGACCGGCGGCCGCATTCCGAGCATCTGCTCCGGCATGCAGGCGTACTTCCGCGATGTCTACGACCATCTCGACCGGATCGTCAGAACCATCGAGGGGCGCCGCGAAATCGTCGTCACGGCGGTGCAGGTGAACCTCGGCATGATATCGCTCGCAGAGAGCGAAATCACCAAGCGGCTCGGCTCGTTCGCGGCGCTGTTCGCGGTGCCGACGATGATCGCCGGTATCTACGGGATGAACTTCGAGCGCATTCCCGAGTTGCATTTCAAGTTCGGCTATCCAGTCGTGCTGATCGTGATGCTGGCGATCGACTTCGTGCTGTACCGGCGCTTTCGCAAGGCCGGTTGGCTGTAGCCGGCACGCCTTTCAAGATCCTCGCGGTTTCGCTTGCAGCGCGCGCAATACCAGGCCAGCATAAGCGGCCGGTGTGTCGCGCCGCACGCGACGCATCGGCGTTCTCGACTGCACGGACTGAGCGAGGGGACCTTGCCACACGCTGCCCGGATTGATCGAGCGCATCGCGGCGCCGCACATGCTGCGCGCCGGTGCGTTGCAACACCGCGAATCGTTGACATTCCGAAAAGCTTGCGCTGAGAATAGGCCTCGCAAACGTTTGCGCATCACAAAAAATACGGCTCGCCCGCGAGCCTGACAAACTTGGAGATACGCATGAGCCATCGAACCCGTCGTCGCATTCTTGCCGCCGCAGTTCTCGCCACCGCCTCCGCCGTCCTGCCTTTTTCCGTCGCCCACGCGCAGAACGCCCCGGCTCATAAACCCAAGGTCGCGCTGGTGATGAAGTCGCTCGCCAACGAGTTCTTCCTGACCATGGAGACCGGCGCGAAGGACTATCAGAAGCAGAACCCCGCCAAGTTCGACCTGATCACCAACGGCATCAAGGACGAAACCGACACCGCCAACCAGATCCGCATCGTCGAGCAGATGATCGTGTCGAAGGTCGACGCGATCGTGCTCGCGCCGGCCGATTCGAAGGCGCTCGTACCGGTCGTCAAGAAGGCCGTCGACGCGGGCATCATCGTCGTCAACATCGACAACCGGCTCGATCAGGACGTGCTGAAGTCGAAAGACCTGAACGTGCCGTTCGTCGGCCCCGACAACCGCAAGGGCGCGCGGCTCGTCGGCGACTACCTCGCGAAGCGGTTGAAGGCTGGCGACGAGGTCGGCATCCTCGAAGGCGTATCGACCACCACCAACGCGCAGCAGCGTACCGCGGGCTTCAAGGACGCGATGCAGGCGGTCGGCGCGAAGATCGTGTCGGTGCAGTCGGGCGAGTGGGAAATCGACAAGGGCAATGCGGTCGCATCGGCGATGCTCAATGAATATCCGAACCTGAAGGCGCTGCTCGCCGGCAACGACAACATGGCGATCGGCGCGGTGTCGGCCGTGCGCGCGGCCGGCAAGCAGGGCAAGGTGCAGGTGGTCGGCTACGACAACATCAACGCGATCCATCCGATGCTGAAGGACGGCCGCGTGCTCGCGACCGCCGACCAGTTCGCGGCGAAGCAGGCCGTGTTCGGCATCGATACCGCGCTGAAGGCGTTGAGCGAAAACAGGAAGCAGTCGGAGTTGTCGGGCGTCGTCGAAACGCCGGTCGTGCTGGTGACGAAGGACACGCTGAAGTAAGCGCGGCGCGCCCGGCGTCGAGCGCGAGCCGGGCGCGGCCGGACAGGCTCGCGGGAAACCGCCAATGCCGCCGCGAAGCGCGCATCGCACGCTTCAGCGGCAGTGCGGCAACCCGCCGATCCGCTTTTATTCAACGAACGCTCAAGAATTCCGCCCGGCCGCCGTTATTTCCAGAGATAAGCGTCATGACGGCGGCTCGCGCGGTGAGAGAAGCGCGGCCGTGAGCGCCTGCGCATTCCGCGCAGTGGGCCGGCATGACTCGTGGCAGCCAGGAGCGATGTGCTGTGCGGCAAGCGCAGCGGACCACCGCAAGGGTGTCACGAAGGCGCCAGAGGCGCCATGCAATCAGGAGCGCGATGGATTCGACCGACCACGACGCCTTGCCTGTCGTGCTGACCGTCAGCGGCATCGGCAAGACCTATGCCGAACCGGTGCTCGCCGACGTATCGTTGTCGCTGCGAGCAGGCGAGGTATTGGCATTGACCGGCGAGAACGGCGCGGGCAAGAGCACGCTGTCGAAGATCGTCGGCGGGCTGGTCGAGCCGAGCGCGGGCACGATGCAGCTCGCCGGCGCGCCGTACGCGCCCGCGAGCCGCACCGAGGCCGAGGCGCTCGGCGTGCGCATGGTGATGCAGGAGTTGAATCTGCTGCCGACCTTGTCGGTCGCCGAGAACCTGTTCCTGAACCGGCTGCCGCGCGCGGGCGCGTTCAGCTTCGGCTGGATCGATCGCGGCAGGCTGCGGGAGAACGCGCGCGAGGCGATGGCGCAGGTCGGGCTCGACGCGATCGACCCGGACACGCTGGTCGGCGAACTCGGTATCGGTCATCAGCAGATGGTCGAGATCGCCCGCAACCTGATCGGCGACTGCCGCGTGCTGATCCTCGACGAGCCGACCGCGATGCTGACCGCGCGCGAGGTCGATCTGCTGTTCGAGCAGATCGGGCGGTTGAAGGCGCGCGGCGTCGGGCTCGTCTATATCTCGCATCGGCTCGAAGAGCTGGCGCGGGTGGCCGAACGGGTCGCGGTGCTGCGCGACGGCCGCCTCGTGCATGTGGACGCGATGGCGAACCTGACGAGCGAGCAGATCGTCACGTGGATGGTCGGCCGCGAGCTCGGCGAGCATATCGATCTCGGCGCGCGCAACCTCGGCGCGCCGCTGTTGAAAGTGGAGCGGCTCGCGCGCGGCAAGGTCGTGCGCGACGTGTCGTTCGAGGTGCGCGCGGGCGAAATTTTCGGCGTCAGCGGGCTGATCGGCGCGGGCCGCACCGAGCTGATGCGGCTCATCTACGGCGCCGACCGCAAGGACGGCGGCAGCGTCTCGCTCGCCGCGACGCCGGGCGCGCCGCCCGCGCCGGTGCAGATCGACTCGCCGGCGGACGCGGTGCGCGCGGGCATCGCGCTCATCACCGAGGACCGCAAAGGCGAAGGCCTGCTGCTGCCGCAGCCGATCGCGGCCAACCTGTCGCTCGGCAATCTCGGCAGCGTCGCGCGGCATGGCGTTGTCGACGCGAAGCGCGAGAACGAGCTGGCGAACAAGCAGATCGCCGCGATGCGGATTCGCAGCTCGGGGCCCGCGCAGATCGTCGGCGAGCTCTCGGGCGGCAATCAGCAGAAGGTCGTGATCGGCCGCTGGCTCGCGCGCGACTGCCGCGTGCTGTTGTTCGACGAACCGACGCGCGGCATCGACGTCGGCGCGAAGTTCGATATCTACGGCCTGATGGGCGCGCTCGCGCGCGACGGCCGCGCGCTGGTCGTGGTGTCGAGCGATCTGCGCGAGCTGATGCTGATCTGCGACCGGATCGGCGTGATGTCGGCGGGCAGCATGACCGGAGTGTTCGAGCGCGCGAGCTGGAGCCAGGATGCGCTGCTCGCGGCCGCGTTCGCCGGCTACCGCGGCCGCGAGGCGCTGCTGCACACGCACGGCGTCAACGAAGCAGGGAGTCTGTGATGACCGATCAACCGTGGCGCGAGGCGGCGGGTGTCAAGCAGGGCGGCAAGCAGAACGAAAAGCCAGCCGGCGCGCCGGACGCACCCGTCGTGACACCGCCGGCCGATCCGTCGGCGCCGCTCGCGAGCGGCAAGCCGGCCGGCACGCGGCTCGGCTTTTCGAACTACCTGGGCCTCGCCGGCGCGCTGCTCGCGATGATCGTGCTGTTCTCGCTGCTGAGTTCGCACTTTCTGACCTACGACACGTTCAGCACGATCGCGAACCAGATTCCGGATCTCGTCGTGATGTCGGTCGGCATGACCTTCGTGCTGATCATCGCTGGGATCGATCTGTCGGTCGGCTCGGTGCTCGCGCTCGGGGCGTCGGTGGTCAGCGTGGTGACGTTGAAGTGGGGCTGGGGGCCGGCCGCGGGGGCGCTGCTCGGTGTCGCGGTCGCGGCGCTGACCGGCACCGTGACCGGCGCGGTGACGGTGGGCTGGCGGATTCCGTCGTTCATCGTGTCGCTCGGGGTGCTCGAGGCGGCGCGCGGCATGGCGTACCAGATGACCAATTCGCGCACCGCGTATATCGGCGACGCATTCGATTTTCTGTCGAACCCGATCGCGCTCGGCATCTCGCCGGCCTTTCTGGTCGCGGTCGCGGTGATGGTGATCGCGCAGCTGGTGCTGACGCGCACGGTGTTCGGGCGCTATCTGGTCGGCATCGGCACCAACGAGGAAGCGGTGCGGCTCGCGGGCGTCAATCCGCGGCCGTACAAGGTGATCGTATTCGCGCTGATGGGCGCGCTGTCGGGACTCGCGGCGCTGTTTCAGATCTCGCGGCTCGAGGCGGCCGATCCGAATGCGGGCGTCGGCCTCGAGCTGCAGGTGATCGCGGCGGTCGTGATCGGCGGCACGAGTCTGATGGGCGGGCGTGGGTCTGTGATCAGCACGTTCTTTGGCGTGCTGATCATTTCGGTGCTGGCGGCGGGCCTCGCGCAGATCGGCGCGAACGAGCCGACCAAGCGCATGATCACCGGCGCCGTGATCGTGGTGGCGGTGGTGCTCGATACCTACCGCAGCCACCGCAAACGCGGCTGAGGGGTGCGCCGCGGCGCAGCGATGAATCAGTGTGGCGTGTCTTCGATGAAGACGTCCGCGGGTCGCCAGGCGGCGCATCCGGCGGGAACAACAGGCAGTAGGAGAGCAACAGGTTATGGCGACGATCAAGGATGTAGCGGCCGTGGCGGGCGTGTCATTCACGACGGTATCGCACGTCGTGAACAACTCGCGGCCGGTGTCGGCCGATGTGCGCGCGAAAGTCGAGCACGCGATTCGTCAACTGCACTATGTGCCGTCGGCGGTGGCGCGCTCGCTGAAGGCGCGCGCGACCGCGACGATCGGACTGGTGGTGCCGAACAGCACCAACCCGTATTTCGCAGAGCTCGCGCGCGGCATCGAGGACGGCTGCGCGCGCAACGGCTACTGCGTGTTCTTCTGCAACTCCGACGATGACCCCGCGAAGCAGCGCAACTATCTGCGCGTGTTGCAGGAAAAGCGGATCGACGGGCTGATCGTCGCGTCGGCCGGTGACGACGCCGTGCTCGCGCAGACGCTCGCCGACTCGCGCGAGCCGCTCGTCGTGGTGGACCGCAACATCGAGGGGGTCAACGCGGACCTCGTGCAGATCGATCACGAGAAGGGCGCTTACCTCGCCACCCGTCATCTGCTCGAGCTCGGGCATGTGCGGATCGGCTGCATCACGGGGCCGGTGGAGACCGCGGTCGGCGCGATGCGCGTGCACGGCTTCATTCGCGCGATGGCCGAGCGCGGCATCGAGATTGCCGCCGATGCGATCGTCGAAAGCGATTTTTCGGGGACGGGCGGCCACCGCGCGGCCGCGCAGCTCTTCGACACGGTCAGGCCGTCGGCGATTTTCGCGGTCAACGACATGATGGGCATCGGCGCGTTGCGCGCGGCGGCGGAGCGCAATATCAGCGTGCCGCGCGATTGCTCGATCATCGGTTTCGACGATATCGAGCTGGGCCGCTTCACGTTCCCGTCGCTGTCGACGGTCGGGCAGTCGGTGCGCGCGCTTGGCGACACGGCCGCGCAGACGCTGATCGACCGGATCGCCGAGGCGGCGCCGAACAGCACCGCGCGCAGTCCGGCGCGCCGGCGGGTGGTGTCGCCGCGGCTGATCGTGCGCGAGTCCACCGCGACATGGGCGGGAGACGCACGGCGGAATCTGGCGGCCTGACGCGCCCGCGATACCAACGCGGCACGTCGCGCAATGGAGGGCACACGAGTGGCAAGCAACCCAACGCGTTCACGCGTCACGGTGGTCGGTAGTCTGAACATGGACCTCGTGGTGCGCTCGCCGCGCCTGCCGCAGCCGGGCGAAACGCTGGCCGGCCGCGGCTTCGCGCAGGTCGCGGGCGGCAAGGGCGGCAACCAGGCGGTCGCCGCCGCGCGGCTCGGCGCGCAGGTGTCGATGCTCGGCTGCGTCGGTACCGATGCGAACGGCGCGCAACTGCGCGCGGGCCTCGAAGCGGAGCACATCGACTGTGCGGCGCTCGAAACCGGTAGCGAACCGAGCGGCGTGGCGCTGATCGTCGTCGACGATGCGAGCCAGAACACGATCGTAATCGTCGCGGGCAGCAACGGCGAGCTCACGCCGGCCAGCATCGCGCGACACGAAGCGGCGCTCGCCGCCGCCGATGTCGTGATCTGCCAGCTCGAAACCCCGCCCGAATCGGTGCATGCGGCGCTGGCCGCGGCGCGGCACCTCGGCAAGATCGTGATCCTTAACCCGGCGCCCGCTACCGGCCCATTGCCGGCCGCCTGGCTGCCGCTGATCGATTACCTGATTCCAAACGAACTTGAAGCCGCCGCGCTGAGCGGTGTCGCCGTCGACTCGCCCGCGGACGCCGCGCGAGCCGCCGCCGCATTGCGCGCGGCCGGCGCTCGCAACGTGCTGGTCACGCTCGGCGCGCGCGGCGTGCACGCGGCGCTCGAAGGCGCGGCCGCGACGCTGTACGACGCGCCGCGCGTCGAGGCGGTCGATACGACCGCGGCCGGCGACACCTTCATCGGCGGCTTCGCGGCGCAGCTCGCCCAGGGTGCGAGCGTCGAAGCGGCGATCCGCTTCGCGCAACGCGCCGCCGCGCTTTCGGTGACGCGCGCGGGCGCACAGCCGTCGATTCCGACGCGCGCCCAAGTCGACGCGTCGGGCTGATGCCATCGCGGCATTAGCGCCCCCGCGAGCCGCCTGACGGCGCTGTGCTGCGATCGCTTCGGCGACTCCGTACGGCTCGCAATCCGCCCAATCCCCGCCGCTCAAACGTCAAAAGTCGCGTTTTGACGAATACCGTCGCGTTGCCCCAACGCGACGCGAAGCCACACGTCTGCCGTCAACTCGCTTTCAACGTCTTACATCGTCTTTGTTCATACCTTTTAAATGCTTCAAGTCTATGAACGCGCTGCCGTAAACGGTGATTAGAGCAATGACTCAAAAACAGCGCCGGACCCAAACTCACGCCGCCCCCACGCTGCGCAAGCAGCAGCCTCTCATCGAGTACAGCACACAGGACCAAGCATGTTGAATAAAGGCATCACGATCAAGGCGCGAATTGGACTCACGATGGCGTTCCTCGCCGCGTTGCTGGTTGCGATCGGCGTTTTCGGTCTGTTCGGCATGGGCCGTTCGAACGACGCCTATGAAGCCACTTTCACCGATGCGATGCCGAGCGCCGTGAACATCGGCAACGCGGAAATCTACGCGGCGCGCGAGCGACTCGCGCTCGACCGCGCCGCGTTCCTCGTCGGCACGCCGGAAGCGGCATCCACGATCGAGCGCGCGCGCATGCTCGGCAGCACGTCGGACATGTGGTGGAAAAAATATCTCGATCTGCCGCGCGACGCGGACGAAGACCGGCTCGCGCAGGACGTCGCCGCGAAGCGCAACACGCTGCATCAGCAGCTCGAAGCGTTCGCGACGGCAATCGAGGCGAACGATCAGAGCAAGCTGGTCGAGCACGCGAAGAATCTGCAGGCCGTCTTCAACGATCTCGTCACAGCCGACGACGCACTGCGCAAATACCAGTTCGATTCGGCGAAGCAGGGCTTCGACTCCGCGCAGAACAGTTTCCACGTGTTCCGCATGGTCAGCATCGGCGCGTTGGTGCTCGGCGTGCTGGCGGCGGCGCTGTCGTATCTGACGCTGAGCCGCGCGATCGCGCGTCCGCTCGACGAAGCGCTCGGCCACTTCGAGGCGATCGCGGCCGGCGATCTGCGTCGTCCGGTGGTCGTGACTTCGCGCGACGAAATGGGGCAACTGCTCGAAGGAATCGCCAGAATGCAGCACAGCCTCACCGAAACGGTGCGCAGCGTGCGCGGCGGCAGCGAGTCGATCGCGACCGCGACGCGGCAGATCGCGGCGGGCAACGTCGATCTGTCGTCGCGCACTGAAGAGCAGGCGTCCGCGCTGCAGGAAACCGCGTCGAGCATGGAGCAGCTGACCGGCACCGTACGCCAGAACGCCGATAACGCGCGCCAGGCGAGCGCGCTTGCCGCCAGCGCGTCGGAGATCGCCAATAAGGGCAGCGCGGTGGTCGGCCAGGTGGTCGGCACGATGGGTGACATCAACCAGAGCTCGGCGAAGATCGCCGACATCATCTCGATCATCGAGGGCATCGCCTTCCAGACCAACATCCTCGCGCTGAACGCAGCCGTCGAGGCGGCGCGCGCCGGCGAGGAAGGGCGCGGCTTCGCGGTCGTCGCGGGCGAGGTGCGCAGCCTCGCGCAGCGTTCGTCGGCGGCGGCCAAGGAGATCAAGGAGCTGATCGATACGTCGGTCGAGCGCGTGCAGTCGGGCTCGGCGCTGGTCGACGAGGCCGGCCGCACGATGAGCGAAATCATCGGCGCGGTGCAGCGCGTGACCGACATCATGGGCGAGATCGCGTCGGCGTCCGAAGAGCAGAGCGGCGGCATCGACCAGGTCGCGCGCGCGGTCACGCAGATGGACGAGGTTACGCAGCAGAACGCTGCGCTCGTCGAGGAAGCGGCCGCCGCGGCGTCGTCGCTCGAGGAGCAGGCGGCCCGGTTGCGGAACGTGGTCGCGGTGTTCCAGCTCGACGACAGCGGCCGTGGCGGTCACGACGGGGCGTCCGCGCTTGCGGCGCCGAAGCGCCCGGTGTCCACGAGCCCGGTCGCCGCGCGCGCACGCAAGCACACGCCGGCTGCGGCGCAGGCGGCGATGCCGGCGAAGCCAGCGACGGTGGCCGCTGTCGCGCCGCGGGCTGGCGCCGCGCCCGCGCCCACCCGCGCGCCGGCCAGGTCCGCGGCGACGGCCGGCGGTGATCAGGATTGGGAGACCTTCTGAGCGGGCTCGGGGTTCACGTGTACATGGGCGGCGGCGCTGTCGCGCGTCAGGTGATTGAACACGCGCCGTTCGTCGCAACATCCGTTCCCGTCCGCTCGCTGGCTGTCCGGCATCCGCGTCGTACGAACGGCGATAGCTTCGCGAAAAGCCGCGCCTGGGGCCCCAGGTGCGGCTTTTTTTCGGCTCGCGCAAGAAATAACGTTTGCGCACGGCGTGGCTTTCACCGGCGCGTGTCGCGATCCGGTACATTGACGGGCACGGCCCCGATCCGCGTGCGCGGCGCGCGGCTGCCCGCACCTTCAACAGGTGGTTCCCACTCATTGCTACGTCCTGCGAACCTGCCATGCGCCAGCCACAAAGAACCGACATGACACGTTACGATCTTGCGCAACACCTCGTCGAGGCACGCCGGCAGCACCTGCCGATCGACGCGCCCGCCCCCGACAGCCTGCCGCCCGACGCGGCGACCGCCTACGCGATCCAGCAGGCGGTGATCGCGGGGCTGGGCGAATCGACCGGCGCGTGGAAGATCGGCGCGAAGTCCCCGGGCGGCGCCGCGTCGGGCGCGCCGATTCCGTCCTCGCTGGTGGTGCCGTCGCCGGCGCGGCTTGCGCATGACGGATTCTTTCGCGTGCTGGTCGAGCTGGAGATCGCGTTTCGCTTCGACGTGACGATCGAGCCGCGCGCTCAGGCTTATGCGCGCGACGAGGTGCTGTCCAAGCTCGGCGCCGTGCTGCCGGCCATCGAGATCGTCGACAGCCGCTTCACCGAGTGGCCGAACGTCGCGCCGCTCGCGCAGCTAGCCGACGCGCAGAACAACGGCGCGCTGATCACTGGCCATCCGGCCGTCTATGCGAGCCTCGCGCGCGGCTTCGACTTCGTGTCGCCGGAACTGGAGCTGAGCTTCAACGGCCGCTCGCTGATACCGGAAGTGACCGGCAATCCGGCCGGCGATCCGCGCGAGCTGCTCGTCTGGTTCGTCAACCATTGCGCGGCGATGGGGATCACGATCGAGCGCGATTGGACCCTGACCACCGGCTCATACGTCGGCGCGCACAAGATCGACGAGCCCGGCATCGTGCGTGGACATATCGATGGGCTGGGTGAAGTGGAAATTGAACTGACCTGATCGATGCTGCGGCGGTTGTAACCGCAAATTACAACGCTTCATCCATTCCAAACGGCTGCCCGCGTGCAGCCGTTTTTATTTTGGCGAATTCGAAACGGTGGCAGTCTTTGAATCGTTAACCTGTTCGAATCCATTTGTTGCAACTTTGCCGCTTCTTTCCGTATACACCTATGAAAGCGGCGCGAGCGGCTGCCGTCATCCAGTCATACGGATCAGGGGTATGCCTGCTTTTTGTGACGGAGTGTGCGTGCGCAGACAGCCGCATTTTTGTGAAGGGTCGACGGTGCAGGTACGGGATGTGCAACAGCAACGCGACGTCATGGCGCGATGCAGCGGTAAGGCGAAGTCGTGCAGGAGCACTGAATAGCGATGCGGTGCTGAAGAAAGTAACGGTACAGCGGAGCAGCGGATGATTTGATTCGTTGCGGCGCGAGTGAAAAATTGTAGGTGGTCGATTCTTTGTTTCCAAGTGAGGACTGTAGCTTCGCGGTTACGGAGCGATTTTCGCAACGTAGTCCGTGAAAAAAAATTTAAAAGGGTTTAGGATGAATTCGAGCGATGTCGTTTCCGAATAGCGCGCCGCGCACGACATCGCTCCAGACTTCGGCGAGGAGGTAGCATGGATATCTACAGCAGTTTCGCGACCCGCTTCGAGAAAACACGGGAGGATGAACTCTCGCTCGAGGAGTATCTCGCGCTCTGCAAAGACAATCCCGCCGCGTACGCCACTGCAGGCGAACGCATGTTGACGGCAATCGGAGAACCGGAACAGATCGACACTCGCAACGATCCGCGTTTATCGCGTATCTTCGCGAACAAGGTCATCAAGGTATACCCCGCATTCCGTGAGTTCTACGGAATGGAAGAGGTGATCGAGCAGGTGGTCGCCTACTTCCGGCATTCGGCCCAGGGGCTCGAAGAAAAGAAGCAGATACTGTATCTGTTAGGACCGGTCGGCGGCGGCAAGTCGTCGATCGCGGAACGGCTCAAGCAACTGATGGAGCGCGTACCGTTCTATGCGATCAAGGGCTCGCCCGTCAATGAATCGCCGCTCGGTCTGTTCGACTACGAGGAAGACGGTCCGATCCTCGAAGAGCAATATGGCATTCCTCGCCGCTACCTGCGAGGCATCCTGAGTCCGTGGGCGGTCAAGCGCCTGCACGAGTACAACGGCGACATCCGCAAGTTCCGCGTGGTGCGCCGCTATCCGTCGATCCTTCGTCAGATCGCTATCTCGAAGACTGAACCGGGCGACGAGAACAATCAGGACATTTCGTCGCTGGTCGGCAAGGTCGACATCCGCAAGCTCGAACAGTACGCGCAGGACGACGCCGACGCGTACAGCTACTCGGGCGGCCTGTGCCTCGCCAATCAGGGCCTGCTCGAGTTCGTCGAAATGTTCAAGGCGCCGATCAAGGTGTTGCACCCGCTGCTCACCGCGACCCAGGAGGGCAACTTCAAGGGTACGGAAGGCTTCGGCGCGATCCCGTTCGACGGCATCATCCTCGCTCACTCGAACGAGTCGGAGTGGAAGGCGTTTCGCAACAACCGCAACAACGAAGCGCTGCTCGACCGGATCTTCGTCGTCAAGGTGCCGTACTGCCTGCGCTATAGCGAAGAGGTCAAGATCTACGAGAAGCTGCTGCGCAACTCGTCGCTGGCCAACGCGGTCTGCGCGCCTGGCACGCTGAAGATGATGGCGCAGATGTCCGTGCTCACGCGTTTGCAGGAGCCGGAAAACTCGAGCCTGTTCTCGAAGATGCAGGTCTACGACGGCGAGAATCTGAAGGACACGGACCCGAAGGCGAAGTCGTACCAGGAGTACCGCGACTTCGCGGGCGTCGACGAAGGCATGACCGGGGTGTCGACCCGCTTCGCGTTCAAGATTCTGTCGCGCGTGTTCAACTTCGACTCGACCGAGGTCGCGGCCAATCCGGTGCATCTGATGTACGTGCTCGAACAGCAGATCGAACGCGAGCAGTTCCCGCCGGAAACCGAGCAGAAGTATCTGTCCTTCATCAAGGACGTGCTCGCGTCGCGCTATGCGGAGTTCATCGGCAAGGAGATTCAGACCGCGTATCTGGAGTCGTACTCCGAGTATGGTCAAAACATCTTCGACCGCTACGTCACGTATGCGGACTTCTGGATCCAGGATCAGGAGTTCCGCGACCACGACACCGGCGAGAGCTTCGACCGTGCCGCGTTGAACGCCGAGCTGGAGAAGATCGAGAAGCCGGCGGGCATCAGCAACCCGAAGGACTTCCGCAACGAGATCGTGAACTTCGTGCTGCGCGCGCGGGCTGCGAATGCGGGCAAGAACCCCGCGTGGATCAGCTACGAGAAGCTGCGCGTCGTGATCGAAAAGAAGATGTTCTCGAATACGGAAGAACTGTTGCCGGTGATCTCGTTCAACGCGAAGGGCTCGGCCGAAGAGCAGCGCAAGCACGAGGACTTCGTCAATCGCATGGTGGCGAAGGGCTATACGCCGAAACAGGTGCGCTTGTTGTGCGACTGGTATCTGCGCGTGCGCAAGTCATCGTGATGCGCGCATGATACTCATGATGTGCCGCCCGTACGGTTCGACCGTACGGGCAACCGGCGAGGCGCAAGCCGCATAGCATGCACTGCGCGGCGGGCGTCTCGCGCACCGGAAATATTAGTGCGGCCGCAGAGCAAACGCGGTTGCACGGACGGGAGACCGGGCGTGCTTCATCAAATCATCGACCGCAGGTTGGCAGGCAAGAACAAGAGTATTGCGAATCGCGAGCGTTTTTTGCGCCGCGTCAAAAACTATATCCGTCGCGCCGTTTCGGAAGCGGTGCGCGACCGCAGCATCAAAGATATCCAGAACACCCAGAGCATCACCATTCCGCGCAAGGACATCGCGGAGCCGTCGTTCCGTCACGGACCGGGCGGCCGGCGCGAGATGGTGCATCCCGGCAACTCGGACTACATCCGCGGCGACAAGATCCAGCGCCCGCAAGGCGGTGGTGGTGGCGGCGGAGGCAGTCAGGCCAGCAACGAGGGCGAGGGTCAGGACGACTTCGTGTTCGAGCTGAGCCGCGAAGAGTTCATGCAGTATTTCTTCGACGACCTCGAACTGCCGCGTCTCGTCAAAACCCATCTGATGGCCGTGCCGACGTGGAAAAGCATCCGCGCGGGCTGGGCCGCGGAGGGCACGCCGAACAACATCGACGTGGTGCGCTCGCTGCGCAGCGCGCTCGGCCGGCGCATCGCGCTCGGCGCGCCGCTCGTCAACCAGTTGCACGAAATGGAGCGGCAGCTCGAAGAGCTGAAGGCCGATCCCGCCGATCGCCGCGAAGAGATCAAGCTGCTCGAAGACGACATCCACCATCTGAAAGGACGCATCTGGCGGATTCCGTTCATCGATCCGTTCGATCTGCGCTACGTGAATCGCGTGAAGCAACCCACGCCGTCGAGTCAGGCAGTGATGTTCTGCCTGATGGACGTGTCCGGCTCGATGGACGAGCAGCGCAAGGATCTCGCGAAGCGCTTTTTCATCCTGCTGTACCTGTTTCTGAAGCGTAACTACGAGCGCATCGAAGTGGTGTTCATTCGCCACCACACGCGCGCCGAGGAAGTCGACGAAGATACGTTCTTCCACTCGACCGAAAGCGGTGGCACGGTGGTCTCGAGCGCGCTCGAACTGATGCGCAAGGTGATGGAGGAACGCTACTCGCCAACTGAATGGAATATTTACGGGGCGCAGGCTTCGGACGGCGACAATTGGACCGACGATTCGCCGAAGTGCCGCAAGATACTCTCGGATGACATCCTGCAGAAGGTGCGGTATTTTGCATATATTCAGGTGACGCCCGAAGAGCAGAATCTGTGGCTCGAATACGCGCAACTGGCGCTATCGCAACCGCATATGGCGATGAAGAAGGTCGAAACCGCGGCCGATATCTATCCGGTGTTTCGCGAGCTGTTCGAGAAGCAGGCGGCGACTTCGTGATGGAACGCTGATTGCGCTCCAGGCATCTGGATCACGACGCGTGCGGCGATGAATCGTACGACTTGAGGCAAGCCGTCGTACGACTGCGCCGCAGCGCAACAAAGGCGTGCCGCAGCAACTGTCGGGGCATGCCGAGGCAGGAGCGGCTAGCACGGCAGCCGCTCGCGCCGGAGCAGTCCGCAGTGCTGCAGCACGGGACACACCGGAACGCCCATCGAGGGGCAAAGGGAAGTCCGTATGAACGTAGCCGATAGACGGCCTCTGCCGTGCCCGTCCGACTGGACCTTCGAATTGATCGAAGAGTACGACTCGCATATTGCCCGTGTTGCGGAGCAATACGAGCTCGACGTGTATCCGATCCAGCTCGAACTCATCAGCGCTGAACAAATGATGGACGCCTACGCGTCCGTCGGCATGCCGGTGAACTACCGTCACTGGTCGTTCGGCAAACACTTTCTTTCTACCGAAAAAAGCTATCGTCGCGGCCAGATGGGGCTCGCGTACGAAATCGTCATCAATTCGAACCCCTGCATCGCGTATCTGATGGAAGAGAACACGATGACGATGCAGGCGCTCGTGATCGCGCATGCGGCGTATGGTCACAACTCGTTCTTCAAGGGCAACTATCTGTTCCGCTTGTGGACGGACGCGCACGCGATCATCGACTACCTCGTCTACGCGAAGAACTACATCGCGGAATGCGAGGAGCGCTATGGGCTCGATCGCGTCGAGGAATTGCTCGATTCGTGCCACGCGCTAATGAATTACGGCGTGGACCGCTACAAGCGGCCGCAGAAGCTGTCTTTGCAGAAAGAGTTCGCCGCGCGGCGCGAGCGCGAGGCGTATCTGCAGTCGCAGGTCAACGAATTGTGGCGCACGCTGCCCACGCGCCATACGCCGCTGCCCGAAGAGGTCGAGGAGCGCTATCCGCCCGAGCCGCAGGAAAACCTGCTGTATTTCGCGGAGAAAAACGCGCCGCTGCTCGAGCCGTGGGAGCGCGAGGTGATCCGCATCGTGCGCAAGATCGGTCAGTATTTCTATCCGCAGCGGCAGACCCAGGTGATGAACGAAGGCTGGGCGACGTTCTGGCACTACACGCTGCTGAACACGATGTACAACCAGGGCAAGCTGGAAGACGGCTTCATGATGGAGTTCCTCCATTCGCACAGCAACGTCGTCTATCAGCCCCCGGTCACGAAGCCGTATTACAGCGGCATCAATCCGTATGCGCTCGGCTTTTCGATGATGAGCGACATCCGCCGCATCTGCGAAGCGCCGACCGACGAAGACCGCAAGTGGTTTCCTGATCTGGCAGGCAGTCCCTGGCTGCCCTCGATGCACTACGCGATGCGCAACTTCAAGGACGAGAGCTTCGTCGCGCAATACCTGTCGCCGCATCTGATCCGCGAAATGCGCCTGTTTTCGGTGCTCGACGACGACATGCGCGACGCGCTGGAGGTGTCGGCGATTCACGACGACAGCGGCTACCAGTACGTGCGCCAGGCGCTGTCGCGGCAGTACGACATGCATCACCGCGAGCCGAACATTCAGGTATGGGCCGTCAATACGCGTGGCGATCGCAGCCTGACGTTGCGGCATTTCATGAGCGACAACCGGCACCTGTCGTCGGATAGCGACGAGGTGCTCAAGCACATGGCGCGCTTGTGGCAATTCGATGTGTACCTCGAAAGCGTCGACGAAAACGGTACCGTCAGAAAGCGCTACGAGTGCCGGTACGTGCCGCCGTCCGTGAGAATCTGACGTCTCCGTCCGAGCGCGGCACCGGTTCGTAACCGCCCGGGCGGTCCGCGTCGATCACCCGAAGCCCCCGCAGCCTCGCGGCTGGCGGGGGCTTCGTTTTCGTTGCAGTTCTAAATTCGCCGCGGGCCCGTACCCAGGGCTTTCCTGCAGTTCCGCAGACAAAACCCCATCTGAACTTTTCACTTATGTAAAATTCGCCGCGCGCGCGTGTGCGGTTGTCCGCGACGCGCATGAAGGCGGCGTTACGAGCGTCATCCTCGTTTAGAGAAAAAAGGACCGACATCAGCATGAACGATCTAACCGACCAACCCGTCGTCGCACACGCGGACGACACCCGGCGCCGCATCTTCGCGATCGTCGGCGCTTCATCGGGCAATCTTGTCGAATGGTTCGACTTCTACGTGTATTCGTTCACGGCGCTGTATTTCGCGCCGTCGTTCTTTCCTAGCGGCAACACCACCACGCAGTTGCTCAACACGGCCGGGGTGTTCGCCGCCGGCTTCCTGATGCGCCCGATCGGCGGCTGGTTCTTCGGCCGGCTCGCCGACAAGCGCGGCCGCCGCACCGCGATGATGGTGTCGGTCTTCATGATGTGCGGCGGCTCGCTCGTGATCGCGATGCTGCCCACGTACGCGCAGATCGGCGCGCTCGCGCCGGCGCTGCTGCTGATCGCGCGGCTGTTCCAGGGCCTGTCGGTGGGCGGCGAATACGGCACCAGCGCGACCTATATGAGCGAAGTCGCATTGAAGGGCCGGCGCGGCTTCTTCGCGTCGTTCCAGTATGTGACGCTGATCGGCGGGCAACTGTTCGCGCTGCTCGTGCTCGTGATCCTGCAGCAGATGCTGACGACCGACGAGCTGAAGGCGTGGGGCTGGCGCGTGCCGTTCGCGATCGGTGCGATCGCTGCGCTGATCTCGCTCTATCTGCGTAAATCGCTCGACGAAACCACCACCGCCGCGACCCGTCAGCGCAAGGAGGCGGGTACGCTGCGCGGCTTGTGGGAGCACAAGGCCGCGTTCATGACGGTGCTCGGCTTCACGGCCGGCGGCTCGCTGATCTTCTATACGTTCACCACGTATATGCAGAAATACCTGGTCAACACGGCCGGCATGCACGCGAAGACCGCGAGCTCGGTGATGACCGCCGCGCTGTTCGTCTATATGCTGATGCAGCCGGCGTTCGGCGCGCTGTCCGACAGGATCGGCCGACGCAATTCGATGCTGTGCTTCGGTTTGTTCGCGACGCTCGGCACGGTGCCGCTGCTGCATGCGCTGAAGGACGTGACGAGTCCGCTCGCGGCGTTCGCGCTCGTCGTCGTCGCGCTCGCGATCGTCAGCTTCTATACGTCGATCAGCGGCCTGATCAAGGCGGAAATGTTCCCACCGCAAGTGCGTGCGCTCGGCGTGGGGCTGTCGTATGCGGTCGCCAATGCGATCTTCGGCGGCTCGGCGGAATATGTCGCGCTGTGGCTGAAGTCGGCCGGCGTCGAGACGATGTTCTTCTGGTATGTAACGGCGCTCTGCGCACTCGCGGGTATCGTGTCGCTGCGCATGCGTGATCCATCGACGGAAGGGTATCTGCGGCACGAGCCGTGAGCCGCTAGCCGGGCACGGCGAAACGTCGTGCCGCGATGAAGCATTCGAGCGGCGGTCCGGGGCCAACCGGACCGCCGTTTTTCATCGCATCGACGTTCGCGCGCCACTACCCGAACTGGCAGCAGCGCGCTCCGCTCAACTGACGACGATCCGTGTCCCCCACGCATGCAGCAGGTCGCGCAAGCTCTCGGCCTGTTCCATCCTCGCGCCGCTGCGCAGATGAATCTGCACCGCACGCCCCGCGATGCCGTCGATCGGTTGGGCGAACCATAGCTCGACCGCGAGGCCGAGTCCTTCGGGTTGATCTTCGACGACCGGTTCGATCACGCGCGGTCTGAAACACGCATTGTCTGACATGGCGAAGCACCTCTGCGATGACGGGTCGTGCCCATCGTAATCAGCGGCGCGCTCGGGACCAAGTAACGAATACGCGTTTGCTAAGCAGGGAATGCTTAGCAGAAAATCGGCTTGCGCTCGCGCTCCGTCCGGTTCGCGACGCGCTTCTCGCTGCTCACACCGGCTTCGAGCGGTCGCCGACGAATTCATCGACCAGCTTGTCGACGAACTCTTCGACCCTCGCGGCCTCATGCGCGGCGACCGTCGCCATCGACGGCGCCGCCCCGCGGGCGGCAGCATCGGCCGCCGCGCTCGCCGTCGGCAGACGTGCGCGCCAGGCCGCGCGCGCCAGCATCAGCAGGTGGTAGTAAAGCCGCGCGCTAAAGCCGTAGTCGTAGGCGAACAGATGCGTGCGCGCGATCCGCCAGCCCGCGCGCGCGTCGCCGTTTCTCGCGTGAATCGACACGACGATCGGCACGAGCCGCCGCAGCGCCTGCCGCCGCGACGCTTCGAGCCGCGCCGGCAGACGCAGCGACTTCACGAACCCATACGCGCTCAACGGCGCTGCCGTGCTGGTGCCGCGCGTGCTGTGCGAGATCGACGTCGCGGTCTTCCGATACACCGACACGTAGTCGTGCAGATAAAACACCTCGCGCGCGGCAAGGCATAGCTCGGTGCCGAACACGTAGTCGCAGCAGACGCCGTACCGATCGTCGTAGCCGATCCGCTTCACGAGCCGCGCGTCGGCCATCCAGCCATTGTTCGGAAACATCTGGATCAGGCCGGTGCGGCCCGCGAGCGGCTGCAGCCCCTCATTGGCCTGGGTGCGCCGGAACGCCGCGTTCAGGCGCTCGCTCGCGGCGAGGTCGATCGCGCCGTCATGATCCGCTTCGTACTGGGCGCCGAATGCCGCATCGAGCCCCGGATAGCGCTGCCAGAGCGCCACGAGTTTGCCGACGGCGTCGCTCGTCAGCAGATCGTCGTCGTGGATCAACAGGATCTTGTCGCCGCGCGCCCGCTCGAACAGGCTCGACACATTGCGCGCCTGGCCAAGCGGCCGCTCGTGCTTCTCGTAGCGCACGCGCGGCTCGTCGCGGTAACGCTGCAAGATCAGTTGCCGTGAGCGGGAGTCCGTCGAATCGTCGCCAATCACGATTTCCACATGCGGATAGCTTTGCGCGAGGCACGAGTCGACGCACTCGACGAGCAGCTCCGGACGATTGCAGGTCGGCACGCAGATGGACACCTGGGCGATGGCCGCATTGGCGTGGGGAGAACTTGACGCGTTGGACATGGATGACGCCTTTTAACGATCGGAAGCGGCATGAACCGGCGCAAAGCGGAGCGGCCGGTTCGGGGGCGCACACTTCGCTGCTAGCAGCAAAATAGTCCAAGGCGCTGAAAAAATATTCGGTAAAAATGAGGAAGAAATGTTTGCTTACAGAAAGGCGCTGGAAGACAAAAGTGATGCGACCTGAATGCATGAAGCAGTCAGGCCGCCTTGGTACGGAGTTTTATCAACCGACCGACGGTTCGTCGTCGCCGCGCTTTTTGCCCGGACGGTCCGCCGGGGACTGCTTGCGGCCCTCGCCGTGGCGCTCGGGCATCTTGCTCTTCGCATTGTCGCTATGCACGGCGTGGTGCGGATGCGCTAAATCCTCGGTCCGGGTGCCGGCCTCGCTTTTCGTTTCGTTTTCGCCCGGATTTTTGGTTTCGCCTTGGGGTTTTTCCGTCGTCTTGCTCATCGCTGCTCTCCTGGAGGGAAGACAAGGCTCCGATAGCAAGACGCGGACCCCGGCGGGCGACAAACAGCAGTTCTGCGCTCAGGCGGCCGGGTGGCGCGGCTTGGCGCCGGTCAGCGAGATGATGAAGTCGAGAAACGCGCGCACTTTGGCCGGCGGATGGTGCCGCGACGGATATAGCGCATAGAGCGGATACACCTCGTCGCCCCAATCCGCAAAGAGCTCGACCAGCTTGCCGCTCGCGAGCAGCGACTCCGCGCCGAGCGCGAGAATCTGCGCGATCCCCTGGCCCGCCACGCATACGCTATGCAGCGTGCCGACGTCGTTGACGGTCAGCCGCCCCTGCGGCGTCAGCGCGAGCTTCTTGCGGCCCCGATGGAATTCCCAGATGAACGGATAACCGGTGAGCGGATCGCGAAACTTGATGCAGATATGCCGGCCGTCTTCGAGCTCGGCAGGGTCCGCCGGCTTGCCATGTTTCTTCAGATACGACGGCGCCGCCACGGTCAGGATGCGCGTATCGAGCAGCTTGCGGGCGACGAGCGTCGACACCGGCGGCTCGCCGAAGCGGATCGCGACATCGAAGCCGTCCGCGACCATGTCGCCCAACTGATCGCGCGTGATCAGTTCGAGTTGCAGGTCCGGATGTTTGTCGATGAAGCTGCCAAGGCGCGGCCCGAGCACGAGCCGTGAAAAGAACGGGTCCATGTTGACGCGCAGACGCCCGCGCACCGCGGTCGTACCCTGCGCGGCGGAGGCCGCCGCTTCCTCGAGTCCGCTGAGCAGCGGCACGATCTGCTCGTAGAAACGCCGGCCTTCGTCGGTCAGCGTAACCGAGCGCGTGGTGCGGTCGAACAGGCGAATGCCGAGGCGCGCTTCGAGCCGGGCAACCGAGCGGCTTACGCCCGATTGCGACATGTCGAGCGCTTCGCCCGCGGCCGCGAAACTGCCGCAATCGACGATCGCCGTCAGCACGCCCATGCCGTTCAGCACGCGCTCATCGAATGGCATCGGGGGTACCTGCCGGGTAGCCATGGATGCCAGACATGCTAACGCGAAGACCTTTCGAATTCATGCGTTGACACGCGAGCAAACGCGTCGCGGGTCAACGCCCCGCGCTCTGCGCAGCCTGGCCGCGAATCACGCGCGTACCGGACGGGGCGTCGAGATGACGGAAGATCCACGCGGACACCAGCGTAATCACGCCGACGCACACGAACGCTAGCCGGAAGCCGAGTTCCGCCGAGCCCCATTGATCCGCGAACAGATTGACGAGCCCGCCGCCGATCGACACGCCGAGCCCGATCGCCAGCATCTGCACCATCGAGAACAGGCTATTGCCCATGCCCGCGTCTTCGTGCGACAGGTCCTTCAGCGTGATGCTATTCATCGCCGCGTACTGCATCGAGTTGGCCGCGCCAAACACCGCGAGAATCGCGATTTCGACCACGAGCGGTGTGCCGCGCGAAATCAGCGAGAACGCGACGATCGCCGAGCCGACGATGATCGTGTTGACCAGCAGGAACGTGTCGTAGCCGTACCGGCGCACGAGCGGCGCGATCCAGCGTTTCGCGAGCGTGCCGGCGAGCGCCGCGGGCAGCATCATCAGCCCGGAGTGCAGCGGCGAGTAGCCGAGCTGCAACTGCAGCAGGAGCGGCACGAGGAACGGCACCGCGCTCGAACCGACCCGGCATACGAGGTTGCCGATCAGGCCGACGCTGAAGTTCGGCTCGCCGAACAGCGACAGCTTGAACAGCGGATTGCGGCGGTTTCTCGCGTACGGAATGTAGGCGAGCGCGCTGGCGACCGCCAACGCAAACAGCCCCGCCGACCACGCCGCGCGATGCGACGGGACCGGCGCGTCGATCGCGAGCGAAAACGCGATCATGCACAGCGACAGCAGCGCGCAGCCGATCACATCGAAGGGCGGCGCCTGCGTCTCGTCATGCGACGGCAGAAAGCGGTGCACCGCGTACAGGCCGAGCGCGCCGATCGGCACGTTGATCAGAAAGATCCAGTGCCATGTGATCGCCTGCACGAACCAGCCGCCGAGCGTCGGCCCGGCGATCGGCCCGAGCTGGCCCGCGATCGAAATGAACGCGAGCGCCGATACATATTGCTCGCCCGACACGCTGCGCAGCACCGCGAGACGTCCGATCGGCAGCAGCATCGAGCCGCCGAGGCCTTGCAGCACCCGCGCCATCACGAGCTCGCCGAGCGTGTGCGCGCTCGCGCAGCAGATCGAGCCGAGCACGAACACGAGAATCGCGGCGAAATAGACGCGGCGGGTGCCGAAGCGGTCGGCAAGCCAGCCGGAGGCGGGCGTCAGCATCGCCATCGTCAGCGTGTAGGCGACGACGACCGGTTGCATCGCGAGCGGTGCGACGTGCAGGCTGTTCGCGATCGACGGCAGCGCGGTGTTGACGATCGTCGTATCGAGCGACTGCATGAAGAAGCCGGCGGCGACGATCCACAGTAGGGCGGTTTGAGACGAGTGCTTGGTCATGGTTTCGACAGCGGGCGCGGCGGCAAAGCGCCACCGGAGCGGGGCCAGGCGGAATTCCGTCATCTTATTGACATCCCCGTCAATCGGGAACCCCGCTAAGCTCGCTGACTGTTATCGACAATGCCGATAAGCAGCGCGACAATCACGCATGCTCAATCCGATCTGGCTGAAGACCTTCTCGACCGTCGCAGCCTGCCATAGCTTCACTGAGGCGGGGCGGCGGCTCGACCTGACGCAGTCGAGCGTCAGCGAACACATCCGGCGCCTCGAACAGAGCGTGGGCCGGCGCCTGTTCGTGCGCGACACCCATTCGCTCGCGATGACGCCCGACGGCGAAGCGATGCTCGCGCATGCAAGCGTGATCCTGCAGGCGTTATCGCGCGCGGAGTCGCAGTTTCGCGCGCCGCGTCTGAAGGGGCGCGTGCGGCTCGGCTCGTCGGACGATATCGCGCTCGGCCCGCTGCCCACCGTGCTGGCGGCGTTTCCCAATGCGCATCCCGACGTCGAGCTCGAAATCACGATCGGCATGACCGGCAGGCTTTACGAGCTGCTCGACGCGGGTGCGATCGATCTGCTGGTCGGCAAGCGCCGGCTCGGCGACCGGCGCGGCGTGCCGCTTTTCACCGGGCGGCTGGAATGGCTCGCGCGGACCGGCACGCTTGTCGATCTGAGCCAGCCGTTGCCGCTGATTCTGGTCGCCGAGCCGAGCGTGACGCGCGCGGTCGTGCTCGATGCGCTCGCCGAAGCCGGCGCGAGTTGGCAGATCGTCTGCACGAGCAGCAGTCATTCCGGCTGTATCGCGGCTGCGCGCGGCGGACTCGGCATCACCGTGCGGCCGCAGTATCTGGCCGCACGCGGGCTCGCGCCGCCGTTGAATGCGGCCGGGTTGCCGACGTTGCCGTCGGTGGAATTCATTGCGCTGGCGGCGAAGCGCTTGAGCCGCCCGGCGGGCACGCTGCTGCAGTTGCTGCATGACAGCGATCTGCGCGGGTCCTGGATCGGCGAGTGAGGCGGGCAGTGCATCACCTCATGCCGCCGCTTATGCCGCCACTCATTTACCGCTCAGGCCGGCATCTTCCGGAACGAAATCGCGAAGCGGTTCCAGGCATTGATCGCCGAGATGAGCAGTGTCAGGTCGACCAGCTCTTCGTCGCTGAAGTGCGGGCGCACCGCCTGCCATACCGCGTCGGGCACGTGATCGTGCGACACCAGCGTCACCGCTTCGGTCCACTCGAGCGCCGCGCGTTCGCGGTCCGTAAAGAACGGCGTTTCGCGCCACACGACGACGGTCGCGAGACGCCGCTCGGTTTCGCCGCCCTTGCGCGCGTCGCTCGTATGCATGTCGACGCAATACGCGCAGCCGTTGATCTGCGACGCGCGCAGCCGCACCAGTTCGGTCAGCGATTTTTCGAGCGCCGACTTGCCGATGCGCTCTTCGACGCCGAGCAGCGCTTTGATCGCGGCGGGGTTGGCTTTGTAGAAGTCGAGACGTTGTTCCATGATGGGCTCCTGGGCGGATGGGACGCTGCGATGGATCGGACAGGTGTTAGCTTAGTCCGTCATCTGGATCACCAAAATGGCCGATTCCAGATATTTTCAGGTAGCCACTTTCGTGCATTGAGCGGACCCGCATAGCATCCTTACCGCCGACGATGGCATCGTTGCCGCGTGGGGGCCGATTCGGTAAGGTGAGTCATCGACGCTTGCTTTGCGCCTTTCACCGTGATCCGGAGACCTGCCTCATGACCGTTGCCGCCGACCCGTCCTCTGTGTCCACCTCGCCGATCCGCACCGATGTCCTGATCGTCGGCGCTGGTCCCGTGGGTCTGTTCGCGGCATTCGAGGCCGGTGTGATCGGTCTCAGCTGCCAGATCGTCGACATACTCGGAAGGGTCGGGGGCCAGTGCATCGAGCTGTATCCCGACAAGCCGATCTACGATATTCCCGCGATTCCGTCGTGCACTTCGCGCGAACTGGTCGAGCGACTGGTCGCGCAATGCAAGCCGTTCGATGTGCCGATTCATCTCGAACAGCGCGTCGATACGGTCGAGCAACGCGACGACGGCCGCTGGACCGTGCGCACCCAGCGCGGCCTCGTGTTCGACGTCGCGGCGATCCTGCTCGCCGCCGGCAATGGCGCGTTCGTCCCGCAAAAGCTCGGGCTCCCCGAGGCCGTGCCGCTGGAAAAGCGCCACGTGCACTACAGCGTGGCGCGCCTCGCCGATTTCGCCGACAAGAACGTGGTCGTCGCGGGCGGCGGCGATTCGGCGCTCGACTGGGCGCTGGCGTTGCGCAAGGTCGCGCGGCGGGTGACCCTCGTGCATCGGCGCGCCGGCTTCAGCGCGGCCGATTCGAGCGTCGAGCTGATGCGGCGCGCGGTCGAGGCGGGTGAGATGGACTTCGTCATCGGCGCGATCGCGGCGCTCGAGGTAGAAGACGGCGCGCTGCGTTCGCTGACGCTGCGGCAGATCCATGGCGAGACCCAGCTCGAAGCCGAACACCTGATCGCGCTGTATGGACTCGTCGCGGATCTCGGCCCGATCGCGCAGTGGGGACTGAAGATTCACGGCGGGCGTATCGATGTCGATACCTCGAACTACGAAAGCTCGCGGCCGGGCATCTTCGCCGTCGGCGACATCGCGAACTATCCGAACAAGCAGAAGCTGATCCTGTCAGGCTTTCACGAGGCGTCGCTCGCGCTGCGCAAGGCGTATGCATACGCGTATCCCGACAAGAAGCGCGTGCATGTCCATTCGAGCTACGACACGAAGCTCGCGGAAAAGATCGGCGCGGCCGCTTGACGGCGTGCGCGCAAGCGCAGCGATGTCGAGCCGGACCGGCCATTGGCATCATTTTCCAGCGGGCTGACTCGCGGCGGCCGCGGCGCTCGCGGCCTTCTCTTTTTTCTTCGCCTCATGGTGGCCGATCGCGCAGCCCGCGGCCGCACCCGCCGTCCCATGATGTCCGGCAACGTGGCCGGTCACCCCGCCCACGACCGCGCCTTTGGCGCAGCCTTCCGCCTGCGCGACGGTGGAGGCGAAGCTCAATGCCGCGGCGAGGGCGCACGGTGCCGCGAAGTTCATGGCGAAAGTCGTGAATACCTTTTTCAATTGACACTCCTGTTTTTGCTATCGAAGGGTGAAACCGAAAGCCGAAACCGCCGGGCGGCGATGCTTTCAGTGATGACCGGCTAGCAATCGCGGGGCCCGCCGGTATAAGCTTTGCGCCTTATGAGCCGGCGCCCGAGCGCTCTTCGCGAGGTATCCCGGCCCATGCGTGGGCCGCGCAACCGTTTGCGCGAAGGCTTCGGCGCCGGCCAGGCGCGAGATTTGCTGAACACAACAATTCCAATTACGTGTCCGCCATGACCCAGCTTGATGCTTCCACTCTCCGCGTCCACGGCGAGCCCGCTCGAGTGCAGGCCGAGGCCCAGGCCGCGCCGTCGGCGCTCGTCGGCGTCGATTATTGGTCGCTCGTGCAGGCGATCTCGGACTATGCGATCTTTCTGCTCGACGCGAAAGGCCACGTCGTGAGCTGGAATGCCGGCGCGCAGAAGCTGAAGGGCTACACGGAAAACGAGATCGTCGGCCAGCATTTTTCGCGCTTCTATACCGAGGAAGCCGTCTCGCGCGGCTGCCCAGGCTACGAGCTGGAGCAGGCGGCGCACACCGGCCGCTTCGAGAACGAGGACTGGCGCGTGCGCAAGGACGGCACGACGTTCTGGTCGAACGTCGTGATCACCGCGATACGCAACAGGCAGGGCGAGGTCACCGGCTTCGCGAAGATCACGCGCGATCTGACCGCGCAGCGCGAATATCTCGAAGCGCTGCACCAGAGCGAGGAGCGCTTCCGCCTGCTCGTCGATAGCGTGAAGGACTACGCGATCTTCATGCTCGATCCGCAAGGCTTCGTCATCAGTTGGAACTCGGGCGCCGCGCGCATCAAAGGCTATACGCACGATGAAATCGTCGGCCGGCACTTCTCGCAGTTCTATGTGCCCGAGGAGGCGGCGGCCGGCAAGCCCGCGCGCGAGCTCGCGATCGCGCGGCAGATCGGCACCGTCGAAGACGAAGGCTGGCGCGTGCGCAAGGACGGCTCGACGTTCTGGGCCAATGTGATCATCACGGCCGTCTATGACGAATCCCGACGCTTGCGCGGCTTTGCCAAGGTCACGCGGGATCTGACCGAGCGGCGCCGGCGCGAGGAGCTCGAGCGCTCCGGTGAGCGCATGCGCGAATTTCTCGCGACGCTCGCGCACGAACTGCGCAATCCGCTCGCGCCGGTGCGCAACGCGGTCGGCACGATGCAGATGGAAGCCAATCTAAGCCCGGTGGTCGCGCGTGCGCGCGATCTGATCGATCGCCAGGTCACGCACCTGACGCGACTCGTCGACGATCTGCTCGATATCGGCCGCATCATGTCCGACAAGGTCGAACTGCGGATTGCGCGCGTCGACCTCACCGAACTCGTCACGCGTGCGATCGAAGCGGCGCGGCCTTTCACCGACTCGCGCGAGCAGCGCGTGGTCGCCCAGGTCACCGACGCCCCCGTGAGCATTCGCGGCGACATGACGCGGCTCGTGCAGGTGCTGCAAAACCTGCTGCACAACGCGTCGAAATTTTCCCCGCACGGCAGTGTGATCGAGTTGCGTGGACGGGTCGACTTTCGCATGGCGGTGCTCGAAGTGCGCGACGCCGGCTGCGGTATTCCGGTGCGCTCGCTCGACAAGATCTTCGAGCTGTTCGCGCAGGAGAAGGAAGGGCAAAGTTTCGGCGAAGGCGGTCTTGGGATCGGCCTGACGCTGTGCAAGTCGCTCGTCGAAATGCATGGTGGCAGCATCGTCGCGAGCAGCGAAGGACCGGGGCTCGGCAGCACGTTCACGCTGAGTCTGCCGCTCTCCGCGCAGTCCGACACCGCGGAGAGCGGCGCGATCAGTGCCGCGCCCCACGTGCAGCCGCTGCGGATTCTGCTCATCGACGACAATCGCGATTCGGCCGACAGCCTCGCGATGCTGCTCGAACTGAAGGGCCATGAGGTGCGTATCGCCTACGAGGGCGAGCAGGCGCTGCAGATCGCGCCGCGCTTCTCGCCGCATCTCGCGCTGATCGATCTGGCGATGCCGAAGATGGACGGCTATGCGACGCTCGCGGCGTTGCGCGCGCGGCCCGAGATGGCTCGCACGATGTACGCGGCGATGACGGGCTTCGGTCATGCGAGCGATCTCGATCGCACGCGCAAAGCGGGTTTCCATGCGCACCTGGTGAAGCCGGTCGAGATGACGGTCCTCGACGCATTGCTCACGAAGGCCGATGGTCGACTGAGCGGAAGCGGGGGGACGTAGGCGCTTTTTCGCTGCGCGGCCGCATCGTCAGCCGGGGCATGATGTTTGCTCCGACTCTGCATACGTTCCGGTCCGCCGCCGCTCGGCGGGCCGCGGATCGAAACGGTGCAGGGAGGCACGATGCTCGACACGCGCGACCACGCGGCCAGCTTCAAGGCCCAGTCACGGCAGATCTCGAATCAACACGGCGGCCGCGCACCGCCGCTCGACGATTTCCTGCGCGACGCGCGCTTCGATGCGAACGATCCCGCTGCTCTCGGAGCACTGCTCGCTGATCTTATCGAGCGCGGCTACGATCGCGCGCCGAGCTTGCCGTTGCCAGGGCATGGCGAGACGCTGGTGCGCTGGCGCGCGCTGGCCGCCGTTGCCGCGTGCGACCTCGGTCTCGTCAAACTGTTCGAAGGCCATACCGATGCGCTCGCGATTCTCGCCGAGCTGAACGGTCCGCTGCCGCCGCCGGCAAGCCGCTGGGGCGTGTGGGCCGCCGAAGCGCCGGACGCGCGAGTGCGCGCGATCAATCAAGGAATCCAGAACGTTTCCGGCGAGGGCGCTCAGGTGCACTTGTCCGGCACCAAAGCCTGGTGCTCCGGCGCGCAGGCGCTCACCCATGCGCTCGTGACCGCATGGCGCGAAGACGAGCCGGTGCTCGCGGCCGTCGCGCTGGACCAGAGCTCGATCTCGATCGACACATCGAAGTGGCAGGCCGTCGGCATGAGGGCGACCGCGAGCGCCGATGTGACGTTCAACGAGACCGTGGCGACGCTCGTCGGCGCGCCGCATGAATATCTGCGGCGCGCGGGCTTCTGGCATGGGGGCGCCGGTATCGCCGCGTGCTGGTACGGCGCGGCCGCGCAGATCGGCCGCACGCTGCGCGACGCGTGCGCCCGGCGCGCGGATGCGCATCGGCTGGCTCATCTCGGCGCGACCGATGTCGCGTTGCGGTCGGCCGCCGCGGTGTTGCGTGAAACCGCCGCGTGGATCGACGCGCGACCTTCGGATGATGCGCAGACGCGCGTGTTGCGCGCGCGTCTGGCCGTCGAGCAGGCCGCGAGCGCCGTCATCGATCATGCGACGCGCGCGCTCGGCGCGGGTCCGTTGTGCCGCGACGCGCGCTTCGCCCGAGCGCTCGCCGACCTGCCAGTGTTTCTGCGGCAAAGCCACGCGGAATGCGATCTCGCCGCGCTTGGCGAACGGCTCGTTGCGTGCGCTGACACGACCGCAGTGCCGGCATCGGATCACGCGTCGTCGCAAACACTCACGTCGTGGACGCTATGACCTTTACTCCCCAGCCTTCGGAGGATCGCTGCGATGAGCTCGCCGATGCCGTACTTCGATGATCTTTACCGACGCAGCGACGATCCGTGGCGTTTGCGCGAAGGCTGGTACGAACGCCGCAAGCGTTCGCTGACGCTCGCGCTGCTGCCGCGGCCGCGCTATCGCAACGGCTTCGAACCGGGCTGCGCGAACGGCGAGTTGACGGCCGGGCTCGCGGCGCGCTGTGACGCGCTGCTCGCTGCCGATCTGCACCCGCGCGCCGTCGAGCTCGCGCGCGAACGCGTCGCGGGCGCATCGAACGTGCGGATCCAACAGCGCAGCGTGCCGTGCGAATGGCCGACGGAGCACGAGCCGTTCGATCTGATCGTGATCAGCGAGTTTGCGTACTACCTCGACGCGGCCGAGCTCGAAACGCTGGCCGCGCGCATCGCTGGTTCGCTGACGACCGATGGCACGCTGCTCGCCTGCCATTGGCGCCGGCCGTTCGCCGAAGCGCGCGAATCGGCCGACCGCGCGCACGCGCTATTCGATGCGCGCTGCGGCCTCGCACGTCTCGCGCATCACGACGAAGCCGACTTGCTGATCGACGTGTGGTCGCGCGACGCACGTTCGGTCGCGCAGCGAGAGGGGCTTCTATGATCGGCGTGATCGTCCCGGCGCATAACGAAGAGGCGTTGATCGCGGGGTGCCTCGCGGCCTTGCTCGAAGCGTCGCGACATGAAGCGCTCGCCGGCGAAGAGGTGCGGATCGTCGTCGCGCTCGACGCGTGCAGCGATTTCAGCGGAGCGATCGCTCGCGCTTACGGCGTGCAGACGCTGACGCTGAAGGCGCGCAACGTCGGGATCGCACGGGCGCTGGGCGCGTCGCTGCTGCTCGCGCTCGGCGCGCGCTGGCTCGCGTTTACCGATGCCGACAGCCGCGTGTCGCCGGATTGGCTCGCTGCGCAATTGGCGCTCGGCGCCGATGCGGTGTGCGGCTCGATCGCCGTCGACGACTGGAGCGCGCATCCGCACAGCGTGCGCGAATATTTTCGCAAGACCTATATCGATGCCGACGGACATCGTCACGTGCACGGCGCGAATCTCGGCGTATCCGCGCAAGCCTATCGGCGCGCGGGCGGCTTTCCGCCGCTCAAGTGCAGCGAGGACGTCGCGCTCGTCGATCGCCTGATCGCGACGGGCGCGCGCATCGCGTGGAGCGCCGCGCCGCGCGTGACCACGAGCGCGCGTACCGCGGCCCGCGCGCGCGGCGGTTTCGGCGATACGCTCATCGCATGGGCGACGGATCGCGCGCTGGCCTGAGCGACGGCGCTGCGCCGCGAGCTGGTCTCGCTCGCAACCATCCGGATACCGGAGCAATGGCACGGCAATACGCCGCGGGGAGGACGAACATGATGGACGCGTTTTTCGTTCTATTCGGCCAGGGCAGGGAGCTCGATCCGTTGCAGATGGGGCTGCGCTCGATCGTCGTGTTCGTGATCGCGATCGTGCTGATTCGCGTATCGGGGCGGCGCTCGTTCGGTCAGCGCACGCCGTTCGATCTGGTCGTCGTGATTCTGCTCGGCGCGATGCTGAGCCGCGCGATTGTCGGGGCGTCGCCGTTCATCGCGACCGTGGTCGCGTCGCTGGTGATCGTCGTATGTCACCGGGTGCTCGCGTGGGCGTTCATACGTTCGCGCCGCTTCGAGCTGTTGGTGTGCGGCGTCGAGCGCGAGGTGTTCAGCGACGGCAAGTTCCACGCGAACGAAATGCACGCGGCGCTCATTACGCGCACCGACATCGAGGAAAGCGTGCGGCAGAAAACCGGCTCGCGCTCGATGGACAACGTGGCCGCCGCGATCCTCGAACGCAATGGCGAGGTGAGCGTGATACGCAAGCGCGAGTGAGCGCCTGAACGCGGGAAGGGCGGGGCGTTTGTGCGGGCGGGCTGTAAGGGCTCGACGCGCGGCTCAGCCGCGCCCGCCTCGCGAAATCTCCGAGCCCGCGCCGCGCGGCAAGCGCAGCGTGACCGGAATCGACGCGAACGAGCACAGCCCGACCACCAGAAACGCGGGCCAGAAATCCGACCACGTGATGCTCGGATGTCCATGCAGCGCGCGCGAAATCTGCAGCACGATCCCGCCGACCGTCACGCCGAGACCGAGCGACATCTGCTGCACGACGCTGCCGAGACTCGTCGCGCGGCCGATGTCGCGGCTCGCAATCTCCGCGTAGGTGAGCGAATTGAGGCTGGTGAATTGCAATGCAGGGAAGAAGCCGCCGAGCAGCACGACGACCCAGATGATCCACGTCGGCGTGTGCGGGAAAAAGAGTCCGCACGCGGCGATCGACATGCCCGATAGGGCCGCGTTGAACACGAGCACCTGGCGAAAGCCGAAGCGGCGCAGCACGGTGGAGGCGATCGTGCGCATGAACATGCCGCCGAATGCCGACGCGCAGGTGATCAGCCCCGATTGGAACGCGCTCATGCCGTGGCCTTCCTGCAGCAGCAGCGGCAGCAGGAACGGCAGCGCGCCGAGACCGATGCGAAACAGCGAGCCGCCGAGCACGCTCGCCTGGAAAGTCGGCACCTTGAAAAAGCGGAGGTCGAGCAGCGGCAGCGCGACGCGCTGCGCGTACACGACGTAGATCGCGAGCAGCATCGCGCCGAGCGCGCACATGCCGAACGCGTCGGTATTCGAAATCAGTTCGCCGCCGACCAGCGACAAACCGAGCAGCAGCAGCACCGCGCCCGCCGCCGACAGCAGGAAGCCGATCCAGTCGAGCGGGCCGGGGTCCGGTTCGCGCGTATTGGCGATATAGCGATTGGTCAGATAAATGCCGAGAATGCCGATCGGCACGTTGATGAAGAAGATCAGACGCCAGTGCAGATACGTGGTGATGAAGCCGCCGAGCAGCGGACCGGCAGCGGGGCCGAGCATCGCGGGCACGCTCAGATAATTCATCGCGCGGATGAAGTCGGCTTTTTCCACCACGCGAAAGATGATGATCCGCCCGACCGGCACCATCATCGCGCCGCCGACGCCCTGAATGAAACGCGCAACGGTGAAAGTGGCAAGCGAGTTCGACGCCGCGCACAACAGCGAGCCCGTGACGAAGATGCCGATCGCCGTGCGGAACACCGTGCGGGCGCCGAACTTGTCGGCGAGCCAGCCGCAGACCGGGATGAACACGCCGAGCCCGAGCACGTAGCTCGTGACCGCGATTTTCAGCGTGACCGGGTCGCGGGCGAAATCGCGCGCCATGGCCGGCAGCGCGGTGACGATCACGTTGGCGTCGACGCTTTCCATGAACATCGCGCACGCGACGATAAGGGGCGCAATCAGAGCTTTCTGAGTCTTGGCGACGGTCATGGGGGCGAGGCTGCGGCAAAGCGTCGCAGGCAAAGGGGGCATTATTGCACCTGTACGGTGCGGATTGTTAATACCTGCTGGGCCGATGCCGACCCTTTACAGTTTCTGTATCCGACACGCGACGCCGGCGGTGCGACACCGCCAATAAATATCGATTTTTGTTGCGCTGCGGCACGAGATGGCTATAATCGGGTTATTGCTTAGGTACAAACCCTTAGTCAGGAGCCGCCATGAACACTGCATCGACTGTCGTCCGTTCCACCCCCGCCGCCACCACGTTCTTCGGCAAGCTGCGTGCGCTGGCGCTGCATGCGCTGAACCTGCATCTGCAGAACTGCGCGGTGATCGCCGAAGCGTATCGTCGCCCGCAATAAGCGCGTATTGCGCGTGCGGGCCGCGCAAGACCCGCCAACCGTGTCGATGCCCGCTCGTGTAGCGGGCATTGTGCTTTCTGGCCCCGCCAGCCAGGGCCCGTTCAGCCCGTCATCCGCGCCGTTGACGTCCGTCCCCAAAGAGTAGCCCTCCCATCGGGCCAGTTCTGGCCCGCCATCGCCGTTTCCCTTCCCGATATCGCTCGCGCGCTTTTGACGCGCAACGCGTAGGTGAATCGACAGCAAAATTGCTATTGCTGTCAACCTTTTGCACGTTTTGCCGTTATCACTTTGTAATCGCCGCCACAGGCGATACCGCGCGTGACGCACCCGTCGCCGCGACCGCTCTCGCAAGGCCCGCATTGACCATGTTCCACCGACTTCAACACAGCTTCGAGCGCCTGCGCGCGCTGCCCGGCCGTGCAGCGAAAGTGCTTGGCAGCCGGGGACTTCTGTCGCCCGTGCTCGCGCTCGTTATTTGCGGGCTGCTGCTGGTCGTGCTGCAGCATCTGTCGGAGGCGGTGAATTACCGTTCGGTGATGCGCGAACTGCGCGAGCTGTCGCCGCGCGAGTGGATCGGCGCGCTCGGCGCGACCGCGCTTAGCTACGTCGCGCTGGTCGGGCGCGACGCGGTCGGCCTGCGCTATCTCGGCGCGAGCGTGCCGCGCGCGGCGCTGTGGGTCGGCGCGACGGCCGGCTCGGCGCTCGGCAATGCGACCGGTTTCGGCGCGCTGACGGGCGGAGCGGTGCGCGCGCGCGTGTACGGCGTCGCGAACATCACGCCCGCGCAGATCGGCCGCATGACCGTGTTCACGAGCGTGTCGCTCGCACTCGCCCTGGTATTGATGACCGCGCTGGGCATGCTCGGCATGGCCGCACAGCTCGCGCCGATGCTGCATCTGTCGCCGGTCGCGCTGCGCTGGAGCGGCGCTGCGCTGCTGATCGCGCTGACGCTCGCCGCCGCCGCGTGCCGCCGCGAAACGCGGCCGATTCGCACGCGCTGGCAGTGGCTCTCGTTCGATATTCCCGCGCGCCGTGATCTGCTCGCGCAGGTCGCGCTGGCGGTGCTCGACGTGGTCGCCGCAGGTCTCGCGCTGTGGGCGTTGCTGCCGCATGCGAACGTGAGCTTCATCGGCTTCATCACCGTCTACGCGGCCGCGATGCTGCTCGGCCTGATCGGCCATACGCCTGGCGGGGTCGGCGTGTTCGAGGCGGCGATGGTGTTCACGCTGAGCGGCAGCGTGCCGATGCATCAGATGGTCGCCGCGCTGATCGCGTATCGCGCGATCTATTTCGGCGTGCCGCTGATCGTCTCCGCGGCGCTGCTCGCGGGCTTCGAGGGGCGCGCGCTGAAGAACCGTCTGTCGATGCTGCAGGCGCAGCGCGTGTCGGAACTCGCGCCGCTGTTTCTGAGCCTCGTTACGTTCGTGGTCGGCGGCATGCTGGTCATCTCGAGCGCGACGCCGGCGTTCTGGCAGCGCATTCATGTGCTGCGCGACGTGGTACCGCTGTGGGTGCTCGAAAGCTCGGCGATGCTGTGCAGCGTGCTCGGCGTGCTGCTGTTGTTCGTCGCGCGTGGGCTGCTGCGGCGGCTCGATGCGGCATGGTGGATGACGCTCGCGCTCGCATTGCTGAGCCTTGCGCTGTCGCTGACCAAGGGTCTCGCATTCGTCGAAGCTGGTGTGCTCGGCATGCTGATCGTGCTGCTGCTCGCGACGCGCAAGCGTTTCAACCGTCATTCGTCGCTGTTCGCCGAGCGTTTCACGGCCGGCTGGCTCGTGTCGATCGCGATGGTGCTGATGTTCGCGACGTGGGTCATGCTGTTCGCTTTCCGTGACGTGCCGTACACGCGCGACCTGTGGTGGCAATTCGCGTTCGACGAGCGCGCGCCGCGCGCGCTGCGCGCGACGCTCGCCGCGAGCGTGTTCGCCGCGACCTTCTCGTTCTGGCAATTGCTGCGTCCGGCGCCGGGCCGCTTCGTGAAGCCGGCGCCCGAAGATCTGCTCGACGCCGCGCGCATCGTGCGCGCGCAGGAACGCAGCGATGCCGGTCTCGCGCTGATGGGCGACAAGAGCTTCCTGTTTTCGGAATCGCGCGAGGCGTTCCTGATGTACGCGAAATACGGCCGCACGTGGGCCGCGTTGCACGATCCGGTGGGGCCGCGCGAAGAGTGGGCGGGTCTCATCAAAAAGTTCGTCGCGCTCGCGCATGCGCACGGCGGTCGCGCCGCGTTCTACCAGGTGCGCGCGAATGCGCTCCCGCTGTATCTCGACGCCGGCCTCACGCTGATGAAGCTCGGCGAGGAAGCCCACGTCGTGCTCGACGACTTCGATCTGAAGGGCTCGCACCGCGCGCATCTGCGCTATGCGTTGAAGCGCGGCGAGCGCGACGGCTTTAGCGTCGAAGTGATCGATCAGGCGCGTGTGCCGGCGTCGCTCGAAACGCTGCGCGGCATTTCCGATGGCTGGCTCGGCAGCCACGATGCGCGCGAGAAGAGTTTCTCGGTCGCCGCTTTCCACGACGAATACCTCGCCGCGCAGTCGGTGATGCTGGTGCGCCAGAACGGCGAACCGGTCGCGTTCGTCACCTTCATGACGACCGATATGAATACCGAGGCGACCGTCGGCGTGATGCGTCACGTCGAAAGCGCGTCGCCGTACGCGATGGAATATCTGTTCACGCAACTCGCGCTGCATCTGAAGCAGGCGGGCTTCCGCTCGCTCAGTCTAGGCATTGCGCCGCTCTCCGGCGTGCAGCCGACTCCCCTCGCGTCGCGCTGGCATCGGCTGGCCGGCATCGTGTGGCGCTTCGGCGGCCGCTTCTATAACTTCCGCGGACTGCGTGCTTTCAAGAGCAAGTTTCAGCCGCGCTGGGAGCCGCGTTATCTCGCGGCATCCGGTTCGGGCGTGTTCTTCACGCTCGCGGACCTGTCGCTGCTGGCAGGAGGCCGGCGTTCATGACATTGCATCCGTTGTTCCGGCTCGCCGTCGCGGCGAGCGTTCTGAGTTGCGGCGCGCTCGCGCACGCGGCCACCACCACCGTACCGGGCGGCCGCTATGGCGACGTGCGCGTCACGCAGCCCGAGGGGCCGCTGCGCGGCTTCGTCGTACTGTATTCGCAGGCGAGCGGCTGGAGCGCGGCCGATCAGCAGAGCGCCGATGCGCTCGCGAAAGCGGGCGCAATGACGGTCGGCGTCGATACCGCGCGCTACGAGGCCAACCTTGCCGCGAAAAAGGAAACCTGCCATCAACTGGTGGGCGATGCCGAGGCGCTTAGCCATCAGCTCGAACGACAATCGCAGTCGAGCCGCTACTTCGCGCCGATCGTCGCGGGTACGGGGCAGGGCGCAACGCTGGCGATGCATGTGCTCGAGCAGGCGCCGTCCAATACGATCGCGGGCGCGGTGTCGGTCGACGCCGACCGCACGCTCGACGCGCGCTTCGAACCGTGTCCGCCCGACCCGACCGTGATCCGCGACAAGGTGCCGGGCTTCGTCGAAAAGGCGAGCACGGGCAACGCCGATCGCGCGCGTCTGGTCGCTTTGCTGACGCCGCATCTGCAGCCGGTCTCGACGAGTGCCGACGACGTCTCCGACCTGCCGCTGATCGAGTTGCCGGCCGCGCATCCGAACGGCCTGATGGCGATCGTGATTTCCGGCGATGGCGGCTGGCGCGATCTCGATAAGACGATCGCGCAGGCGTTGCAGAAAGATGGCGTGTCGGTGGTCGGCTGGGACAGCCTGCGCTATTTCTGGAGCGAGAAGCCGCCCGCGCAAACGAGCCGCGATCTTGCGCGCGTGATGCAAACCTATGGCGAGCGCTGGCACGCGCAGCACGTTGCGCTGATCGGCTACTCGTTCGGCGCCGATGTGATGCCGTTCGCGTATAACCGTCTGCCGCAGGCGCAGCGCGATAAGGTGTCGCTGATGTCGCTGCTCGGCTTCGCGCCCGACGCCGACTTCCAGATCCGCGTCGGCGGCTGGCTCGGCATGCCCGCGAGCGACAAGGCGCTGAACGTGCGGCCCGAGTTGACGCATGTGCCGCCGTCGATCGTTCAATGCTTTTATGGCGAGAGCGAGACCGACACGCTGTGTCCGGCGCTCGACAAGAGCGGTGTAGAAGTCATCCGCACCTCCGGCGATCATCACTTCGGCGGCGATTACAACGCGCTGGAGCGACGCATTCTCGCGGCATTCAAGAAGCAGAGCGGCGTGCGCGATTGACTGCGGCGTTGGCTGTATCAGCGGGGCGCGCTTGACGGCGCGCCCCGTTTTTTTGCTGCTCCGTTCTGGCCGGAACCGTGGTCCGCGGAGATTGACAAAGCCTGCCAAGTCGACGAAGATCGCCGGCATGAACTGCCTCGACATCCGTATTGCGCTGATTATTAGCATCATTCATCGAATGGTGGGTTAGCGCGCGTCGACTTGCAGTGACACATAACCCGCCAAACGAGGCGGGTTTTTTTATGTCCGCTTTCAGGTTCATTCTCTACCTGCCTCCTGGCGAACATGCTGCGATTGCCATCGATCGATGTCGATCGCGGTTGATTCGTTGTTGCATCGAACGTTGCCACCCAGGAGCTTGCCGTGCTATTAACCGAACTCGAACAGGCCGCCGCAGCGGCCGGGCGCGTCGCGCCGTCTCATGACTACCTGAAAAAGACCCTGACCGCGCGCGTCTACGACGTGGCACGCGAGACCGAACTCGAACGCGCGCCGAACCTGTCGGCGCGGCTGCGCAATCCGGTCTATCTGAAGCGCGAGGACAACCAGCCGGTGTTCTCGTTCAAGCTGCGCGGCGCGTACAACAAGATGGCGCATATTCCGGCCGAAGCGCTCAGTCGCGGCGTGATCACCGCGTCGGCCGGCAATCATGCGCAGGGCGTTGCGTTGTCGGCCGCACGCATGGGCGTGAAGGCGATCATCGTCGTGCCGGTGACGACCCCGCAGGTCAAGGTCGACGCGATCCGCACGCATGGCGGGCCGACCGTCGAGGTCGTGCAGTTCGGCGAATCGTATAGCGATGCCTACGGTCACGCGGTCAAGCTGCAGGAGGAGCGCGGCCTGACCTTCGTGCATCCGTTCGATGATCCGTACGTGATCGCCGGCCAGGGCACGGTGGCGATGGAAATCCTCAGCCAGCACCAGGGGCCGATTCACGCGATCTTCGTGCCGATCGGCGGCGGCGGTCTCGCGGCCGGTGTCGCCGCATACGTGAAATCGGTGCGCCCGGAGATCAAGGTGATCGGCGTGCAGACCGATGATTCGTGCGCGATGGCCGCGTCGCTGAAGGCGGGCGAGCGCGTGACGCTGAACGAAGTGGGCCTGTTCTCGGACGGCACCGCGGTGAAGCTCGTCGGCGAGGAAACCTTCCGCCTGTGCAGCGAATATCTCGACGAAGTGCTGCTCGTGAACACCGATGCGCTGTGCGCGGCGATCAAGGACGTGTTCCAGGACACGCGCAGCGTGCTCGAACCGGCGGGCTCGCTCGCGGTGGCGGGCGCGAAGCAGTACGCCGAACGGGAAGGCATCGAGAACCAGACGCTGATCGCGATCACGTCGGGCGCGAACATGAACTTCGACCGCATGCGCTTCGTCGCCGAACGCGCCGAAGTGGGTGAAGCCCGCGAGGCGGTTTTCGCGGTGACGATCCCCGAAGAGCGCGGCAGCTTCAGGCGCTTCTGCGAACTGGTCGGCACGCGCAGCGTCACCGAATTCAACTACCGGATCGCCGACGCGAACTCAGCGCATATCTTCGTCGGCGTGCAGATCCGCAACCGCAGCGAACCGGCGCAGATCGCCGGCGCCTTCGAAGCGCACGGCTTCGCGACCGTCGATCTGACCTTTGACGAACTGTCGAAGCAGCACATCCGCTACATGGTCGGCGGTCGCTCGCCGCTCGCGCGCGACGAGCGACTGTTCCGCTTCGAGTTTCCCGAGCGTCCGGGCGCGCTGATGAAATTCCTGTCGTCGATGGCGCCGAACTGGAACATCAGCCTGTTCCACTATCGCAACCAGGGCGCGGACTACAGTTCG
This sequence comes from Paraburkholderia sp. BR13444, assembly GCF_040948755.1. NCBI lineage: Bacteria > Pseudomonadati > Pseudomonadota > Betaproteobacteria > Burkholderiales > Burkholderiaceae > Paraburkholderia > Paraburkholderia sp. BR13444. Next base: position 866,863 of record NZ_JBFPKM010000001.1, on the reverse strand, counting down.
ATTCTGGTCGGCATTCAGGTGCCCGAAAGCGACCACGCGGCGTTCGAGCGCTTCATCGAAACGCTCGGCTATCCGTGCTGGGAAGAAACGAAAAACCCGGTCTACCGGCTGTTTCTCGGCTAGTCGAAGCTCGTTTAGCGGATCGGGGTTTACCTGAGTGGACGTCACGCCGGCAGAACGAGCCGGGTGTCGTCCAAATCGCCGGAACGGCCCGCCAGTCTTGCGTTTTTGGCCGATACAGCGACGCTACACCGGCGCCTCTCTTACACCTTCTATCGCCTAGCGCGATACGGCCTATCCGCCATATCGCATTGCGGGATAGGTGTCACGATCGTCACACTGTGCGCAAATTTCATCACCGCATTCAGGAGACATCTATGCGCACCCAAGTTGGCATCATCGGTGCAGGGCCTGCCGGCCTGTTTCTTTCCCATCTGCTTCATCTGCGCGGTATCGACTCGGTCGTGCTCGAAACGCGCACCCGCGATCAGATCGAATCGACGATCCGCGCCGGCGTGCTCGAGCAGGGCACGATGGACCTGCTGACGCAAACCGGCGTCGGCGAACGCATGAAAGCCGAAGGCGCGCTGCATCACGGTTTCGAACTCGCGTTCGACGGCAAGCGCCGCCGCATTGATCTGACCGATCTCACCGGTCAGGCGATCACGGTTTATGCCCAGCACGAAGTGATCAAGGATCTCGTCGCGGCGCGTGTCGCCGCGGGCGCCGAACTGCGTTTCGGCGTGTCAGATACGTCGGTGCACGGCATCGATACCGATAAGCCGTCGATCCGCTATCGCCATGAAGGCGCGGAGCACGAACTGCAATGCGACTTCGTGATCGGCTGCGACGGCTCGCAAGGCGTGTCGCGCCAGGCTATTCCGCAGGCGCTGCGCAAGGATTTCGAGCGCGTCTATCCGTTTGGCTGGTTCGGCATTCTGTGCGAAGGGCCGCCGTCGTCGGACGAACTGATCTACGCACGCCACGAGCGCGGCTTCGCGCTGATCAGCACGCGCTCGCCGAACGTGCAGCGCATGTATTTCCAGTGCGATCCGAAGGACTCGGTCGACAATTGGTCCGACGATCGCATCTGGGCGGAACTGCATGCGCGCGCCGATTCGGACGAGGGCCATAAGCTCATCGACGGCAAGATCTTCCAGAAGAATATCGTCGGTATGCGCAGCTTCGTGTCGACGACGATGCAGTACGGCCGCCTGTTCCTCGCTGGCGACGCCGCGCATATCGTGCCGCCGACCGGCGCGAAGGGCCTGAACCTCGCGGTCGCCGACGTGAACGTGCTCAGCCGCGCGCTCGACGCGTTCTACAAGGAAAACCGCACCGATCTGCTCGACCGTTATAGCGAAACCGCGCTCAAGCGCATCTGGCGCGCCGAGCACTTCTCGTACTGGATGACCAGCATGCTGCACCGTATCGAAGGCGCTTCGGCGTTCGAGCAGCAGTTGCAGGTTGCCGAGCTCGAGTACGTGACGACGTCGCGCACGGCCGCGACGGTACTGGCGGAGAACTACGTAGGCGCCGCCGGCGCGCAGATGCAGGCGAATCTGTAAATGCCACTGCAAGCACCGCGCGATCATCGGGATCGCTAATTGATCGACAGATCCCGATGCGCGGCCGCCTGAAACTCCTTGGGCGTGACACCGGTCTGCTTGCGGAAATAGCGGCTGAAATAGGCCGCGTCTTCGAAACCGAGCGCATGCGCGATCTGTTTGATACTCGAACCCGAGTACACCAGATCGCGTTGCGCCTCGCGTATCAACTGGTCGTTGACGAGCGACAGCGGCGAATGGCCAAGCTCCTCACGACAGATGCGGCCCAGTTGCGCCGCGGTCACCCCCAACTTTCCCGCGTAAAAATCGATTGGCAGATGCTCGCGCACATGCGCGGCGATCAGTTCGCGTAGCCGTTTGATCTGCGCGGCGCGCCGGTCATTGACGGTCGCACCCGCGCTTGACGCGGCATCGGTCAGACGCGCGACCTGCACAAAAAGTGCAATCATCAGCGACATGCCCGCGGCGATATGGCCGCGCGCGCTGCCCCGAAATTCCTGCTCCAGCAAACCGAACAACGGCATCAACGTGCGCTCGCCGATGGCGGGCCGCACGGGAATCAGCGCGGGCCGTTGCAGCACCGGCATGAGGCCCGGCGACACCGCTTTCGAAATCGTCTCCAACGCGCGCTGTGCGGCGGTAATCACGAGCCCGTCGATCTCCGGCGAAAACACGAAACCATGCACCGTTTGCGCCGGAAGCAGGATCAGGCATGGCGCTTTGATCGTGAGCTTTTCGCTCTCGATCAGCACGTAGCCCGAACCGGTGCGGATATAGAGAATCTGCAGCAACGCATCGTGCCGGTGCGCGGAGATATGCCAGTCGTTCGGCCGACTGCGCTCGACGATCCATTCGAAATTGAACGCGTCGTACCACGGCGGCCGCGCGGACTCTCCGTACAGATCGTAGTTAGGGATATTTCTCATGCAGTTTGGTCTCCTATGTTCGAATTGTCCTGCGATGCGCTGCCTTTGTCCAATTTCGTCCCGAAGCGCGTGGCTATACTTTTTTCCATCGAAGACGCGGCCGAATGCCGTCCGCGCGGCATGATCCAGAGAAGCGCACGCCGATGCAACGCCTCGCGCATCCCGAAGCAATCGCCAACGCGAACGGCTCTCTCATGTCGGACGTGGCCAGCCATATCACTGGCGCGGTCCCGAGCGTCGATGGCAGCTCGCACGCCTGCGGCGCGGCAGGCGACGAGGCAATTCGAACAACAAGAAAATATCTCTTCATCTCAAGGAGACATAGCAATGACCAAGCAGAAAGGAGCACGCACATGAGCCGCTCCGAACGCAGTGTAGATGTGCAGGCCTTCATCGACGGACAGCGTTTCTCGCCGTTTCAGTGGACGATTCTGGTGCTGTGTTTTCTGGTCGTCGCGGCCGATGGTTTCGACACCGCCGCGGTCGGCTTTATCGCGCCGTCGCTCGTGCAGCAGTGGGACATCGCGCGCAGCGCGCTCGGCCCGGTGATGAGCGCGGCGCTGGTCGGTCTCGGCATCGGCGCGCTCGCGGCCGGCCCGTTCGCGGACCGCATCGGACGCAAGACGGTGCTGGTGCTGTCGGTGTTCTTCTTCGGGCTGTGGAGTCTCGCGGCGGCCCGCGCGACGTCGATCGAATCGTTGACCGTGCTGCGCTTTTTCACCGGCCTCGGTCTCGGCGCGGCGATGCCCAACGCGGTCACGCTGATGTCCGAGTACGCACCCGCGCGGATTCGCGCGGTCGCGGTCAATGCGATGTTCTGCGGTTTTTCGGGCGGGCTCGCGCTCGGTGGCTTCGCGTCCGCATGGCTGATTCCGAATCTCGGCTGGCCGAGCGTGCTGGTCGCGGGCGGCATCGGCCCGCTCGTGCTGAGCGTGCTGCTGATTCTGCTGCTGCCGGAATCGGCGCAATTCCTCGCGGTGCGCAAGCGGGCCGATCAACGGATCGCGCGAATCCTGCAACGCATCGCGCCTCACGACCGCTTCGACGGATGCCGCTTCTTCGCGGTCGACGTGCGCCGCAATAACGCCGACTCGCGCTCGCAGTGGACGCTCGCGATCATCCTGTCGGCGCGCTACCGTTTCGGCACGCTGATGCTGTGGCTCGCCTATTTCATGGGGCTGCTGATTTACTACCTGCTGACCAACTGGCTGCCGACGCTGTTCAAGGACACCGGCTTCTCCGGCGAAAAGGCCGCGTTGATGACGTCGCTGTTTCCGCTCGGCGGCATCCTCGGCAATCTGTGCGTCGGCTGGGTGATGGATCGCTTCGCCGGCCATCGCGTGATCGCGTTCACCTATGTGCTCGTCGGTGCGCTCGTGCTGCTGGTCGGGCGGGGCGTCGGCCATCAGGTCTGGCTCGGCACGCTGATCTTCCTGACCGGCACGGTCGCGACCAGCGCGGTGACGTCGATGTCGGCGCTCGCGGCGAGTTTCTACCCGACCCGGGCGCGCGCGACGGGCGTGGCGTGGATGCTGGGAATCGGCCGGGTCGGCGGCGTGGCGGGCGCGTTCGTCGGCGCGGCGTTGATGGGGCTCGGCTGGCAGTTCGGCGCGGTGTTTAGCCTGCTCGCGGTGCCGGCCGTGATCGCGGCGGGCGGGGTGGTGCTGATGATGCGGCGCGAGCCGCTCGATCACGCATCGGTCGAGGACAACGTCGGCGCGATAGCGATCGAGTGAAGTCCGGCGTCGGGCGTGCCGCTACGCTCGAACAATGCGCGACCGCTCAGGTCGCGCGCAGCAACGCCATTTCGTTGTGCAGCAGCGCGAGCAATTCGTCGTCGGTCGGCCGCGTGCCCCAGTGGCGCGCGCCGGCCACCGACGCGATCGCTATCCACGAATGCGGTGGAAACCATTCGCGCACCAGCGTGCCGTCCTGGCGCAGGCACAGCTGGCCGGTCAGCTCGCTGTATTCGGCGCAGATGTGCGCACCGTCGACCTGCGCGCTTACTCGTCTCGGATCATTGCGTAGCACGTCGTCGCTCCTGTCAAAGGGGTGGCGCGAATGCAAGCGCGGCATGGTGGCGCGACTAGCGCCACCTGGCTTCCATCAATGGTCATGCCCGTGACCGTGCCAGCCGTTGTCGTGCCAGCCGTTGTCGTGCCAGTCGCGATGCGGGCCGCGTGCATCGCGCCATTCGTCGTGGTGACGTTCCCACTCGCGACGCTCCCAATAGCGACGACCATCGTAGTAACGATCGCCGTACCAGCCCGGCGCGATCACGACCGCGGGCGGCGGCGGAGGCGCATACACTGGCGCGGGCTGCACATAGACCGGCGGGGGCGGCGGAGCCTCGACCACGGCGGGCGCGACCGCGATGCCCGGCACACCGATATTCACGCCGACATCGACGTGCGCGAAAGCGGCCGTCGATGCGCCGATCGCGAGACCCGCGACGACGCTCAACGATATCCAGCGGTTGCGTGAAAGACTCATGATTGTTCTCTGTTGTGTGGATGTCTGTGATGGAGTGGCGAGCCGGACGCGCACCTACTGCGCGTGATGGCCCGATCAATAGCGTTCGTAGTAGTGGTCGTGATGCGGATGATCGCCGCCAGGGACGACGATGCAGCCGCTCAACGCGCCGCCGAGCGTGGCGGCGAGAATGACCAATGCGAAGATTTTTTTCATGATGTTGCTCCCTGAAATCTGTGATGCGAGTGCCTGTCGTGCGAAGCGTTTCATCTAAACCGCTTTCGTTTGAACCGAACTCTACTGAGCGGCGCGATTACCGATGTGTTTGTGTGTAACAGGACGTGTCGATTGGAGGTCACATCGATACGTTCACGCGAGTGCGATGAACGGAGAGGGAAAGCACCGGGGGTGAGATGTCGAAATGCCGGGCGATAGTCAGGCGTGCGGGCAAACCCTTGAAGAGGCTATGAAAAAAACCGCGTTCAAGCGCCGGCGATGCATGGATGCGGAGCGAAGGTTCGGCGCATCGATTGGTGAAAAAAGAAGCGAATGGAATTTCGCCTTATCTATGCCACGCAGATACATTCGGTTGCAGACTGGTCATCGGGCTCGCCATGCGTTCGTGCGAGCACGATGAAATGACGCCACACCTGTAGCGTCATCTGGCTGTCTTACTGCGCGGCCGCGGGCTCCTGGGCGGTCGCCTCGCGATAGCCGAGCCGCGCCGAAATCGCGAGACCGGCTTCTTTGAGCAGCGCGACGTAATGCTGCTTCGTGTCGGCGCCGCAGCGCATCGTCGGAAACGAAATCGACAGACCGGCGATCACGCGGCCGAAGCGGTCGAACACCGGCACCGCGATACATTGCAGGCCTTCTTCCTGCTCCTCGTTGTCCTCGCCGTAGCCCTGCTCGCGTACGTGCGGCAGGATGCTCAGCACCGCTTCGGCGCAGGTCAAGGTTTTCTGCGTCGACTTGCGGAATTCGATGTGCGAGAGCACGTCACGCGCATCGGCCGGGTCCATCCATGCGAGCAGCACCTTGCCGATCGCCGTGCTATGCAGCGGATTGCGCCGGCCGATTCGCGACTGCATGCGCAGCCCGTAGTCGGCATCGATCTTGTGGATGTAGATGATCGCGTCCTCGTCGAATGCGCCGAGGTGTACCGCTTCGCGCGTCATCTGGCCGATGCGGCGCATGTCGACGTCGGCCTCGCGCACCAGATCGACGCTTTCGAGCGCTTTCGCGCCGAGCTCGAACAGGCGGATCGTCAGCCGATAGCGCTCGGTTTCGACTTCCTGAGTCACGTAGCCGAGCGCCTTCAGCGTTTGAATCACGCGATGCACGGTCGTCTTCGACATGCCGAGCCGTTGCGACAACTCGCTGATGCCGATCTGCCCGGTGTCGCCGATCGCGCCGAGAATCGCGAACACGCGCCCGATCGACGACGCCGATTCGCCTCGCTCAACGCTGTCCGCATCCAGCGCCTTATCGAGCGCTTTGTCGCGCGCAGTGCTTCTCGCCGTGTTCCTCGCCGTGTTCCTGTCTGTTCCCGTTGCCGCCATGTCGATCATTCCCTGTCTGTGCCAAGCCGCGCCGCTGTCGCATCGAGCCGATGCTCACCCGGCGCGAGAGCATAGCGCGTCGCGCGCGCTGGTGGCGAACTCGTGCTGTCGCTAGCGCGCGAGCCAGCCGCCATCCACCGCCAGTGTATGCCCATGCACGTAGTCCGACGCCGACGAGGCGAGAAAAACCACCGGCCCCGCGAGATCGTCGGGCACGCCCCAGCGGCCGGCCGGAATGCGCCCGAGAATTTCTTCGTTGCGCTGTGCGTCGTCGCGCAACGCGGCGGTGTTCGCGGTCGCCATATAGCCGGGCGCGATCGCGTTCACGTTGATGCCCCGCGCGGCCCATTCGTTGGCGAGCAGCCGGGTGAGACCGAGCACGCCGCTTTTCGACGCGGTGTACGACGCGACGCGAATACCGCCCTGGAACGACAGCATCGACGCGACGTTGATGATCTTGCCGCCGCCTTGCTGCCGCACGAACTGACGCGCTGCCGCCTGCGACAGAAAGAACAGGCTCTTCAGGTTCACGTCCATCACCGCATCCCAGTCGTCTTCGCCGAACTCGAGCGCATCTTCGCGGCGGATGATGCCCGCGTTGTTGACCAGCACGTCGAGGCGGCCGAACGCTTCGACCGCGGCGCGCACGATGTCGTCGACCGATGAGGTCGACGCGAGATCGGCGCGCACGTCGGCGAAGCGACGTCCGAGCGCCTCGACGCGCGCGGCGGTCGTGCCCGCGTCCGCGCGGCTGACGCCGACGATGTCGCAGCCGGCCGCGGCGAGCGCGACCGCCATGCCGGCGCCGAGGCCGGTGTTGCTGCCGGTCACGATGGCGACCTTGCCGCTCAGATCGAAAGTATTCATTGTGGTCGGGCTCATGTTCGCTCAGCGCAACTCGCGAACCGCGAGATGGTCCATGTCGCCAAACACCTGGTTCTCACCGACCATGCCCCAGATGAACGTGTACGCGCGCGTGCCGACACCCGAATGAATCGACCAGCTCGGCGAGATCACCGCCTGCTCGTTGCGCACGACGATATGCCGTGTTTCGTGCGGCTCGCCCATCAAGTGGAAGACGGCGGCGTCGTCGGCGACGTTGAAGTAGAAATACACCTCCATGCGGCGCTCGTGCGTGTGGCACGGCATCGTGTTCCACAGGCTGCCCGGTTCGAGCTTCGTCATGCCCATCGACAGCTGGCAGGTCGGTAGCACCTCGGGCACGATGAACTTGTAGATGGTGCGGCGGTTGCTCATGGCCGGATCGCCGAGTGTTTCGGGCGAGGCCTGCTCGAGCGAGATCGTGCGGGTCGGGTAGCTGGTGTGCGCGGGAGCGCAGTGCAGATAGAACTTCGCCGGCTGGCTGGCGTCGGTGCTGCCGAACGCGACCGCCTGCGCGCCTTTGCCGATGTAGATCGCCTCTTCGCGGCGCACCGGGTAGCGCGTGCCGTCGACGTCGACCCAGCCGTCGCCGCCGATGTTGATCGCGCCGAGTTCACGCCGCTCGAGCAGATAGTTGACGCCGATCGCCTTGCCGAGCGAACCCGGCACTTCGACCGCGCGCTCGACCGGCCACACACCGCCGACGATGATCCGGTCGATGTGGCTATACGTGAGTTTCAACGCGTCGCGTTCGAAGATCTGCTCGACCAGAAACTCGCGCCGCAGCCCGGTGGTGTCGAGCGTTTTCGCGTATTCGCTGTTGATGGCCTGTCTCACATCCATTTAGCGTTCTCCTGTCGGTATGCGGGGCGCGGTGCCGCCTTGTGCCGAGACTGTAACGCAGAATCGCAATTTCGGAACATCGGTCCGAAAATTTTTCGGCGAGCGATCGCGGCTGCAATGGCGTACTGAAACCAACCGGGTAAACGATAGTCAGGTTTAGGAAATAAAAACGGAACGACGTTCCTTTCATGATGCTATATTGCGCCGGACAGGGAGAGCCCGGCGCAGACCGGGACACCAACACGGGTCATTGATCCGATAACGGGACGTCGCCGTCCATGGAGGAGACATGAAGATCAAGAAGGCCATCGACCGCATTCCAGGCGGCCTGATGTTGGTGCCGCTACTGCTCGGCGCCTGTGTGCATACGTTCGCGCCCGGCGCGGGCAAATATTTCGGCTCGTTCACCAACGGCCTGATTACCGGCACCGTGCCGATTCTGGCGGTATGGTTCTTCTGCATGGGCGCAACGATCGACCTGCGCGCGACCGGCACCGTGCTGCGCAAGTCGGGCATGCTGCTCGCCACCAAGATGCTGGTCGCATGGATCGTCACGCTGATCGCGGCGCGCTTCATTCCGATCGACGGCATCAAGACCGGGCTCTTCGCGGGGCTGTCGTTGCTCGCGATCACGACCTCGATGGACATGACCAATGGCGGTCTTTACGCGGCCGTGATGCAACAATACGGCACGAAGGAAGAGGCGGGCGCGTTCGTGCTGATGTCGGTGGAATCGGGGCCCCTGATCAGCATGATCATTCTTGGAGCCACGGGTGTGGCGTTCTTCGAGCCGCGGCTGTTCGTCGGCGCGGTGCTGCCGTTTCTGATCGGCTTTGCACTGGGCAACTTCGATAGCGAGCTGCGCGAGCTGTTCGGCCGCTGCGTGCATCCGCTGATTCCGTTTTTCGGCTTTGCGCTCGGCAACGGCATCGATCTGAACGTGATCGTCACTAGCGGTTTGCCGGGCATCGTGCTGGGGCTCGGCGTGATCGTCGTGACCGGCGTGCCGCTGATTCTGGCTGATCGCTGGATCGCGGGCGGCAATGGCGCGGCGGGGCTCGCGGCGTCGTCGACGGCGGGGGCGGCGGTCGCGAATCCGGCGATCATCGCCGACATGATTCCGAGCTTCAAACCGCTGGTGCCGGCCGCCACCGCGATGGTCGCCACCGCTTGCCTCGTGACCGCGATTCTGGTGCCGATCCTCACGGCGCTGTGGGTGCGCCGGCATCATCCGCGCGGCACGCTGCGCGAGGAGTTCGCCACGGTGACGCAGGCCGCGCCGCTCAATGAGTAGCGCTATGCACCTGTTTGAATGAGTCAGTAGCAGGGCAGGAAGCTGGCGCGCCGCTCAGCGCGCCAGCTTCGTTTCGAGCATCGCTTTCACCCCGGGCCATTCGTCGTCGATGATGCTAAAGCGCACCGAGTTGCGCTTGCGCCCATCGGGCATGATCCGCTCGTGCCGCACGATGCCTTCCTGTATCGCGCCGATGCGCAGGATCGCCGCGCGCGATCTGTCGTTGAGCTCGTCGGTCGTGAATTGCACGCGCACGCAGCGCATCACGTCGAATGCGTGGCACAGCAGCAGATACTTCGCCTCGGTGTTGACGACCGAGCGCTGCGCCGAGGCGGCGAGCCACGTATGGCCGATTTCGAGCTTGCGGTTCGCGCGATCGATCTTCCAGAACCGCGTGGTGCCGACGATGCGGCCGGCGCCGTCATTCCCGTCATCCTCGTCACGCCGCACGATCACGAACGGCATCACCCGGGCGGCAGCGCGGCCGGCGAGTGCCCTGGCAATATAGGCATCGATCGTCGCCGGGCCCGGCACGACGGTCAGCTTCATGTCCCACAATTGACCATCGGCGGCGGCGTCGACGAGCGCCTGCGCGTGGTCCTCGCGCAGCGGCCGCAACTCGACGAACGAGCCGCTCAGCTTGGGTTGCATCGATTCGGCGGAGATATCGTTCATGGCAATGAAAAAGGTCCGCGAGCGGAACACTCGTGGACCTGGCAGACCGGTTGATCCGTGCTCGGGAACGACGCGAGCGGCAAACCCGCGGCGCCGTTACCGAAGCGCGCGATCAAGGTGATTAAATCAGGTGATTAAACCGCCATCACCGTGACAGCCTTGGTGACGAGGTAGGCTTCCATCGCCTCCGGGCCGCCTTCCGAGCCGTAGCCGGAATCCTTGACGCCGCCGAACGGCATTTCCGGCGTCGGCGTGGCGGGCTGGTTGATCCACAGCATGCCGACTTCCATGCGCTGCGACAGCAGATGCACGTTGGCGAACGACTTCGTATACGCGTAACCGGCGAGGCCGTACGGCAGACGGTTCGCTTCGGCGATCGCTTCTTCGAGCTTGTCGAAGCCGCGGATCGCGGCGACCGGGCCGAACGGCTCGTTGTTGAACACGTCGGCTTCGAGCGGCACGTCGGTCAGCACGGTGGCCGCGAAGAAGTTGCCTTCGGTACCGACGCGCTCGCCGCCCGTCGCGACCTTCGCGCCGGTCTTGCGGGCGTCGTCGACGACCTTGGCCATCGCGCTCAGACGGCGCGCGTTGGCGAGCGGTCCGAGCGTCGTGCCCTCGGCGAGACCGTCGCCGAGCTTCAGGCTTTCAGCGTGCTTGACGAGCGCCGCGGCGAACTCTTCGCGGATGCTGTTGTGCACGAGGAAGCGCGTCGGCGAGATGCAGACCTGGCCCGCGTTGCGGAACTTCGCGGCGCCGGCTGCCTTGACCGCGAGCGCGACGTCGGCGTCTTCCGCGACGATCACCGGGGCATGGCCGCCGAGTTCCATCGTCGCGCGCTTCATGTGCGAACCGGCCAGCGCCGCGAGCTGCTTGCCGACCGGCGTCGAGCCGGTGAACGTAACCTTGCGGATCACCGGATGCGGGATCAGGTAGCTCGAGATTTCGGCCGGATCGCCGAACACGAGGCCGACCGTGCCGGCCGGCACGCCGGCTTCGACGAACGCCTGCAGCAGGGCCGCCGGCGACGCCGGGGTTTCTTCCGGCGCCTTCACGAGGAACGAGCAGCCGCAGGCGAGCGACGCCGACAGTTTGCGCACGACCTGGTTGACCGGGAAGTTCCACGGCGTGAACGCGGCGACCGGTCCGATCGGCTCCTTCAGCACTTGTGACTGCGCGGCGAGGTTGCGCGACGGCACGATGCGGCCATACACGCGGCGGCCTTCGTCCGCGAACCATTCGATGATGTCCGCGGCCGCCAGCACTTCGACGCGCGCCTCGGCGAACGGCTTGCCCTGTTCCTGCGTCATCAGGCGGCCGATGTCGGCGGCGCGCTCGCGCACGAGAGCCGCAGCCTTGCGCATGATGGTGGCACGCTCGTTGGCCGGGACCTTGCGCCAGGCTTCGAAGCCGCGTTGCGCGGCTTCGAGCGCGCGGTCCAGATCGGGGATGCCGGCATGCGCGACCTTGCCGATGGCCTGGCCGGTCGCGGGGTTGATCACGTCGAGGGTCTTGCCGCTGGCGGCGTCACACCATTCGCCGTTGATCAGAAGACGGGTATCGGTATAGCTCGAGATGGCCATGCTGGGTTCCTGTGAGAGGGAAAACAACAGGCCGCGTGGTTGTGCGGCACGGGGCGGCACACCTACGCGGCCATGAATGAATTGCCGATATCAATTATCTTATCTGATTGCGGGCAATCGCACCGGAGGCGGGCCGCGGGCGTCCGCTCGTGGCATGCGGTTTGCTGAAGCTTGGCACCGGAGCGACTCTGCGGGTCACGCCGAGGTGCCGCGTCAGCGCCGCACGAAACGCCTGCAAGACGCAGCGCTTCATCCATTCAACCGCTACTACAGCGCATCACGAGGACATCGCCATGCCAACCGGAACAGTGAAATGGTTCAACGACGCGAAGGGCTTCGGCTTCATTACCCCCGATGACGGCGGCGAAGATCTGTTCGCGCATTTTTCGGAGATTCGCTCCGAAGGTTTCAAGTCGTTGCAGGAAAACCAGAAAGTCAGCTTCGAAATCAAGCAGGGGCCGAAAGGCAAGCAGGCGGCCGATATCAAGCCCGTGTGACGTCGGCATGGCGGTTCATCCGCATGCGAGGTAACGATGGATAAGGACGCCGCCTACGCGGAGATCGAGCGCAATGGCGGCGCCGCCTATGCGAAGACCTTCGCCGCGCGCTATCCCGACGAACCGCTTACACCGTTCTGTCATCGCTATCTGTTCGAACAGGCGCAGCGCGCGGAAGCGGAGCACGACGCGGCCGCGGCCACGCACGACGACGAGCGCGGTTTCGCGCTGAGGTCGCTCGCGCGCATGGAGGCGTCGTCGCATATCGCGCAGGCGGCAGCGAGCGCGTCGCGCGACGCGGCGGCCGCCGCGCACACATCGGCGCGCGCGGCGCGGCGCTCGGCCTTCTGGACTATGATCGCCGCGCTCGCGTCGGCGACGGGCGTAGTGGTAAACGCGGCCCTCAATCTCGGCTGGCTCGAATGGGCAAGGCATCTTGCGCAATAAGCGACGCGTCGGGCCCAGCGTTCGCGCCCGTGAATGTGATGTTCAATCGGAGGCGCCAGTGGGGCTAGTCCGCAAACCACGCGACAACCTATGCATGTACCACACCGATACGACATCGATGCGACACGGCTACACGAGCGCGTCGATCGCACAAATCGACCCATCGGAGCATGCCGCGGACGGTCTGAACGCAGTATTATTCTTCAGGTTTCCTTCAGCTTTGCTCCGTACTATTTGCGCCACTGCCCGTGGCCTTTCAGGACCGCGGCCGCCGCTACGTGCGGCTCGAGCACAGGCTTTCACGACCTGCATTCGGGCAATGGAACAGATAGATTCCTGACTGAAAACTGAAAGCGCCTATAAAGGCTTGCTGGAGCATCCATGAAAACTCTGTTCTTGCAGGCGCCGTCGTACGACGGCTTCGATGGTGGGGCGGGTTCGCGCTATCAGGCCAAGCGTGAAGTTCGCTCGTTCTGGTATCCGACGTGGCTCGCACAACCCGCCGCACTCGTTCCCGACAGCCGCGTGCTCGACGCAACTGCAGACGGCCTGTCCGTTGAAGCAGCGCTCGACATCGCTTCGCAATACGAGCTGGTGGTGATTCACACCAGCACGCCATCCTTCCCGACCGACGCACTGTTCGCCCAGGACCTCAAGAAGCGCAAGCCGTCGCTGCTGATCGGCATGGTCGGCGCGAAGGTCGCGGTCGATCCGCATAATTCGCTGATCGCGACCGAGGCCATCGACTTCGTTTGCCGCGAGGAATTCGACTACACCTGCAAGGAAATCTCCGAGGGCAAGCCGTTCTCGCAGATCCTGGGCCTGAGCTATCGCGCCCCCGACGGCTCGATCGAACACAACGAAGCGCGCCCGATCCTCGAGAACATGGACGAGCTGCCGTTCGTCGCGCCGATCTACAAGCGTGATCTGACCATCAAGAACTACTTCAACGGCTACCTGAAGCATCCGTACGTGTCGCTGTACACCGGCCGCGGTTGCCGCTCGAAGTGCACGTTCTGTCTGTGGCCGCAAACGGTCGGCGGCCATCGCTATCGGGTGCGTTCAGTCGAGAACGTGCTCGAGGAAGTGAAGTGGATTCGCGACAACATGCCCGAAGTCAAGGAGATCATGTTCGACGACGACACGTTCACCGACTTCAAGCCGCGCGCCGAAGAAATTGCGCGTGGCATGGGCAAGCTGGGTGTCACGTGGTCGTGCAACGCGAAGGCCAACGTGCCTTACTCGACGCTGAAGATCATGAAGGAAAACGGCCTGCGCCTGCTGCTGGTCGGCTACGAGTCCGGCGACGACCAGATCCTGCTGAACGTCAAGAAGGGCCTGCGCACGGACATCGCGCGGCGCTTCGCGCAGGACTGCCGCACGCTCGGCATCAAGGTGCACGGCACCTTCATTATCGGCTTGCCCGGCGAGACCCAGGAAACGATCCAGAAGACCATCGAGTACGCGAAAGAGATCAATCCGCTGACCATCCAGGTGTCGCTCGCCGCGCCGTATCCGGGCACCCGGCTCTATCACCAGGCGGTCGAGAGCGGCTGGCTCGCGGAGAACAAGGTGATCAATCTCGTCAGCAAGCAGGGCGTGCAACTGGCGGCGATCGGCTACCCGCATCTGTCGCGCGACGAGATGTATCACCAGCTCGAGAACTTCTATAAACGCTTTTATTTCCGGCCGTCGAAGATCTGGGAGATCCTGCGCGAAATGCTGACGAGCTGGGACATGATGAAACGGCGCCTGCGCGAAGGCGTCGAATTTTTCCGCTTCCTGCGCGCGCACGAGGCGTGAGCGCCGTACACATCGCCGCCGTCACGCTCGCGTACGCGTGCGCGGCGGCGACTGTTGTCGGCATCGGCTATACCGTGCTCGCAAGCGCGCTGATCGGGCGCTTCTTCGCGAGGGCGGTGGCCGTTCCCTCCAGCTTTCCACCCATTACGGTGATCAAACCGTTGCACGGCAACGAGTGGGCGCTGCTCGATAATCTGTCGAGCTTCTGCGCCCAGGATTATCCGGGGCCCGTGCAATTCCTGTTCGGCGTGCACGACTCGGCCGACCCCGCGCTGCAAACCGTCGACGAACTGCGGCGCCTGCATCCGCGGGCGGACATCGCCGTGGTCGCCGATGCGCGCCTGTACGGCCCGAACCGCAAGATCAGCAACATCCTCAACATGCTGCCGCAGGCGCGCCACGACGTGCTCGTGTTCGCCGACAGCGACGTGTGCGTCGGCCCCGACTATCTGCGCAACGTGATCGGCGAATTGCAGAAGCCGGGCGTCGGGCTCGTCACCTGCGCGTATCGCGGCCAGCCCGATCCGGGATTCTGGCCGCGGCTGTCGGCGATCGCCACCAACTACCAGTTCCTGCCGGGCGTCGTCACCGGACTCGCGCTCGGGCTCGCGCGCCCGTGCTTCGGTCAGACCATCGCGATGCGGCGCGACACCTACGAGCGGATCGGCGGCTTCAAGCCGTTCGTGCGGCACCTGGCCGAAGACTACGAAATCGGCGCGGCGGTGCGCGCGGCGGGCGAGCAGGTCACGATTCCGCCGTTCGCGATCGCGCATGCCTGTGTCGAAGCGAGCGCCGCGCAACTGGTGACGCACGAACTGCGCTGGAGCCGCACGATCCGCCGCATCGATCCGCTCGGACACTTCGGCACCGCGCTCGTGCATCCATTGCCGTTCGCGCTGCTCGCGCTCGCGTGCTCGGGCGGCGCGCCGTGGGCGTGGCTGCTCGCGGCAGTGACGGTGCTCGCGCGTGTCGCGTTGAAGTGGCGCGCGGATCGGGCGTTGGGTCAGCGCTGCCGCGATCTGTGGCTACTGCCGTTATGGGATATCGTATCGTTTGCGATTTTCGTCGCAAGCTTCCGCTCGTCGCGGGTGATCTGGCGGGGCTTCAGCTTCAAGGTCGACGGCGACGGGCTGCTGTCGGCGGCACAGGACGAATGACGAACGAACGGCAGATTGGGCGGGCAATGAGCGAAGAAGGATCGAGCGGGCGACACAGCACCGCACTCGAGACGCACGGCGGCGGCCCGGCGGCACAGGCGGCACAGGCGGCGGCGCACTCGGCAACCCGTACGGCAACCCATACCGCGGCACGCGGCGTGCGGCGCATCAGGTCTATCCAGGTCGCTTGCGAGGTGCCCGCATGATGAAGCATCTGGGCCGCGCGGCCGCGCTCGCGGGTTTGCTGATCTCTTTGTGGCTGGTCTGGCGCGAAGATCCGCGCGCGGTGCTCAGCGCGTTGCGCGCGGCCGGCGCGGGCCTCGTGCTGGCCGCGTTGGCGCACCTGCTGCCAATGGTCGCCAACGCCTGCGACTGGCGCTCGCTGATTCGCGGCGCGAATCGCCCGAGCTTCGGCAGGATGATGCATCTGGTATGGGTGCGCGAATCGGTCAACTCCATGCTGCCGGTCGCGCGGATCGGCGGCGAACTCGTGGCGTTCCGCATGTTCAAGCGCTGGGGGGTCCGGCCATCGACAGCGGTCGCCAGCACCATCGTCGATATGCAACTGACCTTGATCAGTCAGCTGATGTTCACGATGGTCGGCATCGGCTTTCTGTTCGCCAACGCGCAATCGGGCGCGCTGCGGCTCGCCGGGCAGCTCGCGTGGGGCGTGGTCGCGTTGACGCCGCTGCTATTGCTGTTCGGGCTCGTGCAGCATGCGAATCCGTTCGAGCGCATCACGCGGGTGGCAAACAATATGACGAGCGGCAAGCTGACCGCGCTGGTCGGCCAGTCCGCGCAGATCGATCAATCGATCAAGGTGATCTGGCGACGCCGCGCGGTCGTGCTGCGCTATCTGTTTTTCTGGCAGCCGCTGCAATGCGTGCTGACCTCGCTGGAAATCTGGCTCGCGCTGTATTTCCTCGGCGCGCGCGTGACGCTCGTCGAGGCGATCGTGATCGAATCGCTGATCCAGGCGGTCAGCAGCGCCGCGTTCTTCGTGCCGGGCGGTCTCGGCGTGCAGGAGGGCGCCTTCGTACTGATTGGCGGCGCACTCGGGCTCGATCCCGCCACCTGTCTTGCGCTCGCGGCCGCGCGGCGCATTCGCGACCTGCTGATGTTCGTGCCGGGCCTGATCGCGTGGCAATTGTTCGAGGCGTCCGGCAACGCGCGGCCGCATGCCGCGCCGCACCGCGTCGGCGCCGGGCTGGCCAAACAGCGTTCGGGCGTCGCCGACGTGAACCGCGGCGGCGAGCGGCGCTGAGCGATCGGCGCGCGGTTTCCCGCTTCCCGCTCGCGTCTTCGACGCGCATGCCGCGCGCCGTCAGCGCGGCGCGCGATAGGCCGGAAACGACACCCGCACCGCCAGCCCCTGGCCCCCGATTCCCGCGCCTAGCTGCAGACTCGCGCCGAAATGCTCGGCGATCCGTGCAACGATCGACAACCCCAGCCCGCTGCCGGTCGCCTGATTGCCGGTCGCGCGGAAAAAGCGGTTCGTGAGGCGCGCGAGATCGTCTGGCTCGACGCCGGGACCGTCGTCCCGCACGCTCAGCTGCACGTGCTCGTCGGCGTGGCGCACCGCGACTTCGATATTGCCCCCCGTACGTCCATACTTGATCGCGTTGTCGAGCAGATTGTCGAGCAGGATGCCGATCAGCACCGGCTCCGCATCGATCTCGGCGAGCATGTCGCCGACCAGCATCACGTTGATGTGCTTTTGCTGCGCATTACGCCGGTTCGCGAGCAGCGTATCTCTCGCGATCGCGGCCGGCTTCACCGGCTCGGTGGGCAGCTTCTCCTGCACGTCGAGCCGCGCGAGCAGCAGCAACTGCTCGGCGAGCCGGGCGCTGCGATCGACGCCTTGCACGACGCGCTCCATCGCGAGCCGCTGCAGCCCGATGTCGGGCTCCGCGAGCGCGACCTGCGCCTGCACCTTGATCGCGGCGAGCGGCGTCTTCAGTTCGTGCGCGGCATCGGCGGTGAAGGCGCGCTCGAGTTCGAGCGCATGCTGCAGACGCGCGAGCATCTGGTTGATCGCATCGACGAGCGGGCGCACCTCGAGCGGCGTGCGGCCGATGCCGACCGGTTCCATGCGGTTGATGTCGCGAGAACTGAGCGCGGCCGATAGCACCTTCAGCGGCGCGAGGCTCCAGCCGATGCTGAACCACACGAGCATCGCGAGCACCGGCAGCGCGATCAGCGTGGGCCGTGCGATGCGCCTCGCGATTTCGCTCACCAGGTCGCTGCGGGTATTGGCCGGCTCGAACACGCGCACGCTGTGGCCGAGCACGGTATCGCGCAACGTGAACGAGTGATAGAGCTCGCCGACCAGCATCACGTCTTGCGCGCCGCTCGCGGGCGGCAACGGCAAATCCCACGCGGCCAGCGCGTGCAGTTGCGGGCTGCCTGCCAGCACGACGCCGTCGGCCGAGCGCACCTGGAAAAGCGCATCGCGCGGCAGGGTGTCGTCGTCATCGTAGTTGTTCGCGCCGGCTTCGCCGTTTCGCTCTTCTTCGCGCAGGTCGATGCGCGCATTCGCGAGCGTCATCAGATTGGCCGAATCGAGCAGCGCGAGCATCTGCGCGAGTTCGGCTAGGCGGGCTTGCTCCCATAGGCCGACCTCGCGCGTCGCCTGCCGGTAGCTCGACAGGAGCGCGCCGCCCCAGACGAGCGCGATGCTCGCCAGCACCAGCAGCACGAGGCGCCGCCGGATCGACGGACCGATCATTCTTTCTCCATCACATAGCCGATGTTGCGCACGGTCTTGATCAGATTTGCGCCGAGCTTCTTGCGCAGGTTCGACACATGCACCTCGATCGCATTGCTTTCGATTTCTTCCTGCCAGCCGTACAGGCTTTCTTCGAGCCGCGAGCGCGACTGCGGAATGCCGAGATTGGTCAGCAGTTGCAGCAGAATCGCCCATTCGCGCGATGTAAGCGGCACGCGCGCCTCGTCGATCTGCACTGTTTGCGCGGCCGGATTCACTGTCAGATTCTGGTAACGAATCAGATCGATACTGCGACCTTGTGCGCGGCGCAACAGCGCGCGGCACCGCGCGACCAGCTCGGTGAGATCGAACGGCTTGCCGAGATAGTCGTCGGCGCCCGCTTCGAGACCGCCGACGCGATCGACGACCGTGCCTTTCGCGGTCAACACCAGCACCGGCACGTCATTGCCGGCGTCGCGCATGCGTTTGAGCAGCTCCGTGCCGCTCACGCGTGGCAGGCCGAGGTCGAGTACCACCAATGCATATTGAGTCGTGTCGAGCGCGAGGCCGGCCTTGTGGCCGTCGCGTGCCCAGTCGACCGTGAAGCCGGCCTGGCGAAGGCCCGCTTCGACACCGCAGCCGATGAGCTCGTCGTCTTCTACGAGGAGTAAGCGCATGAGGCAAATATTCCAATGTGAGGATTTATTGCATAACGTCCTGCATTTTTATGCAAGCGGCATTGATGCGTCCATACGAACAATCCGCCGGTGTTTCAAAGTGTAACCACGCCGTTCGTTAGCCGCTTTATGCCATGCCGATGCTTAAGGTTTCCTTCAGCTTGAATCGATACCATCGACGCGCTATAAAATGGTCGTCGCAGATCGTGATGCATGTGCGAGACCAGGTTGTCGTCAGGCCATCGCAACCTGATCGTAAGGACTTCGATGGAGCGACGCGCGAGGCATTCCTTATGCTGGTCGATAGCGTCAATGGACGATATCGACGAGTCCCGCCCAATGCCAGCATCCGGTCAGGCTGCAAGGCCCCGCACGAGGCACGTTATGAAGCGAGTCACCATCGACATGCTACGAGCCCATTTGCTAGTCGCGTCTCTGACCGCCGCAGGCACCGAAGCGCTGCTGTGCATCGCGCTGCCTGTACTGCCGGTCTCTGACGCTTTTTTCGCTTCAGCATCGTTCAGGCTGTCCGCGCTCGCGTTGATCATCGGCGGCGTGGTGATTGCGCGCGAATTCTCCGAGGTCGCCTTCGAGCTCGCGGTGCGGCGCGACTACGCGATTCGCGCTGCTCGCGGCGCATGGCCCGCCGTGATCTCAGCGAACTGTCCACGCCGGTGGCTCGTCGTGCTTCACCTCCGGCTAACGGGGCAACCGTTCGTGCTGGCCGAGCACTGACGGATACGGACGACACACGATGGCGGCCCACGCGTTGATTGCATGTCAATGGCTTCTGTTGGCCGGCTGCGTTAGCGCTTCGATCTACACGGTAGCCGCCGCGCTCGCCATGCCGTTTTTCACCGCGCGGCATAAATCGAACCATCATGGCGGCAGGGCGGTCAATGGCGCGTACGGCGGTTCGCTAGTGGGTTCGTCCGATGGACCAGGCGGGCCGTTCGCGCAGGTCGGTGTCAGCGTGCTGAAGCCGCTGTGCGGCGCCGAGCCGCGTCTCTACGAGAATCTCCGGACCTTCTGCGAGCAGCGGCATGAGCATTTTCAGCTGGTGCTGGGCGTGTCGTCGCCGCACGATCCCGCCATCGCGGTGGTGCGCCGCTTGCAGGCCGCCTATCCCAAGTGCGACATCGAGCTCGCGATCGACACGCGCGTACACGGCAGCAATCTGAAAGTCAGCAACCTGATCAACATGGCCGCACGCGCTCGCCACGACGTGATCGTGATCGCCGACAGCGACATCGCGGTCGACTCCGACTATCTCGACAGCGTCGCCGCGCCGCTCGCGGACCCGAGCGTCGGCGTGGTCACGTGCCTGTACGTCGCGCGCGGCGTCGGCGGCTTCTGGCCGCGCGTCGGTGCGCTGTTCATCAACGAGTGGTTCGCGCCGTCGGTGCGGGTCGCCCATGCGATGGGCTCGCGCCGCTTCGGTTTCGGCGCGACCCTCGCGTTGCGGCGCGCGACGCTGGAGCGCATCGGCGGCTTCGAGGCACTGAAAAACTGCCTCGCCGACGACTACTGGCTCGCCGAGCACGTGCGCGCTCTCGGTCTGCAAACGGTGCTGTCGCGGGTGATGGTCGCCACCGACGTGATCGAGCCGACCTTCGCGGCGCTGTGGCAGCGCGAAACGCGCTGGCTGCGCACGATCCGCTCGGTCAATCCGCCGGGTTTCGTGTCGCTGCTGATCACATTCCCCACGCCGTGGCTGTTGACGAGCGCAGGGCTGACCGTGTCGCTCGCAACCTGTGCTCACGCGCCGTTCGCGGCGGTGGTCGCGAGCGCGTCGGCGACCGCGCTCTGCGTTGGTGCGCGCCTGCTGCTGCATTTGCGTGCGGCGCGCCGTGCGCGCACGTTCTGGCGCGATCTGCCGCTGGTGCCGTTGCGCGATACGCTGCTCGCGCTCCAGTGGCTCGTCAGCGCGTTCGGTTCGCACGTCGTGTGGCGCGGCGAGCGCATGCAGCTCGGCACGCCGTCCGCCGAGCGCAGCGGCCGGCTGGACAGCCTCACGTGATAGCGCGCGGCAAACCGGCCCAGCCGCGCGGACTGATCATCACCGCCGACGATTTCGGCCTGCATCAGCGCGTCAATTTCGCGGTCGAGCGCGCGCACCGCAATGGTGTGCTGCGCGCGGCGAGTCTGATGGTCGGCGCGCCGGCCGCCGAAGACGCGGTTGCGCGCGCGCATACGCTGCCGGAACTGCGCGTGGGCCTGCATCTGGTGCTGGCCGACGGCGCCGCGCTGGCGCAGCGCGAGCAGATCGCCGCGCTGCTCGACGAGAACGGCCGCTTCGGCAGCAACATGGTGCGCGACGGCGTGCGCTTCTTCTTTCTGCCGCACGTGCGCCGGCAACTCGCCTACGAAATCCGCGCGCAATTCGAAGCCTTCGCCGCGACCGGCCTCAGGCTCGACCACGTGAACACGCACAAGCATTTTCATCTGCATCCGACCGTGCTCGGCCTGATCCTCGACATCGGCCGCGACTACGGCATGAAGGCGATGCGTCTGCCGTTCGAAGCGAACGCGCCGCTGTGGCTGCGGCCGTGGGTCGCGCACGTGAAGACGCGGCTCGAGCGCGCGGGGATCGCGCACAACGACTACGTGGTCGGCATTGCGGCGAGCGGGCGCATGGACGAGGCGAGCTGGCTCGCCGCGCTCGCGAATCTGCCGCATGGCGTCGGCGAAATCTATTGTCATCCGGCGCTGGCCGGTGACGCGCTGAGCGAGGGCATGCACGACTACCGGCATGCCGACGAGTTGCAGGCGCTGTTGTCGCCAAAGGTGGCCGCCGCGATCCGCGCGCTCGGCACGCGAGTCGGCGGGTTCGCGGATGTGCTTGCGTAGCGTCATGCTTCGCGAAACGCGGAAAACCCGGGCCGCGCTCACGCCGGCTGCTTTTTCATCAATAGCTTC
Source organism: Paraburkholderia sp. BR13444 (assembly GCF_040948755.1). Taxonomy (NCBI): domain Bacteria; kingdom Pseudomonadati; phylum Pseudomonadota; class Betaproteobacteria; order Burkholderiales; family Burkholderiaceae; genus Paraburkholderia; species Paraburkholderia sp. BR13444. The sequence continues at coordinate 844,854 of NZ_JBFPKM010000001.1, read as the reverse complement.
AGCAACGCCGGCAGCAGCAACAGCACGAGCGGCAACTGGACGATCAGTCCAGAAATGATCGCGATCGCGAGCGGTTGCTGCATCGCCGAGCCTTGCCCCAGCGCGAACGCGAGCGGCAACAGCGCGAGGATTGCGGCGATCGTCGTCATCGCGATCGGCCGCAGACGATTGCGGCCGGCGGCCTGCAACGCGTCGTCGAACGGCATTTCGTCGTCGCGCACCAGCGCCTGCAATTCGGATACGTAAAAGATGGCAACTTCCGTCACGATGCCGATGATCATCGTCATGCCCATCATCGCCGAGATATTCAATTCAATGCCGGTGATCCAAAGGCCGATGAACACCGCGCCGGCAGCGAAGAGCGGCATTGCCAGCACCGCGAGCGCGACACGCAGGCGTTCGTACAGGAACAGCAGCAGGCCGAACACGAGTGCGATCGCGGCGCCGAACACGGTCAAGAGCCCCTTGAAGGCGATCTGCTGTTGCTGGTACAGACCGCCGAGCTCGTAATAGACGCCCGACGGCAGCAGGTCCGCGTTGCCGAGCGCCTTCTGCACGTCGGCGATCGTCGAGCCGAGATCGCGCCCGTCGATGCGCGCAGTGACCGCGACCATCCGCTTCAGATTCGAGCGGCTGATTTCGGGCTGACCGGTGACGCTCACGCGATCGGCGACGCGCTTCAGCGCGAACAGATGCCCGTCCGGCGCGCGAATCTGTAACTGACCGAGTTGCGTATCGGTCATCTGGCGCGCGCCGTTCACGCGCACGCGCACGCCGACCGTTTTCGGGCCGCTCTGGAACTGCGTCGCGACATTGCCTTCGAGCATGTCGGTGACGGCCTGTGCGATCGCCTGCGGGTCCATGCCTTCGGCCGCGGCAGCGGCGGGCAGCATGTGCAGCTCGATCGCGTCGCCGGCCGGGTTGATGCCGTCGTTCACGTCGACGATGCCCTGAATCTGGCCGATGCGCGCGGCAACTCTGCGCGCGGTGGTGTCGAGCGTGTGCGGATCGTCGGAGAAGATCTTGATCTGCACCGGCTGCGGCACCGCGGTCAGATCGCCGATCAGGTCTTCCATCAGCTGCGCGAGCTCGATGCTGACGCCCGGCACCTGCGTGTCGATCTGCGAGCGGATTTCCTCCATCACGGTGTCGATGGGTTCGCGCTTGCCCGACTTCAGGCGCACGAAGAAGTCGCCCTTGTTCGGCTCGTTCAGATCGCCGCCGAGGCCCGCGCCGGTACGGCGCGAATAGGTCGCGACGTTAGGGTTCGCGCGCACGATCTGCTCGATCTGCTTCATCAGCCGGTCCGTTTCGGTGATCGACGTGCCCGGCTGCGTGTGATAGTCGAGCACGAAGCCACCTTCGTCCATGCTCGGCATGAAGCCACTGCCGACGCGCGTGAATGCGAACGCCGCGACGACGATCAACGGCACGACGCCGAGCAGCACGAGCGGCGGCCGTGCGATCACGCGGCCGATCGTCACCGCGTAGCGCCGGTTCAGCCATGCGGCGAAACGGGTTTCCTGGTGCTCCTCGGCGTCTTTGGGCGTGAGCCAGTGGTCGCACAGGATCGGCACCGCGAGCCAAGTGACGAGGAACGAAATGAACAGCGCGCTCGCCATCGTCAGCGACAGCGCCTTGAAAAAGGCTCCCGTCACACCCGACAGAAACGCGAGCGGCACGAAGATGATCAGCGTTGCCGCCGACGAACCCGCGAGCGGCCGTGTGAATTCGAGCGCCGCGGCCATCACGCGGCCATGGAACGCGCGCGCGCCGGCTTCACGCATGCGCCGCACGATGTGCTCGATCATCACGATCGCGTCGTCGATTACGAGGCCCACCGCGGCCGCCATACCGCCCAGCGTCATGATGTTGAAGCCCATGCCGAACACGTCGAGCAGCAGAATCGTCGCGGCCATCACGACCGGCACCAGCGCGACCGCGATCGCGGTGATCTTCCAGTTGCGCAGGAAGAAGAACAGCGTCAACGCCGCGAGCACGATGCCGATCAGGATCGCGTCGCGCACGCTGGTGGCCGACGCGATCACGAGTTCGCTCTGGTCGTACCAGTTCGACAGATGCACGCCCGCGGGCATCTGCGGCTGGAACGCGGCAATCTTCGCGCGGATCGCGCGTGCCATCGCGACGCTGTTGGCGCCGGGCTGCTGGTACACGTTCAGGAGCACCGCATCCTGACCATCGGCGGTGACGCGCATCCATTGCGGCACGACGCCCTGGCGCACCGTCGCGACGTCGCCGAGACGGATCTGCGCGCCGTTCGCATTGCCGTTGACGGCCACGACGACGTTGCGCAGTTCGTCGAGCTGCGTGATCGTCGAGTTCGTGACGACGAGGTACAGCTTGTCGTGATCCTCGATGCGGCCGTTTGCCATCAGCACGTTGCTCGCGCCGATCGCCTTCGATACATCGGCGAGCGACAGCTTGTACGCGGCGAGGCGGGCGGGATCGACCGCGACCTCGAACTCGTCCTCGGCGCCGCCGGTCACCTCGACGCGCGCGACGCCTTCCACCGACGACAGCAGCGGCCGCATCTGGAACTGCGCGAGATCGCGCAGCGCGGACAGCGACTGTTGATTCGACGTGAGGCTGTACGCGAGCACCGGAAACACGGTCGGGTCCATGCGCCGCACCTGCATCGTCGTGCCGGGCGGCAGCGTCGCGAGAATTTCGCTGATCGCCGATTGAGCCTGCAGCGTCGCCTGCGCCATGTCGGTGCCCCAGTCAAAGTTCAGCGAGATCTCCGCGGCGCCACGGCTCGTCGTCGATTCGACGTCGCGCACGTTCGGCACGCGCCGCAGCGCTTCTTCGACCGGCATCGTGACGAGCGTGGTCATCTGCTCGGCGGGGCGGTCGCCCGCGTCGAGCGATACGACCGCGCGCGGAAACGCGACGTTCGGAAACAGCGAGATCGGCAGCCGGAACGCGCTCAGCGCGCCGGCAATCGCGAGCAACGCGATGACGAACAGCAGCGAGCGGCGATGCGTCTGCATCCATTGGCCGAAGTTCATCGCGCGCCATCTCCCGCGGCGCGGACCGCCATGCCGTCTTTCAGCTCGTAGTTGCCGCTCGTCGCGACGCCGAGCATGGGGTCGAGCGGGCCATCGACGCCGTAGCGCTCGCCATTTTCGATCGCGATGTTCACTGCGACGCGATGCGCCTTGTTTTGCGGCGTGATCTGGAACACGTACGCATGCTGCCCATCCTGCAGCACGGCCGCGCGCGGCACGATCCAGTGCGTGCCCGTGCGGGTCGCGATGTCGCCAGAAACGCGTGTGCCGGGGATGAACGGCGTCTGCGCGAGCGGTACCGTCGCGCCGATGTTGACCAGTTGCGATTGCGGATCGATCGCGGCACCGACGAGCACCACACGGCCTTCGATCGACGTCTGCGCGAGTGCCGCGGACAGGCCGTGCAGCGTAACGGCATCGCCGGGATGGATCGCTGCGGCGTCGGTGGGCTCGACGCCGAGCGTCACGTTTGCGCGCGCATCACGGCTCGCGCCACTCGCGAGTTGCAGAATCGCCGCGCCTGCCTGCACCTGGTCGCCCTGTGCCGCCGACAGCTGCAGCACCACGCCGTCGAACGGTGCGGTCACGACCTTGTTGCCGCTCGCGATGCCGCTCTGAGTCTGCGCGGCGAGCGCTTCGCGCGCATCGTCGACGGCCTTGCTCGCGCTCGCGAGCTGCGATTGCGTTGCGAGACCTTTGTCGTACAGCGACCGGGTCCGCGCGAGTTCGCCTTGCGCGAGCGTCAGCGCGCTTCTCGCCTGAGTTGCGGCAAGCACCGCGGCAGGATCGGCCTGGACGACGAACAGCGGCGTGCCGCGCTTGACGGTCTCGCCCGCCTGCACGCGCATCTGTGCAATACGCGACACATAGGGCAGGTTGATCGTCGTCAGGTTCGACGCGCTGGTCGCGACGATCCCGAAGCCGCGCACCGGCTGCGCGATCGCGGCGCGCTGCACGTGCACGGTCTGCACCGCGACCGACGGTTGAGTTTCGCTGGCGGGGTTGTCGTCCGCACGAACCGGATGGACTGCTGCGTACAGCAGGACCGCGCAAACCAGCGGCGCGGCGACGGCCGCAACACGCGGCCATCCGTACCGCGATGAAAACAGGCTATTTCGCATGAGTGTCGATGAAAGTTCGAGCGGGAGTGAAAGCGTCGGGAATCGCGCTGCCGAGCAGCGCCTGCAAGCCGACGCGTTGTTCGTCGAGCGCTTCGCGCAGCGTCGCGACGTCGATGCGTTTCGCGAGCGCGGCGCTTTGCGCGTCGGTGTACGCGCCGAGCGCGAGGTTGTGTTCGGCGTAGGCCGCCGCGGCTTCGCGCGCGGAGCGCTCGACGCCGGGTAATGCGGCTTCGGTCTGCTGCAGCTGCCGTGCGAGAATCGCGCTGTCCTCGCGCAGCCGGGCGACGTCCGCATACGCCTCGTTCAGTCGGGTCTGGTACTCGTCGCGAAGCCGCTGACGGGTCGCTTTTTCGATCGCGACATTGCCCTGATTGCGATTGAAGATCGGCAGACTCAGGTTGATCTGAAAGCCGCTCGTGTAGATGTTCGAGGTGTCGCGCGCCCGCACGAAACCGACCGACAGACTCGGGAACTGGCTCAGAATCGCCGCGCGGTATTTCTGCTCCTGCGCTTCGTAGCCGGCCTGTAGCGCGATCAGGTCGGGGCGGCGGTGCGCGAGCTCGGCGAGCGCTGAGTCGAGCGTGGCGTCGGAAAGCGGTGCGACTTCGTCGTCGTGGCCTGACTGCAACTGCAATTGCACGTCGGGCGCGAGACCCAGCAGAGCGTTCAGATCGTGATGGGTTTGCGCGGCCGCGCGCTCGGCGTCCGTATACTGCTTGCGCGCGTCGCTGTAAGCGATGAGCGCGGCGGTGAGCGTATCGTCGGTCAGATTGCCGTCCGCGCGCGCCGCGGCCATGCGCTCGTAACGGGTGCGCGCGAGTTCGCGTTGCTGTTGCAACAGCGGCAGCGTGCGCTGCTGAAAGCAGCTCTTCACGAACAGCTGGCGCGCCTGCGCGACGACCTGCCACTCCTGCCACAGAAGGCCGAGATCGGTCTTCGCCAGCGTCGCGTCGGCGGACTGTTTGTTCGCGCTGCGCAGCACGATCGCCATCACGTCGATGCTGAGGCCATAATTGAACGCGCGCGTGGTGCCGGCCGCGCCCGGATAGTCGCTCGACACGCTCAGTTGCGGATCGGGCAGCAGACCCGCCGAATAAGCCTGCGCGCGGGCGATGCCGAGATCGTCGCGGGCCAGCTTCAGATCGGGGTTGTTGGCGACCGCGAGCATCGCGACTTCGTCGATGTCTAGCCCGTCGGCGGGATCGAACCGATGCGTGGCCAACTCGGGCAGCGGCATGCTCGCGGGATCGATGCGCACCCGTTCGAGCGATCGCGCGGACGTCGAGGTGACCTGCGGCGCGAGCGGTTCGCGGTGATAGGTCGCGCAGCCGCTCATCAGCAGCGCGCACAACGGCATCAGCGCGCGCCGACGCAGCGCCGTCACGGGATGGAAATCAGGCAAAATCCGGCTCCTGCGAATCATCGGAAGGGGCGAGCGACCCGCGAACGAGGCCTCGCAATGGGAGCCGATTTTCCGAAGCGCGCGCTTAAGACAGGCTTAACGTCGAATCGCGTCACCCGAGCCGCGCGAAATCGGCGCCGTCATCAGTACCCCGTAAGGTTTCGTTAAGCTGCTGGGGCCGATAATGCGGCGGCTAAAACCGCAGCAAGGAGGGGAGAGACCATGCGCCTGCTATTGGTCGAAGACGACGACATGATCGCGGAATCGGTGCTGGGCGCGATGCGCCGCGCCGGCTACGCGATCGACTGGGCCGAGGACGGCCGCGCGGCGGAACTGTCGCTCGATAACGGCGTGTACGACCTCGTACTGCTCGACCTCGGCCTGCCGAAAAAAGACGGCATCGACGTGCTGAACGCGTATCGCCGCAACGGCGGCGCGGCGCCGGTCATCATCCTGACCGCGCGCGACGCGATCGACGAACGCATCCGCGGTCTCGACGCCGGCGCCGACGACTACCTGATCAAGCCGTTCGATCTCGACGAACTGGCCGCGCGCATTCGCGCGCTGCTGCGCCGGCGCACCGGCCAGAAGCAACCGGTCTACAGCCACGGCGAACTGACGCTCGACCCCGCCGCACATGAAGTCACCAAGGACGGCGTGCCGCTGCCGCTGGTGCCGCGAGAATTCGCGCTGCTGCAGGCGCTGATCGAGGAGCCGACCCGCGTGTTCACCAAGGCCGAGCTCGAAGAAAAGCTGTACGGCTGGGGCGAAGAAGTCGGCAGCAACACGATCGAAGTGCATGTGCACAGTCTGCGGCGCAAGATCGGCGCGGACCAGGTCGTGACCGTGCGCGGGGTCGGCTACCGCCTGAAGAGGTGCGGATGACGTCGATTCGCCGCTGGCTGCTCGGCTGGCTGATCTTCGGCATGGCGGCGACCTCGATGGTCGCGGCTTTCGCGATCTTCCATACCGCGCGGCGCGAGGCGAGCGAGCTGTTCGACTACGAACTGCGCACCGTCGCGTTGTCGCTGCCGTCGTCGCTGAGCGGCGCTGGGCTGCGCGAGCGTCGTGCCCCCGACCTCGGTGATCTCGCCGACGACCGCATCGTCATCGAGATATGGGACAAGAGCGGCACGCTCGTCTATCACTCCGCGCAGGCGCCGATGTTCGAGCGTCTGGCGCCGGGGTTCCACACGGTGCCGCGCGGCGAGTACCACTGGCGCATCTTCGGCGTCGCGCAGCCAGACCGCTACGTGCAGGTCGCGCAGCCCGTGTCGGTGCGCGAGGACCTCGCGTTGCGTCTCGCGCTGCACACGCTGTGGCCGCTCGGCGTGCTGCTGCCGGTGACGATCGCGCTGGTGCTGCTGGTGGTCGCGCGCGGGCTCGCGCCGATCGGCGGGCTGTCGCGCGCGCTCGCGACGCGTTCGATCGATTCGCTCGAACCGCTGCGGCTCGACGGCAACATGCCGGTCGAAATCCGCCCGCTCGTCGAAGCGCTGAACGATCTGCTGCAACGGCTGCATACGGCGTCGCAGGCGCAGCGCACGTTCATCGCCGATGCCGCGCACGAGCTGCGCTCGCCGCTCGCGGCGCTGAAGCTGCAACTGCAGGCGGCGTCGCGCGATGGCTCGCTGAGGGGCGAGGGGCAGACGCTCGAGCGTGTCGAAAATCGGGTGAACCGGATCATCCACCTCGTGCAGCAATTGCTGACGCTGGCGCGCGAAGACGCGCAGCCGGTCACGTCGACGGTGCCGGTCAGCCTGCGCCGCATCGGCGAGCAGGCGGTCAGCGATTGTTCCGTGCTCGCGGAGCTGCGCGAAATCGATCTCGGCCTCGAATGCGAACAGGCGCGCACACCGAACGACGCCTACACGGTGCTCGCCGAGCCGCACAGTATCAGCGTGTTGTTGGGGAATCTGATCAACAACGCGATTCGTCATACGCCGCGGGGCGGCCGTGTCGACGTGGTGCTGCGGCGCACGGGCGAGCGGGTTGGCTTCGAGGTCGTCGACAGCGGCTCGGGGATTCCGGAGGCGGAGCTCGAACGCGTGTTCGACCGTTTCTATCGCGGCGAGGAGTCGAAGGGCGAGGGCAGCGGGCTCGGTCTCGCGATCGTCGCGCGGATCGCCGAGCGGCATCAGCTCGGGCTGTCGCTGCGCAACAATGTCGGCGCGCCGGGCTTGCGGGTGTCGGTCACCGGGCTGCACGCGCCCGCCGCCGATGCGCCCGTCACGGCCGCGAATTAACGATCGTCATTGCGGCTAGCGGTTGTCACAAGCATATAGGCGCACGCTGCTACAATCTCATTTTTATAGATCGACAGATTGGTTGTGCACTATGGGTTTCGAACAACTCGCTGAACTGAAGAAGCAACTGGCCGCGGCGCGAGCCGCCGCCGAGGGCGCCGGCAAGCCCGATCGCAAATCGGCTGCGCGCCCCGCTTCGAAGTCCGCTGGCAAGCCCGCTTCAAATCCTGGGGCACATCCTGGCTCTAACGCCGAGCGCGGCGCCAATCCGGGCACGAAGTCCGGTGGCCGGGCCGGCGGAAAGCCGGCCGCGAAGGCCGGTGGTCGGCCGGACGGCAAGCCGGGCACGCGACCCGGCCGCCCGCAGCCGCGCCACGCCGCACCCGAAGGCGCCGCGCCCGCCAGACCGGCGGCGGTGGACGCCAAGCCGGTGGACCCGGTGGTGCGCTCGATCGGTCGTCTGCAAAAGCGTTTCCCGGTCGCTTTCCCGAAGAATCCGGCCCCGAAGCTGCCGCTGAAGATCGGCGTTTTCGAAGATCTCGTCGTGCATGCGAAGGAGCTGTCGCTGACCGAAGCCGAGCTGCGCGACGCGATCAAGACGTGGTGCCGTGGCGGGCGCTACTGGAAGAGCCTCGTCGAAGGCGCCGCGCGCGTCGATCTGGCGGGTGTCGAAGCCGGCAAGGTCACGGCGCAGGAAGCGGCCGGTGCGCAGCGCCTGCTCGCGCATCGCGCGGCGAAGGGCGCGCAGAAGGCCGCCGCGGCGACGGCAAGCGCGAATGCTCCGACCGATGCCGGTACACCGTCACCGTCCGCGAAGGCGACCGCCGACGAGCCGCAGGCCGAAGCAGCGGTAGCGCCAGTCGTCGAACAGGCGGTTCCGCAAGCGGATGCCGCTGCTGCAACGCCGGAAGCGGTAGCACCGAATGCCGCCGGCAGCGGAGACGCCCAGGCGCAAACCAGCGCTCAACACGAGACGCAAGCTTCCACTCCCTCCCAGGCCTAACCCTCGCATAATCCGTCGCGGCCTCGCTCACGAGGCCATGACGTGCGGCGCAGCCGTCAGCCGGCTGCGCACGAATCCCACATGCTCCCGCAGCACATAAAACGCATCCGCATACGCTAACGGCATGCGCAGGTGGTTCAGCGCCGCCTCGATCTCGTCCAGTTGCCCCAGTAGCTGTGTGCGCTCCTCGTCGGTTGCGCCGGCGAGCGCGTGCCGCTCGATCGCAATCAGCGAACCGTAATAGCGATAGATGCGCGAGCGCACCCGCCACCGGTACAGCGCCGGAATCACCCGCATCGCGGGCAACAGCAGTACGGCGACCGGCAACAGCAGGACCAGCGTGCGATCGCCGATGCTCGCGAGCCAGAACGGCAGCGTCCGATACAAAAAGCCCTTGCCGGTCCGGTAATAGCGCTGCGCGTCCTCGCTGATCCGGTATTCGTGCTCGACCGGTGTCGGGAACTGGCCGGCGTGCTGCAACAGGCCCGCGGCGCCATGTACTTCCTGCGCCGCCTCGATCAGCAGATCCGAGATCGCCGGATGCAGCGTGCTGCGCGCGACGAGTTCGACCGTCGGACTGATCAGATGCACGGTCTCGGGCGGAATGCGCCGCTTCAGGTCGAGCACGCCGGGCGGCAGGTCGATCTGGTCGAGAAACGGAAACACGCGCGTATAGGCGCTGGCTTCGTCGAAATTCATCACCGAAATGCCGGGTACGCGCAACAGCCGCAGCATCAGGCCGCGCGTCGCCGAGTCGCCGCTCAGGAGCGCCGCGTCGACCTCGCCGGCGACCAGCTGCGTGGCGGCCTGCAGACCGTCGCTCGGCACCAGCGTCGTGGCGCCGCCTGGCTCGATGCCGTTCGCCGCGAGCAGTTGCAGCGCGAGCAGCCGCGTGCCGCTGCCTTCGCGGCCGACCGCTATCCGCTTGCCTTCGAGCTGCGCCAGTTGCGTGAGCGCCGCGCCACGATAGAACACGACGATCGGCACATAGAACACGCTGCCGAGCGACACCAGCGACGACGTATCCAGCCCTTGGGCCACCCCGCCTTGCACGAACGCGATATCGACTTGCTGCTTCGGGTCCAGCAGCCGCTGCAGGTTCTGCACGGACCCATCGGATTCGAGCACGTTCAGGCGGATGCCGTTGCGCGCGAGGATCTTGCGGTACTGGTTCGCAGTGACGACGAACGAGCTGTCGCGCGGGCCGGCGCTGATCGTGATCGTGCGCGGCGGCGCCGGATTGGCGATCCAGACGATCAGCACGATCGCGAACGCGATCAGCAGCGCCGTGATGAAGTAGGGCAGCAGGTGCTCGCGCCATTCGGCGCGCGTAAGTTCGGCGGAAAAGTGCGGAGGACGCGGACGCTGCGCTTTCATGAATACTCCGTGCTTGAAGCCGGGAGCAGGCATTGTCGCCTGTGCGCGGTGGCTTTGCCGTAGCGGTTCGTTCTATCGACCGGGCGCGCGGCGCTCGACGGAGCCTGCCGCCCGCGGCCGGAGAATAACGCGTACATGGCATAATTTGCCGCAAATCGCGGTCTGGCAGTAGTGGACTTCACAACTCGCGGCGTGTCGCTGGGCGCATGTTGAATCGTCGGCATCGGAAGATCGGCAGCTGGCTGGGGTCGCTCGCGATCCTGCTGACGACGCTCGCGCCGACGATCTCGCAGACGCTCGCCGCCCATCGCCATGCCGACGCGATGATGGGCGAGCATTGCCAGATGGCGCCGATGGACGACATGGCGTCGATGCCGGGCATGCGGATGCAGGACGACACGCCCGAGTCCACCCAGACCATCGCCAACCCGCCAGACAACACCGACGACACCGGCAATCCGACGGACAAGCACGCGCAGATGTCCGGCGATGCCTGCGGCTATTGCAGCCTGCTCGCGCATCTGCCGGTGATGCCGAGCGTCGGCATGCTGTTCGTCGCAGCGGTCCGCGCGCGCCAGCACACGGCCGTGACGCGCGATAGCAGCGTGCGCCGTGTCGAACCGCTGACCTTCGCGCAGCCCCGCGCCCCGCCTTCCGCTTCCTGATCCGAATCCCTTACGACGCGATGCGCGTACGTGCATCGCGCTTGCTCGCGCGCGTCCGTTCGACGGCGCGCGCCGGCCTCGTCATCACCGAACAGACAGGATGCACTCATGCACACATCAGCAACGCGCGGTGGCCGTCCGCCGCGCGCGGCGCCGCTCATCGCGGCCGCCACCTATGTCGGCTACACCGCTTACGCCGCGTGCGGCGTCGTAGGCCTGATCACCGCGCCGTCCATCGCGCAGGCGCACGCGATCGCCGGCAACCGCGTCTTCCCGGCGACGCTCGCGGTCGACGACCCCGGCGTCGGCGACGAAGCCAACTTCGAGTACGGCCATCAGCGCGTGCCTGGCGACAACGGCGATCAGAGCATCAACACGTTCAGCTTCGAGTACGACAAGCTGATCACGCCGCGTCTGGCCGTGTCGATCGACGGCGCGTACGTGCTCCAGAACAACCCGCGCGCGGCCGGCTTCAACAACTTCGGCGTCGGCCTCAAGTACCTGCTGTACGTGAACGAGCCGCACGAGCTGATGACGTCGATCGGCGTCACTGCGGAGCTCGGCGGCACCGGCAGTCGAGCGATCGCCGACAACTTCTCGACGATCTCGCCGACCGTCTACATCGGCAAGGGCATGGGCGATCTGCCCGATTCGCTCGCGTATCTGCGCCCGCTCGCGATCACGGCCGAGGCGGCCCCCGCGCTCAACACCGGCGCGGGTCAGCCGAACGCGTTCAACTACGGCTTCACCGTGCAGTACAGCCTGCCGTATCTGCAGCAGCACGTGCACGACGCGGGTCTGCCGCAGCCGTTCTCGAACCTGATCCCGCTCGTCGAGGTCCCGCTGTCGCGCAGCCAGGGGCAGACGACCGGCACGGTCAATCCGGGCTTTATCTGGATCAATCGCTACGGACAGTTCGGCGTCGAGGCACAGATTCCGATCAACCGTGCGAGCGGCTCGCACGTCGGCATTCTGGTGCAGGCGCACTTGTTCTTCGACGACATTGCGCCGACTACGCTCGGCAAGCCGCTGTTCCCATGAGTAGTGCAGGAGAAAAACGATGATGAACAGCTTCGAATATCACGCAATGCGCCTGGCGGCACTGATCGCCGGTGTGACGTTCGCGAGCGCGGCACTCGCGCATGTGTTTCCGCAGAAGCAGGAGCCGGGCGCGGGCGCATCGGTGGCCGCGCCCGCGCAGGTCAAGGTGACCTTCGACGGGCCGCTCGAACCGGCGTTCAGCTCGCTGAGCGTCACCGATGCGAGCGGCAAGCAGGTCGGCACGCAGAAGTCATCGGTGGATGCGCGGCAACCCGCGGTGATGACGCTGCCGCTGCCGAGGCTCGCGGCCGGACACTACACCGTGCATTGGGTCGCGGTGGCGTCGGACGGGCATCGAACGCATGGGGACTACGGCTTCGATGTGAAGTAGGGCGGCACGATGCGCCGTGTTCGCGCAAGCGGCGCTCAAACCCGCTTGAACAACTGCCGCGCGAGCGAGCACATCAGCATCGTCGCGGGCGATTCGTCCTGCAGGCGCCGGCTCATGATGATCGGCGACGCGGCGCTTGCCGACGGAATCGGCCGGTACGCGACGCCGTGCGCGCGCAAGCCCTCGACGCTCTCCGGCACGAGACACACGCCGACCTGCGCGGCGACCAGACCGAGCGCGGTCTGCAACTCGCGCACTTCGTGAATCGCCTTCGGCTCCAGCGCCTGATCGTGCATCGCCGAGATCTGCTGGTCCGCGTAGCTCGGCCGCGGCGTGCTTGGATAGACGATCAGCGTTTCCTCGGCGAGCGCGGCGAGCGTCAGCGGCTTCTTCTGCCGTGCGAGCGGATGGTCCTGCGGCAACGCCGCGATCATCCGTTCCTCGACCAGCACTTCGCGCGCGAGTTGCGCATCATCGAAGCGCAGGCGGCCGAAGCCGACGTCGATGCGGCCGCCTTTGAGCGCGGCCAACTGCTCGAGTGTGAACATCTCGATCAGCGATAGCTCGATATGCGGCGCGGCCTCGCGAAACGAGCGTATCACCGCGGGCAGCGCGCCATACAGAGTAGACGGCACGAAGCCGATCACGATGCGCTCCGCGAGTTGTGCGAGCCGGCGCGTGAGCGGCGCGAGATCGTCGGCTTCATCGATCAGACGCTTCGCCTGGGTGTAGAAAATGCGGCCGGCTTCGGTGAGCCGCAACGGTCGCGAGCCGCGCTCGAACAGCGGCAGGCCGACGTCTTCCTCGATCTGCTGGATCTGCCGCGACAGCGGCGGTTGCGTCATATGCAGACGATTGGCCGCCCGCGTGATGTTCATCTCCTCGGCGACCGCGATGAAGTAGCGAAGTTGGCGAAATTCCATGCATGCCTCAGAGGTGTGATGCGTCGGCGATCGGGTTGGTGTTGGAATGCCGCGCGCTGAATGTCCGTTTACGGCTCTGTGCTCCCGCAGGAGCGCTCCGCGGCGGCAACGAATGATAGCAACAGCACCGTCAAACCCTATCTGTAGGGGCTCGACGAATTTTCGTCGCTGGTTCTTTATCTGTCTGCTCGGCCTCGACGTTCAATCAATACCGCGCGCATTCGTTTAAATGACGTCGAGGCAGCAGATAGCGGAGGAGGGAGATCATGTGGTCCATCATTCTCGATACGCTCGGTGCGCTCGCGGTGCTCGCGAGCGTGGCGGCGCAGATCGCGCTGCTGCGCAAGCATTGAATAAAAAGCGCACTGAATAAAGCGCTTTCAGTGTGTAGCGCCTGATTTTGGCGTCTACTCGTAGGAGTCTGATGCATCGATCTGGTACGAGATGCACCGCGAACCAGATCAGCGCGTATTGCCCGAAATCTTCGTAAGCCCCGCGTAAACAGGTCCAACGAAATCCGCTTCGAATCGATTGTTCGTCGGAAGCGGCGTGTCAATTCGCCTCGAGCCGCTTTATCCGAGCTCACGCGATGCCTAAATTTACGACCTGTGACAGCGCCACTGCATTTCCAGCTTTTAGCGGCGTGGACCTCGCGACTTCTCGCGAGGCATGCCGGCGCGAACCATTGAAAGGACACGATGATGAGCAAGCTCACAGGCAAGGTAGCGGTTGTAACGGGTGCATCGAAAGGCATCGGTGCGGCGATTGCGAAGGCATTGGCGGCGCAAGGCGCGTCGGTCGTGGTGAACTATGCGTCGAGCCGCGCGGGCGCCGACAAGGTGGTCGCCGATATCACCGCGGCGGGCGGCAAGGCGGTCGCGGTTGGCGGCGACGTGTCGAAGGCCGCGGACGCGAAGGGCATCATCGATGCGGCGATCGAAACCTATGGCCGGCTCGACGTTCTCGTCAACAACTCGGGTGTCTACGAATTTGCGACGCTCGAAGAGATCACCGAAGCGCATTTTCATAAGCACTTCGATGTGAATGTGCTGGGTCTGCTGCTGGTGACGCAGGCGGCGGCCAAACATCTGGGCGAAGGCGGCAGCATCGTCAACGTGAGCTCGGTCGTGACCCGCATCACACCGGCGACCACCGCGGTCTACACGGCGACCAAGGGCGCGGTCGATGCGATCACCGGCGTGCTCGCGAAGGAACTCGGTCCGCGCAAGATCCGCGTGAATTCGGTGAATCCGGGCGTGGTCGAAACCGAAGGCGCGCACACCGCCGGCGTGATGGGCTCGGAGTTCGAAACCTGGGCGATCAGCACGACGCCGCTCGGCCGTATCGGCCAACCCGACGATATCGCCGATGTCGTCACGTTCCTGGCTTCGGACGACGCGCGCTGGTTGACGGGCGAGAGCCTGATCGCGAGCGGCGGCTCGCGTTGAGTCCGACGGGTTGCCAACGCTTACGGCAACCCGCTCTTCAGATCGACTGCGATAACGGATGGCGCGGCCGGTAGCACGACGGCCGCGCCGCCTGTTGCAGCGACGGCGCGCGAGCTACGCGCGTTGAACCTCGCCGACCGAGACCTCGGTTTCCGCTCCCGGCAATTCCACCGCAAAAAAAGCGTCGAGCAGATTCGAACCCGGCCGCTCGGCGAGCCGCGTCAGCGATTCGATCATCTGCACGCGGCAGTCGACGAGCGGCACCATCCGGATGCGCCGCGACTCGTTGAACTCGGCGCGCGCAATCACGCCGACCCCGATTCCCTGCGCGACCGCTTCCTCGAGCGCCTCGCGGCCATCCACGTACATGACCGGCTCGACCTGCAACGACTCGCGCACGAGCTCGATTTCGAGCAGTTGTTGGGTGACCGATTGCGGCTCGCGGAAGATCATCGGCTGTTCGACGAGCTCCGCGTAGCTGAGGCGGCGCTTCTTCGCGGCCGCATAGCTGGCCGGCACCATCGCGACCAGCGGATCGCGCCGCAACACGCGCGACCGCAGGCGGCTATGCACTTGCGGCGCAGCCGTGATCGCCGCGTCGACCGCACTCGACAGCACGCGCTGCATGCACTCGGCCGCATTGGCGATCGACAGCGTGACGACGATGCCCGGATGCCGCTGGCGAAACGCGCCGATCAGCGCGACGGCGAGATCGGGCGCATCGGCCGCGAGCGATAGCGAACCCGACTCCAGCCCGCCCGCCGATTCGAGCAGCTGACGCGCATCACGCTCGCAGCTGAGCATATGCCGCGTCACGCTGAACAGGCGCAGCCCGAGTTCGGTCGTCTCCACGCCGCGCGGCCCGCGCTCGAACAGCTTGACGCCGTAATCCTGTTCGAGGCGCCGCACATGGTCCGACACCGCCGGCTGCGTCAACGACAACGCCTGTGCCGCTTTAGAAAAGCCGCCATGTTCAGCGACCGCATGAAACGCCCGCAATTGCGCGTACTGCACGTGTGCCTCGCCGACTGATAAGTTTTTACGATACTGCCATCGATTATATCGATTTTACCGATGGACAGCGTTTCTATATCGTGTGAGGTATCGACATAGCGATATCGGAGTACCCGACATGGAAAGCGCGATCGGCGGTTCGGCGGCGGCATTGAGCGTTGCGGCCGCGGCAACGTCCGTCACCCGTGGCACGACATCCTGCGCGGCGCCGGCTGGCGGCGAGCCTTACTTGTTGACTCCGGGTCCGCTGACCACGGCACTCTCGACGAAACAGGCGATGCTGCGCGACTGGGGCTCGTGGGACGGCGACTTCCGCGCGATGACCGCTCAGTTGCGCGCGAGCCTGCTCGAAATCGCCGGCGACACCGCGGGGGAGTACGACTGCGTGCCGCTGCAGGGCAGCGGCAGCTACTGCGTCGAAGCGATGCTCGGCAGCCTGATTCCGCGCGACGGCCATGCGCTCGTGCTCGCGAACGGCGCGTACGGCAAGCGCGCGGCGACCACGCTCGGCTACCTCGACCGCGCCTGCACGCTGCTCGACAAGGGCGACTACCTGCCGCCGCGCGGCGTCGAAGTCGAGCGCATGCTGGCCGCCGATCCGTCGATCACGCACGTGGTCGCGATCCATTGCGAAACGAGCTCCGGCATCCTCAATCCGCTCGAAGAGATTGCGGCCGCGGTCGCGAAGCATAGCCGCAAGCTGCTGATCGATTCGATGAGCGCCTTCGG
The DNA here is from genome assembly GCF_040948755.1 of Paraburkholderia sp. BR13444. NCBI lineage: Bacteria > Pseudomonadati > Pseudomonadota > Betaproteobacteria > Burkholderiales > Burkholderiaceae > Paraburkholderia > Paraburkholderia sp. BR13444. Next base: position 828,465 of record NZ_JBFPKM010000001.1, on the reverse strand, counting down.
CGCGGTGCCGCTCGACGTGCGGCAGATCGCGTGCGAGGCGTTCGTGTCCTCGGCGAACAAGTGCATCGAGGGCGTACCGGGTTTCGGCTTCGTGATCGCGCGCAAGAGCGCGCTCTCCGAAGCGAAGGGCCGCAGCCATTCGCTCGCGCTCGATCTCCACGATCAATGGGACGTGATGAATCGTACGGGCCAGTGGCGCTTCACGCCGCCCACGCATACGGTGGCCGCGTTCCTCGAGGCGCTGCGGCTGTTCAGCCTCGAAGGCGGGCAGCCCGCGCGGCTCGCGCGCTATGCGAACAATCGCGACGTGCTGGTGGCCGGCATGCACGAGCTCGGCTTCGAGCCATTGCTCAGCGCGCACTGGCGCTCGCCGATCATCGTGACGTTTTTCTCGCCCGCGCATCCGTCGTTCGAATTCGCGCGCTTCTATGAACTGATGAAGGAGCAGGACTTCATCATCTATCCGGGCAAGCTGACGGTGGTCGACAGTTTCCGCATCGGCTGCATCGGCCAGGTCGACGAGCAGGTGATGCGTCGCGTGGTCGAGGCCTGTGCGCAGGCGCTGCGCACGATGGGCGTCACGCACGCGGCGCCGCCGCCCGCCGCGCTCGACGAACGCAAGGCGCTCGCGCAGGCGGCCTGAGCCGCGACGGCAAACCCAATACATTCGAATTTCCGGGGATTCAAGCAGATGAAATACGTGAAGGCAGTGATTTTCGATTGGGCCGGCACGGTGGTCGACTACGGTTCACGCGCGCCGATGGGCGCCTTCGTCGAGACCTTCGAGCAGTTCGGCGTGCCGATCACGATCGACGAAGCACGCGGCCCGATGGGCATGGCCAAGCGTCCGCATATCGCGGCGCTGATGGCGCTGCCGCGCGTCGCGCAGGCTTGGGCCGAGCGTCACGGCCATACACCGACCGACGCGGATATCGACGCCGTGTACGACGTGTTCGTGCCGAAGAACATCGCGGTCGCGGCGAGCTATAGCGCGGTGATCCCGGGCGTCGCCGAAGTCGCGAGCGCACTGCGTCACGACGCTATCCGCATCGGCACGACCACCGGCTATACCCGCGAGATCATCGACGAAATCGTTCCGGGCGCGGCCGCGCAGGGCTTCTCGCCGGACAGCATCGTGTGCACCGGCGATACGCCGGAAGGACGGCCGTCGCCGTACATGATCTACCGGACGCTGCCGCAGCTCGGCGTATGGCGCGCGAAAGAGGCGATCAAGGTCGACGACACCGAGGTCGGCATCGAAGAGGGCATCAACGGCGGCACGTGGGCGGTCGGCGTCGCGGTGAGCGGCAACGCGTTCGGCATGAGCGAGGCCGAGGTGAAGGCGCTGCCGGCCGACGAATTCGCCGCGCGCCGCACCGCCGCGACGGCCAGGTTGAAGGCGGCGGGCGCGCATTACGTGATCGACAGCGTCGCGGATCTGATGCCGGTCGTGTACGACATCGACGCGCGGCTTGCGCGCGGCGAGCGGCCTTGAAGCGTCAGCCCGACAACGTCACTTGAAGAAACCGACCGCGAGATCGATGAACTCGCGCACCTTGCGCGGCACGAACTCGCGGCTCGGGTACACCAGCGACACGGCCACGTCGCCATTGAGCACCGCATAGCCCTCGAGCACGCGCACCAGCGTGCCGGCGCGCAGTTCGTCCTCGACCATTTCGAGCGGCAGCAGCGCGATGCCCATCGCGCCGAGCGCGGCCTGCTTCTGCATGATCATGCTGTTGACCGTGAACGAGGCATCGATCGCGATGCTCTCGCCGCTGTCGTCGCCGCCCGCGCTCGCGCTTTCGGCGTCGCCGTCCCCCTTGCGGAAGATCCACATCGGGCCGGTCGTGTCGAACGGCGCGGCGATCAGCCGATGCGTCTCCAGCTCGGCCGGCGTTTGCGGATGACCGGCCTGCGCCAGATACGCGGCCGCGGCCACCGGCACCGCGTGCGAGTTGATCAGACGCCGCACCACCAGCGACTCCGAGCGGATCATATGCTCGGTCACGATGCCGACATCGAAGCCGCCTTCGAGCAGATCGACGCGTTTTTCCGTCAGCGTGACGCGCAGGTTCACCTGCGGAAAGCGCGCCTGATATTCGGCGAACAGCGGCGTCAGCCGAAACAGCGAAAAACTGCCGAGCGCGACGATGCGCAGGTCGCCGGCCACTTCGCGCGACGCCGTGGTCGCGCGCGATTCCACTTCCTCCAGTTCGGCGAGCAGCACGCGGCAACCGTCCGCGTATTGCGCACCGGCCTCGGTCAGCACGACCTTGCGCGTGGTGCGCTGAAACAGCCGAATGCCGAGATGCTGTTCAAGGCTCGACACATGGCGCGTGACGACCGATGTCGACACGTTCAGTTGCGCGGCGGCCTGCGCGAAGCTGCCGACATCGGCGACCTTGACGAAAGCCTGCATGGCCTGAAAAAGATTGATCATCTGAGTGCAAGAAACGTCTTTGTTGTTGCGCACGGCGGGGCCGCGTTCGCGCCCATGCTCAACTACCGCGCGAGCAGCGCGCCATCGCGCGCGACGACGCGGCCGTGCGCGACCACCAGCTTGCGCACCGGCCGCGCGACGAGCGCATGCGCGAGCGTGTCGGCATCGACCAGCACGAGATCGGCCCGGGCGCCCGGCTGCAAACCATAAGCTTCGAATCCGCAGGCGCGCGCGGCGACGCCGCTGACGCAATCGAACGCGAGCGCGAGATCGTCGTCGCGGCGCAGGCCGTAGCGCATCGCGATCAGCATCGCCCGTTCCAGCATGTCGGGCGAGCCGTACGGCGTCCACGTGTCGCGAATCCCGTCGTTGCCGCCGAACAGCGCGACGCCGTGCGCGCGGCAAGCCGTGAGCGGCGGCACCGGCACCGACGGCGGCGCGGTGGTCAACAGCGCGACGCGCAGCTCGGCGATACGCGCGAGCAGCGCATCGCGTTCGCGCTCGGGCAGCGCGCCGAGACAGAACGCGTGGCTGACCACTACTTGCCCCTGCATGCCGTGCGCGGCAACGCGATCGAGCAGCAAACCGAGCGTGAACGCGCCGATTTCGCCGGGCTCGTGCAGATGAATGTCGATCGGCTTGCGGTGACGCTCGGCGAGCGCGAACGTCAGATCGAGCGACTTCACCGGATCGCCGTCGATCAGCGCGGGATCGAGCGCGCCGAGCACGTCGGCGCCCGCCCCGAGCGCACGATCGAGCAGCGCGTCGGTGCCGGGCCGGCCGAGCAGCCCGGATTGCGGAAACGCGACGATCTGCAGGTCGAGCACGTCGCGCAGCGTGTCGCGCGTGGCCAGCACGCCGTCGAGATGGCGCAGGCCCGCGTCGGTGTCGATATCGACGTGCGTGCGCACCCGCGTCGTGCCGGCCGCGAGAAACGCGCGCGCGAGCGCGAGCGATTGCGCACCCGCGTCGTGGCCGCTTTCGGCGCGCCAGCGGCGCTCGTTTTCGATGCGGTCGGTCAGCTTCGGCCCGACTTCGTTGCGATACCACCGCAAGCCCCAGTTGGTCTTGTCCAGATGCGTATGCCCTTCGACGAAACCTGGCAGCAGCAGCGCGTCGCCGCCGTCCTCGACCGGCACACCGGGCTCGCGCGACAGAGCGGCGCCGAGCGCGGCGATCCGGCCATCGACGATCGACACCTCGACGCGCCGGCCGTCGGCGAGACGCACGTTGGTGATCAGCGAGGCGTTCGTCGTGGGGCGTGCAGTGGTCGTGGTCATAAGCGGTAGGCAAGGGGAGTGAACGGGGTGAACGGGGTGCAAGGGATACGCGGCCGGTGCGTTGACGCAACCCGCGATGCTACCCCGAGACGGTAATAAATCGCTCCCCGTTACGACTGATAAAGCGTGAATTAATCCGGGAATTCGACACGCCGAGATCGCGGCGGAGGGCCGCGCCGACCGGCAAAATCCAAGGCCGGACGGCGGTTCGCGGTATACTCCCGCGTAACTTGCCTGATCGCCAGGCATGCCCGATACTCAGCTGTTCCCCCCAAATCTCCCCGTACGTCGAGTTTAACGCTACTGCTTATGAGTACAATCCTTGAAAGTCTTCCGATCGGCCAGAAGGTCGGTATCGCGTTTTCCGGCGGCCTCGACACCAGCGCCGCGCTGCACTGGATGCGCAAGAAGGGCGCCGTGCCGTACGCCTACACGGCCAATCTCGGTCAGCCCGACGAAGACGACTACGATTCGATCCCGCGTCGCGCCACGCAATATGGCGCCGAAGGCGCGCGCCTGATCGACTGCCGCGCGCAACTGGTCGCGGAAGGCATCGCAGCGCTGCAGTGCGGCGCGTTCCATATCTCGACGGCGGGCGTCACCTACTTCAACACCACGCCGATCGGCCGTGCCGTGACCGGCACGATGCTGGTCGCCGCGATGAAGGAAGACGGCGTCAACATCTGGGGCGACGGCAGCACGTACAAGGGCAACGACATCGAGCGTTTCTACCGCTACGGTCTGCTCGTCAATCCGAACCTGCAGATCTACAAGCCGTGGCTCGACCAGCTGTTCATCGACGAACTCGGCGGCCGCGCTGAAATGTCCGAGTTCATGCGCCAGTCGGGCTTCGACTACAAGATGTCGGCTGAAAAGGCCTATTCGACCGACTCGAACCTGCTCGGCGCGACGCACGAAGCGAAGGATCTCGAGAGCCTCGAGTCCGGCATCAAGATCGTGAATCCGATCATGGGCGTCGCGTTCTGGCGCGACGACGTGCAGATCGCCAAGGAAGAAGTGACGATCCGCTTCGAGGAAGGCCAGCCGGTCGCGCTGAACGGCCAGACGTTCCCGAACGCGGTCGAACTGCTGCTCGAAGCGAACCGTATCGGCGGCCGTCATGGTCTGGGCATGAGCGACCAGATCGAGAACCGCATCATCGAGGCGAAGAGCCGCGGCATCTACGAAGCCCCGGGCCTCGCGCTGCTGAATATCGCTTACGAGCGTCTCGTCACCGGCATCCATAACGAAGACACGATCGAGCAGTTCCGTGAGAACGGCCGCCGTCTCGGCCGTCTGCTGTACCAGGGCCGCTGGTTCGATCCGCAGGCGATCATGCTGCGCGAAACCGCGCAGCGCTGGGTCGCGCGTGCGATCACCGGCGAAGTGACCGTCGAGCTGCGCCGCGGCAACGACTACTCGATCCTCAGCACGAAGTCGCCGAACCTCACGTATCAGCCCGAGCGTCTGTCGATGGAGAAGGTCGAATCGACGTTCTCGCCGCGCGACCGCATCGGCCAGCTGACGATGCGCAACCTCGACATCAAGGACACGCGCGACAAGCTGCGCATTTACTCGCAGGTGGGTCTGCTGTCGTCGAACGAGACGTCGGCGCTGCCGCAGGTGAAGGGCGACAAGGAATAAAGCGGCGCGTCCGATTATCTCAACGTCGCATCGATCGATGGGCCGGCTCGCGAGAGCCGGCCCATTTTCTTTGGGGCCGCCGGATGCGCTCCGGCGCGTGCTCGCGGTCCCACATTCTGTGCTCAAGTTTGGCCTGCCTATGCCGTTGACATAAGCTAAGCCTATTCTGGAACCCTTCCGTGCAACTCGCTCACAGTATCGACCGCCTCGCCAGCCGGATGCCAGTCGACTCGACCGCCGGCGGCGAACCCGAGGTGGAGTCTTCAGTCATCGAGTGGCTGTTGCACGACGATCAGGTGATGCGCGAGTGCTTCACGCACGCGGCGGAGATTCTGAAGAGCGTGACCGGCGCGGCGATTACCGCGATCGTGCTGCTCGACGAGGAGTATCAGCACTATCGCGCCGAGGTCGGCATGGCGATGCCGCTCGTCACGCGCGCGCGTTCGCTCGCCGACTACGCGGTGCGCGACGCCGATCTGTTCGTGATCGAGGATGCTCACAACGACAGCCGTTTCGGTGAATGCATGCTGGTCAAGCGTCATCCGTTCGTGCGCTTTTACGCGGCGATCGCGCTGCGTGCACCGAACGGCGAGATCGTCGGCGCACTATGCGCGATGGACCCGGCACCGGGCCGGCTCGACGCGGGCCAGCGCGGCGTGTTCTACCACCTGCGCGCGATGATCGAAAACGATCTGAAGATGCGCACGGCCACCGCGATCGATCCGCTCACGCAGTTGTACAACCGGCGCTTTCTGCTGGAAACCATCGCGCGACGCTGGAAGGAGGCGCGCGACGGCGACATGATGGGCTCGGTGGTCGTCGACGTCGACTGGTTCAAGCAGTACAACGACACCTACGGCCATCAGGCCGGCGATCATTGTCTGCGGCTGGTCGCCTCGGTGATGCAGGCCGCCGCCGACAGCGAGCACTTCGTGGTCGGGCGCATGGGCGGCGAGGAGTTCGGACTGCTGATGCTCGAAGCACAGAAGTCGAAGCTCGAAGACACGCTCGAAACGCTGCGCCAGGGCGTGGCGGATCTCGCGATCGAACATCGCGCGTCGCCGCTCGGGGTGGTGACGGTCAGCGTAGGCGCGTCGCTTACGCGTATCAGCGATTTATCGCGGCCCGCGCATCGCGACGGTTTCGCGAGCGCCGACCGGGCGCTGTATCGCTCGAAGCATAACGGGCGAAATCGCGTGACGATGGCGTAGCTCTAGTCTTCGTCGTGACGGCGGCATCGCTTATAGGACCAACGTCCCATTTCCAACCGTTGCCATCGTGGCAATATCGAAGCGCGTAGTGAACGTCGACGCAGTCGCCGGGTGCGGCAGCAGGGCTTTTTACGATGCGCATCATTCAAACGTTGCTGTTCATCGCGGCGTTCTGCTCAGGCATGACCGTCGGCGTTGCGACGTGCGTCGCCGCCCAAACTGCCGCTGCGCAGCCGGCCGCGTCGTCGGCCGCCTCGTCGGCCGCCTCGTCGGCCGTTTCCGTCCCGGCAGCCCCAGGTGCCCCCGCCTCAACTCCCGCCGCGCGCCAAATCGATCTCGGCAATCAACCGTTCACCGGCGATTTCGACGCCATGCTGGACCGGCGGCTGATCCGCGTACTGGTTCCCTACAGTCGAACGCTCTATGTGAATGAGCAAGGCCACGAGCGAGGGCTGACCGCCGGCCTGATGCGGGACTTCGAGCGTTATCTGAACAGGAAATACCAGGCGACGCTCGGCAAACGTCCGCTCACGCTGGTCATCATTCCGACGACGCGCGACCAGTTGCTCCCAGGGCTGATAGCGGGCCGGGGCGACATCGCCGCGGGCAATCTGACGGTCACGGAGGCCCGCCTGAAGCAGGTCGACTTCGTGTCGCCTCGTGACCGCATAGCAGTACGCGAAGTGGTCGTGACCGGTCCGAAGTCGCCAGCCCTAGCGAAGCTCGACGATCTGAGCGGCAAGACGGTCCACGTGCGACCGAGCAGCAGCTATTACGAGAGCCTGAACGCGTTGAATGCGCGGTTTGCCAAGGAACGCAAAGCCCCCGTGAAGCTCGTACCGCTGCCCGACGCGCTAGAAGACGAAGACGCGATGGAGATGCTCAATGCCGGGCTGGTCCAGATCCTCGTCGTGGACGACTGGAAGGCAAAGGTATGGGCGCCGATACTGCCGGGAATCGTCGTGCATAACGACATCGCGGTGCGCGACGCAGGCTACATCGGCTGGGCGGTCCGCCTCAAGAGCCCGAAACTACAGGACGCGATCAACGACTTCTACCTGAATTACGTGAAAAAGCAGAGTGTCGCGGAAGTCCGTCTGCAGCAGGAAATGAAGCGCATCAAGCAGATCTCCAACAATACGGAGTCAGCGGAGCTGAAGCGATTCAAACAGACGGTCGGCCTTTTCGAAAAATACGGCGCGCAGTACGGCTTCGATCCGCTCCTGCTTGCGGCTCAGGGCTATCAGGAATCGCAGCTGAACCAGAGTGCGCGCAGTCACGTTGGAGCAATCGGCATCATGCAGCTGATGCCAGCCACGGGGAAGGAACTTGCGGTTGGCGACATCAGGGTGGCGGAGTCCAACGTCCATGCGGGAGCGAAATATCTCGACGTGCTGATGGCCCGTTACTTTCCCGATGCTCACTTCTCGGAAAGGGACCGCTCGCTGTTCGCATTCGCGAGCTACAACGCAGGACCCGCAAACATCGCCAGGATGCGCAAGGAGGCGCAGGCGCGCGGTCTCGATCCGAACAAGTGGTTCAACAATGTCGAAATCGTAGTCGCCGAGAAAATCGGCATCGAACCCACTACGTACGTGCGCAATGTCTTCAAATATTATGTTGCGTACCGGCTCGTCCGGGAGGCCGAGGCGGCACGGGCTCGCGCTATCGGGCAGATGCGCAAGCAGGGCGGAACGTAACGGAAGTGCTCGTCTGAAAGCGCTGTCACCGCAGCGACGCTTCGAACGCACCGGATTCCTTGATGAGATGGACGCGCGCGATGAACGCCATCAGGAATCACGATGCTTTCGTTCCAAGCGGTTGTGACGGGATCATTCCACCCGGACCCGCGGTAAGCGTCGGGGCAGGGGCGATCTGGATGCATACCTATGAAGCCGTTACCGGCGCCGTGGGTCGATATTTACAGGGCGCGTCTTCTGTCGATCAAGAAACGTTACGACCCGCACGGAGTTTTCTTCGTTCGTCACGGTGTCGGCTCCGAAGCCTGGAGCGACGACGGGTTCACCCGCATGGCCGATTCCGACTAGCCGGCCGGCTGTTTCAAGCGAATCCCGATGCTCGTTGTGTGTCGGTATGAGCGTGTATTGACTCCGGCGAGAGCTCAATGCACGCTAGCGATGCATCGGCATCCGAAGCATCTCTTTCTAGCGAACCTGGTGAAGCGGAGTCGGTAATAAGTTCGGTGCCGTTGCCAATACAACGTCGTATAAATGACGGAGACAGAAAAGATGACAACACCGAAGAAGATCCCGGCGGCCATGCACAACCCTTGGTGGCTCACTACCGCGGCGAGCCTGATGGCGTCCGCGATCGTGCTGGCCGGCTGCGGCGGCGGCAACGACGACGGACTGCACCCACCGCCGCCGAACAACGTGCTGCCAGGCTTCATCAAAAGCGCGGTGACGACGAAATCTTATGACGGCAACAGCGACGATCTGCTGACCGCGGGCCTCGGCAAGACCGGCCTCGCCTCGGCGACCGCGCCGGCCATCGCGAATACCGCGCAACCAACGGCCGCCGAACTGCGGCGTCTCGCGATCTGGTCGAACTACCGGGCGCTCGTCGACATGACGGCGAACGGCGGCTATGGACGCTTCTGGGGCCCCAACGTCGACCTGAACGGCAACGACACGCTGGGCGAAGGCAAGATCGCGGGCAAGGAATACCTCGCCTATGCCGATGACGGCAGCGGCGCGCAGAACGTGAGCCTGCTCGTGCAGATTCCCACCAGCTTCAATCCGGACCAGCCGTGCATCGTCACCGCGACGTCGTCCGGTTCGCGCGGCGTGTACGGCGCGATTTCGGCGGCCGGCGAGTGGGGCTTGAAGCGCGGCTGCGCCGTGGCCTACACCGACAAGGGCAGCGGCAACGGCGCGCATGAGCTGTCGACGAATCGCGTGACGCTGATCGACGGCACGTTGCAGGATGCGAGCACAGCGGGCAAGGCGAGCCTTTTCACCGCGAAGCTCGGCAGCAGCACGCTGGCAACGTTCAACGCGCAGTTCCCGAACCGCTATGCGTTCAAGCACGCGCACTCGCAACAGAACCCCGAGCAGGACTGGGGCAAGAACACGTTGCAGGCGATCCAGTTCGCGTATTGGGCGCTCAACGATTCGTTCGGCGCATTGAATGGCACGACGCGCACGGTGCGCTATGCGAGCGGCAGCATCACGACGATCGCCGCGTCGGTCAGCAACGGCGGCGGCGCGTCGCTCGCGGCGGCCGAGCAGGACACGTCGGGCCTCATCACGGCAGTGGTGGTCGGCGAACCGCAGATCAACATGCGGCTCACGCCACAGGTGTCGGTCGCGCAGGGCGGCGTGCCGGTCGGCGCGTTCGGCAAACCGCTCGCCGATTACATGACGCTCGCGAACCTGCTGCAGCCGTGCGCCGCGCTCGCTCCGGCTGCGGCCGGCGCGCCGTATCTGACCGCGCTGCCGAGCGCAACCACCACCGCGCTGCGGACCGCGCGTTGCGCGTCGCTCGCGGCAGCCGGCGTGATCGCGGGAGCGGATACGGTGACGCAGGCCACCAATGCGCTCGCGCTGCTGCATCAGAACGGCTATCAGACGGACTCGGACCTGCTGCAAGCACCGATGTGGGACTCGCAGGCAGTGCCGGCCGTCGCCGTGACCTATGCGAATGCATATGCGCGTGCAAGCGTCGCCGACAACCTGTGCGACTTCAGCTTCGGCACCACCAGCGCGACGGGTGCAGCCGGCGTGACGCCGGCGGTCTCGCCGATGCTGACGGTGTTCGGCAACGGCAACGGCGTGCCGCCGACCAATGGCATCAACCTCGTCTACAACGCGGGCACCTCGGGCGCGGCCGATCATCGGCTCGCGACCGCCGATGCGAGCTACGCGGGCGCCGCATGCCTGCGCGCGCGGTGGACAAGCGGTTCGTTGAGTGCCAGCGTCGATGCAATCCGCGTGAATGCGAACCTGCATGGCAAGCCGACCATCATCGTGCAAGGACGCGCGGATGCGCTGGTGCCGATCAACCACGCGTCGCGGCCGTATCTTGGCTTGAACCAGGTGGCCGAGGGCGGTGCGAGCAAGCTGGCGCTTTACGAAGTCACGAACGGTCAGCACTTTGACGCGTTCCTCGGCGTCGCCGGTTTCGACACGCGTTTCGTGCCGTTGCACTACTACAATCTTCAGGCGCTCAATCTGATGTGGGCTCATCTGAAGAACGGCACGGCGCTGCCGCCGTCGCAGGTGATCCACACGATACCGCGCGGCGGCACGCCAGGAGCCGCACCGGCGCTGACCACGGCCAACCTGCCGGCGATCGCGGCGAGCCCGGGTGCCAATGCGATTTCCGCAACGAACGGCGCCGTGAACGTGCCGAATTGAGCGGCGCGAGCTGAAGCAACGCGCACACAGGCGCCCGCCTGTGTGCGCGTTGCTGTGAGATGACCTGCGTCTGCGCTCAAGAACACATCCCCTCGCGCTCGAGCCACGAACGGAACTGCACGACCAGTTCATCGCCAGACTTCTCATCCGCAATGTAAGTGCAGTAACTGCGAGACCGCAGACGCGGACCGTCGAACGGCGCGACGAGCCGGCCAGCGGCGAGATCGTCGGAGACCAGCGCGGTCGGTCCCATCGCGATGCCGATCCCGTCGATGGCGGCCTGCAAGGTCAGATAGAAGTGATCGAAGGTCAACGTGGCGGCCGGCCTCAGCGCGGCAAGCTGCGTGCTCGCCAGCCAGTCGGGCCAAAGCCGCGGAAGACTCGAGGTGTGCAGCAACGTGTGCTGCCGCAAGTCGCCCGGCGATCGAAGCGGCACTCGCTGCAAGAGCGCCGGACTGCAGACCGGAAGCCTCTCCTCGGACAGGAATGGCCGCATCGAATAGCCATAGAACGTGTCCGGGCCGCCCCGGATGACGATGTCGTAACTCTCTTTCAGACTCTCCAGCGGTCCGTTCGACGTCTCCACCTTGACCTCCACGTCGGGATGCTCGGCGCGGAATGTCGCCAGTCTCGGCACCAGCCAGCGCAACGTGAATGTCGCGGGCGCGTTGACGGATAGCGTCCGCGACAGCGTTTCGGGCACACCGTATCGCGCGGTTGCCTGCGACAGCTGTTCGAACAGTGGGCCGATTTCCTCCAGATAGGCCTTCGCCGCCGCCGTCAGTGTCACGCGCCGGTGGTGCCGTTCGAACAACGAGGCGCCGAGCCATTCCTCGAGCAGACGCACCTGCTGGCTCACCGCGCCGTGAGTCACGTGCAGCTCCGCGGCGGCTTCCTTGAAGCTGCCGAGCCGGCCCGCGGCCTCGAAGGCCCGTAACGCATTGAGCGGAGGCAATACCCGTTTCATTTGCAAGAGTTTTTCTAACGCAGGCGGCCAATTTATCTGGTTTGAGGGGCCACGACAAGATAGATATCCTTCCCGTTGTACCGCTAATGCCTTTCCCGCCCACTCTCGGCCTCAAAACCCCATGCTTAGTTATACCGGTGGCATCGTGCTTTTTGCTGCGATGCTTCACGCGAGCTGGAACGCGATGCTGCACGGCAACCGCGACCGGTTCCTGTCGATGACCTGGATGAGCATCGCCATCGCGGCGGTCGCCACGCTCGTCGTCCTGGTCAATCCGTTGCCAGCCAGCGCCTGCTGGCCCTACCTCGTTGCATCGGGGCTCGTGCATATCTTCTACAACGTGAGCCTCGTGCGGTCGTATCGACGCAGCGACCTGGCGCTCGCGTACCCGATCGCGCGTGGCTCGTCGCCGCTGCTCGTCACGCTCGGCGCGGCGCTGTTCGCGCGTGAAGCGATCGGCCCGTTGCACGCGCTCGGGATCGCGATGATCTCGGGCGGCATCATCGCGATCGCGTTGCAGGGACGGCACGTGTCGCGCGCGGGCGTGCTGAGCGCGCTGACGACTGGTGCGACGATTGCGCTCTATACCTTGATCGACGGCATCGGCGTGAGACTGTCCGACGGTCAGCCGCTGACCTACACCGCGTGGATGTTCCTGTTCTATTGGCTGATGCCGCTGCTGTTCGTCGCAATGCGCGGCCTCGCGCCGCTATGGACACCGGTACGTGCCGAGCCGCTGTCGGTGGGCTCGTCGCTCGTCGGCGGTTTGGTGTCGATCGCGGCGTATGGCATCGTGATCTGGGCGCTGCAGTCGGGCGCGATGGGTGCGGTGTCGGCGTTGCGCGAAACCAGCGTGGTGTTCGCGGTGCTGATCGGGCGGGTGTTTCTTGGGGAAGCGGTCAATGGCGGGCGCTGGCTCGCCTGCCTGGTCGTTGCGGCTGGAGCGGCATGTCTGGGGCTTTGACGAGAGAGAGGATGCGGGTCGTTCATCGCCGGCTTGCCTTGATGTGACGGGTGGCAAGCAAACCATGCGCGATTCGTCCTAAGGTTTCCTTCAGCTTTGACTGATAGATAGCGGGTTCGACAATGGCAGAGAAAAACAACGATGCCCCGTGGACCCCGATCCGGCCGACAGGCCGAAAAGAACCGTTACCGCTCGACCTATCTGCTCGAATTGGCGCGCGGCAGCTCGCACATTTCGAGCACGCTGGGCGCCGACAGCCGGCAAGCGGCGATCGCCGAAGTGCTGTGCGAATTTGGGCTCCAATACGGCAAGGACAAGTTGCCGGTCTTTCGCGCTCTGCTCGCGGAAAGCCTCGAGGACCGTGACAATCCGGACGCGGCGCGAGCGGTGCTGAGCTTCGCGCAGCGCCAAACGCTCTAGCCGCCGATCAGCTTCAACCCCACCGGCAGCGATTCGCCGAACACGCGGCCTTCGTCGGCGTTATCGAGCGCGACGACTTCGCTGACCATCGTGATCCAGGCGCGCGGCGCGCTCGCCGCTTCGAGGCGTCGCACGACGCTCGCGCGCAGTTCGTCGGGCAGATCGCGCGAGCGATCGCCGGTCATGCGGGCGATCTGCACCGCGGCGAACGCGGCCGGGTCGACCTTCTTCCAGTCGAGCGCGAGGATCGCGTCGAGCCATTGCGCGGCGACCTCGGGTGGCACGACGCTGTGCGCGCTGCCGTAGAACGGCTGGCGCGCGCCGATCCGTCCGACTGCCCACCAGCTTTGATGGTTTTCCGCGGGCTTTTTCAAGCGCGTGAGCACCGCCTCGCCGAGTTCGATCTTGCGTTCCGCCGGAATCCGTTCTAGCGATGCGGACAGGCGCACCATATCGGCGAAGCCGGTCTTCGCGACATCGAACGGCAGCTTGTGACGCGATTGCGCGGCCTTCTGCAGATAGTCCATCGCGTCGAGCACGCGCAACTGTGCGTCCTCGCCGAGACCGCCGGCCGCGCGGCGCCACAGCGTCCACCATTCGGACCACACCTGGCTGTCGGTCACGTATTGAATGCCGTCGTCGAACAGCGTCCACAGTTGCTCGACGCGCCATTCGTCGAGCGGATAGCCGAAGCCGGGGCGCACGCAATAGCCGGCCAGATTCAGCCACAGCCGCTCGTGATCGGCGGAGCGGCGCCGGCGCCGCGCGCGTTCCCACAGCGCGCCGAACAGCTCGCGCAGCAATGCGCTACCCCAGCCATCGCGCGGACCGAGCAGATGTTCGAGCTGCGCGCGCAGGCGTTTGATTTCCTTGGGGTCGACGTTATGCGCGCGGGCGCCGAAGCAACGGTCGATCAGTTCGATCGCGCGATCGAGCGCCGGGTGGCGTTGCGGCGCGCCATCGGCGGATAGGTCTACTTGCGCGTCGCCGTGGCGCAGCTGGAATTCGAGTAGCCAGCGTTGCGATGGATCGTCGAGCTCGATGCAATGCACGTCGAGCGTGCCGACCTCGGTCAGCGACGTCGCGATGCGCACCGCGGTTTCGCGGGCGCGCTGGCCGTCGCGTGGCTGGACGATCGTCGCGATCGGCGGCAGGCGCACGAAGTCGCCGCCCGCGAGATCGACCAGCTCGCCAGGCCGATATGCGGTGTCCGCGCTAGACGACACCAGGTGAAAGCGCACCGGATGTCCGAGCCGCAGTGCGAACGTGCGATCCTCGATCAGAATCTCGTGAGCTTCCTCGGTGCCGCGCGGCAGCAGGCAGATGCCGCGTTGCGCGGGCGCTGCGTCCGGTTCGGCAACGTCTTTGCCGGCAGGCGTTTCGTCGAGCACCAGAAAATAGCTGCGCGGCGAACCGCCGCCGATTTTCGGCGCGAAGCCGGCGCGCGCTAGCGTATAGGCGACCGCGCCGCGCGCGACCGCGACGTCGGGGTTGTCGTTGTGCAGCACATGGAGCGGCGCGCCGCGCCAGCCGCCGAGCGTGTCGGCGAGACGCCGCGATAGCGCGTCGGCGCGGAACACGCCGCCGTTGAGCAGCAGCGTGTCGGGAACGGGCAGGGCGGCTGTGCCGGATGGGTCCGGCGTGCTGAAGTGCGCGCCGAGGGCCTTGCGCGACTGCGCGGCGAAGCGTTCGAGAAAGGCCGCGATATGCCGCGTGACCGCCGCATCGGTCGCGTACGGCAGGCCGAATTCGACGATCGCGCCGCGCGGGCGGCCCGGTCGCTGATCGGCGGCGACGCGCGGAAAGAAGCCATCGACGATGATTTTCTCGACCTCGTCGCGCGTGACCTGGGTGGTGCGCGCACCGCCGATCAGCTTCGAGCCGGCGCCGAGCAGCGTGACCGGCGCCGCCTCGGGCGCCTGCGCGCCGAGCAACTGCTCCTTCGCGACGCGGCATCGCTCGACCAGCTGCGACAGGCTCGCCGCCGACAGCCGCTGCGGCGCCTGCCCAGCGCCACCGGCACCACCCAACAGCCGCGCCTCGACCAGATGCGCGAGCGCGAGGTCCATATTGTCGCCGCCGAGCATCAGGTGATTGCCGACACCGACCCGCGTCAGGCGCGGCTCGCCGTCGTCGGTCACACCGACTTCGATCAGCGTCAGGTCGGTGGTGCCGCCGCCGACGTCGCAAATCAGCACGAGCCGGGTGTGCGCCAACTCGTCGGCAAGCGTGTCGCGATGCCGGAACAGCCAGTCATAGAACGCGGCCTGCGGCTCTTCGAGCAGCCGCAGCGACGGCAGCCCCGCAAGCCGCGCCGCTTCGACGGTCAACGCACGCGCGCCTTCGTCGAACGACGCCGGCACCGTCAGCACGACGTCCTGCTGTTCGAGCGGCGCCTTCGGAAAGTGCTGGTTCCACGCGGCGCGCACGTGCGCGAGGTAGCTCGCGCTCGCATCGAGCGGAGAAATCTTGCGGACGTCGTCGGGTGCGCCCCACGGCAGGATCGGCGCGACGCGATCGACCGACGCGTGCGACAGCCAGCTTTTCGCGCTCGCGACGAGCCGCCCGGGCACTTGCGCGCCGAGCAGCCGCGCGAGCCGGCCGACCACGACCGGTTGCCCGGCGTCCTTGCCCTGGCCCGACGCTGCCCGAGCACCGGCGGACCACGGCAACTGCAGATCGGCCGCGCTCAGCTCGCCGTCGGCCGCCTGATAGCGCACCGACGGCAACAGCGGCCGCGCGGCGACCTCGCCGGGGCTCACCAGCTGCTCGATCTCGAACACGCGGATCTGCTGCGATCCTGCTTCCGCGTACGCGAGCACCGTGTTGCTGGTGCCGAGATCGATGCCGACGCTGTACCGCTTCATGTCACTCACGCATTCGGGTTGCCGCGCACGTCGAATTCGACTTTCCAGCGCTCGTCGGAGCCGCGCGGGATCGCCTCCAGTTCGAGCGTGCCCGCTTCGGTCACGCGCGCGTGCAGCTTCACCGGCACGACTTCACCGGCGGTGCGGCCGGCCGCCGGCAGCGTCGCCTGAATTTCCTCGAGTTCCTGCAACTCCTCGGGGCCCCAGTATTCGAGCAGCGTGCCGACCTGATCCTGACGACGCACCGACGAGCCGAAGAAGCGGAAATGCACGGGCTCGCCGACGACCAGCCCGAACTCCTGTGCGGGCAGCTCGGCGTCGGTGCCTTCCTCCATGCCGAACGGCGCGACGCACAGCGCCTGCACCGGCGGTTCGAGCCCCGGCACGGCCGGCATCGCCGATTCGATCGCGATGTAGTACGCGCGCGCGGTGCCGCCGCGAATCCGCACGCCGCGGCCGCGTCGCACGTAGCCGTAGTAGGCCGCGCCGCGCGCGACCGCCAGATCGAGGTCCGCGCCTTCGAGCAGACGCGCGCTCGCCGCGCCTTCGGCCGCGAGCCAGCCGTTCAGCGTGCTCATGATGCGCTCGACCAGCAGCGTCGACTTGAACACGCCGCCGTTGAACAGCACCGCGGTCGGATGCAGAAAGCTCGCGTTTTGCGCGGCGGCATTGGCCGCAGCTTCACCGAGCCCTTCGAGTTCGGCGAGCGCGCCGACCTGACGGCCGAGGAACGCCGCCAGATGCCGCGTGATACCCGCGTCCTGCGCATAGGGCAGACCGAGCTGCGTCAGACCCACCCGCGCGCGGCTCACCGGATGCGCGCCGCTGTCGACCTGCGGGAAGAAGCCGTCGAGGATCGTCTGCGTGAGCTCGGCGCGCGTCAGCTCGGTGCGGATCGAGCCGCCGATCAGCTTCGAGCCGCGGCTCGGCACGACGAGCGGCACGGTGTCGGTCGCGGGGTCGCTGAGCAGTGTTTCCTTCGCCGCGCGGCAAGCGTAGGTCAGCGCGCGCAGCTGCCACGCGTCGGCCTGGGTGCCCTGCGCGGCGAGCTTGCGCGCGACCACGTGCGCGAGCGCGAGGTCCATGTTGTCGCCGCCGAGCAGGATGTGATCGCCGACCGCGACGCGATGCAGTTCGAGATTGCCGTCGCGCTCGATCACCGCGATCAGCGACAGGTCGGTCGTGCCGCCGCCGACGTCGACGACGAGGATGATGTCGCCGACCTTGACCTGCTTGCGCCACTGGCCGGCGCTCTTCTGGATCCAGCTATAGAGCGCCGCCTGCGGCTCTTCGAGCAGCGTCATGCGCGTGAAGCCGGCGGCCTCGGCCGCTTCCGCGGTCAGTTCGCGCGCGGCCGGGTCGAACGACGCGGGGATCGTCACCGTGACGTCCTGCTCGCCGAACGGCGCGTCCGGATGCGCGTGGTCCCACGCCTCGCGCAGGTGCGTCAGATAACGCACCGAGCTTTCGAGCGGCGACACGCGTGTGACTTCGGGCGGCGCGTCGTTCGGCAGAATGCCCGCGCGACGGTCGACGCCCGGATGGCACAGCCAGCTTTTCGCGCTCGACACGAGCCGGATCGGCGTGCCGGCGCCGCGATTGCGCGCGAATTCGCCGACCGCGAATTCGCGCTGGCCGGTCCACGGCAGGTACAGGTCGCCGGAGGCCAGTTCGTCCGGATGCGGCAGGTACAGGAACGATGGCAGGAGCGGCAGGCTGTCGATTGCGCCGGGGCCCGTCAGCTGCGCGATCGACAGCACCTCCTGGGTGGTTTTCTCGCCGTCGCTCGCGTGCGTGTCCACGTAGGACAGCGCGCAGTGCGTGGTGCCGAGGTCGATGCCGATGGAATAGCGTGCGTCGCTCATAGCTCCACCTCCGCCGGTGCGATGACCTTCGCGTTATGGCCGTCCGCGAGCTTCGGCAGACGCACCTCGTCGACGCGCCAGCCGCGATGGCTGATGCTGCCGCTAAACGGCGCGCTGCCGACCACGTTGCCCGTCAGACGCACCGAACTCGCGTCGAAGCCCGCGGGCAGCGTCACGCGGCTGCCTTCGGCTTCGTCGCGCACCGGGCGGATCGTGAAGTGCTCGCGCAGCGTCGCGCGGCAGCCTTCGTGCACGAGGCGCGCGGCCGCGCCGATGTCGGCGTCGCTATAGGCCTTGATGTCTTCCTCGACGAAATCGATGAAGCGCGCGTCGCGCTGCAGCAGGCCGAGCAGTTGCAGCGCGGCGTCGGGGGTGGCCTCCTTCAGCACCGGCGCGGGTTGCGGCTTCGGTTGCGGGGCGGGGGCGGGTGCCGGGGTTGCCGCGGCGGCGGTGGTGGGCGCGGGGGCCGCGCCGAACTTTTCGCCGTTGCGCAGGCGCTGCACGTCGGCGGCGAACTCGCCATCGCCGAGAATGCGGAAAAACGTGCCCACGGCCAGCGAAATCCGGCCGAGGAAGGATGGGTTCGAATCGCTCATAAAGGCTCCTGATCTGCTCTGTTAGGGACGAGCGGTCCTCGCCGCGCCACGTGCGCCGGGCAGCGAAGCTGACGGGCCGGGCGCGGCTGTGATGTTGCGGGTCGGCGCGCGGCAGGGGGCGCGAGCCTTGGGCGATGATCATGCAACCGCCGGGCCGCCAGACGGTCCGGGACGCTTCGCAACCGGGCCGGCCGCGCGTGCGGCGCGCGCAAAACCCGTATTTTGCCTTGCGGCGCGCCCGACGCGGGCAAAGCCGGCAATTCTAGCGGGCAATGGGGTGGGAATGGCGGGGAGTTGGGGGGAAGGGGCGGTGTGCGGAGCTGCTTTGGGAGCGGGTTTCGGCTTGCTGCTGGCGGACCGGCGCGAGAGGCCGGCCGCTTGCCAGCCGCTCCCCGCGCAGTCTTGCCGCTTACGCGATGATGCGCATGTCGGCGACGTTACGACTTGCTCGGCTCTTTCGGTACCCGCTTGCCCGATGGTGCCGGCGCGGGCGTGACGGGCCCGGCGACTTTCATGTCGCCTCGGCGCGGTTGTCTGTGTGCGGCCATCGAGCGTCCAGGCCTGACCGACCCGGCGGCGTGCATGTTGGCAAGGCGCGGTTGCCCGTGCGCGGCTGTCACGCGCGCAGGCCTGAGCGGCCCGGTGGCGTGCCTGTGGGCGCGCGGCGGCTCTCCGTGCGCGGCCATCGCCGGCGCGGGACCGGCAGGGCGCGCGAGCGGCGCACGCGCATCACCCGGATACTCCGGCAGATGACCGTCATGGCTCGCCATCACGCGACGCAACTCCTCACGGCGATGGAAAACCTCCGCGCGACGATCGCCATGCGCATAGAACTGGCGCTGCCGGACGCCGTCCCGGCCGACGACCCAGATATACGTATCGCCGCCGACGAATACCACGTCGCGGTCGACCACATTCGCGACGTACACATCGGTGGGCAACGGCTGATACGCGGTCACGGTCGCTTCGGTAGGGCGGTTCGGGCCGCTGACGAGCTGGCCTTGCCCACTGGTCGCGCAGCCCGCGAGAAAGCTCGCGCACGCAGCCGACGCCAACAGCGCCTTGGTGATCTTTTTCAACTTCATTCCCCGGTTTGTCTTGTTTATTTGTCGAGCGACGCCCTTTTAACGGCCAGGCGTTTTGCGTTCTTGAGATACGAATCGCCGATCGGGAAAATTAGTTGGTGAATGCGCAGGCGAAAACCGCGCAGGCGAAAACGCATGCGCCATTGCGCGTGCGCAGCCGGGGCTCCGATCCGCGCTTAATTGCCGCCCGGATTGCCTTCTTTAGACTTCGCGTCGTGCCAGTTCATCCGGTGCCGATTGACGGTCTCGGTATGGCGCGCGTCGTCCTCGGTGTGCAGATAAAGGCTGGTCGTATTCAGCGACACGTGGCCGAGATTGTCGCGGATCGTGCGCAGATCGACGCCGCCGTCCGCCTGATGCGAACCGGCCGTATGCCGCAGCCAGTGCGCCGACGCGCGCTCGAGTTCGTCGGCGCGATCGGCGAATTCGGGGCCGCGCGCGCGCAGCCACATCGCCGCGCCCGCGAAGATGCCTTTGATCGCGTCGTGAATCGCGGAGCGCGACAGGCAGCGGTTGCGACCCTTGAAGGGCAGCACGAGCGGGGTTTCCTCGGCGCGGGTCGGCAGCGCGGCGAGGCCATTCAGCGTCCGGTAGCTGCGCAGTTCCTGAACCAGTTCGGCCGACACTGGCACGATCCGCTCCTTGTCGCCCTTGCCGAGCGTTTCAAGCCACCACTGGTCCTGACCGTCGGCGCCGAGCCTTCGGAAGAACTGGCCCATCTGCCCGCCGGCGACCTCGGAAATGCGCATGCCCTGCAGATAGAACAGCGTGGTCAGCCAGCGGCAGCGCGCGTAGTACGCGCGCTGCGCGTCGGTATCTTGCGGCAACTGCTCGACGAACAGTTTCACTTCGTCCCACAGCGACGTCGACAGATAGCGCGTGACGCGCGGCGCCGAGCGCTTCGCGCGCTGTCGCAGCAGCGCCATCGGATTGCCGCGCAGATAGCCCGCGTTGACGAGCCACGTGAACATTGCGTTCAGGATGATCAGCGCCTGGCGCTGGCTGGCCGGCGACAGCGGCCCGTTGAACGGCCGCCAGCGCGTGTCGCCGCGCGCGTACTTGCCGCCGTTCGCCGACACCCAGCGCGCGGCCGGCTGCGGATCGGCGATGAACGCTTTGAACAGCAGCAGATCCTCGTGCGTCAGCGACGACAGCGGCTTGTTGAGCTGCACGACGGCCCACAGCAGCAGCCGCTCGGCTTCCTTGCGGTAGTTGTCGAAGGTGGTCTTGGTGTCGGCGTAATTGGAGAGCCACGCGCGCACGGCGTCGAGGTCGTTGCGCGCCGATAGCTGGGAGTTTTCCGCCGCGCCGCGATTGGTGCCGTCGCGGCCATCGAGCAGTTCCGGCACGACGAGCGATTCGACGGGCTGGACGGTGGCGAGCTCAGCATTCGGGGCAGCTTTCGGCACGGCTTTGGACACGGTTCGGGACACTCCTCGGGCGCACGCCGGTTGGCGTCATTCTGCTCCGCTCAGGCGTTGTCCGAAGCGTTTGCCTGAAAAGAAAACAGTGCCCATTCTGTTGCTGATGAAACGCGAAACCCTATCACACAGTAGGCCGCGCCTGGCGCAAAACAGCGGGGCGCGCTCAAGCTTCGACGCAGCGACGATCGATCGGCATACAGTAATGGAGCGCGCCGCGCGATTGTTGCCGCTATAGTCGCGATCTATTACCGGCATTGCCGGATTCGAATTCTATTGAACTTTGCCCTCGCCTATATTCGAATAGGAGTGGCGCGTCGGCCGGAGTCATCTGTTAGAGACTCCGGCTGCGTTTCCTTCAACCCTGGATTTCATGAGTGCACTGCCGAATCATTCGGCCGACTGTCGGGTTCCTCGATCGTCAAATTGCCACGGACGCCTGACAGGATGACAAACGCATAACAAGTACCTTGCATGGGATTGGAGAAAGTGCTTCGCACCGACTCCGATCGACAACGGAGACATCCTCCAAAGGAGAGAACGCATGTCAAACGAAGCAAAGTGCCCGTTCATCCACACCGCCGGCGGCGGGACGACCATTCGAGACTGGTGGCCGAAGCAATTGCGCGTCGATCTGCTGAACCAGCATTCCAACCGCTCCAATCCGCTAGACAAGGACTTCAACTATGCCGAGGCATTCAAGAGCCTCGACTACGACGCGCTCAAGAAAGACCTCGCCGCGCTGATGACCGATTCGCAGCCGTGGTGGCCCGCTGACTTTGGCCACTACGGACCGCTGTTTATCCGTATGGCATGGCACAGCGCCGGCACCTACCGCATCGGCGACGGCCGCGGCGGCGCAGGGCGCGGCCAGCAGCGTTTCGCGCCGATCAACAGCTGGCCGGACAACGTGAGCCTCGACAAGGCGCGCCGGCTGCTATGGCCGATCAAGCAGAAATACGGCCAGAAAATTTCGTGGGCCGATCTGCTGATCCTGACCGGCAACGTCGCGCTCGAAACGATGGGTTTCAAGACATTTGGTTTCGGCGGCGGGCGCGAGGACACGTGGGAACCGGATCAGGACGTTTATTGGGGCAATGAAAAGACCTGGCTCGGCGGCGACGTGCGCTATGGCAAGGGCGCGGCCGGCAGGGAAGACGACGAAGGCGTGCTGGTCGCCGACGAAGAACTGCACGGCACCGAAAAGAGCCGCACCGATCCGCCCGGACGCAACCTCGAAAACCCGCTCGGCGCGGTGCAGATGGGCCTGATCTACGTGAACCCGGAAGGCCCGGACGGCAATCCCGATCCGCTCGCGGCCGCGGTCGACATCCGCGAAACGTTCGCCCGCATGGCGATGAACGACGAGGAAACGGTCGCGCTGATCGCCGGTGGCCACACATTCGGCAAGACGCACGGCGCGGGGCCCGCCGAGAACGTCGGTCCGGAGCCGGAAGGTGCCGGTCTCGAGGAGATGGGGCTCGGCTGGCGCAACAGCTTCGGCACCGGCAAGGGTGGCGACACGATCACGAGCGGTATCGAAGTCACGTGGACCTCGACGCCGACGCAGTGGGGCATGGGCTATTTCCACAACCTGTTCGGCCACGAGTGGGAGCTGACCAAGAGCCCGGCCGGCGCGAATCAGTGGGTTGCGAAGGGCGCGGAGCCCACGATCCCGCACGCGCACGACCCGTCGAAAAAACTGCTGCCGACGATGCTGACGACCGACCTGTCGCTACGCCTAGACCCGATCTACGAAAAGATCTCGCGGCGCTTCATGGACAACCCGGACGAGTTCGCCGACGCGTTCGCGCGCGCGTGGTTCAAGCTCACGCACCGCGACATGGGTCCGCGCGCCCGCTATCTGGGCCCGGAAGTGCCGGCGGAAGAACTGCTGTGGCAGGACCCGATTCCGGCCGTCGATCACCCGCTCGTCGATGACAAGGACGTCGCGGCGCTGAAGCAGAAGATCCTCGCGTCCGGACTGTCGGTGTCGCAGCTGGTCACGACCGCGTGGGCATCGGCCTCCACGTTCCGCGGCTCGGACAAGCGCGGCGGCGCCAACGGCGCGCGCATCCGGCTCGCGCCGCAGAAGGACTGGGCCGTCAACCAGCCTGCCGAGCTCGCGAAGGTGCTGAAGGTGCTCGAAGGCATCCAGAGCGAGTTCAACGGTGCGCAGTCCGGCGGCAAGAAGATTTCGCTCGCCGACCTGATCGTGCTGGCGGGGAGTGCCGGCATCGAGCAGGCTGCGAAGAACGCCGGGCAGCAGGTGACGGTGCCGTTCTCGCCGGGTCGCATGGATGCGTCGCAGGATCAGACCGACGTCCAATCGGTCGGCGCGCTCGAGCCGGTCCACGACGGCTTCCGCAACTATCTGGGCGGCAAGTTCCCGGTGGAGGCGGAGAAGCTGCTGATCGACAAGGCGCAACTGCTGACGTTGACGGCGCCCGAGATGACGGCGCTGATCGGCGGCCTGCGCGTGCTGAAGGTGGGCGGTGGCAAGGAAGGCGTGCTGACGGACAAACCAGAAACGCTGACCAACGACTTCTTCCGTAACCTGCTCGATATGGGTACGGAATGGACGCCGGTGTCGGAGGCCGCGGAAACGTTCGAAGGCGCCGACGCGAAGACCGGCGAGGTCAAGTGGACGGGTACCCGTGTCGATCTGGTGTTCGGCTCGAACTCGGTGCTGCGCGCCCTGAGCGAGGTCTACGCGAGCGAGGACGGTAAGGAGAAGTTCGTGCGCGACTTCATTGCCGCGTGGGTCAAGGTGATGAATCTGGATCGTTTCGATCTGGCTTGATCCAGCTACTGCGGCGCGCGTGGTTCGTTGCCACGCCGACGCTGTGTTCGAAGGTAGCTTTGAGTAGTCATCGAGCGCGATTGCCGGGATGCCGGCAATCGCGTTTTTTCTTCGTCTCCTTCCCAGTCATCGACTCAGACCATCTTCAGCACCACCCTGAAACGCGCGTGACCGCTCAGCATCCGATCGTAAGCCTGGGCCGCCTCGGCGAGCGGATACTCCTCGATCATCGGCTTGACGCCGGTGAGCGCGCTGAACGCGAGCGTGTCCTGCGAATCGGCCGAGGTGCCGGACGGCCAGCCTTGCACCGAGTTGCGTCCCATGATGAACTGCACGATCGGCACTTCGATCGGCTCTTCGGACACGCCGACCATCACGAGCTTGCCGTTCAGGCCGAGACCGCCGAGCGTGGCGGTCATCGCCTTGCCGCTCGTCACCGTGGCGAGGATCAGCTTCGCGCCGCCCAGTGCCTGCAATTTCTCGGCGACGTTTTCCGTTTTGCTGTCGATGTAGTGATGCGCGCCCAGTTGCTGCGCGAGCGGGGCCTTGTCCTGACCGCGCGCGATCGCCACCGTACGAAAGCCCATCTTGCGCGCGAACTGCACGCCGAGATGACCGAGGCCGCCGATGCCGAGAATCGCGACCACGTCGCCGGCGCGCGCGCCGCTATTGCGTATCGCGTTGAAGGTCGTGATGCCCGCGCACAGCAGCGGCGCGGCATCGACATCGGACAGATCGTCGGGAATGCGCGCCAGCGCTTCGACGGGGGCTACCATGTATTCGGCGTAGCCGCCGTCGTAGCTGATGCCGGGGATCAGCGCAAACTTGCACAGCACGAAGTCGCCCCGGCGGCAGTGTTCGCATTTGCCGCAGTGCCCGCCGTGCCAGCCGACCCCGACACGCTGCCCGAGCTGCCAGCCTTCGACACCCGCACCTAGCGAATCGATCACGCCCGCGATCTCGTGACCGGGCACGCGCGGATAGGCGAGGCCCGGCCACAGCCCGTCCTTGGTCATCACATCGCTATGACAGATGCCGCAAGCCTGAATCCTGATGCGCACGTGACCCGCGCCCGCCTCGGGCACTTCACGTTCGACCAGTTCGAGCGGGCCGCCGGCCTGCTTCACTTCGACTGCTTTCATCGTGGGCATGATGTTCTTCCTTTCCAGTGGTGAACGGGACAAGAGGGGAACAAACTCAAACATCATAGTCCGCGCCCAGGCGGGTCGCCAGAAAGAAGCCGCCGTCAATTGGCCGATGACGATGACATCCGATGTAATTGGCGCGCCGCGCGGGCGCCGCTACTCTTCGGCTATCGCGCCGCCAATTCGATGGCGCGCAGCAGTTCTTTTCGGTCCATTAAAAGGAGGGCAAAGCGATGAACGTCACGAGTCACGATCCGAAAGTGCAGCCGGGCGATCTCGGTAGTCTGTTGCGCTATTGGCGTGACGTGCGCGGCGTGAGTCAGCTCGATCTGTCGCTCGAGGCCGGCTTCTCGCAGCGGCAGATCAGCTTCATCGAAAGCGGGCGCAGCGTGCCGGGCCGCGACACGCTGCTGACGCTTGCGCAAACTCTCGACGTGCCGCTGCGCGAGCGCAATGCGCTGCTGCTTGCCGCCGGTTACGCACCGGTCTATTCGGAAGCGCCGTGGAATGCGCAAGAGATGAACGGCGTGGTTCGCGCGCTCGAACGGGTCGTGCGTCAGCATGAGCCGTTTCCGGCGCTCGTGATGGACCGCGACTGGAACGTGCTGATGAGCAACGACGCGGCGCCGCGCTTTTTCAACTGCTTCATCGACATGGCTGCGCGCGAAGGCCCGCGCAACATGCTGCATCTGATCTTCGATCCGCTCGGCATGCGTCCGTTCGTGGCCGATTGGGATGAGGTCGCGCGAAGCCTGCTGCAACGCGTGTATCGTGAATCGGTGGGTCATGTCATCGGTGCCCACACGAAGCGTCTACTCGATGAACTGCTTGCGTATCCCGATGTGCCACGCGACTGGAAGACGCATCATGGCTCTTCCACGACGCCCGCGACGCTGCCGATGATTCCACTCGGCTTCATCAGCGAAGGCGTGGTGCTGCGCTATTTCTCGATGGTCACGACCGTGGGTACACCGCAAAACGTGGCCGCGCAGGAACTGCGCATCGAATCCATGTTTCCCGCCGACGAGGCCACCGAAGCACGCCATCAGCAACTGCTTGCGAAGCATGCATTGCCGCAACCAAAGCATCCGCCCGGTCGATCGGACAAATCGATAGAAAATGCTGCTCCGAATGAATGGCGGTGACCTTCACGGCAGTCCCAGGCACGCTCGATGCTCCAGCGGGATATGCGCTGATCGCCTTGCGCAGTGTCCCGACGGACGCCTGATCGATGGAAGCCCATCGCCCGCGCCCGCCAAAAAACTGGAAGAACACAACACGAAACCGACCACCCCCTTACTGGCAGTCAGCTTCTTCGCAGCCGATGTGCAGGCAGGCGCGGGACCCTTTCTCGGCATCTATCTGCAAGCGCATGGATGGAGCCCCGACATGATCGGCACCGTGCTGACGCTGGGGGCCATCGTCAGCGTGCTCGTGACGGCCCCGGCTGGCGCGCTGGTCGATGCCATTTACCATCGGCGCGCGGTGGTGGTTGCCGCAAGCGCGCTGACAGTCGTCGCCGCGTGCGTGATCTGGCTCTCGCGCGGCTACTGGCCGATCGCGTTCTCGCAGATCGCCACGGCAGTGGCGGGCTCGGTCATGGGCACCGCGCTAATGGGATTGACGCTCGGCATGACCGGCCGCAGAAACTTCGACCGGCAATACGGCCGCAACCAGGTGGCGAACCACGCCGGCAACATCGTGGCGGCGGCTTTGTCCGGCGCAATCGGCTGGTGGCTCGGCATCGTCTGGGTGTTCGCGCTCGGGGCGGCGTTCGGCATCGCGTGCATTGTCTCCGTGCTGCTGATTCCCGCGCGCGCGGTGCATCGGCACTATGCGCGCGGCCTCGCGCACGAGGACGACAAGGATCGCTCGCAGGTGCGCGCGGACAGCGTGCGCGCGCTGATCCGCTGCCGCCCGTTGCTGTTGCTCGCGCTCGCGCTGGCCGCCTTCAGCCTCGGCAATTCCACGCTGCTGCCGCTTTACAGCCTTGCGCAAGCGGCGGCGCACCACCGCGACGCCAGCGCGATCACGGCGGCCAATATCATCATTTCCCAGCTCGTGATGCTGGGCGCCGCTGTCTACGCGAGCCGCGCGATCCGCCGCTGGGGTTTCTGGTGGGTCATCCTCGCGACGCTGATCACGCTGCCGCTGCGCGGCTTGACCGCGGCATGGATCACGGCCGAGTGGGGGATCGTGCCGGTGCAAATCTTCGACGGTCTCGGCTCCGGGCTGCAAAGCGTCGCGATCCCGGCTCTCGTCGTGCACCTGTTGCATGGCAGCGGGCGGGTGAACCTCGGTCAGGGCGCGGTGCAAAGCGTGGAAGCCGCCGGCGGTTGCCTGAGTCCACTGCTCGGCGGATGGCTCGCCAGCCGCTTCGGCTACCCGACGGCGTTCGTTGCGCTCGGTAGCCTCGCGTTCATTTCGCTGGCCGTGTGGATCACCCAGGGCGCGACGATCAGGCGAGCGTGCGATACGCGCCGCGACGAACTCGAGAAAATGACCGACATCGACGCGTCGGCGTTGTTTTCGTAGCTCGGACGCCGCGGCCCGCAATCAGTTGAACCCACATGCTTGACCCAGATCAAGCCGCCCGCCATGCCGGGGCGCATGATGTAAGCGAGTGATGCAATAGGACGCATCTTGTTTCATTCCGGCCGCAGGAGAAGTCCGTCATGAAAGCACTCGTTTATCACGGTCCGGGCAAAAAGTCGCTCGACGAACGGCCGATCCCCGAACTGACGGCGCCCACCGATGCAATCGTCAAAGTCACTCGCACGACGATCTGCGGCACCGATCTGCACATTCTCAAAGGCGACGTGCCGAGCTGCGAGCCGGGCCGCATTCTCGGCCACGAAGGCGTCGGTGTCGTGCAACAGGTCGGCGACGCGGTGAGCGGGCTCGCGGCCGGCGATCACGTGCTGATCTCGTGCATTACCTCGTGCGGTCGCTGTGACTACTGCAGGCGCGGCATGTATTCGCATTGCACGACGGGCGGCTGGATTCTCGGTAACCGGATCGACGGCACCCAGGCCGAATACGTGCGCATTCCGCATGCGCAGAGCAGTCTGTACCGGATTCCGGCCGGCCTCGACGAAGAGGCGCTCGTGATGCTGTCCGACATTCTGCCGACCGGCTTCGAATGCGGCGTGCTCAACGGCAAGGTTCAGCCGGGCTCCACGGTGGCGATCGTCGGCGCCGGACCGATCGGGCTCGCCGCGCTGTTGACCGCGCAGTTCTACTCGCCGGCGCAGATCATCATGATCGATCCCGATGTCAACCGGCTCGAAGTCGCGCACCGCTTCGGCGCGACCGCGTGCGTCGACAACGCGCATACCGATGCGGTCGCGCAAGTGCTGAAGCTGACGGAATCGGTCGGCGCCGACTGCGTGATCGAAGCGGTCGGCATTCCGCCGACGTTCGAGCTTTGCCAGCAACTGGTCGCGCCTGGCGGGACGATCGCGAACATCGGCGTGCACGGCGTAAAGTGCGATCTGCATCTGGAACAGCTGTGGGATCGCAACATCGCGATTACGACGCGTCTCGTCGATACCGTCAGTACCCCGATGCTGATGAAGACGGTCAAGGCGGGGCGGATCGATCCGACGCGTCTGATCACGCATCGGTTCCGGCTCGACGATATTCTTTCGGCTTACGAGACGTTCTCCAGCGCGTCGAGCACGCGCGCGCTGAAGGTGTTGATCGAAGCGTCTTAGGCGGGGCGCGGCGAGCCGGAGCGGTGGTGCGTGGCGCGCGTGCGCCGCGCCGCAGACCTCTATACTGTGCGTCGTCAAAACACGAGGCCCTGTCGCACGACGCCCTGTCGCCGACCCGTGGTTCCGTCACCTCGCTAAATCGGCATCGCTCGACCCGCCCATCCATGGATACTGTTTTGTCGTCGCCGCGCCGCTCGCGGCTCACGCGCGTTATCGAGGTTTTCAGCGCATTTCTGAAGCTCGGGCTGACCAGTTTCGGCGGCCCAATTGCTCATATCGGCTACTTCCGACGCGAGTTCGTCGAGCGGCGCCGCTGGCTCGACGACGAAGCCTTCACCGACCTGATCGGCCTATGCCAGTTTCTGCCGGGACCCGCGAGCAGCCAGGCGGGATTTTCGATCGGGCTGCTGCGCGCCGGGTGGGCCGGAGGCCTAGCCGCCTGGTGCGGCTTCACACTGCCGTCGGTACTCGTGATGCTCGCCTTCGCCGCGATCGCGCCGGACCTGGGCGGCGCGTTCGGCACGGGTGTTATTCACGGGCTGAAACTCGTCGCGGTGGCCGTCGTCGCGCAGGCCGTTTGGGACATGGCGCGGCGTTTGTGTCCCGACCGCCGACGCGCGGCGATCGCGCTCGCATCGCTCGTATTGCTGAGTGTGCTTGGCACCGTCTACGCCCAACTGATCGTGATCGGCGCCGGCGCCGTGCTCGGTGTCGCGCTGTGCCGGACCACGGCGGCGCAAGCGCCACGCGCCACTCCTCTGCGGGCCGGCGATTTTCAGGTGTCGCGCACGGCAGGCATCGCCGCGCTGATGGTGTTTTTCACATTGCTGTTCGCGCTGCCGCTATGGGCGGCAAGCGGAACCTCGCAAGGCCTGCGCGTATTCGACGCGTTCTATCGCTCGGGCGCGCTCGTGTTCGGCGGCGGGCACGTGGTGCTGCCGCTGTTGCAGCGCGAAACCGTCGCGACCGGATGGGTCGCGCCCAACGACTTCCTGGCCGGCTATGGGGCGGCCCAGGCGGTACCCGGACCGCTGTTCACGTTCGCGGCGTTTCTCGGCTGGATGATGGCACTGCCACCCAGACACTGGAGCGGCGCACTGCTCGCGACAGTGGGCATCTTTCTGCCGGGTCTGCTGCTCGTGCTCGCCGCATTGCCGTGGTGGCAGGCGCTGCGCGCGCGTGCGGCGATGGCGGCGGCGCTTGCCGGCGTCAATGCGGCGGTGGTCGGCCTGCTGGCCGCCGCGCTCTATTCGCCGGTGTGGACGAGCGCGGTGTTGTCGGCGACGGATTTCGCCGTCGCGTGTATCGGCTTTTTGCTGTTGCTGCGCTGGAAAGTGCCGCCGCTTGCAGTCGTCGCGCTGTGTGTGGCGGCCGGCGTTGCTCAAACGGTGTGGCACCCGCTCTGACAGCGCTAATCGCGCACGGACGATCACGCGGCCTCGGTGCGTTTGCCGCACCACGACGCGACGCCGCCGCGCGACGCAACGACACCGATGCGGGTTCGGTGACGCGCACGGGCGAATGACCTTCGTACCGACACGGCCGCGGCAAACGACGCCACCGCTGATGACGCGGAACGCTGCCTTGACGTACGTCAAATCCGCGGTGGATTGCGTGATTAAGCTGGAGACGTCGCGGCACTTCATGCGCTTGGGGGCGTCACCATGCATATTTCCTTTCCATCCTGCATGCCCGAATACTGCGCCCGCGATCTGGTGCTGGCGTTTCCGGCGCACGTCGACGATCGGTCCGTGCAGTGCGCGATTACCGCCGAGGCGCTCGAAGATCACTTCGGCGCGCGCTCGCTGCGCGAAGACGATCTGGTCCAGGCGTTCCTCGCGCACCGCTATCAGATCGAGCAGGCCGCCAAACAGCTGCTCGAGGAGGTCGGCGCGAAGCCCGTGCTGCTGCACAGCGGGTTCTTCAGGTTCTCCGCGTGACCGGCGGCAATTATCCGGTGCTCTACGCGATTGGCGCGGTGGCGCTCCTTCTCGCACTCGCCGTCGATCCGTTTGCCGCGCGCAGCGCGAAATGAATGCGACGGTTTCGTCTGTACCGGCGATCGGTATGGTCTGGCGCTGCCGTTGATCGGCGTGGCGCACAATGTTGACGAGCTGGTCGCGCTGGGTCCGATCGCCGGTCTGGTAGGCGGCTATGCATCTGCTCGCCAACCTGTCGATCGAGCCGATCATCACCGTGTATTCTTCGTGACCGGCGCGCGGCTGATCGCCTGCGGTGGCCTCGCGCGCCGGGCGCACGGCCGCGCTGGAGCCTGACAGGCAGGCAAGCCGGCAGGTACATTGAACCTTTTAACGCATCCGGTGGGAAGGGAACATGAGCACTCAAGCGGACAATCGCGCGTTACTGCGCACGCTCGGCATCCACAAGCCGATCATTCAGGCGCCGATGGCCGGCGTCACCACGCCGGCGCTCGCGGCCGCGGTGTCGAACGCGGGCGGTCTGGGCTCGCTCGGCGTTGCCGCGATGAACGCGGAGAACGCGCGCCGCGCGATCCACCAGACCCGCGAGCTAACGACGAAACCGTTCAACATCAACGTGTTCTGCCATCGCCCGGCAACACCCGATGCGGCCGTCGAGCGTGCATGGCTCGCCTGGCTCGAACCGGTGTTCCGGCAATACTCCGCGACGCCGCCGCAAGCGCTCTCGGAGATCTACACGAGCTTCGTCGTCGACACCGCGATGCAGGCGATGCTGCTCGCGGAGAAGCCGGCCGTCGTCAGCTTCCATTTCGGCTTGCCGCCCGATGCGGTGATCGCGCAACTGAAGCACGCGGGCATCCGTTTGCTCGCGAGCGCGACCAATCTCGACGAAGCGGCGGCGGCCGTCGAAGCAGGCGTCGATGCGATCGTCGCGCAGGGCATCGAGGCGGGCGGTCATCGCGGCATATTCGACACGACCTCGCGCGACGAGCGCCTCGGCACGTTCGCATTGACGCGTCTGCTGGCGAGCGAGTTCGACCTGCCCGTGATCGCGGCGGGCGGCATCATGGACGGCGCCGGCATCGCGGCCGCGCTTGCGCTGGGCGCGCAGGCGGCGCAAATGGGCACGGCCTTCGTCGCATGCCCGGAAACCTCGATCGACGACGCCTATCGCAGCGCGTTGCTCAGCGATGCGGCGCGCTCGACGACATTCACGTCGGCCATTTCGGGGCGCCTCGCGCGCTGCATCGTCAATCGCTTCACGGCGCTCGGCGAGGACCCGCAGGCCCCGCAAACGCCTTCCTATCCGATCACCTACGACGCCGGCAAGGCACTCAATGCAGCCGCCAAGGCCAAGGGTGAGTTCGGCTACGGCGCGCAATGGGCGGGGCAGGCCGCGCCGCTTGCGCGTTCGATGCCCGCCGGCGAACTGATCGCGCAACTCGAACGCGAAACGCGTGAAAGTATCGAGCGGCTGCAATCGGTGTGGAACTGAGCAGTCTGATTTTCATGCCTCGCATCGATCGAAAACATCGGCACGCATCCTCGAAACAAAAAAACAAAGGGAGACAGGCATGCAACGCAAATTCGACGATCTGCTGCTGGGCAGCATCGAACTCTTCTGTTTCGCGGCGGAGCTCGGAAGCTTTACGCTCGCGGCCAACGCCGCGAGTGTCACGCCGGCGGCGGTGAGCCGCTCGGTGGCGCGGCTCGAGGAACGGCTCGGCGTGCGCCTGTTCGTGCGCACGACGCGCCAGATCCGTCTGACCGACGCGGGGCGGCGCTACTTCGAGCAGTGCCGTCAGGCGTTGTCGCAACTGATGGACGCCGAGCGCGAAGTGACGGGCGAGCAGACCACACCGGCAGGCGTGCTGCGCATCAGCATGCCGACGCCGTATGGGCACTATCGCGTGTTGCCGCTGCTGCCGGCGTTTCGCGAGCGCTATCCGCAAGTCCAGGTCGAGACGCACCTGAGCAACCGCAACATCGACTTCGCGGACGAAGGTTTCGATCTGGCGATACGTGGACGCGCACCGGCCGATTCAAACCTCGTCGCGCGCAAGCTCGAAGATGCGGAAATGGTCGTGGTGGCGAGCCCCGCCTACCTGAAACGCGCGGGGGTGCCGAACACCGTCGAGGACCTGCAGACCCACGAGTGCATCCAGTTCGAAATGCCGAGCAGCGGGCGTCATCTCGCGTGGACCTTCGAGGGCTCCGCTGAAAATGGCGACGTGCTGACCCGGGGAAGCTATGGAACCTCGGGCGATGCGCTCGCCGGCGTGACGCTCGCGCGTGCCGGCGCGGGTCTCTTTCAGACTTATCGCTTCGTCGTGGCCGACGACCTGCGCGAAGGTCGGCTCGTGGAAGTGCTGCGCGAAGCGGGCGGGCGTACGCGGCCATTCATCCTGCTTTATCCGCACGCGCGCTATCTGACTTCGCGCGTGCGGGTTTTCGTCGAATTTCTGATCGAGCAGTTGGCCACGCCCACGACACCCCCGGTGCCCGCGCCACGCACGCGCGCGCACTGAGCGGCGCGCGCGTCTTCATCGCATGGCCCGCTCAGTGGCCCGCGCTCTGGCCGCCGTCCACATGCAGGATCTCGCCGGTCACGAACGGCGCCGAGTCGAGGTAGAGGATCGCATTCACGATGTCGCTCATCTCGCCCATATGACCCACCGGATGCAATGCGCCGAGCGCCGCATGGGTTTCGGGCGCATGCATCGGTGACTTGATGATGCCGGGCGAAACTGCATTGGCGCGAATGCCGCGCTTCGCATACTCGATCGCGAGCGAGCGGGTCGCGGCGGCGAGGCCGCCCTTGGTCAGCGAGGCCAGCACGGACGGCACACCGTCGATCGCGCGATCGACGAGGGTCGTCGTGATGCTGAGCACATGGCCGCGCTCATGCTTCTCCATCTCGGCGATCGCCAACTGCGTGATGTGGAAGAAGCCCGCGAGATTGATGCCGGTGATCGTCGCGTAATCTTCGGCCGTGTACTGCGTGAACGGCTTGGCCACGAAAATGCCCGCATTGTTCACGAGCGTATCGACACGACCGAAACGTGCCACCGCTGTGTCGATCACGCGTCGGGCGGTGGCCGGATCGGCGATGTCACCAGCTACCGTGACGAGGTTGGGATCGTCGGACGGCTTGATGCTGCGCGATGTCGCGACCACGTTATGGCCAAGGTTGAGAAATGCCTTGACAGTTTCGGCGCCGATGCCTTGCGATGCACCGGTGACCACGATGACTTTGGGAGACTGACTCATAGTGAACCTCGAAGTTGGTTGGATCAGCAATCTGTGATCGGACTGTTGGCTCCGATGGCTACTAATTTATGCAGTCGTGCTGCGCTTTTGCACACAGGGCGCGGACAAACAGTTGTGAGCCGCAGGAACAAGCGGTGAGTGATGACACGTGTCGGCAGTGGTCCTGTCGGTGCCGGTCGCGATTGTCGCCGGTAGATCAATTCAGTTTTGCACCGCGTAGCGCATACGGCGAGGAAGAGCGCTTGCACAAATCTGTACAGTCAAATATATTGAAGTCAGATATCGAAGAGGCGATCGATGGACGATTCGATCAACGAAGACTTCGAGCGGACGCAGAAGCTGGCGTCCGTGCTGGGTCAGGCGCGTCAGCTGATTGCAAGCGAACTCAGGGCAGGGCTCGCGGATGCAGGACTCAATCTGCAGCAGCGCGGCGTTCTGCTCACGCTGGCGCGCGGGAGCGCGAAAACACCGGCCGCCCTGTCGAAATTGGCTGGCGTCCACCCGACCCGGATGACCCGCGTGCTGGACAGGCTCGAAGACAGCGGATTGATCGAGCGCGCCCGCAACGGCAGGGATCGTCGACTCGTCAATGTTTCATTGACGCAGAAAGGGCGGGCCATCGCCGCGCGCCACACACGGGTTGTCCAGCGAGCATGGAGCGAGCGGCTTTCGCATTTCTCGAAGTCGGACTTCGACGCGTTGAGCCTGCTTCTTTCAAGACTGCTCGACCGCTAAGGCGGCTTTTTTTAACCACTTATCTGACAATGCAGATAATCGCCCGGCACTGAAGGGCGCTCCGAACCGAGACGAGGACATGAATCCACCGACCAACCCGGGCGCGCCGGCCCAGCTGACTGGCGCCAAGTTCGCACTCGGCACGTTTGCCGTAGCGCTCGCCACCTTCATGAACGTGCTCGATTCGTCGATCGCCAACGTCGCGATTCCGACGCTGTCGGGCAACCTCGGCGTGTCGATCGACGAAGGCACATGGGTCATTACGCTGTTTGCCGCGGCCAACGCGGTGTCGATTCCGTTGACGGGGTGGCTCACGCAGCGCATCGGCCAGGTCAAGCTGTTTGTCTGGGCGATCCTGCTGTTCGTGCTGTCATCGGCGGCGTGCGGACTCGCTCCGAACCTGCTGGTACTGCTCGTCGCCCGCGTCGTGCAGGGTGCGGTGGCGGGGCCGCTGGTGCCGTTGTCGCAGGCCATGCTGCTCGCGTCGTTTCCGAAGGAAAGAAGTTCGAACGCGCTGGCGTTGTGGGCGATGACCGCGACGGTCGGGCCGATCGCGGGTCCGGCGCTCGGCGGCTGGATCACCGACAGCTACAGCTGGTCGTGGATCTTCTACATCAACGTGCCGGTCGGCCTGTTTGCCGCGGGCGCGATCTGGGCGATCTACCGCGATCGCGAGACGCCGGCCCGCAAACTCCCGATCGACAAGGTCGGCCTGATCTCGCTGATCGCATGGGTCGCACCGCTGCAGATCATGCTCGACAAGGGCCGCGACCTCGACTGGTTCAGCTCGCCGGTGATCTGGGCGCTGATGATCGCCGCCGCGGTCAGCTTCCTGTTCTTCCTGATCTGGGAGTTGACCGAGGAAAAGCCGATCGTCAACCTGCGGCTTTTCGCCAGACGTAACTTCCTCGGCGGCACGATCGCTATTTCGGTTGCCTACGCGATCTTCTTCGCCAACCTCGTGATCCTGCCGCAGTGGATTCAGGGCTTCCTCGGCTACCGGGCCGTCGACGCCGGGCTCGTGACCGCGCCGCTCGGCATCTTTGCCGTGATCCTCGCGCCGGTGATGGGCAAGATCATGCCGCGCTCGGACATGCGGGTGCTCGCCACGCTTGCGTTCGTCGGATTCGCCGGGGTGTTCTTCATGCGTTCCAGCTACACGACCGGC
This sequence comes from Paraburkholderia sp. BR13444, assembly GCF_040948755.1. Taxonomy (NCBI): domain Bacteria; kingdom Pseudomonadati; phylum Pseudomonadota; class Betaproteobacteria; order Burkholderiales; family Burkholderiaceae; genus Paraburkholderia; species Paraburkholderia sp. BR13444. Next base: position 792,546 of record NZ_JBFPKM010000001.1, on the reverse strand, counting down.
ATCGACGCGTGGACGCTCGTGCTGCCCACTTTGCTGCAAGGCATTCCGACCGCGCTGTTCTTCACGCCGCTGACCGCGATCATCCTGTCGGGTCTGAAGCCTGAGGAGATTCCGGCGGCGGCGGGTCTGTCCAACTTCGTGCGCATTTTTGCGGGAGCCGTGGGCACGTCGCTGCTGAGCAACGCATGGAGCGACCGTACGATCCTGCACCATGCGCGACTTGCCGAGCAAAGCAGCGTGGAGGACCCTGGTTTTTCCGGCGCGATCGCGCACCTGCAGGCGGCGCTGGACGCGGGCATTCCCAAGGCCACGGCGTTTTACGAAGCCTCGCTGAACGCGCAGGCGACGATGCTGGGCCTGAACGACATCTTCTGGATCTCGGCGGTGATCTTTGTGGTCATCATCCCGCTGATCTGGGTGACGAAGCCGACCAAAGGTGGTGCCGCGGGCGCGGCAGCCGCCGGCGGACATTGATTCCGATTGGGCAACCCGGTTCGGACGGAAAATGAAACACACAGTCCTCTTCTTGACATTATCTGATAGTGCAGATATTGTGAAAATCAACAAGGAGGACGCCGCGATGGACCACTACACGACGAAGAACTTCATGCTTACAGAGAGTATCGGCTTCAGGCTCGTCAAGGCCCGCAACGTCGTCGTCGCGGAAATGGACGCGGCGCTCAAGGACCTCGACATCAACGGGCAGCAGATGGGCATCCTGCTTTCGCTGAAGCAGGGGGTGGCAACTACGCCTTTCGAGCTGTCGAAGCTGCTCGGAATCGACACCGGCCTGATGACGCGGATGCTCGACAAGCTGGAATCGAAAGGGCTGCTGGAACGTTCGCGCGACCCGCAAGATCGCCGCGTGGTCAATCTGACGTTGACCGCGGAAGGGCAGAAAACCGCCGCGCGGATTCCGGAAGTCGCACCGCATGTGTTGAACGCGCGCTTGCGCAAATTCACGAAGGCTGAGTTTGCCGAGCTGGATCGCCTGCTTCGCAAGTTCACAGGCGATTGAGCGGCGCGGCCGCGGGCCGCGTTTTTTTCACCCATTAATCTGATTTGTCAGAAAATGAATGCGCAGACTTCTAGGGCAAACACCGTCGCCCGTACGCTGAAGCTCGGTGTTTCGGTGATCTCTTTCGCAGTGCTGGCAGCCTGTGCAAACTATGCGGGCATCCACAGCGACAAGCAGATCGAACAACTCCAACAGCTGGAAACGTCGCGGAGCCTCCCGCAAGAGCAGGGGCACTGGCCATCCGCCGACTGGGTCGACCAGTTCGGCGACGCGCAACTAAAGGCTTTGATCGCCGAGGCGCTGCAAGGCAGCCCGACGCTCGAGCAGGCGCGCGCCCGAGTCGCGCAGGCGCAAGCCTATAGCGAAACGGCGAAGGCGGGCACGTTGCCGCGCGTCGACGCGTCCTACACGCTGACGCGCCAGCAATTCAGCAGTACCGCGTTGATTCCGCCGCCGTACGCCGGCTCCTGGCAGACCGAGAACAAGGGGCTGCTCACCGCTTCCTACGATCTCGACCTCTGGGGCAAGAACCGCGAGGCGCTGCGCGCGGCTGTCTCGGAGGCGTCCGCGAGCGAGGCCGACGCGGAAGTCGTCCGGCTCACGCTCGACACCTCGATTGCCCGTACTTACAACGAGCTGGCGCGGCTCTACGCATTGCGCGACATCGCGCAGCAGGAAGTCGCGCGACGCGAGCAGATCGAGCGCATCACCGCCGGCCGCATCGCAAACGGACTCGATACCGAAGTGGAGCGCAAGACCGCCGACGCGAATCTGTCGACGAGCCGTGCCCGCGTCAGCGCGCTCGACGGCAGCATCCTGAGCACTCGCTATCAACTGGCGGCGCTGCTTGGCAAGGGTCCCGACCGCGGACTCGCGATCACGCGGCCGACGCTCGGCGTCGGCGACGACGTGCGTCTGCCTGACAACCTGCCGGCCGATCTGCTGAGCCGGCGGCCCGACATCGTCGCGGCGCGCTGGCGCGTCGACGCGATCACGCACGAAGTGAAGGAAGCGAAGGCCGAGTTCTATCCCGACATCAACCTGAGCGCTGCGATCGGTCTCGACGCGTTCGGCTTCGGCCGCTTCCTGAGCGCCGCGAGCCGCACCGCGTCGGTGGGCCCGGCGATCCACTTGCCGATCTTCGATGCGGGCGAGCTGCGCGCGCAGTTGAAGGGCCGCTACGCCGAGTTCGACTATGCGGTGGCGACCTATAACCAGACGCTGATCGGCGCGCTGAGCGGCGTGGCCACGCAAATCGCGCAGATCCGCTCGAGCGACGCGCAGCTCGGCGATGCGCTGGCCGCGCAGCAGGCCGCGAGCGATGCCGATCGCCTCGCGACCACGCAATACAAGGTCGGCCTGACCAACCAGCTGACCGTGCTCAATGCCGACGTCACCGCGCTGAACGCCGACGAGGCGATCGCCAATCTGAAGATGAACCGTCGCGACCAGCAGATCGAGCTCGCGTCGGCGTTGGGCGGCGGCTATGTCGATACGTCGGCACAAACCGATCATCACGCGGATGTCGCTGCCGCACCCGCCAGTCAAGTCAAATCCGCGGTCGCCGCGCGTTGAACGGCGCGTCGGAAACCTATCAGGAGAACTGCAATGAGCGATTCGATCACGACCGACCGCGAACTGGCGGATCAGGAAGACGAACACAAGCGCGGCGCGCAAGCGCCCGCCACGCCCGAAGGCGACAACAAGGCCACGCCGCCCGCACGCCGCAAGCGCCTGATCGCGCTGCTCGGAGCCGCGGTGTTGCTCGGGAGCGCCGCGTACGGCGCGTACTACTTCACCGAGGGCCGCTATCACGAAGAGACCGACGACGCGTACGTCAGCGGCAATCTCGTGCAACTGACGCCGCAGGTTACCGGCACGGTGATCGCCGTCAACACCGACGACACGCAAATCGTGAAGCAAGGCGACCCCGTCGTCACGCTCGATCCGGCCGATGCAAAACTCGCGCTCGCCGATGCCGAAGCGCAACTCGGCCAGACCGTGCGGCGCGTCTCCGGCCTGTATGTCAACAATGACTTCTACGCGGCGAACGTCGCGCAGCGCCAAGCCGATCTGAGCCGCGCCCGCGACGACCTGCACCGCCGCCAGGCCGTCGCCGATACGGGCGCCGTGTCCGCCGAAGACATCGCGCACGCCCGCGATGCCGTCAGCGTCGCGCAGGCCGCGCTCGACGCCGCGCGCCAGCAGGGCGAAGCCAATCACGCGCTGACCGACCGCACGACGGTCGAGCAGCATCCGGACGTGCAGGCCGCCGCCGCGAAAGTGCGAACCGCGTGGCTCGCCTATGCGCGCGATACCTTGCCGGCGCCGGTGACCGGCTACGTCGCGCAACGCCGGGTTCAGGTCGGCCAGCGCGTCGCGCCGGGCACGCCGCTGATGGCGATCGTGCCGCTCGACGGCGTGTGGGTCGACGCGAACTTCAAGGAAGTGCAGCTCAAGCACATGCGGGTAGGCCAGCAGGTCACGCTGAGCTCGGACGTCTACGGCAGAGGCGCGAGGTATCACGGGCGTATCGAGGGCTTCTCAGCCGGCACGGGCAGCGCGTTCGCGACGCTGCCGGCGCAGAACGCCACCGGCAACTGGATCAAGATCGTGCAGCGGCTGCCGGTGCGCATCGCGCTCGACCCGGCCGAGCTGGCCGCGCATCCGCTGCGTATCGGCCTGTCGATGACGGTCGATGCCGACACGCGCGACGAATCCGGTTCGCAGCTCGGCGCGGCGCGGAACACGCGCTACAGCACCGATGTTTTCGCGCAGTACGATGCGCAGGCCGACGCCGAGATCGACAAGATCATCAAGCAAAACGAAATGGTCTCGCGCGCGATGGCGGCGCAACCTCAACCGCAATTGCAGCGTGTGGCGACGCATCAGCGCAAGGCGAACGCGGGTTGATCCGATTCAGGGCGAGCTTGCCGCGACAGAGCAGGAAACGGCAGGCGGCGCTAGTATCGGCATCGTCATTCGACGGTGCGATCGGTGCGAGGTCAGCGGCTGGTTGATGACACGCCATGTCTGGACGGGCATCGTCCCGTTCGGTATCCAACGTTGCTGACTGAGGAGGGGAAACGTGAAGTTCTCGATGAAAACCGAAATCCGCGCAGACGATGTTTCGATGATCGAGCATGCAATGAAGTCGGTGGACCCCGACGCGAAAGTCGCGGTCGACGTCGGCACGCAAAGCGTGAGCGTCGACTCGTGGCTGATGCCCGAAGAGTTTCTGGTCGCGTTTTACGACGAGGACTACGACGTGGCCATCAAGGAGTGGTGACATGAACGACGCTCGCGCGGATGTGGTCGGCGGGCAGCGCATGCGTCGCGCGTCGCACGCGTCGGTCAGGCGGGCAGGATCTCAGCAATGACGACGACCACGACAGCGGCGTTGGCGGGCCCCTGGCTATGCGAGAACGCCGAGCGCGCATGTCCCGCCTTGTCACCCAGCACGGCGGCGAATAGATCCGAAGCTCCGTCGACCACGGCGGGCTGATCGTAGAAGCCATCGGCGGAACTGACGTGCCCCTCAACGCGAACGATGTGATGCAGGCGCTCGAAGCCGCCGAGATGCTGCGATATCTGCGCGAGCGCGTTGAGAGCGGCGAGTTGGGCCGCCTTGCGGCCCTGTTCGAGCGTCAGGGTCTCGCCGACGCGGCCCGTGTAGATCATTTTGCCGGCGGACAGCGGCACCTGCCCGGAGATGAAGAGCAGGTTGCCGGCTTCGCTGACAGCCGTATAGCTGCCCAGCGGTTGCGGCGGGGTAGGCAGTTCGAGACCGAGTTCGGCGAGTTTCTGCTGGACTGACATGATGGGCTCCTTGAGTGTGGTGGCGAGCATGGGCGGCGCTGGACCATTTACTGGCCTGCGCTCTGGCCGCCGTCCACATGCAGGATTTCGCCGGTCACGAACGGTGCCGAGTCGTGATAGAGGATCGCGTTGACGACGTCGCTCATCTCGCCCATGCGCCCGACCGGATGCATCCCGGCGAGCATCGCGAGCGATTCGGCGGGATGCATCGGCGACTTGACGATGCCGGGCGACACCGCGTTGGCGCGGATACCGGCGTCGGCCTCGACGGCCGGTGCGATGGAACGAGCCGTGGCGACGACGCGATGACCCTGCGCGCGGAAAGCTTTGACGGTTTCAGCGACGACGCCTTGCGAGGCGCCGGTGACGATGACGGCCCTGGAAGTGCTCATGGTTTGTCTCACAGTGTGATTGATTCGGCCTGCTGGCCGTTCGAATCGATGGACCCGATGCAGCGCACTGTAGGCTCATCCGCCGCGAATTCGAACCCACACCGTGGACAAAGAGTCTTGCGCCAGGAGAACAAATCTCGTGGAATCGGCCGGCTAGAGCCAGCGCCAGATGCCCGCGGGCCAGCCGGAGAGCGGGATATGCGCCCAGGTCGCCACGAGCCAGAACACCACGCCGCCAATCAGCGCGTGCATGCCGAACCCGCCCAGCCGCGCGCGGCCGGCGGCGATCGCCGCGAACGGCAGATAGCTCGTTTGCGACTCCCATGCGGGCCACAGATCCGGTTGCAGACGCCGCTTCTTGCGGTCCTGCAACGCGGCACCGACCAGCGCGAGAATGATGATCGCCCCGGCAAGCACGATGTTCCGGGTGACCGGGAGCACGGCGATATGGCACAGCCCCCAAAGCGCGAACGACCACATCATCGGGTGACGTGTCACCGCGTACACGCCGTGCGCCGCGTCGGGAAGAGCGGCAGGGCGGCCAACGGTGGGCAACGCCGGGTTGCGGATCAGCGAGCCCATCAGAAGGATCGATGCGATCAGCATGACCACGGTCACAATCGCCCACAGCACGTTGCCTGCCGGCCATAGCGGCTCGGAGACGGGCGTCCGGTCGTAAGCCATGACCATCCAGCCGAACGTCAGTATCGCGATCAGCGAATAGACGCCCATGGCGGCCCGTTCGCCGATTGCCCGGACCATACCGGCCCGCAGCGGATGGGACAGGAGAAAGTGGCTACCGACAAAAGCGAATGCCGCCACGACAAGTGTGCTTTCCATGGGCTCGGCTCCTCGAGTCAGATGATCGGTCGAACGTGTGCACTGGAGAATACTACTTCGTGTGCCGCAATGAGCGCGGCGGGCGTTTCGCGAGTTCGATTGCCGCGCGCGGGCATCCGGCGCGGGTCACAAGCCTTTACACGGTCCGTCGACGGGACGAGGGCGGCCCCTCGCTAAAGAGAGTAGGTGATCGAACGATCGCCGAAGCCAACTTTGCAAGGCAGAGAGATCATGTTCAGCAAGCGCTGCCTGGCGACCGCGGCAGGTCGCTGGTTGAGGCGCCGGGAAGCGCGCTCCCTGGAGATTTAGACTCGAATACGGGAGTGAACGATGACGAGGATGGACTGCGGCGACCTTCCACGCAATAAATTAAGCGCCTCAGGTGTCTGGCTGCGAAGAAACCAACGATCGCAAAACGTGAAGGTAAACCCGCAGAGCAAACATCCCGCCGCTGACTATCATACAAATGTCCTATCTCGACGATATTGACAATATGGATGCGTTCGCCATTCGGGTCGTCCTTGCCGATGACCACCCCGTCATGCTCAGCGGTATTTCGCATGAGCTCGCAGAGGTGAAGACAATCCAGCTGGTAGGGACAGCGAGGAATTCGACTGAGCTGATCGCGCTTCTAACGAGCACACAGTGCGACGTTCTCGTATCCGATTACGCAATGCCTGCGGGCGACTACGGTGACGGAATCGCGCTGTTCTCTCTCATCAAACGTCGCTATCCCGAGATCAAGATCGTCGTTCTAACCATGCTCGACAACCCGGCGGTGATACGTGCGCTCGTTACACAAGGTGTAACGTGCATCGTCAGCAAATCCGATGCTGGCGCCCACCTTATCCCCGCCGTTCATGCCGTCCATAGCGGCGGCAAATACTATTCGCCAACGATCAATCAGATCGTCCAGTCGATCGACTGGAACCGTCGGGGCAGGGGCTCATCGGACGTGCTGAGTCAGCGCGAGTCCGAAGTTGTGCGTCTTTTTGCATCCGGGCTGACTGTGAACGAGATTGCCGAGAAATTGAGTCGCAGCAAGAAAACCATCAGCACACAGAAATCGAAGGCGATGGAAAAACTCGGCATTGAACGCGAAGTCGATCTCTTTCGGTATGCGATGGAAAATGGACTGGTGACTTCATCGCAGAAGATGCCGGACGGTTCTTCCTCCACAGAATAAATGCAGTAAGCGATTCGCCCTTGCAAATAACATTGAGAAGGTAAAGCCGTGACGGGATGCTTGCATTCTTGCGGATTTGCATTCCGTCGTTGACCGGATAGTCGCACTGAAGAACGCATACGTGGCAAGTGCAGGTCCGCGATCCTGGCTCTCGAAGTGGCATAGGCGCGTCCGTCGTCACGCGTTACATGCGCCATCGGGACGAAAAACTACGCATTGCACGAAACATCTGGATTGAGTCACCGTCACTGCGCGGGAACATGGTCGCGACCGCACGCAGACTGCTCAAGACCGGGAACGTACGCCTGTCCTATTTTCTGATATTTCTCATTTATAAGACTAAGCCTATTACTGATCCGATGCGGCGTAGATAAAGTCTTGCCCGTTCATTGTCAATAGGACACGACACGAGAAGCGTGGAAATGCAACTTGAATTCCGCCCCTCACTTTTAATGGCGTCTCTAACGCCTCAAATTACATTGCGACTGAAGTCGACTATGACCACATCAAGAATTCGCGTAATACTCGCAGACGATCATCCAGTGATTCTCGAAGGCGTGCGATACGAACTCGAAAGAAGCAGCACGATCTCGGTTGTTGGCACGGCGAAAAATTCGACCGAACTGATGGCCGCGCTGACCAACTCGCCTTGCGACGTGGTTGTCTCGGACTACGTGATGCCCGGCGGACGTTATGGCGACGGACTGGCGCTTTTCGCTGCCATTCGCCAGCACTCTCCGAACGTGCGGGTGGTTGTGCTGAGCATGATGGAAAATCCGGCGGTTGTGCGGCTGCTGATGCAGGGAGGCCACTGCTGTATTTTCAGCAAGGCTGATCCGATCAGTAGCCTGACGATCGCGGTACATGCCGCCTACGCGAATGGTCGCTATCTGTCGCCGCGCGTGGCGGCGATCTCAGACACGATCAACCCGGGTGCGCGCGGCAACACGGCCGGAGCCCCATTGACGCGATGTGAACTGGAGGTCGTACGCCTGTTTGTTTCCGGGATGACTGTGACGGAAATTGGCGAGCTTTTGCGTCGCAGTAAAAAAACGATCAGTACGCAAAAGAGCTCGGCAATGCTCAAACTGAGTATCGAGCGAGACGCGGACCTGGTGCGTTATGGAATGGAAAGCGGCTTGGTGCCGTCCGCGGAGCCGGCCAATTCGTAGCAGAGCCCGACGCGTGAGTTTTTGGCCTCAGGCCTGAATCAGCGTGAGCGTGGCCCGGGTGCCGGCTTCCCTGGCGACGCTCCCGATGTTCGACTGCGCGACTGCTGCCGGTGAGGGCGCTCCATACCAGCAAACAATCTGTAGCGCGTGGTCCATTGTGATGGCTGCCCAAAGGCAACGCGTTCGCAAGTTGGGCTAGGTGAAAACGATGACGCTTCAAGGTCATGTTCCGATTGCGCCACCACCAGTTATGCATCAAAATCGATTTGAAATTCCACGATCCGCATCGTGGCATACAAGAAGATTTTGATACGAGGTAGGGTGAGTTGACTTGCTTGGCCGCCCGAGCCCCGAATGAGTGGAGACGCGCAATATGGAAGAACTGACCGCCCAGAATGTGGGCACGAGATCGAGCAGCAGCTGGTATCGCGGATGGTTTTTGCTGATCCTGGTGCTGATCTATGCGTCGAGCTTCGTCGATCGCATCATCGTCGCGGTTGTTGGTCAGGCCGTGAAGTTGGACATGGGCCTCAGTGATTATCAGGTCGGGCTGCTCGGCGGCCTCGCGTTTTCGATTTTCTATTCGGTGCTTGGTCTGCCGATTGCGCGTTTGGCTGACAAATTCAACCGTGTCGTGCTGATCTCGGTCTCGATCGTCGCCTGGTCGGCGATGACCGCGCTTTGCGGCACGGCAGGCAGCTTCTGGCAACTGATGCTGTATCGCCTTGGCGTGGGTATCGGCGAAGCCGGCAGCACGCCGACCTCGCACTCGCTGATCGCCGACGAGTTCGGTCCGCGCCGCCGGGCGAGCGCGCTCGCCGTCTATGCGCTGGGACCGCCGATCGGCGTGCTGGCCGGCGCGTTCGGAGGCGGCTGGCTCGTGGAGCATCTGGGCTGGCGTCCAGTGTTCTTTGTGGTGGGCCTGCCGGGGCTCGTGTTTGGCCTGCTGGCATGGCTGACACTGCGTGAGCCCAAGCGCGGCGGCGCCGATGGTGTCGCAGCAGGCACCAGCGCCAGTGCTCCGCCTCTGAGCGTGGTGTTCAAGCGGCTGACCTCGAGCCGCGCCTTCGTGCAGATGCTGCTCGGCACGGTGATCGGTGCGTTTGGCCAGTACGGTATCAACCTGTTCATCCCGATGTATTTCATCCGCGTCTACAGCATGAGCTTTGCCCAGGCCGGCGTGATTTTCGGTCTGGTGCTCGGCGTCGGCGGCATCATCGGCACTACGCTCGGCGGCGTGTGTGCGGACCGGGTCGGCGTCAACGATCGCCGCTGGTATGCGCGAATCCCGGCGCTGGGTACTGGACTTGGTTTCCCGCTGCTGGCACTAGCCTTCATCGCAGATCAGTGGCAGCTGAGCGTCGCGCTGCTGTTCATGGGCACGATCCTGCTGAACGTGTGGAACGGCCCGACCTTCGCGGTGGTGCAGAGCATCGTCGAGCCGCGCATGCGTGCTACCGCGTCGGCCATTGTGTTCCTGCTGATGAACCTGATCGGTCAGGGCCTCGGTACGCCGACGGTGGGTTTTCTCAGTGATCGTTTCGCATCGCACCTGTTCACCCAAGGTGATTTCCACGCGGTGTGTACCGTGCCGAAAGGGCCGCATGGTGCCGCGGCCGTGTTGCAGGCTCCATTTGCATCGGCATGTCACGACGCCTCGGCCAATGGTGTGCGCTACGCGATGCTGACGGCGAGTGTGGTGCTGATCTGGTCGGCCTTCCATTACCTCCGTGCGACGCGTCATCTGAAGAATTCGTAAGACCTGTTTGGCGAGCATTGTCCCGACGGCGCCGTATGCAAATACGGCGCCGTTTCCCATTATCGCTAGTCGGGAAACGCATATCTGGTATACCTCTGCGGTATCATAGGAATTCATGTTTTCTGCTAAACCTTTTATTCAGTCATTCTCGTTCGATGAGCCAGATCCCAAAAATAAGCCGGTCGGTTGAAATCAAGGCCCTTCTCGAAGCGGAAATCGAGCGAGGTGAGCTGGTCCCGGGCGCAACGTTGGACGAGCGAGCACTGGCGACGCGCTTCAATGTCTCGCGCACGCCGATCCGCGAGGCGCTTCAGCAGCTCGCCGCGCAGCGGTATGTACAGATCGTGCCGCGGCAGGGCGTATTCGTGAGCAAGATGTCGGTGCCGCAACTGCGTGACGTGCTTGAACTGCTCAGCGAGCTTGAGGTGGTGTCGGCCCGCCTCGCCGCGCGGCGAATGAACGACCAACAGCGAGCGGCGCTCCAAAAGGCGATCGACGAAGGCGTCGCCGCCTTGCAGGAAAACGATCCGCGCGGTTTCGCCCGCGCCAATGTGGCATTCCACGAAGTGCTCTGCAACGCCTGCCACAACGATTATCTGGCTGATCAGATTCGTTCCATCCGCCGCCTGATCTCGCGTTACCGGCCCAAGCCATTCCTCGCGCCGAGCCGCCGCGAGAAGGCCATCGCCGATCACAAGAAGCTCGCTCAGGCGTTGCTTTCCGGCGACGAAGCCGCCGCCGAAGCCGCCATGGCCGAGCACTCGCCGGGCTTTTCGGAGTTCCTCGCCACTTTGCCGGAAGAATACTTCGCGAGTGCGCCCACGCCTGGGCGTGACGGTGGTTCTTCCTCAACGGAACCGCCTTACGACGATCGTTGATGCGCCGTATTGGCGTCTTTCGGGATGGTCGAGTCCCGCTCCCCTGCCGTTCGTTGCCCCCTGGTTTTTTGAGCTGAGCTCCCTGGGGGCATTTCTTTTCGTTGCCAAACTGAACTGACGGCCAGACGCAATAGGTATACCTACACTCTGTTGTACGCATACATCGCTGCACCCCGCGATTTACGGCTTCCCATTCTGCAGTTCCCACCTTCATTCCGCCATCCCCTCCAACGCCCAATCTGGCAAGCCTTTGCGCGCTGCGTAGCCTGCTCGCAGGACCGGTGAGGGAAAACGATAGGTCGATATCCTAATTGTATTCTTGCGCGCTGCGACAGGTATGCATCAAAATCGAAATTAGTATTCCACGAATCGGTCAGTGGAATATTAAAGCCGATGGCGAGTGTAGCGGGCGGGGTTTGGTCACCGGAACCGGGATGGTTCGGGCTCCGGTGCGAAGTGACCAGCAAATTTCGTTTGATCTGAAAAAATGAGATAGGTGGAGACGTGGACATGAGGAAGAAACTATTGGCAGGGGCGATTGCAGCGCTGGCTTCGGTAGGTGTGCATGCACAAAGCAGCGTCACGCTGTACGGCATTATCGACAACGGCCTGACCTACGTGAACAACGTAAAAGGCAGCTCGCAGTTCAAGCTCGACGACGGCATCAATCAGGCGTCGCGCTGGGGTCTGCGTGGCGTCGAAGACCTGGGCGGCGGTCTGAAGGCAATCTTCACGCTCGAGAACGGTTTCTCGCTGAATACCGGTACGGCGAGTCACGGCGGCGCGCTGTTCGGCCGCCGCGCTTTTGTCGGTCTGACGAGCGACAGGTTCGGTACCCTGATTGCCGGTTACGACTACGACTTCATCTACGATTACATTTCGTACTACACGAACGTTGCCCAGTTCGCCCCGTCGTATGCGTTCCACGGTTCGTATGACGTCGACCGCCTGGCGGGTGAGCCGGTCAGCAACATGGTGCGCTATGAAACGCCGATCTGGCATGGCTTCGGTGCTGGCGTGATGTATGGTTTCAGCAATACGCCGGGACGTCTCGGCGGAACGTTCAACGGTGCCGCAAGCGTATTCAGTGCTGGCCTGAAGTACAGCCCGACCGGTTCGTTGAAGGCGCCGTACTCGTTGGCCGCAAGCTTTACCCGCACGCAAGGCGGTGCCGTCGGTGCAACTGGTGGACCGGGCGCAGGTACGATGGCGCAATACGCCCTACAGGCCGATGCGATTTACACGGCAGCGTTGGCTGGTCAAGTGCGTCTCGGTGATCGTTTCGCCTTGAACGGTGTCTACACGTACACGAGTGCGAATAGCCGGACGCTTGGCACCGTTGTGTCAAGCGGCTATGAAGCAGGCCTAACCTATGAGGCTTCGCCGTTTATGACATTCGGTGCTGGTTTTACCTATATGGATCAGCGTCGGCTCGGCAAATTCAATCTGTATAGCTTCGGTGCCGACTATCGCCTGTCCAAGCGTACGGACGTGTATGCCTTTGGCACCCTGCAGCATGCATTTGCTGGTCGCCAATTTGCTGACAACTTCCTGATCTCGACGCCGATGTCATACGGCGCCAGCGTCGGTACGAATGCAATCTTTGGGAACGGGCGTTCGAGCACCGCCAACCAGCTCGCCGTGCAAGTCGGTATTCGTCATCTGTTCTGACCGGTCGGGAATAAGCCGTACAGGTATGCATGGGGTTTCCCGGCATGCCATGCCTCGGACGCCACGCTTATGCGTGGCGTTTGCACGGCCTGCAGACCGGATCACGCCCGGTTGCCTCGTTGTGCATGTGCGAGAGCTTTCGCGCCAACAACGCAACACCTGGGTTGTGCTTCGTCAAGAAAGAAGGCCAGATACTCATTCACATGAGGTCTGGCCTTTCTATTCGAGCCATGCTGCCGCGTGAAGGGCAGCATGCTTGATGGCGGAGATCAGAGATCGGCAAACCTGCCGTTGCCGGCCGCGAGCTTTTCGAGCAGCGGCGCAGGCCTCCACCAGTAGCCGTACTCTTCGTACAGGCGCTTGATGTCCTGATAGACATTGGCGAGGCCGATCTGGTCGGCGTAGTACATCGGGCCGCCGAGCTTGGCTGGGAAGCCGTAGCCTGTGACGTACACGACGTCGATATCGCTCGCGCGCAGCGCGATACCCTGTTCAAGCAGCTTCGCGCCTTCGTTGATCATGCCGTACATGCAGCGCTTGATGATCTCTTCCTTCGGGATCGAACGGCGCGTGATACCCAGGCGTGCCGATTCCTCGACGATGTACTGCTCGATCTCCGGGTCGCGATGCGGCGTGCGGTCGCCCGCTTCATAGCGGTACCAGCCCTTGCCGTTCTTCTGCCCGAGGCGGCCCATCTCGACCAGTTTCATGATCAGGTCGTTCCAGCGGCGATCGTTCGGACGCGTGGCCATCTGTGCCTTGCGCGTCTGGTAACCGACATCGTTGCCGGCCATGTCGTGCACCGCGAAAATACCCATCGCATAGCCAAAATCCTTGAGCGCGGCATCGACTTCGTGCGGCAGCGCGCCGTCTTCGACGAGGAAGTGGGCTTCGCGATTGTAGTTGCGGAACAGCGCATTGCCGATGAAACCGGGGTACACGAGCGAGTACACCGCCACCTTGCCCATGCGGCGGCCGAGTTCCATCAGCGTGACGACCGCCTCGTCGGAGGTGTTGTCGGCGCGCACGACCTCGAGCAGACGCATCACGTGCGCCGGGCTGAAGAAGTGCGCGCCCACCACGTCCTGCGCGCGCGTCGTGACAGCCGCGATCTCGTTGATGTCGAGGCCCGACGTGTTGGTGGCGAGGATCGCGCCAGTCTTCGCGTGGCGATCGAGTTCGCGGAAGATGCCTTGCTTGAGGCCGAGATCTTCGAACACCGCCTCGATGACGATGTCCGCGTCCTTGACGTCGGCGATCGCGGTCGAGCCCGTGATCAGCGCGAGCCGGGCATCGCGCGTGGCGTCGTCCAGCTTGCCGCGCTTGATGCTCTGGTTATAGTTGTCGCTGATGCGTGCGAGGCCGCGCTGCAGACCTTCGTCGTTCGCGTCGATCAGCGTGACCGGGATGCCGGCCGCCACGAGCGCCATGGCGATACCGCCGCCCATTGTGCCCGCGCCGATCACGGCTGCGCGCCCGATCTCGCGCGGCTTGACACCGGCGGCAACCGGGATTTGCGCAGCGAGCTTTTCGGCGGCCTTCACATGGGCCAGTGCCGCAGCTTCCAGCGGCGTGAGTTCTGCGGGTGCATTCATCGTTGCTTTACTCCGGCTTGACGAGTTTGGCGTTTCCGTCCACGAAACTCTGCAGACGTGCGGCGGTTTCGGGAGAACGCATCATGTTCGAGCTCATGTACTCGAGGAACAGGCCGTCCTCATGCGAGAGATCGTTCACGCGCGGCAGCAGGTTGGTGATGCGCCAGTTGGTGTCGGGCACGTTCTGCGCGATTTTTGCGGCGATTTCCCTGGCTTTGTCGAGTGCGCCGCCGATCGGCGTCAGATAGGTGATGATGTGCTCGCGCTGGCCTTCCTCGGCGGTCAGCAGACGCCCCGTCAGCATCATGTCGGCCATGACGGTATAGCCGACCACACGCTGGATGCGCACCGTGCCGCCGCCGCCCACGAAAATGCCGCGCTGGCCTTCGGGAAGCCCGAAGAAGCATGAGTTGTCGCCGACGCGCACGTGTGCCGCCGTCGCGAGTTCGAGACCGCCGCCGACCACGGCGCCGTGCAGCGCCGCGACGAACGGAATAGGGCCGCGCGCGATCAGGTCGAACACTTCGTGCCACGAATGACGGCGGCGCTTCTTCGGCGGGACGGTCTGGCCGGTGGCGCGCGACAGCGCCTCGCGCAGGTCGAGACCAGCGGAGAAGTTGCCGCCATGGCCGTAGATCACGCCGCACATGGCTTCGTCGCCGGCGCGGTTGACGGCATCACGCAGTTGCGCAATCACTTCCTCGTTGATCGCGTTGCGCTTCTCGGGACGATTCAGCCCGATCAGCGCAACGGCGCCGTCGAGTTCATAGGTAACCTGGGTTTCGCTCATGCGGCGCTCCGTTGGATGTTTGTCTGGTGATGTTCAGGATGACCGGGCGACAGGTCATAGGTCGAGCACGAGGCGTTCGCTCTTGCAGCGCGACACGCACACCTGCATGACTTTCCCCCCCGCCTTGTCCGTATCGGAGAGGTAGGTGTCGCGATGCTCGATGTCGCCGCTCGCCACAGGGGTCGAGCACAGACCGCAGTAACCGGCACGGCAGTCGTACATGACGTCGACGCCGTTATCGAGCAGGGTGTCGAGCACCGACTTGTCGGCGGGCACGGTCAGCACCTTGCCCGAGGACTTGAGTTCGATTTCAAACGTCCTGTCGCCGTCCTGCGGTGCAACTTCGCTGAACAGTTCGTAATGCAGGTCGCACTCGTGCCAACCGCGCTGGCGTGCCGCCGCGAGCACCGCGTCGATCATGCCGGACGGCCCGCACACGTAGATCGGCTGGTTGACCTCGGCGCCGTCGAGCAGCGCGTCGATCGACAGGCGCGTCGCGTTGTCGTCGTCGGCGTGCAGCACGAGGCGCTTGCCCGCGACGGCACGCAGTTCTTCGACGAACGGCAGCGCATCGCGCGTGCGGCCCGAGAAGTGCAGCGAGTAGTCGCGGTTCTGCCTGCTCAGTTCCGCCGCCATAGCCGCCATCGGCGTGATGCCGATGCCGCCCGCGATCAGGATGACCGAGGGCGGTGCGGCGAGCGGGAAGTGGTTGACGGGTGCGCGCACCGTGAGTGTGGCGCCCGCCTGCAGCGTGTGCATGAAGCGCGAACCGCCGCGGCCTTCGTCCTCGCGCCGGACGCCGAGGCGGTAGGCACGCACACCCGCGCGCGTATCGACTTGCGGATCAGTGTTGATCAGCGAATACGAGCGCCATTGCGCGACGCCGCCATCGGCCGCAGGGATCTCAACCTGAATGTGTGCGCCCGGCTCGTAGCCGGGCAGCAGCGCATCGTCCTCAGCTTCGAGCGTGAGGGACTTGATCAGCGAGGTCGGCGCGCTGACTGACGCGACACGCAGTTTGAGAGTAGGCGCGAGCATGGTGGTCTTTCCGTGGATATTGCATCGGTCTCACCGCGCGGGAACGCCGCGCGGTTTTACTGCAGGGTTTTATTTCGCGGTGCTACTTCGAATCCGCAAGCGAGCGCCAATCGGCGCCGGCCTGAATCACGCCGCCGACCGAGACGGCCTTCGAGTAATCGAGTTCCGGGCTCTCGGCGAGGGTCGGCGTCTTGCCGGCCATGAACTCGCGCGCAGCCTTCAGCAGCAATGCGCGCACGCGCAGCACGGCGCCGTCGGCCGAGCACAGCTGTTCCTGGGTGCGGTCGTAGATCGCGCCCTGGCCGAGGAACATCGCGAAGTCTTCCGTGCCGAGGTGCTGGTAGAAGCCCGTCGCGTGGCCGCGCTTCATGAGGTCGCGGTTCTGGCCGAACGATTCCTCGCGCGTGCCCGGCGGCAGTGGCGGGAAATTCCAGACGTCCGGCGTGGCCGACATGATCGTCATGCCGAGCGGGCGGTGCGGGTTGTACTGCACGAACCAGGCACGGTGCGTCACGTCGTCCACCGGGGTCGAGAAAAACACCGTGGTCGGGCCTTTCGCATCAGGCGGGCAGATGATGCCGTACCACGGCATCACGAAGTTGTTCACGCGTGCGTAGACCTTCTCGTCAGGCATGTCGCGCAGCGCGGCATAGCGATAACCATACGGACGATCTTCGAACTCGAAGCGCGGCGCGAGCGCCTTCGACATGAGCATGCGTTCGTTTCCGCCGCCCGCGGTGATCTGCGTGGTCGATTCGTGCAGTACGCCGACGTGCGACGAATCCATCGAGGCTTCGACGGCCTGCACCCAGTTGGTCGGCACTTCGACGCTCGTCACCGAGCGGTGTTCGGGCGGCAGATCCATGAACGGCAGCTCGGGGAACACCGGTGACGTGTCGCCCTTGCCGAGCCACACCCACACGAGGCCGCCTCGCTCTTGAACCCGGTACTGGCCGGTCTTCACGCGCTTGCAGAACTGCGCCTGATCCCCGACCTGGTTCGGCGCTTCGACGACGGCACCGGTCGCATCGATCTTCCAGCCGTGGAAGATGCAGCGCAGGCCGTTGTCCTCGTTGCGTGCCATCATCAGCGACGTGCGGCGATGCGGGCACAGTTCGTCCACCACGCCGACGTGGCCGTCAGTCGCGCGGAACGCCACGTAGTTCGTGCCGAGCAAGCGCACCAGCACCGGTGCGCCGTCGGCTTCGAGCTTCGCCGACGGCACGGCCGGAATCCAGTAGTGCTGGCGGATCATGTCGCCCATCGGCGCGCCGTTCTCGACGCGCGTCAGCAGCTCATTGTCCTCACGAGTCATTGCCATGATCTCTCCTCTGCGGGCTTCGCGGTTTGCGCGTCAGTCCTTGTAGTGGCGGAAGGCACGCGTGTAGACGCGCGTGCAGTTGCATTCGAAGATGTTCTTGCGCTGCTCGTCGGTCAGCCACTCGATGCTTTCGATCACCGGCTTCATGTCGTCGTAGTCACGGCCCGAGATCGGATCGCGCGCGCTGCCCGTGCCCGGTTTTTCGGTGCCGAACATCACGTTGTCGGTGCCGGCGACCTTCAGCAGCAGTTCGATCGAATCCTTCGAGTAGTTGCAGGTGTCGAAGTAGAGCTTCCTGAGCTGCTCGTCGAAGGTTTGCGGGCTGTTGCGGCGTGCGGCCCACGAACGGAAGCGGCCCATCTGGTAGGGGATTGCGCCGCCGCCGTGCGCGACGATGATCTTCAGGTTCGGATACTTCTCGAACACCGTCGATTCGAGCAGCGAGATCACGGCGATGTTCTCTTCGTTGATGAACTTCAGCGTGTACGACTCGCGCGGGTTGCAGCTGCCTGCGGAGTGGATCAGCGCCGGCACGTCGAGTTCGGTCATCGCGTCATAGAGGGGGTACCAGAACGGATCGCCGAGACCGGCCGGCGCCGGGCCGTGGCCTTCGGTCGGGTCCGGGTTCAGCAGCGTGCCGACGAAGCCGAGTTCGTTCACACAGCGCTTGAGCTCGGCCACGCAATGCTCCGCCGGCGAGTCGTTCATGGACTGCGGCAGGCCGGCCACGCCACGGAAGCGGTCAGGGAACATGTCGACGAAACGCTTGATCAGATCGTTGCAGTGGCGCGTCCACAGCTGCGTCACCCGCGCGGGCTTGATTGAGTGCATCTGCAGGTAGGGGCGCGGCGAAATGAACTGGATGTCGGTGCCGACCGAATCCATGCTGCGCACGAGTTCCTCGGCCTGCTTGCGCACGGCTTCGTCGGGGATGTTCGGCGCGCTCGACGGGTTCGCGCGTCCACCGACCAGTTCGGCCATGTAGCGAAAACTTTGCGGGGGCATGACGACGTGGGCGTGGGAATCGATGATCATGGATGAGCCTCGGTTGGGTTCGGAGTGTTCAGCAAAAGACTGCGATGACTTGGGTACGGCGCGCTTTTGCAGCGCTCAAGCGACTACCGCAAGGGTTTCGAGCTGGATGACCATGCCGTGCTGGAGGTCGTGCACGGTCACATGGCGTGCCGGGCGATGCGCGGCATCGGGCCAGAAGGCCAGCCAGTGCGGGTCGATGTGTGCGCGCACCGAGTCGTCCTTGACGTAGACGGCGAGCTTCACCACCTGGTCCAGCGTGGCGCCGCCCGCGTCGAGGAAGCGCTTGAGGTTTTCGAAGGCGAGGCGAACCTGGTCGGCCGGCGTCTCGGCGAGCTTGCCGGTGCCGGGATCCTTGCCCGCAATCGCCGACGAGCACAGCAGGTTGCCGGCGCGCGCACCGAGCGGGATCGGCACCTTGTGCCCGAGGCCGGGAACGTCGATGGATTGGGGCATGTCTCCTCCGTGTCTAGTCGTGTTGGAGGGCGCGTGTCAGTCCGCGCCCAAATCGAAGAAATGGCGCGGCACCGCCGCGAGGAACTCCGAGAAACCGGTGGTGCCGGCCGGCACGTGTTTCATCATGGCTTCGGCGGCTTTGGTTTCGTCGCCGCTCTGGATCGCACGCGCGATGCCGAAGTGCTCTTGCAGCGAACGCGCGATCTGGCCGCGGCTGCGCAGGTCGGACATGCGATAGCGCGCCGAGCGGCGGCGCGCCGTGCGGATCTGCTCGGCCAGGTATTGGTTGCGGCTGCCTTCGTAGATCAGCTCGTGGAACCGCGCGTTGGCGATCGCGTACTGGTCGGCGTCGTCTTCCACGGCTGCTTGCTGGCATGCCAGAAGCGCATGATCCAGTTGCTCGCGCAGTTCGTCACTCGCACGGCGCGCGGCGAAACGCGCGCACAGTGTCTCGAGCTCGCCGATGTATTCGAGCATGGCGCGCACCTTGCCAATCGACAGGCGGGCCACCGTAATGCCCTGGCGCGGAGAGATCACGACCAGATCGCGCGCGGCCAGATGTTGCAGCGCCTCGCGAACCGGCGTGCGCGACACATTGAAGCGCGTCGCGAGTGCACGCTCGTCGACCAACATGCCCGGTGCGAGCTTGCCCTGTTCGATTTCGGCCTGCAGGGTCGCCCGAATCTCGCTCGCGAGACTGGCCCTACCGCGGGCGGGCGGCTCGGGCGCTTCGCCCGCCGCGCCGCTACGCTCAAGAGTGGGGTCTGCTGCAAGTTTCATTGAGTTGCGATGCTCGGTATGTTGGAAATTGCGAGAAATATACCAACACAAGCTTGTGGCATGCAACACGGGGTTTGCCCCGGCGTGTCCCAGTCGTCCCTTGGCAATCATCGGTGCTGGCCATAAAGTCCTTGTGTTTCAACGGGATGCGTCGATCCGGTGGACGCATTCCGCCGCCGCCTAGGGAAAGTACCAGGGTGGGTTTTGAGTGTCTGGTGTATTGAGAAGGCGGCTCTGGTATGCCAGAATGCACCACATCACAGCCGATTCTGGTATGCCAGATCTGCATTCATTCAACATCACAGGTCAGATCAGATGAGCAAGAGCCTTATAGATGTCGCAGGCGTGCACCCTGTCGAGCGTGTGCTCAAGCCGAAGTCGATCGCGATCGTCGGTGCATCCGCCGATCCGCGCGCTTTCGGTCATTTCGTGTTGCAGAACCTCGAGCGCTTCGGATATGCGGGCGATATCCATCTCGTGTCGCGCAGCAGCCAGGAAATCAATGGTCGCGCCTGTATCAGCAGCGTCGAGGCGCTGCCGCAAGGTATCGATCTGGCCGTGCTGTGCATTCCGGAGTTGGGCGTGCTCGACACGGTGCGCACGCTCGGCACGCTGAAGGCCGGCGCTGCCGTGATCTTTGCGTCGGGTTATGCCGAGGCGGGCGACGAAGGCCGCGCGAAGCAGGAAGAGCTGGCGCGTGTGGCAGCCGATGGCGGCGTGGCGCTGATCGGCCCGAACTGCATGGGTTTCACGAACTTCGAGGCCGGCGTGCCGGTGACCTTCGAAGCCGTGGCGCCGTACCCGAGTGGCGGCCGCCGTGGCGTGGGCGTGGTGGCGCAAAGCGGCGCGATGGCTGCGAACCTGCGCGACGCGTTCATCGGCCGTGGCCAACCGATGACGGCAACCGTTTCGACCGGTAACGAAGCCACCCTCGGTATCGAAGACTACCTGGCCTGGTTCATCGCCGATCCGCAGACGAGCGCAATCGCGGTCTACGCCGAGCAGATCCGTCGTCCGCAGACCTTTCTGCTGCTCGCCCGCGAAGCACGCGCCGCAGGCAAGCCGATCGTGATGCTGATGCCGGGCAAGAGCGCCCGCGCCCGTGAGGCGGCGCAGTCTCACACAGGCGCACTGGCAGGCGATCACGCGACGGCGAGTGTCCTGCTGCAGCGCGAAGGCGTGGTGGTCGTCGATTCGCTCGACGAACTGTTCGATACGACGACGATCCTGGCCCGCTTCCCGGTGCCCCCGGCGGCCGGTACGGCCGTGATGACGGCCTCGGGCGCGGTCAAGAACATCACGCTCGATTTCGCCGAGGACATCGGCCTGACGCTGCCACGCCTGACCGACGCAACCGTCAGGAAGCTGACTGAACTGCTGCCCGACTACGCCGTGGCCGACAACCCGCTCGACTACACGACGATCGGCGTACGCAACCCGGGCCTGATAGGCGAACTGATCGATACGGTGCTGACCGATCCGAACATCGGTTCGCTCATGCTCGCGATCATGGGCGGTCCGTCGATCGCTCAGCGCGACAAGGCCGATTACCTCGTGCCGGCGCTGGCGCGTGCAACGAAGCCCGCCGTGCTCGCGGTAATGGGCGATAACAACCAGCTTGAAGAATTCTTCACGGAAGCGATCGCCGCGAGCGGCGTGCCGTTCTTCCGCTCACCGGATCGTGCGCTGCGTGCTTGCGCCCGCGTGGCTGCATATGGTGAATCGCTAGCGCGCGCCGAGCGTGCCAGGACCGAAGCGCCGAAGGTGATCCCGCTGCCGGGCGCCGTGCCGCCCAACGGCATCTTCGCCGAATACCAGGGCAAGGGCTGGCTTGCCGCGGCCGGTCTGCCCGTGCCGAAGGGAGGTCTCGCGAAGTCGCTCGACGAAGCGCTCGAGATCGCCGATGAAATCGGCTACCCGGTCGTGCTGAAGGCCCAGGCAAGCGAACTGCCGCACAAGAGCGACGTCGGCGGCGTGGCGGTCGGCCTCGCTGATGCCACCGCGCTGCGCGCCGGCTGGGACAAGCTGCATGCGAGCGTGAAGTCGCATCGTCCGGAACTCGTGCTCGACGGCGCGCTGGTCGAAGCGATGGGCCCGCGCGGTCTGGAACTGGTCGTGGGTGCGAAACGCGACGCGGATTGGGGGCCGGTCGTGCTCGTGGGACTCGGCGGTATTTTCATTGAGGTGCTCAAGGATGTGCGTCTCGTGCCGGCCGACCTGTCGGAAGACGACATCGTGGTCGAGCTGGGCCGACTGAAGGGTGCCGCGATGCTCGAAGGCGTGCGCGGCGCGGCAGGCGTCGACGTGCGTGCGGTCGCGAAGGCCGTGGCGGCGATTGCTGACCAGATGCGCGCGAACCCCGACATCACCGAAATCGACGTCAACCCGCTGGTGGCCTACCCGGACCGTGTGCTCGCGCTCGACGCGCTCGTCGTGTGCGGCGCTCAGGGCGCCTCGACCCATCACTGAGCCCTGGATCTGAGGAGACACATCGAATGAAACTGGAATTCTCCGCCGAGGACCAGGCATTTCGCAGCGAAGTGCGCGAGTTCGTGAAGAACAATCTGTCACCGCGTCTGAAGCGCAAGGCCGAGCTCGGCCTGCGCATCGAGCGCGAGGATTATGTCGAGTGGTACACGTTGCTGTACGAGAAGGGCTGGATCGCGCCGTCGTGGAAGAAAGAACATGGTGGACCGGGCTGGACGCACGTGCAGCGCTACATCTTCGACGAAGAAACGCTGCTGGGCGGCGCGCCTCGGATCGTGGCGAGCGGCATCAACATGCTCGGTCCGGTGCTCAACGAATTTGGCACACCCGAGCAAAAAGCGAAGTACATCCCGAAGATCCTGCGCAGCGAAACCTGGTGGGCGCAGGGCTTCTCGGAGCCGGGCGCGGGCTCGGACCTCGCGGCGGTGCGCACCACGGCCGTGCTTGCCACGGACGATGAAGGCGAGCACTTCATCGTCAACGGCCACAAGGTCTGGACCTCGTACGCTCACTGGTGCGACATGATGTTCGCGCTCGTGCGGACCGATCCGAGCGCGAAGCCCCAGGAAGGCATCTCGTTTCTGCTGATCGACATGCATGCGCCGGGCGTCCAGGTTCGCCCGATCAAGATGCTCGAAGGCGGTACCGACCTCAACGAGGTCTACCTCGACAATGTGCGTGTGCCAAAGGAAAACCTCGTCGGCGAACTGAACAAGGGATGGACCTACGGCAAGTTTCTGCTCGGCCATGAGCGCACCGGTATCGCTGGCATCGGCTCGTGCAAGCAGCAGCTGGCCCGAGCCAGGTATCTCGCGAAGCGGATGGGCCTCGAAGACGATCCGCTGCTCCAGTCGCGCATCAGCCGTTTCGAAGTCGAGCTGATGGCGCTCGAATTCACGGGCCTGCGCATGCTGAGCGCGAATCAGTCGAGCCGCGTGCCTACGGTTGAGGCGCCGATGCTCAAGGTTCGCGGCACGGAGCTGCGTCAGGGCATCTACGCACTGCTGACAGAAATCGCCGGTCCTTTTGCAGTGCCGTTCGACGAGCAGGCCATGCTCGATGCAGCCGGCTACGACGGCCCGAGCCCGGACGAACTGATCGCGGTCGCGGCGAACTACTTCGACGCTCGCAAAGCGTCGATCTACGGCGGGACCAACGAAGTGCAGCGCAATCTGATTAGCCGCGCGTTCTTCAATGCTTGAGGCGGAATACGAACATGGATTTTTCTCTGACTGAAGATCACGTCACGCTGCAAGACGCCGTGCGCCGCTTCTGCGATGGCGAATATCCCGCGCATCTGCGTGGCAACGCCGAGGACCGCGAACTTGCCGCCAGGCGTCGCCGTGGGCTGGCCGAGATGGGCGTGACCGGCCTCGTGATCGACGCCGATCATGGCGGCAGCGGATGCGGTGCGGTGGAAACGATGCTGGTCGCGCAGCAATTGGGCCGCGTGCTCGGCGGAGCGGGCTGGTTAGCGAGCGGGCTGCCGGCTGCCACGCTGATCGGCTCGGCCGGCAGCGACGAACAGAAGGTCACATGGCTCGAAGCCGTGGCAAGAGGCGAAGAGGTGCTGGCGTTCGCCGTTAGCGAGGCCGAGTCGCGTTACGACGTCACGCGTCTGGCGGTGCCAGCAACCGAAACTGGCGACGGCTGGAAGATCAACGGCACGAAGACCATTGTGTTCGACGCCGCAATCGCTGGCGCCTTCGTGGTGGCCGTGCGTACCTCGGGCCAGCGCGGCGACAGGCAAGGCCTGACTCTGTTCCTCGTGGACGCGAAGGCGCCCGGCATCAGCCTGCGCAACTTCGAGACAATCGACGCACGTGAAGCCGCGCACGTCACGTTCGCCAATGTGTCGGTGACCAAGGCCGATCTGATCGGTTCGCCCGGTGCGGCCCACGACCTCATCGAAGCTGCCCTCGACCGCGCGAACGCCGCGCTGGTGGCGGAGTCGGTCGGCGTGCTCGAAGCACTGCTCGAACACACGTCCGAACACCTGAGCACACGCACACAGTTCGGCGCGCCACTCGCGAAGTTCCAGGCGCTTCAACACCGGGTGGCCGACATGCTGATCTCGCTCGAACAGAGCAAGTCGATGGCCTGCGCCGCCGCGATGGCCGTGGATGGGAACGATCCTGACCGGCGCCGCCGTTTCGTGTCGGCGGCGAAGGCCTATGTCGGCGACGCATGCCGAACAGCGGGCGAATGGGGCATCCAGCTGCACGGCGGCATGGGCATGACCGAAGAGTGCCGCGTCGGCCATTACGCGAAGCGCATGTTCGCGATCAACATGACCTATGGCGACGCGAGCTGGCATCTGCAGCGCTTCACTTCGCAGCGTCTTGCCCAGGGGGAAGCATGAGCCTGAACGGAGCAGCTTATATCGTCGGGGCTTACGAGCACCCGACGCGCAAGGCCGACGAACTGTCGGTGCTGCGCCTGCACGCCGATGTGGCAAAGGGCGCACTCGACGACGCGGGCCTGACCAAGGACGACATTGACGGCTACTTCTGCGCCGGTGACGCGCCAGGCCTCGGCACCACGACAGTCGCCGAATACCTCGGCCTCAAGCTTCGCCACGTCGATTCGACCGAATGCGGCGGCTCCGCGCCGATCCTTCACGTCGCGCATGCGGCCGAAGCGATCAAGGCCGGCCGTTGCAACGTGGCGCTGATCACGCTAGCGGGCCGGCCGCGCGCAGCAGGCGCCGCGCTGTCGCTGAAGGCGCCGGACCCGGACGCGCCGGAAGTGCAGTTCGAGCTGCCGTTCGGACCGGCTACGCAGAACCTGTACGGCATGGTCGCGAAGCGTCACATGTACGAATTCGGCACCACGAGCGAACAACTTGCATGGATCAAGGTGGCGGCCTCGCACCACGCGCAGCACAACCCGAACGCGATGCTGCGCAATGTCGTGACCGTCGAGGACGTCGTCAATTCGCCGATGGTGTCCGATCCGCTGCATCGACTGGACTGCTGCGTGATGAGCGACGGCGGCGGTGCGTTGATCGTCGCGCGTCCGGAGATCGCGAAGAAGCTCAACCGTCCGCTCGTCAAGGTACGGGGCACGGGCGAGGCGCCCAAGCACGCGGCCGGCGGCAAGATCGACCTGAGCTGGTCGGCGGCGAAGTGGTCGGGCGCGGCCGCGTTCGCCGAGGCTGGCCTCACGCCGGAGGACATTAAGTACGCGTCGCTGTACGACAGCTTCACGATCACAGTGCTCATGCAGCTCGAAGACCTCGGCTTTTGCAAGAAGGGGGAGGGCGGCAAGTTCGTGATGGACGGCAACCTGATTTCGGGCGTCGGCAAGCTGCCGTTCAACACCGATGGCGGTGGTCTGTGCAACAACCATCCCGCGAACCGCGG
This sequence comes from Paraburkholderia sp. BR13444, assembly GCF_040948755.1. NCBI lineage: Bacteria > Pseudomonadati > Pseudomonadota > Betaproteobacteria > Burkholderiales > Burkholderiaceae > Paraburkholderia > Paraburkholderia sp. BR13444. Next base: position 766,947 of record NZ_JBFPKM010000001.1, on the reverse strand, counting down.
TGGCGTCACGAAGGTGATCGAGGCCGTGCGCCAACTGCGCGGCGAGGCTCATCCGGCCGTGCAGGTCAAAGATTGCGATATCGCGCTCGCGAACGGTATCGGCGGCGCGCTGGCGTCGCGTCACACCGCGGGCACGCTGATCATGGAACGGGAGTAATCATGAGCACAACCCAATCGACCACCGGCACACCGGCTCAGGGCGCGGCGCCTGCTGCCAGACCCGCCGCGAAGCCCGCTGGCCCGCGCCGCATCCACGCGCCGCGCGTGCTACCCGAGGCCATGCCGTTCTGGGTCGCCGCGAAGGAAGGGCGCCTGCTTATCAAGCGCTGCCAGGACTGCGGTGAAACGCATTACTACCCGCGCGACATCTGCCCGCACTGCATGAGCTCGAACACCGAATGGTTCGATACGAAGGGGCTGGGCGCGGTCTATTCGTTCAGTACGATGGGCAAGGACGAGGCGCGCTACACGCTCGCCTACGTGACGCTCGACGAAGGCGTGACGATGCTGACCAATCTGGTCGACTGCGATCCCGCGGCGCTCTCGGTTGGCCAGCGCGTAAAGCTCGTCTTCAAGCCGAGCGAAGGCGAATATCCAGTGCCGATGTTCACGCCGGCCTGAACGAAATCCAGAGAGGAGACACGGCATGTCAGCCGATTTCAAGGAACAGCACGGCCGCCACGATCCGCACAAAGGTCCGCTGTCGCGTTTCACGATCATCGACGCCTCGCGCGTACGCGCGGGCCCCACGGCCGTGCGCGTGTTCGCGGACATGGGTGCGCGCGTGATCAAGCTGGAGATTCCGCGAGGCGCGCCGGGCGGCGACGACATGATCGGCGGCCGTGACCATAACCGCGCCGACTACGAGAATCTGCACCGCAACAAGGAAAGCCTGACGCTGAACATGAAGGACCCGGCCGGCCTCGAGATTCTTCGCGAGCTGGTCAAGCGTGCGGACGTCTTCATCGAGAACTTCCGCCCCGACGTCAAGGATCGCCTCGGCATCGGCTACGAAACGCTGCGCGCCATCAATCCGCGCCTCGTTTATGCAAGCATTTCGGGCTTCGGTCAGGATGGCCCCTATGCGAAGTGGCCCGGCTTCGACTCCATCGCACAGGGCATGGGCGGCTTGATGAGCCTCACCGGCAAGCCGGGCGAAGGCCCGATGCGCGTCGGCATCCCGATTGCAGACCTGTGCTCGGGGCACTTCTGCGCGCAGGCGATCATGACCGCGCTGCTCGAGCGCGAAGCTTCGGGCGAGGGCCAGTGGGTGCAGACCTCGCTGCTCGAAGCACAGATCGCGATGCTCGACTTCCAGGCCGCGCAGTGGCTGGTGGACAAAAAGGTGCCGCAGCAGGTCGGCAACGAGCATCCGCTCACGGTGCCGACCGGCGTGTTCCCGACCAGCGATGGCTTCCTGAACCTGGCCGCGATCGGCAATGCGATGTTCGGGCGCCTGTGCGAGGCGCTCGGCTTGCAGCAGCTGGTCGGCCAGCCTGGCTACGAATCGGATCCTGCCCGCGTCGAGAACCGCGATGCGGTCAACAAGGCGGTCGGCGATGTGTTCCTCACGCGCACCACGCGGGAGTGGACCGAGCTGCTGATCAAGGTCGGCGTGCCGTGCGGCCCGATCTACAAGGTCAACGAAGTATTCGACGATCCGCAGGTCAAGCATCTGGGCGTCGCGTGGCCGGCCGATGTGCCGGGCAAGGGCGAAGTGTCGTTCGTCGGCACGCCGTTCCGTCTGTCGCGCTACCCGCGCGCGCAGACGCCGCGCCTCGCGCCAGAGCAGGGCGAGCATACGCAGGCGATCCTGAACGAGCTTGGCTACGACGATCAACAGATAGAGCAGTGGCGCTCGGCCTTCGTGGTCTGACGCACGCTCACGGCAGGTATTGAAGAGAGGGAGACGAAATGGCACGACTGGTCGCCGGATTCGGTTCATCGCACAGCATCATGCTGGTTTGCCAGCGCGAAGACTGGCAGCATGGTTTCAAGCAGGTCGATCCGAAGAATCCGCATTACTTCGATCGCCTCGGCAACCCCACGACCTATGAAGCCTTGCTCGAGATCGCCCCGACGGATTCCGAGGCGATGGTGTCGGCCGAGAGGATGGGCGAGCGCTACGATCAGGCCGAAGCCGCCATGGACGAAGTGCGCGATCGTATCCGCGCGGCGAAACTCGACGTGCTGCTCGTGGTCGGCGACGACCAGACCGAGCTGTTTCGCACGACCAACAACCCGGCATTCGCGATCTACTATGGCGAGACGATCCGCAACGCGAAGCGCGAGGTGAGCCCGAACGCGAACTGGTATGCGCGCGCTCGCACGATGCGCCAGGAGCCCGATGCCGACGTGCACTACCCCGTTAAGGCCGACATGGCGCGCTGGCTGATCCGCGAACTGTGCGACCGCGATTTCGACATCGCGGCGATGGACGGTCTCGAGCGCGACCAGTACGAGGGCCACGCGTTCTCATTCATTCACCGCCGCTATTTGCAGGGTCTCGACCTGCCAGTGATTCCGGTGATCATCAACACGTTCGATCCGCCGAACCAGCCCACGCCGCGCCGCTGCATCCAGCTCGGCCGGGCGCTGCGCGAGCTGATCGAAGCCTATCCGGAAGACCTGCGAGTGGGCGTGCTGGCTTCCGGCGGCCTGTCGCACTTCGTCGTGGACGAGGACCTCGACACCGGCATCATCGATGCAATCCGCCGCAAGGACAGTGAATGGCTGGCCGCGCTGGATCCGAAGAAGCTGCAGGCTGGCAGCTCGGAGATCCGTAACTGGATCATCGGCGTAGAGGCACTGAAGTCACTCGAGCTCGAATGGGTCAACTACGTGCCCGGTTACCGCACGCCGGCCCTGACCGGCACGGGCCTCGCTTTCGCGGCCTGGCATACGCTCGACTGAACGCGGCAGTCCGGTCCGTTCAGGACGGGGGCTCGCATGACACTTCAAGTTTCTTTCAGGAAAGTACAACACATCATGGTTGACCAAAACGTACAGCGCCTGCGCCGGCTCGATTGCTGCGCCGTCTCGGACGCGCTCGACAAACTCAAGCTGAGCGGCGTGGTGAGCGGTTTGCCGCAACGCGCCGGTGCGGGCCGCGTCGCGGGCCGCGCGATCACCGTCAAGCTTGGCACGGGCGAAGCGCCCCCGGGGCCGCCGGTGCACCTTGGTTGCACGGCTGTCGAACAGGCCGACGGCGAGAACGTGATCGTCATTGAGCAGAGTAGCGGCGTGGAAGCTGGTTGCTGGGGCGGTCTGCTGTCGCTGGCGGCGAAGGTGCGCGGCGTGGCCGGCGTGGTCGCGGACGGCCCGGTGCGCGACATCGACGAAGCCGTTGCCTACGAACTGCCCGTGTTCAGCCGCTCGACGACGGCTCGCACCGCGCGCGGCCGCGTTGTCGAGAAGGGTACGAATATTCCGGTGCAGATCGGTGACGTTCGCGTGGAAGCCGGCGACTACGTCGTGGCGGACAACAGCGCCGCGATTTTCATTCGCGCAGCCGACATCGAAGCCGTGTTGGAAGTTGCCGAAATGATCGTCAACAAGGAGGCCGCGATGGCCAAGGCGATTCTGGCCGGCACGCCGGTCGGGCGGGTGATGGGCGGCAGCTACGAGCATATGCTCAAGTAAGCGGCATCCGGACAAACGCAGGAAATACGCAGGAATCCATTCCATGACGACTCAGGACAAGAACGTCGAGCGCGCAGCAAAGCTCGACACGGCGACCCTTTCCGACGCACTCGACAAGCTCGGCATCGTGGGCCAGTGCTACAAGATCAAGCCCCGCAGCTCGGATTTTCGCACCACCGGCCGCGCCTACACGATCAAATACGGTCCGCCTTCGAACCCGCCGGGCACAGTGGGCGACTTCATCGACGACGTGCCGGTCGGCAGCATTGTCGTGCTCGACAACAACGGCCGTGAAGACGCCACCGTGTGGGGCGACATCATGACCGAGATCGCGCACCGCCGTGGCATTGCCGGCACCGTGATCAACGGAGTGTGCCGCGACGTCGCGCTGTGCCTGAAGCTCGGCTACCCGGTGTTCAGCCGCGATCACTGGATGCGCACCGGCAAGGACCGCGTGCAGGTCGAAGCCGTGAACGTGCCGGTCAACATCGGTGAGGCGCGTGTCGCGCCGGGAGACCTGCTGCGCGGCGATGCCGACGGTGTGATCGTCATTCCGCGCGAGCATGAGGACGCTGTGCTCGAGGCCGCCGAAACGATTCACAACGCTGAAGAAGCGATCCGCGAGGCCTGCCGTGGCGGCATGCGTCTCGACGAGGCACGCAGGCAGTACAAGTACCACCAGTTGCAGACCAAGGGGAAGTAATGAGCGCCACGAACAACGTCAAGGAACACGATTCGTCTACGACGATTCGCACCGATTTCGAGCGCGTCGACGCGAAGGTCGTCGAAGCCGCGCGCAACGTGCCGGCAGCCGCATTGCACGAGGCTGGCGGCAAGATCGGCGTGCTGCCGACTTCGATCAGGCCGGTCGCGCCGGGCTTCCGGATCTGCGGCACGGCATTCACCGTGCATTCGCCGGGCGGTGACAACCTTTGGCTGCACCGTGCCATCCTCGCGGCCAAGCCGGGCGACGTACTCGTCGTCTACGCGAACGGTGCGTACGATCATGGCTATTGGGGCGAGGTCATGACCACGGCGGCCAAGGTGCGTGGTCTTGCGGGCCTCGTCATCGACGGCTGCGTGCGCGATGCCGACCTGCTGGAACAGATTGGCTTCCCGGTGTTCTCACGCGGTCTGTCGATTCGCGGCACGGGCAAGGACTATGGCGCGATCGGCTGGCTCAATGCGCCGGTGCTGCTCGGCAACACGACGGTCGAGCCCGGCGACCTGATCGTCGGCGACCGCGACGGCGTGGTTGCGGTACCGCGTGCCCGTGCGTCCGAAGTGGTCGCGAAAGCCGCGCAGCGCGAAATCGATGAAGCGACAATCTGCAAGCGCATCGAGGCCGGAGAGACCACGATGCAGATCTACGGCTTTCATTGAATCGAACATACGGGAGAGATGGCAATGAGTGAGATGGCACCGGGCCAGGCGCCGGAATTGGTGGTCAATGGCCGAGAGGCCGTCATCACGCTGCGCCGTCCACAGGTCGCGAACCGCCTTGAGTTCTCCGATCTCGAGACGATTCGCGGCTACCTGCGCGAAGTGAATGCGATGGAGCACGTGCTCGTTCTGCATCTGCGCGCCGAGGGCAGGCATTTCTGCTCGGGCTTCAATATCCACAGCGTCGGCGCCGGCAATATCGGCGAAGCTTTCGAGGCCCTCGCGGGAGAGCTGGAAACCGCGCGGCCGGTGACGATCGCTGCGGTGAACGGCGGCATCTATGGCGGCGCGACGGATCTCGCGCTGGCCTGCGATTTTCGCTATGGCGTCACGCATTCGCAGATGTTCGTGCCGGCCGCGAAGCTCGGTCTGCTGTTCTATCAGGGCGGACTGCACCGCTATGTTTCGCGTCTTGGCGTGAACGTGGCCAAGCGTCTGCTGCTCACGGGCGCGAGCTTCGATGCCGGGCAGATGCGCGATTGCGGCTTCCTCGACGAGGTGGTCGAACCCGCGCGTCTGGAAGAGGTGACCGGCGCATTGGGCGCGCAACTGGGTGGCATGGCGCCGCTCGCGCTGCTCGGCATGAAGAAGCATCTGACGCGCATCGCGGCGGGTCGCTTCGATGCTGTCGATTACGCGCAGGATCTGGCCCGCGCCGATGCCTCCGACGATCTGCGCGAGGGTGCGCTGGCCTGGCAGGAAAAGCGCGCGCCCGCATTCAAGGGGTGCTGAGAGGCGCTGAACGCATTTTTATTGAGGGCGCATGTTGCGCCCGATCTTTTTCGGGGTTCATCTGGCAATGATTGCGGCGATCCATCCGTACATACGCAAGATTATGGACGGCGAACTGGCGGCACCGCCGATCAGCACCACGCTCGGCAACAGGATTGTGCTGGTCGATATCGAGGCGGGCCGCATCGAATGCGAATATCAGGGCTTGCCTGCATTCGCGAATCCTGCCGGGCAGGTTCAGGGCGGAATGCTCGCGGCGATGCTCGACGACGTCACGGCGTTGCTATGCATGGCCTCGCTGCGCGAGGACAAGCATTGCGCGACGCTGAGCCTGAATGTGTCTTTTCTGCGCCCGGGCAAGGCCGGCCTGATTACCGGCCGCGCGAGCCTCGTGCGTCAGGGTTCGCGCGTCGTCAATGTCGAGGGCGAACTCTGGCAGGACGACAAGCTGCTCGCGACGGCAACGGCGGTCAATCTGGTCGCCTGATTTCAGCGCTGCTCGGCTGAGACGTCTGAACCGGTCGCATCGTAGCGCCATTGCGGTTGGGGGAGTGTGCCCGTTACGGTGGTTGCAGATGTTTCTACCTGCGTTCTAGAGGCCGTCATCGTGATGACTGAGCCTGATGGCCTGAGATCCGGCGCCAGCGTTCGGGCAGCTTCGGTTGTCCATTTGATTTCGAAAGGAAAATGAATGAAGGTTTTGGTGTCGGTGAAACGCGTCGTCGATTACAACGTGAAGGTCCGCGTGAAGTCGGACGGTACGGGCGTCGATATTGCGAACGTGAAAATGTCGATGAATCCGTTCGATGAAATCGCGGTTGAAGAGGCGGTGCGGCTGAAGGAAGCGGGCGTCGCGACCGAAGTGATCGCCGTGTCGGCCGGTGTGACGCAGTCGCAGGAAACGCTGCGCACGGCGCTCGCGATCGGTGCGGACCGCGCGATCCTGATCGAATCGAACGAAGACCTGCAGCCGCTGGCCGTTGCCAAGCTGCTCAAGGCGCTGGTCGACAAGGAGCAGCCGCAACTGGTGATCCTCGGCAAGCAGGCCATCGACGACGACTCCAACCAGACCGGCCAGATGCTCGCCGCGCTCGCGAACCTGCCGCAGGCGACGTTCGCGTCGAAGGTGGTCGTGGCGGATGGCAAGGCGACGGTATCGCGTGAAGTGGATGGCGGCGCGGAAACGCTGTCGCTGACGCTGCCGGCCGTGGTCACGACCGATCTGCGCCTGAACGAGCCGCGCTACGTGACGCTGCCGAACATCATGAAGGCCAAGAAAAAGCCGCTGGAAACGGTGAAGCCCGAAGACCTCGGCGTCGATGTCACGCCGCGTCTGAAGACGCTGAAGGTCGCCGAGCCTCCGAAGCGCTCCGCCGGTGTGAAGGTGCCGGACGTGAAGACGCTGGTCGAGAAGCTGAAGACCGAAGCCAAGGTGCTGTGAGGAGACGCAAGAAATGACGAATCTGGTTAACCTGGTAGTAGCAGAACACGACAATGCATCGATCAAGGCCGCGACGCTGAACACGATCGCCGCGGCACAGAAGGTCGGCGGTGATATTCACGTGCTGGTGGCGGGCCACAATGCGCAAGCCGCGGCCGATGCCGCGGCGAAGATCGCCGGCGTCGCCAAGGTACTGCTGGCCGACGCGCCGCAACTCGAAGCGGGTCTCGCGGAAAACGTCGAAGCGACGGTGCTGACGCTTGTGCAAGATGCGGCCAGGAACTACACGCACATCCTCGCGCCGGCTACCGCGTACGGCAAGAACATCGCGCCGCGTATCGCCGCAAAGCTCGACGTCGCGCAGATCAGCGACATCACCGCGGTGGACAGCGCCGACACGTTCGAGCGTCCGATCTACGCGGGCAACGCCATTGCGATCGTGCAATCGGCTGATCCGATCAAGGTCATCACCGTGCGCTCGACCGGTTTCGACGCCGTCGCAGCCGAAGGCGGCAGCGCAGCGGTCGAAAAGATCGAAGCCGCGGCCGACGCAGGCATCTCGCAGTTCGTGAGCCGCGAAGTGACGAAGCTCGATCGTCCGGAACTGACGAGCGCGAAGATCATCGTGTCGGGTGGCCGGGGTCTGGGCAATGGCGAGAACTACACGAAGGTGCTCGAGCCGCTGGCCGACAAGCTCGGCGCGGCGCTGGGCGCATCGCGCGCGGCCGTCGACGCGGGCTTCGTGCCGAACGACTATCAGGTCGGCCAGACCGGCAAGATCGTCGCGCCGCAACTGTATGTCGCGGTCGGCATCTCGGGCGCGATCCAGCATCTCGCCGGCATGAAGGACAGTAAGGTCATCGTAGCGATCAACAAGGACGAAGAAGCGCCGATCTTCAGCGTGGCGGATTACGGCCTCGTCGGTGATCTGTTCACCGTCGTGCCGGAACTTATAAGCAATCTCGAGGCACTGGCGTGATAGCGCACGTTGCGACGACGGCGCCCGAAAAAGTCGTCTCGCGTACTCGCGAACAATGGCTGGGCCATGGAGCCGCGAGCTAGCTGCCGGGGATGGCAGCCGCGCACGGTCACCCGGACCGTGCGCGGTCTCGCGCGTGGGATGGAAATCAGAGCTGCGGATGCGGGCCTGGAGTCTGTGCAACAGAGCAATAAAGATAAGCCCGATTGCCGCGGCGGATCTTCACCTGAGCCCTCATCGCGATAACCTCTCGATCAAAGTGGCGTTCGTCGAACACTGAGTTGCGTTTCAATCTGCCTCGCGACTTCCGGCATACCGGAAGCCGCGACCAACCTCAAACAGCCACAGCCGCGCCGCCAACGTCCTTCATGGCCACGCCGGTGGCAGCTTCGCACGCCTCGCGAACCGCCTGGGGCTGCCCCGGATGGAACAGGAAATGATGCAGTAGCTTGCTCCACTTGGGATGACGCTCATACTCGCCGCGAGGCAGACTGTTCGTGAAGAAATCCCGCCAGTCGCCGCAGGGCAGCGCAATGCCCTGAGGTCCGGCAGACTCCCGCAGGACGCCCTTCGGATCACGCCCCTGCGCTACGGCTTCCATGTCCCGGAAGTACTGACGGCGAATCATCACAATGCCGGCGTCGCTGGCAGCCAGGTTTTCACGGGTACGGTCTGCTATACGCCCCTGTCCGCACCACGCGATGATGTCCTGGTTGATCACATGCGAGCTGATCCATTTGCCGCTCTGCGGATCCGTGACCGGCGCATGCCAGGTTGGAATGCTCTCCTGGACATAGGGCTCGGACTCGCGGGGCACGCGTACGTACGACCACGTCACATTGAGCGTGTTTTCGTCGTCGATGGGCACCCGCCACTCGAAATGGTCCCCGAGAAAAAAGCCATTGGGCCAGAGACAGACACGACCAGCCGTCCAGAGCGGATGCGACTCGTCGGTATCCTCGGTCACACGCCGGTAGATGAAGCCGTGCTCGAACTCCTCGAATGCCATCTTGAGATGCGCCGGCGCATAGTCGCGCTCGCCGCGCTGCCGGCGTCCCCAGTTGGCGTGCATCCACTCGAAATGAAGCGGATCGATCGAATTTTCCTGGGTTTGCAGCCAATTGCAGGGCACGCTTGCGAATGCAACCTGCACGAAGCCGTTGCGCCAGTGGAACGGTTCCCAATCCGGCAACTGAGGAGCCGGTTTGGGCCCGAGATAGGCCCACAGCAAGCCAGCGCACGCACGGACCTCGTAGGCCTTGAGCTTGATCCGCTCACGCATGGTGCCTTGCGGTGCCACCAGATCCTGGTAAGGCTGCGCCACGCACTGCCCGCCATAGTTGTATTGCCAGCCGTGATAGTTGCAGCGCAGGCCATGGTCTTCGACAAAGCCGTAGGCCAGGTCTGCGCCGCGATGCGCGCAGTAGCGCTCCATCAGGCCGTAGTGTCCGCTCAGGTCCTTGTAAAGCACCAGATCTTCGCCAAGCAGACGCACCGGCTTGATCGCCTCTCGCTCGAGTTCGTCGATGCCGGCGATCGGATGCCAGTGTCGCCGCATTAGCTCGCCCATCGGCGTGCCCAGGCCAACCTGAGTCAGTTGGCGATTCTGTTCTTCGGTAAGCATGATGATCGTGTTCGTAGTTGGGAGTCGATGAGGTCAGCGTCAATGCCGTTTGTCGACATGGCGCACGGCGAGGAAGTAGTGGAACGCAGCCCACACGAGGACAATGCTCATCGAGAGCATCGCGTAGCGCAGACCGGCCGACGAAGCGTCCGCACAAGCATGCGTGAGCGGCGAGTCTGCCACCGCCCCAATCGCACCATGAGCGCCATGCGGGGACCGGCAGACTTTCGAGTAGTCGCCGGCCGTGAACAGATGGGCGGCAATGCGGTCGCTAAGGAAACCAATGAACGTCGGACCGCCGCCTTGGCCGATGAAGTTCATCATCAGGAACACGAAGGCCGAGGTCGTGGCGCGCATGCGTGGCGCAACGAGGCCGTGAATCGCCGCGAAAGTCGGTCCGTTCCAGGAGCTCAACAGGATCGTGGCGAGAAACAGCAACGCCGCCGCGAGATGCCAGTCGGACTGCATGAACGCGAGGGACATCGGCACGAAGCCAAGCAGCGTGCCCCAAGCCGGTACCCAGGCATACCAGCGCTTGTCGCTTGATCCGGCCCTGTCGGCAATCCATCCGCCGAGCGTCGTGCCGATCGCTCCACCGACACCGATCGTGAGACCAAACATCATCCCGGCCTGCGCGGCATTGAGGCCGAATTCGCGTGTTAGATACGCCGGAATGAACAGATTGATGCCGTACTGGGCGAACGCGCCGATCACTGTGCCCAGCAGGAGTTGCACGAACAACGGGCTGCGCAAGAGGATGGCCGCGATAGCGCCCAGCGAGGCATTGCGCTGCGCATCAACAGCGGTAATCCGGTCCATGGCGCCGCGTTCGGGCTCGCGCAAGCTCAGGAAAGCAATGACGGCCAGGATGAGGCCCGGTGCGCCGACGACCCAGAAAGCCGGCCGCCAGCCGAAATGTTGTGCAATCATTCCGCCTCCGATCGCGCCCCCGATCGCACCAAGCGGAGGACCGAGCGCATAGATCGCGAGGGCAGTGGCGCGGCGTCCCTCGGGGAACTCGTCCGAGATCAGCGAATGAGCGGTGGGCGTGCTGCCAGCCTCGCCGATACCGACGCCAAGCCGGTACAGAAGCAACTGCGCGAAATTGCCCGCCGTGCCGCACAGCACGGTCATCACCGACCATGCCGCAATCGACAGGGATATCAGCGTGACCCGGCTCATCCGGTCGGCGAGCCGGGCCATCGGGATGCCCAGCGTCGCGTAGAACAGCGAGAATGCGAGGCCGCCGAGCACCCCGATCTGCAGGTCGCTCAGGTTCATGTCGACCTTCATCGACTGCCCCACGACGGCGATGAAAATACGATCGATGAAGCTCGATGCGTAGATCAGGCTGAGCAGCAACAAGAGCCATGCACGATACCGCGAGCTTCTCTTGACCTCGAGCGCGGACAGTACGTTTCCGACGTTTTCCATAAAACTCTGCCTCCTCCTGGCCTTGATGGATCGCGGCAACCGCGCGACCCTGACCTTTTCTGGATGTCTGAGCACCAATGACATTGCTGGTGCGGTGCATTGCACTCGCCGATTGCAGCGAGCTGGCATGCAGCTTAGTCCGCCTATAATCCGTGGAACACAACAATCACATATGTGATTCAAAATCATGGTTATGGACTCCCTTCCTAAGGTCAAATCAGCCCACCGGGTTCTCGAAGTGCTCGAATATTTCGCGGAAACGCGAAGCCCCGCGACGATCAAGGAGATTTCGCAATCGCTTGGCTATCCGCAATCGAGTACCTCGGTCCTAATGAATAGCCTGACGGAAGCGGGCTATTTCGATCACGAAGCGCGCACCGGGCTGTATGTGCCCAATCTGCGGATTGCGCTCGCAACGGCCTGGATTCAGGAGGAGATGTACAGCGCGCAAAGCCTGTTGCGCCTGATGAGGAGCGTGCGCGATCGCTGCGGTCACACGGTCATGATCGGCGCGCAGCACGGAACCCATGTGCGTTATCTGCACGTGCTGCAAGCAACCCGCGCCGGCAGCTTCACGAGTTCGAGCGGTGCGCTGCGTCCCCTGTTTCACAGCGCCGCCGGCAAGATGTTGCTGACCACGAGAACAGATAGGGAGGTCGCGAACCTGCTACGCAAGGTCAACGCGCTCGAGCGCAATCCCGACTTGCACCTTGCACTGGAGGACGTACGCAAAAGCATCGCGCAGACGCTCCGCGACGGCTTTGCTCTTTCCACGGGCGTGTCCATGCCCGGAGCCGCTGCACTGGCAATGCTTCTGCCCATGAAGCGCGGCTACGATGCGATGACACTGAGTTTGGGCGGCCCAATCGATGAAATCAAACGCGATCGCGCCATGCTGCTTGACATGATGAACGAACTCGTCGACCCGTTTCGCATGCGCTCGTAGTCGCGTCGGCTCTCGGGCAAATTTCAGCAGCGCGCAAAAAGTTGGCGCTGTCTGCCGGTCGGGGCAAGCTAGCGCCGACCGTCGAACGGTCATTAACGACAGCGTCCGGCGCCGGCTATTGCCCGCACACCGGGCTAACGGTCACGGTGTCCGAAATCGGCGTCATAGTGGGCGGAGCATAGTAGATATAGGCGCTGGCGACGCAGGCCGGCTGCCCGTCGGTTGCAACGGAACAGGTGTTGCGGATGCTATTGCCGTACGCGTCGGTGGCCGTGAATGCCGGGTCCGGAACCATGTTGTCATAAGGCAGCACTTTGTAGTTCTGGCGCATGTCCCACACGATGGTGTGCCAGGACTGATAGGTTTGGGCGTGGTAGCCGCCGCCGCGCCCCGATGCGCCGCAGCGGGTCCACGCGTAGACCTCGCCGCGGATATACCCGTTCGCGTCGAATCCCGTCACATAGCTGGTCACATTTACACCGCCGCACGAGACCCCGAGCAGCGTCGGGTATGCCTCTGGCAATGGCAGGGTGACCTGAGCCTGCACAGCGGCACTCGCCAGCAGTCCCAGCAAACCAAGCATCTTCATGTCGTTTCTCCGGCTGATTGAAGTGTCGTGGCAGGTGGGTCGAACTGACGGATGGAGCACCTCAGGACTTGTGCCCGAGAGGCTGACGGTGCTTTGCGGAAGGCCAACAGGCAATAGGCAATACGCAATTCGAGAGCCGGTTGAAGCATGTTTGCCACCTGTTCTGTCCTTGTTATAGGTGAATTCAGGTAGTGCAACCGGCAACTTGGCGCCTTGCGCCTAGGACCGGCGCCTGAAAACTGGCGTTGCGCGCCGTTCTAACGCAGGCGCCGGACATCGATACACACGTATTGCGAACAGCAAGGAGTTCGCTGCCGTCCCTTCGGGTGACATCGCGAAACGCTGTGTCGCTTCCGTCACCCCGCAACCCGCATCGCAACCCCATCGAGTTGTTCTACAGATATCTTGTACGAGAAGTCATTTCGCACTGGCGGCGCTTGAACCTTCAAATCTAGCGGGCAACGCGATCAAGGGTCAACCTCATCGTATCCCGGGTGTGTGATCCAACACGAAGGTATCCACTGGGCATCGCAAGCGCCGCTTCGCCTTGTGCGGTCGCAGCTCATGGCGGCTATATGAGCCCCGCTTGCAGCAGACCTTCCCACCCCCCGCTGGGTTCGCCCCTACCGCAAGTGTAGGGAGTTGACCCATCCCAGATGCCTGCACGCATCTGCAGAATCAATCTACGGGTTCAGGTCGTCGGTACCCGGTGAGTGCCCCACCGTAGAGCATGACCTCCAGCGCGGTTCGCGCTGGCTGCCCCCTGGACGGAGGTCATATGTTCAGTATTCCAATCTGTCGGAACGGCTTTGCAGCGCTGCTGTTATTGCTATTCTCGTTGCCGTCATTTGCTCAGTCGTTCCGCGTGCAATGTCCACCGACAACGACGCTTCATCCGACCGCGCTGCGGGCTGGTGCGGGCGAACCGGCCTACGTCGGCCCGTCCGTGACCGGATCGAACTCGACCCCGACGAAGAACGTCAACGGCGCGATCAAGTGCCAGCAGATTTCGGGCGGCGATGGTTACGCGACGATGGGCGACGGCACGCAAACCTACATGTTCTCGTTCGGCCCGTTATCCGGTCTCGCCGATATTCGCAACGGTCTGCCCGGCACCGAGTTCGCCTCGGTGTTCAACGTCGTGGGCGATGCGAAAAACGATCCGAATTACAACGGCGCGGTCGGCCTCGCGCCCGATCCGGATTCGGTGCCAGCCGGTCAGTTGACCGGTCACGTCGACCCGCGGCCGATCATGGACATCGGCGTGATGAACGGCAACATTCCCGCGCCGACCATGGCCATCGACGAGGACGACGAGTTCTTCCTGACCCTCACCAACGTCGGGATGATCATGCGCCCCGACCTGTTCGAGCAGCACACGGTGCACTTTCACGGCTATCCGAACGCGTCCGCGTTCTTCGACGGCGTGCCGGATGCGTCGGTGGCGATCAACATCGGTGCGAGCTTCACGTACTACTACCTCGCACCGGATGCCGGCACCTACTTCTGGCACTGCCACATCACGCCGCCCGAGCATCTGCAGATGGGGATGGTCGGGCAGATCTACGTGCGGCCCAGGCAGAACCGCGTCACGACGGGGACGCTCTACGCCTCGCTGCAGCAGCAACAACTCGATCCGCGCACCGCATGCGGCAGCGACATCCTGTGCTCGACGCCGCTGCCGCCGCAAAACAGCGTGATGCACGTGAAGAACAAGAGCGGCACGCCGACGCTTTACGCCTACAACGACGGTGACGGTTCGACTGCGTACGACGTCGAGTATCCAGTTCAGATTCATGGCTTCGATCCGAACTTCCACTTCATCGGCATGACGTTCAACCCGGAGCCATTCGTCGATATGAAGGACAAGCACTTCATGTTGAACGGCCGCAGCTATCCGGACACGGTCACGCCAGGACCGATGCAGACGCCGGTCGCGGATGGATCGAAGCACTATTCGCAACCGCTGCCCGCGCTGATCAACATTCCGGCCGGCGGCCGCGCGCTGCTCAGAATCTCCGACCTCGACGTCACGGAGTTTCAGACGCTCGCTTCGCTCGGCATTCCAATGCACGTGATTGGCATGAATGCACGGCTGCTTCGTGACCTGGCCGGCAACGACATGACCTACAACACGAACTCCGTCACCCTGGGCGGCGGCGAGTCGATCGACGTGATTCTCGACGCGAGCGATACGACCAAATACGCGCCGGGCTCGGTCTATTACCTGTACACGCCGAACCTCGATCACCTGTCCAACGACGCCGAGAACTTCGGCGGGTTGATGACCGAGGTCCACATCTGCCACTCGGTGGACCCGACCACGAAGTCCTGCTCCTAGGAGAACAACCGTGGGTAACTTCATCAACGCAAGGTGGATCGCCCTGCGTGCGGACCCCGCATGCATCGCGCGTTTGACACGCTTCGCGCGATTCGGCGCCGTGTTGCTGGCGGCACTGTTCTGCCTGCATGCGCAGGCTGCCGCGCCGGGTATCACCGGAACGACATTCGATCTGAGCGCCGAGGCGAACCGTGTCAGCCAGCCGGACGGCGCGAGCATTTACGCGTGGGGTTACGGGTGCCGGACGGCGCCCGCGGGATTTTCGCCAGCGGGCATTGCGGGCGCGAACTGTCCCAGCATGCAGGTTCCGGGGCCGACACTGATCGTCAAGCAGGGCGACGTCGTGACGGTCAAGCTCACCAACAATCTGCCGGCCGCCGCGGGCAATACCTCGATCCTGTTTCCGGGCTTCCAGGTATGCGCGGCGGTGCTGAACCCGGACGGCACCTGTCCGGCGACGCAGACCGGCGTGCCAGGTGTGTTGACACGCGAGGCGACCCACGGCAACACGGTCACCTACAGCTTCGTGGCGGCGACGCCGGGAACGCACAGCTACTACAGCGGCACGCAGGGCGATCTGCAGATCGAAATGGGCTTGTCCGGCGCGCTGATCGTCTTGCCGACTTCCGCGCCCGGGACTCTCGCGGTGCCGACGGGCTGCCGCGCCGTATCCTCGACGCTGCCCGACGGCCAGCCCGATTACCGGAATGCTGCGGCGGCCTATAACCATAGCGCGACCTGCTACGACCGCGAGTATCTGTTCCAGTTTGCCGAAATGGATCCGCGCATCCACTCGCAGGCGGAACAGCAAGCGGCCAAAGCGTGCACCCAGTCCACCGGTTGTATGACCGTCGAAACCGAGCCCTATCACCCGGCCTATTTCCTGATCAACGGGCGCTCCATGCCTGATGACATGGACCCGAACTACGCGCCGCAATATCCGAATCAGCCGTACAACGGCAATCCGCACATGCATCCCGGCGAACTGGTGCTGCTGCGGGTGATCGGCACGGGGCGCTGGCAGCATCCGTTCCACGAACACGGCAATCACGTGCGCGTGCTGGCGCGCGACGGCAACCTGCTGCTCAGCAAGACGGATGCGACCAAGCTCGCCGGTCCCTTGCTGTTCACGACCACGACCACGCCAGGCCTCGCGATGGACGGCATTTTCTACTGGACCGGCAAGGGCCTGAATTGGGACGTGTACGGGCACAAGCCGGGCGACGGCAGCGTCTGTATTCCCGATGCGAACGGCTACTACACCGCTGACCCGAAAGCGCCGAATTACTACGAGTGGTGCGCCGATCACAACAAGGCGCTGGAAGCTCATCCATTTGGCAACGTAGGCAGCGGCGGTCCGGTCACCTTGCCGGATGCGCGTGTGCTGACCAACGGCGCCTGGTTCGGTGGCAGTCCCTACCTCGGGCCCGACGCCACCGTTCGCGCGACCGCTTACAACGGGACGACGCCGCCCAGCGGCACGGTCGTGAATCCACCGTCCGCCGAAGCCGGCTTCGCCTACATGTGGCACTCACACAATGAACGCGAGATCACCACGAACAACATCTTCCCAGGCGGAATGATGATGATGATGCTCGTGGATCCACAAGCTTTCACGATCAACGAAGGAAATTAGAGGCGGGGAGAAACGCGATGAGATCCACCCAGTTCAAAGGGACGCTCCTCGGTCTGATCAAGGCGGGCGTCGCCGCAACGATCCTGCTCACGGCGAGCGGCATGGCCTCGGCCACAAGTGTCAATCTGACGGCGCAGGCCTCGACGGTTGCACTCCCCGACGGACAGGTCGTGCCGATGTGGGGATACACCTGTTCAGCGCCGGCGACGGCGCCCGCTACCTGCGCGGCGACGAATCCGGGCGCGGGCGCGAACTGGTCGCCTGTCTTGATCACGGTACCGCCCGGCCCGCTGACCATCAATCTCAAGAACAGTCTGCCGGGCTCGATACCGACTTCGCTTGTCGTGGTCGGCCAACTCGGTGTCGGCCAAGGCACGACGGCGACGAGCACAACAAGCCCCGTGCATGCGACGCAAACCGCGACCACCTGGCCGATCGCCAGCAGTTCGGCCGGCGCGACTTTCACGCCGCCCGCCCAGCCGCCGCGCGTGCAGTCGTTCGCGAACGAAGTGACGAATGGCCAGACGACCACCCTTGCCTGGAACAATCTCAACCCCGGCACTTACCTGATCGAGTCGGGCACGCATCCGTCCATTCAGGGGCCCATGGGCCTGTATGGCGTGCTGGTGGTCACAACGCCGGCCAACGGCACCACGCGCGCGCTGGCCTATCCGGGCGTCAGCTATGACGCGGACGTACCGCTCGTGCTGAGCGAAATCGATCCGGTGCAGAATGCCGCAGTGGCCTCTGCGGTGACGACATCCGGCTTCAGCGAAACCAGAGTCTGGTCCGGTCAGCCGGGCGGTTGCGGCAATCCGTCGTCGTCTACGTACGGCACCTGCTATCCGCCGGCGGTGAACTACGACCCGCGCTATTACCTGATCAACGGCATCGCGTTCGACCGCACCAACGCGTCCGGTTCGACCTTTGCGGCTGCCGCGCCGGCCTCCACGGGGCTCGTGCTGCTGCGCTTCGTCAATGCCGGGCTGCGCATGCACGTACCGTCCGTCGTGGGCGCGCAAACCGGCAATCCGCCGGTGTCCGGATTCTCGCTGCTGGCGGAGGACGGCAACGTTTTGCCGGGCAATCTGCGGGTTCAGTCGGAGGTGTTCCTCGCTGCCGGCAAAACCTATGACGTGCTGATGAATGCGCCTGCAACGGGCGCACTCGCGTTGCCTGTGTTCGATCGCGAGTTGAGCCTGTCCACCAATAATCAACGCGATGGCGGCATGCAGGGGTATATCAGCGTGAACGGTGGCGCAACGCCGGTGTCGACGGCTGCCAACACCGGCGCCGTAGCCAACCCCGACAAGTATTTCCTCGTGCCCGGCAACACCCTGAGCGTGACCGATCCCGCACGCGGCGTGATCGCCAACGATGTGGGCGTCTCCGGCGTGCAGGTCAAGACCCCGCCGAAAGGCGGCGTGCTCACGCTGAATCAGAACGGCACCTTCACGTATGTGCCGAACAGCGGCACGACGTCGGACAGCTTCGTCTATCAGGCGAACGGCAATCCCGCGCTGACAGCGCTAGTGACGCTGGCGCCCTGCACGGCAAGTGCTCATTGCCTGTCAGGCGCACCCGTTGCCAATGACGGCGCGTACACCAGCAACGTAGCTTCACTTATGCACGTCGGCGCACCTGGCGTGCTCGCCAACGCTAAAGATCCGGCCGGCCTGCCGCTCACCGCAACCTTGTCGGGTACGACAAGCAACGGCACCGTCACGCTGAACGCCGATGGGTCGTTCAACGTCGTACCGTCGAATCCGCCGGCGGGTACCTCGACGGCCACGGTCACGTTCCACTACAAGGCGGTCAATTCACAGAACACGGCTAGCACACCGGCGAAGGTCACCGTGACGTTCAAGGGCGGCAGCGGACTCAAAGTGGCGGTGAAGGACGCGCCGACCGGCATAGCGCTCAACGACTATCGCTGGATCATCGAAGAGGACCGCACGTTCCAGATCGATCCTGCCTGCCAGGTGAACGGCGCCGGGCGTCCGTCTACCTGCCCGCCGCTGCCGGTGCCGAGTCTCGGCACCAGTTTCCACACCAGCTACATGCCGGTCATCGCGTCGGGCTGCGTGGGAACCATAGCGTGCGAGTCGGGGCAGACGGTGTTCGATCCGGCCACCAACTCGCATGTGCCGGCCGTGTGCGACGTCGGCGACGGAGCATGCCGCACGACCGCCGCGCAACAGACTCCGGTCGATCCGTCGCAAGTCGCGCTCGATCCAACGAAGCACTATTACATTTCGATCCTGCCGGGCGACGCGGGCAACACGTTCGCGCAAGGCTCCGGCGCGCCGGTAACGGGGTCGAACGGTAAGCTACGGCAATTCGACATCTCGAAGGACTGCCCGTCCGGCCCGGGCGGCGGGGACTTCGCGCCCGGTTCCGGCAAATGTGGGCACGCGCTGGGCGGCGCGCCGATCGCACCGGCGCAAACGGCGGTGAACGTGCTGCTGCAACAGACCCCGCTGCAGCCCGCGAAAATTTCCGTGTTCGTGTTTGAAGACGACGCGCCGGTCAACGGTGAAGTGGACGTGAGCGGCGGTACGGACGCATTCGGCACGGCGCGTGAACCGGGCCTCGGCGGCTTCGAAGTCAAGCTCTTCGACGACGCGGGCGGCACCGGCGACGCGACCGGGCAGATGAGCTACGACATGTTCAACATGCCGCTGTCCAACTCGCTCGCGGGAATGAAGGACCCGGCCACCGGTCTCGACGCTTGCCCGATCTCGAAGACGACCCATGACGGCATCGTCGGCATGATTCCGACTTGCCCGAAATTCGAGTCTGACGGCAAGACGCTGTCGCCGCTGGTGGGCCAGGCGATCATCGCCAATCTGATGCCGGGGCGCTACGGTGTGGCCGCGTACCCCGCGGCCGACCGCATCGGACGCGGCGAAGAGTGGCTGCAGACCAACACGCTCGACGGCCAGAAAGCGCACGATGCGTTCATCAAGGTCGGCGGCCCGGCGTACTTCCAGGAATTCGGGCCGGCGGGTTTTCACGTGACGATCGGCTTTGCCAATCCGAAGATCATCAATGCGCGACTGCCTGCTCTTTGCAAAGGCGTGACCTGCAACAACGGCATCAAAGGCAAGATTACCAACCTGCACTACAGCCGGCCGCCTAATGAAAACCTCTATGGCGCCGGCTCGCGCGACTCGCTCAGCTTCACGCAGTGTTATGTGAGCGTCGGCGATCCGGACGGCGAGGATGTCGCGTTCACCAAGTGCGCGGCCGACGGCTCGTTCAGCGTGAGCGGCTTGCCCGACGGCACGTACAGAATCACGGTGTTCGATCAGTGGAACGATCAGATCGTCGACGGGCTGGCGACGGCCGTCGCGGTGAAGGGTGGTCAGACGGCGGACGTCCACGAGCTGTCGGTGCTTCAATGGCACACCAATCTGTACACGCGCACCTACCTCGATACCACTGGCAATGGCGTGTCGGATGCCAGCAAGCCCGGTATCGCGCTCGTGCCTACCACGATCCGGTTCCGCGACGGCAGCTATTCGAACTTCAATACCACCGACCTGAACGGCTATGCGTCGTTCAACGAAGTATTCCCGCTGTTCAACTGGTACATCGCGGAGACCGATACGACGCGCTACAAGCAGACCGGCGTCCATGCGGTCTACGATGCGGGCGGCCCGCCGGATGGCACGCCCGGCGGCGGTACCTCGACCATTGCGGCTCACTACGCCAACACGAAGGAATCCGCGACGGCGCACCTGCCAACCAACCTGCGCTTTCCGGGATCGGTGTATTGCAACGACGCGGACTGCAGCGATCGCTCAGGCACCAATCCATCGACGGGACGGATCGATCCGCCGTGGGTGACGACCATGGGCTGGCAAGGCTTCTCCGGTCAGAGCTCGTTCCTCGAATTCGGCAAGACGCCGTTCGGCGCGACCGAAAACGGCGGCATTCGTGGTGAGGTGGTCTATGCGTCGACACGACCGTTCGACGACCCGGCCCAGCTCGTTCACACGAGCTGGACGCCGAACGTGCCGAACGTCACGGTGAACCTCTATCAGGAGACCATTGCCGCGGACGGCACCACGAGCCTCGCGCTCGTGGATACGACCAAAACCAGCAGTTGGGACGACTGGGCGCAGGGCTTCCGCTCGGACGGCGTACCGAACATGAACTGTCCGGGCCAGGAAACCACGGACCCGTTCTTCTTCACGCTGAAAAACTCGACGCAGTGGCTCGATACCCAGCAGCGCGCGTTGCCGGCAAACTCGCAATTCAAGTGCTATGACGGCATGCACGCGTTCAACCAGTTGCAGCCCGCGCCGTATGACGGGATGTACCAGTTCCCGAGCGTGACGGGCCGCAACCCGACCACCGGAAAGCCGACCGGCACGAACTGCTCGATCTGCGTGGCGAATCCGTCCGGCGACGGCACGAAAATGCTGCCCGCAGGCAAGTACGTGGTCGAAGTCATCGTGCCGCCGGGCTATGAACTCGTGAAGGAGGAGGACAAGAACATCCTGATCGGCGATAACTACATCGCGCCGGTGACGCAACAGTTCGGCAGTCTCGGCAACATCTTCATCCTGCCCGACCAGGCGGCGGTGAATTCGAGCTACAACGCCAACAATGCGCAGAACCCGACCACGGATCTCGGCATGCAGCCTCGCAACGAAGAGGTCACCGGCATCATTCAACCTGCCTGGCCGTGCGTGGGTGCGCTGCGGATCGTGCCCGACTACATCAGCCTGTTCCCCGGTTCGCAGGAAGTCGCACCGTTCGCGGGCGCGTCGCGGCACCTGTGCGACCGCAAGGAAGTCACGCTGACCAACCAGATGTCGGCGGTCGCGAAGTTCTGGATATTCAGCTCCACGCACGTCGCCGCTCACTTCACGGGCTTCATGCTGGATGACTTCTCGTCTGAATTCGACCCGTACTCGCCGCAGTTCGGCGAAAAATTCGCGGTGCCGAACGTGCCGGTTTCGCTGAAGGACTTCGCTGGCAACGAAGTGTCCCGAGTGTATGCGGATCAGTGGGGCATCTTCAACGGGCTGCAATATTCGACGTGGGAAGTGAATCCGCCGAACCCGACGGGTTACGCACCGAACATGATGGTGGCCTGCATGAACGATCCCGACATGCCCGATCCGGCGCATCCCGGCCAGACGAAACGCGATCCGCTCTTTAATCCGGCGTACAGCCAGTTCTGCTACGAGATTCCGTTCATGCCCGGCCAGACGCAGTATATGGATACGCCGGTCGTGCCGGTCCAGGCCTTCGCGGATGGCTACAACCAGCCTGACTGTGCCTATCCCGACGGAACCCCGGCCGTCTCGACGGTGACCGGCGACTCGATCGGCGGCAGTGGGGCAGGTCCGTGGGTCAGTGCGGCCGGCCATACGCTGACGATCAAAGCGCTCGGCGATCAGACCGTAGTCAACCATGCCTATACCGGACCGGCTGCGACCACGGCGCCGTTCAACCAGAAGTTCGTCACGCGCCACTATGGCTTCGGGGCCGCGCAGGGCACTGGCACGGTCACGATCGGCGGTGCCGCCGCGACGGTGACCTCGTGGAGCGACATGCAGATCACGGTGACGGTGCCTACGCTGAGCAAGACGCAGTCGAGCTGCACGATCCAGCAGATGGGCGTAACCACGGCGACGAGCTGCGGTGAACTGGTGATCACGGCCGGCAACGGCAAGAAGTCGATCGATACGGTCACAGTCACGATCGGCGGTAAGGCACCTACGTATGTGGCTGGCGAGAACGGCACGAGCAACGCCATCCAGACCGCCATCGACAAAGCAACCCCGGGCGACATGATCATCGTCGGCCCCGGCGTCTACAAGGAGATGCTGTTGATGTGGAAGCCGGTTCGTTTGCAAGGCGTCGGCGCGAGCTCCGTGACGGTCAACGCGAATCCCCACCCGTCCGGCAAGATGGACCCGTGGCGCAGACAGGTCGACTGCCTGTTCGGCGTGGCGCTCAACGGTGGCCTGATCAGTTCCAGTAACCCGTACGACCCGACCGGCAAGTACTCGTGCAGCAGCACGATGCAACGGCAAGTGGATGCGATTCCGCTGGAACCGACGATAGGCTGGGACAACACGCTCAACGGCAATCTCGGTGAACTGCTGATCGAACCCACGCTGATGGGAGCCTACGAAGGCGCCGCCATCACGGTGCTCGCCAAGGGCGTGGCCGACGTGAACGGGCAGGCAGACGCGAACTGCACGGCGAACGGCATCTGCACGCCGCTCACCAGCAGTAAAAAGGATTGCGCTCAGTACCCCAGCAACTTCCTGTGCAATCCGTCGCGGGTGGACGGCATGACCTTCACGAATAGTTCGCAAGGCGGCGGCGGGATCTTCCTGCACGGCTGGAACCACTACACGGAGGTGTCGAACAACCGCGTGTCGAGCAATGCCGGAACGCTCACGGGCGGCATCACGATCGGCCAGGTCGAAGTGCCGGACGGCACGATCGCGGCGAACGGCGTCACGGAGCTGCCGTTCGGGTACAACACATTTGTGAACGTGCACCACAACGCGGTGACCTCGAACGCATCGTATGGCGATGAAATCAACTCGACGACGCCTTCGTCCGCGGCCGGCGTGACGTTCTGCTCGGGCGCCGACAACTATCACTTCAACTACAACTTTGTGTGCGGCAATATCAGCAGCGGCGACGGCGGCGGCATCGCTCACTTCGGGTTCAGCTACAACGGCGACATCTCGCACAACTGGGTGATCTTCAACCAGAGCAACAACCCGACGTTGCCGACGTACGGCGGCGGCATCATCGCCCAGGGCGTGCCGCCGGACGGCACCTTCTGTGAAAACTCGGCGGTCGACATCGACTGCGCGCCGCAGCTTTCCGATGGCGTCGGTCCGGGCCTCGTGATCGACGGCAACCTGATTGTCGGCAATACCGCGGAAAGCGGTAAAGGCGGCGGTCTGCGCTTGCAGAACATCAACGGCACGGACGTGCAGCGCAGTCCGAGCGACAGCAAATCGTGGAACGACGTTACCGTCATCAACAACATCATCGCGAACAACGTGGCGGGCTGGGCGGGCGGAGGCGTGTCGCTGCAGGACGCGGTGGCGGTGAGCTTCATCAATAACACGGTGATTTCGAACGATTCGACTTCCACGGCCGGTGTGCTGTTCAATACGGCGCTGGCTGCGCAGGCGAACGTCGGGCCGCCGAACTGCACGACGGTGGGCGCCGAAACGACCTGCAGCCCGATCACGACGTCGACGTTCCAGCCGGCGGGTCTCGAGGTCGCGCGGCATACGTCGAACTTCATCAGTGCGTTCGCGAATTCGAAGAAAAATCTGAAGTGTCCTGGCAACGTGTCGGACTGCCAGACGTTCTCCGACCCGGTGCTGACGAACAACGTGTTCTGGCAAAACCGCTCCTTCTATATCACCGTGGCCGGACTCGATCCGAACATTCAAGGCCGGCAGAACATGGTCACGCTGAACCCGACGCTGAACCAGGCGGGCCAGAAGACCGGGTATTGCGATCCGCATGCGATGTATTGGGACATCGGCGCGTATGGCGATGTGAAGCCCTCGACTCACGAGTCGGGGGTGACGCTGGCCCCGCAGTATTCGATCCTGACCGATGTTGGCGATTACCCGAACGCGCACAATATCGGCACGAATCCGGGCGTGGTCAGCCAGTACTGCAACGGCTCGCGCGTGCCGCCTGAAGCTGGCGGGATCGGCTTCTCGGTGCCTCCGGGGATTGCCGACACGGTGCTGCCGAATCCGCTCTTCAGCCTGCTGCCGTCGGCCACGCCGGATGAAGGCAACAACTGGATCAACATGTCGTATGGGCCGCTGTCGCTGTCCAACGCCACGATCACGACGGGAGCCGGCTACGGCGTGCCGCTCGGCGACTATGCGATCCAGTCGAATTCGCCGGCCGTCAACGCAGGCGTGGCGGCCGGTGCGCCGAACCACGACTTCTTCGGCACGGCGCGCCCGCAGGCCGGGGGGATCGACATCGGCGCGGTCGAGTTGCCGAGCAATGGTAAAAATGCCGGTCTCGCCGGGCTGGTGACAGGAAGCTTGCTGCCGTTCGGTCCCGGGGGACTCTTGCCATGAAACACCCATCGTCTCCGGCGTGGCGAGCCGCGTTGGTTCTATCGGGTGTCTGTCTGGCCGCGGTCATGCTGGATGCAGCCGCGGCGCAGCAGAACCCGGCGGCGGCAGCGAATTCGCCAAAGGCGTCGCCGTATATGCCGGTGAAAGTGCCGCAGCACGCGCAGCAGCTGTATCAAATGATGCATGGCGTCGACAACCTGAGCGTGCGGCGCACAGCCTCCGGCAATCTGCTGCGCTTCAGCTATCGCGTGACCGACCCGGCGGTCGCGCAGTTGCTCGGCGACAAGAACTCGACACCGTATCTGTATGGCGAGAGAAGTCATGCATTGCTCGAAGTGC
Source organism: Paraburkholderia sp. BR13444 (assembly GCF_040948755.1). Lineage (NCBI taxonomy): Bacteria > Pseudomonadati > Pseudomonadota > Betaproteobacteria > Burkholderiales > Burkholderiaceae > Paraburkholderia > Paraburkholderia sp. BR13444. The sequence continues at coordinate 741,696 of NZ_JBFPKM010000001.1, read as the reverse complement.
CGGTGATGGACACGATCGGCCAGCTTCGGCAGACCGGTCCGCAGGAGGTCGGCCAGCAATACTGGGTGGTGTTCTCCAACAAAGGCAATCTGATCAGGGCAGGCGATCGCGTCAACGTGCTGATCGGCACGTTTCATATCGATGGACTGGTGGTCGAATGATCGCGCCAGCGATCCGCGAACAAAGGGAGGGGTGAGCCATGAAGCGGTTGTTTTCGATGACGGTGCCGATGGCGGCCTTGCTGGCCGCGGCCCTGATGCCGGCCGCGGCGTCGGCGGCCGACCTGAGCGCGGCGCAGATCGTGGAGCGCAACGTCGCTGCGCGCGGCGGTCTGAAGGCGTGGCACGCCGTCAACACGATAACGATGACAGGACAGATCGACGTGGGCGGCACCAAGCCAGTCAAGCTGCCGTTCACGATGACGATGAAGCGGCCGCACAAGAGCCGCTTTGAACTTCGTTTCGACAATCAGACGGCGTATCAGGTCTACGACGGTTCGCAAGGCTGGAAAGTCCGGCCGTTCCTCGGACGCAATGACGCCGAGCCTTATACGTCTGCCGAGGCGAAATCGGCCGCGAACACCGCCGATCTCGACGGCCCGCTGATCGACTACGCGAGCAAGGGCAGCCAGGTCGCGGTGCAGGGCATGGATACCGTGGAGGGCCACCGCGCCTACAGGCTCTTGCTGACGACGAAAGATCGCACCGAGCGTCATGTGTGGATCGACGCGACGAACTTTCTCGAGCTGAAAATGGATGGCGACCCGCGCAAGCTCGACGGGCGCATGCACAACGTCGCCGTCTACTTCCGCGATTACCACGCGGAAAACGGCCTCGTCGTGCCGCATACGCTCGAGACAATGGTCGCGGGCGTGAAGCAGACCCATCAGATGACGATTCAGCACGTGACGGTGAATCAGGCCGCCGACGATTCGCTGTTCGCCAAGCCGCAACTCGCCATGGTCAAGGTGCCGGCTCGCTAGCGACGGCAGCACACCGGGAGAAGGTCATGAAACGGATTGCCTGGTGGTGGGTGCTTGTGGCGATCGCCGCCGCGTTCGTGCTGGCGCAAATGCCGGCCGCGAGGTCGGACGACCGCCTTGGCACGGAGGAAATCGTCGCGAGGAACGCCGAGGCTCGTGGCGGCGCGGATGCCTGGCGCAAGGTCATGTCGATGGAGTGGGTCGGGCACGTGGACAGTCCGAATGCGCCCACGTCGAATCTGCCGTTCATGCTCACGTTGAAACGTCCCGACCTTACTCGCTTCGAGGTCACGGCGGCCAATCAGATGATCGTGCACGTATTCGACGGCAAGGAAGGCTGGAAAGTGCGCCCGTCGGGAAGCGGCGCTCCGGATGTGCGCCCCTATACGAGCGATGAAGTGAAGTTCGCGCGCGACGCGCAGGTCATCGACGGCCCGTTGCTCGATCACGCCGCGAAGGGCATCGACGTCGCACTCGAAGGCACCGACAAGGTCGAAGGACGCGATACCTATCGTCTGTCGCTGCGCTTGCCCTCCGGTGCGACGCGCCACGTGTGGGTCGACGCGCAGAATTTCCTCGATGTGAAGTCCGATCGCGAGGCGCGCGGTCCTTCGGGCCAGCCCGCGATCGTCGAGGTGATGTATCGCGACTTCAGGGACGTGGATGGCGTGCGGATTCCGTTCGTGATCGAAAGCGGCCCGGTCGGGACGGATAGGAAAGACCGGCTGGTGATCGACAAGGTCACGCTCAATCCGCCCCTCGACAGATTGACGTTCGCCAAACCTGTTTGGCAGGGGCGGCACGCTTCCGTCACGATCGGCGCCGATACCTCGCCGGCGAGCGGCTCGCCGGTTCGGCCATAGTCATGCACCGGGCCGGGTTCGTTGGCGTGGCGTGCGCGCTTGCCACGCTGCTGCTGACCGGCGTGCAGCAAGCGAGCGGTGCGCCTCCCATCGATGCCGGCGAGTCGATCTACCAGCGCGGCATTGCCGGCTCCGGGGAAGCGGTTCAAGCGACCCACGATGGCGGCGTGCGCATGCAAGGCGCCGCCGTCGCATGCATGAATTGCCACCGGCGCAGCGGGCTCGGCGCGCGCGAAGGCAACAGCACCATTCCACCGATCAGCGGGCAGTATCTGTTCCACCCGCGGGTTCAGAATCCCGAGGAGCTGGAGATACCCTACGTCGACGGCATGCGGGCCAATCGCGAGCCGTACACGGACGCGACGATCGCCCGTGCGATCCGCGAAGGCGTCGACTCCGAGGGCAAGCCACTCAGCAATCTGATGCCGCAGTTCGCGCTGAACGACGCGGACATGGCGGCGTTGATCGGCTATCTGAAGCGGCTCGACCGGCGCCGCGCGCCGGGCGTCACGGATACCGTGCTGCACTTCGCGACGATCATCACACCGGACGCGGATCCGGTGAAACGGCGCGGCATGCTCGACGTGCTGGAACACTATTTCGCCGACAAGAACGCTTCGCCGCTCGGCGCAACGCCGCCGCTGCGCACCTCGCGCAAGATGATGTTCATGGTCAACCGACGCTGGGAGTTGCATGTGTGGGAACTGCACGGCCCACCCGAGACCTGGCACGAGCAGTTGAAAGCGTATCTGACGCAGCAACCCGTATTTGCGGTGTTGTCGGGAATCGGCGGCAAGAACTGGGCGCCCGTTCACGACTTCTGCGAGCAGGAAGCGGTGCCGTGCCTCTTTCCCAACGTCGACGTGCCAGTCGAGACCGACCAGGACTTTTACTCGATGTATTTCTCGAAGGGCGTTCTGCTCGAAGCCGGGCTGATCGCGAAGCGTATTCTCGACGCGAATAGCGGCTCACCGGCTGGCATGGTGAAGACCGTACGCCAGGTGTATCGCGCGGGCGACAGCGGCGAGGCGGCGGCGCTTGCGCTCGCGAGCGCACTGAAGGACCACGGCGTGAGCGTATCGAGCCACAGGCTCGCGCCGGGCGATAGCGTTGCCGAAGCGCTTCGCGGTGCGCGTGGAACAGATGCGCTGGTGCTGTGGCTGCGGCCACCTGATATCGCGGCGGTCGCAGGCGAGCCGCCCGCTTCGACTCAGGTCTTTGTGTCGGGACTGATGGGTGGCCTGGACCGCATACCCTTGCCGCAAAGGTGGCGCGACGCCGCGCGTATCGCCTATCCGGTCGACCTGCCCGAGGGACGACGCGTGCGTGTCGATTACGCGTTCGGCTGGTTCGCGATCAGGCATATTCAGGTCGTCGACGAGCGCGTTCAGGCGGATACCTATCTCGCGTGCGGGCTGCTCGCCGAGACCCTCAGTCACATGGTCGATGCGTTCGTCAGAGACTACCTGGTGGAACGCGTCGATGACATGCTCGACCATCGGATCCTGACGGGCTACTATCCGCGCCTGACGCTCGCGCCGGGTCAGCGCTTTGCCTCGAAGGGCGGTTATCTCGTTCGCTTTGCGCAACCCGGGAACACGCGTGTCGTTGCCGATAGCGCGTGGATCGTGCCGTAGCAGCCGGGCAGGGCGGCATGACAGCGCCGCCGGCGCGCATCAGCCACTGACCGTCAGCAGACGCCGGTAGCGGTCCAGCACGCGCGGCACGTACTGACGCGTCTCGGGGATCGAAGGGATGCGATAGCCGGCCCGAATCACGGCGTTCTCGCCCGCGTTGTACGCGGCCAGCGCAAGTTCCATGTCGTCCTGGAAGAGATCGAGCAGGAAGCGTAGATAGCGCGCGCCTGCCAGCACGTTGTCGCGCGGATTGAACATGTCGCCGCCCGAAAAGCGCCGCGCGGTGTCGGGCATCAACTGCATGAGACCTTGGGCACCTTTGTCCGATACGGCATTCGGGTTGTAGCGCGACTCGACGTCGATCACCGCGCGCAGCAGTTCGGGCGCCACGCGAAAGGTGCGGCTTGCTTCTTCGATCACGGCGCTGAACGTGCTGTTTGTACGTTTCGCACTTCGCTCGGGCGGCGGGTCTCCCGCGACGATCACGCGCAGTCCCGCCGTGCCCGGTGTATTGGTCAGGACGATCGCACCTTGGCTGTCGACCGCGCCAAAGATGTCCGCATGCGCGAGCCCGGTTGATGTCATGCCGAGGGTCATCATGACCGCCCGAAGCGTACTCGCCGACAGCAAAGAAGAGCGCTTGCGCATGTTCGACATCCCTCCGCGTCGTCATTGTGAGTCGCGCAAAAGGACCTGAGCAATGGGGCACCCTCCTACTTTTGGAGGTGCGCCGGGGAGGGTATTTTCTGATTTGCAGAAATGTTACGTCTGTAACGAATCGTGAGTTCCGTCAGGCTTGGCTCCTGTTCGTCATTCGGCTCAGGGAAGGAAAATAGTTCCGATGGGGGCGGATGACGTAGTTTGTACTACCTCGCATTCGCGAAATACAGGAAGGACGCACTTTATTCCTATTTTTACCAAAATCAGTTTTTCCGTCGAACGTATCTGTTATGAAACGTTTTTCGCCAATTCAGTTAATCAAACTAAAAGTCACGTCGTGCTTCCCGAATCTGGAAAAGGTTCTGGACCAGATGGCGCGAACCTTGCACAGCAAGGCCGAGCGGGCAATCGGATGTGGTCAAAAAATATGTTAAGTCAAAGTAAGGATAGGTTAATTTCTTAGAAAGAAATATCCAAGGAATCAGAAAGAAATATTTGAAAGAAGAAAATCGTCCTGCCACAGGCGCTTACGGTTGATTAATCAACCGTCCATGCTCTAACGAGGAGTGGGGATCGTGAATACCAAATATCGCGTCCTGGTCAGCGAGGATCATGATCTGCTGCGAAAAGGATTGTGCTCGATGCTGTCAGCACAAGGCGAATTCCCTGTTGTCGGAGAGGCGACGGACGGCAAGCAAGCCTGCCAGTTCGCCATGACGCTCAATCCTGATCTGATCCTGATGGATCTGTCGATGCGCGGCATGAACGGCATCGAGGCGAGCGCGGCGATCAAGCGCCGTTCGCCTCACGTGCGTATCCTGGCGCTCACCGTGCATCAAAACGAAGAGTACGTGCGTGAAGCGCTGCGTGCGGGCGTCGACGGTTATGTGCTGAAAGATGTTTCGTTTGACGAACTGATTGTTGCGATGCGCGCGGTGATGCAGGGAAAAAAGCATCTGAGCGCCGATGTGTACGGCTACATGGTCGACTCTTTCATTACCGGCCGCGAAGCAGTGGCGCCGAAGAACGCGTGGGACATTCTCACGGCGCGCGAGCGCAGTGTGCTGAAGCTGATTGCTGAAGGGCGTACCAACCGGCAGGTCGGAGAGTATCTAAACCTCAGCCCGAAGACGATCGAGAAGTATCGGGCGAGCGTGATGCACAAGCTCGCCATCGAGAACCTGACGGAACTCGTGCTGGTCGCGATCAGCATGGGGCTGTTGACTTCGCTCGCGACCAAATGCGCGGAACGCGATTCCGACAAGCCAGTCCATCCGCCGGTTGCGCATCCGGAGCCGCCAGCGGCACCCGGCGATGTCGAGGAACTGCCAGCGTCGAGGCTCACTGGACCAGCAGCCGGATGAGGGCAGCGCGCGCGGGCGAGCCGGCGGTGTCCGTCAAAGCGTCCAACTCGCCGATACGAGTGTGCCGATGGCGTCGGAAGAGTGGATTGAGAGAAAACCACCCTGCGATTCGACACGGTGTTGCATGCCGGCGAGGCCGAGGCCCATCGAACCAATGTCCTCAGGTGACAAGGGGCGCGTATCGTAGCCGGTGCCGTTGTCCTGAACGGTGAGCAGCAGACCGGTGTCGATCCGTTGCAGGGTGAGCCGGATCTCGGTTGCCGCTGCGTGCTTGACGATGTTATTGAGCGCTTCCTGAGCGAGGCGGAAAATGTCCGCCTTCAGGTAGTCGGGCACATCGCGGTCGTCGACGTCGCAGCGGAAGTTCACCGCCAGGCCTTCGGCACTGCGCTCGACGCGCCGGCACAGCGTGCTCAACGCGACGGCGAGACCCAGCCGGTCGAGTGCTAGCGGACGAAGTTCGCCGCAAATCTGTCGCATCTCGCCGATCGTCTCGCGGATTTGCAGGACGGTGGCGTCGAGCTTTTGCGCGGCGTCTTCGGCTTGTCCGCGACGCAGGCGCATGCGCGAGTCCTCGACCATCAGCTTGATCAGCGTGAGCGCCTGGCCTAGACCGTCGTGCAGTTCGGCGGCGAGGCGTTGACGCTCGCGTTGCTGACCGATCATCAGATACTTCAGCCGATCGCGGGCCGCCGCTTTGGGGAGATGGACGCCAGGCGCAAGCGAGGCATCGGCTGCAAGGGGTTCCTCGAAGAGCATCAGTTGCGCGGCTTGCCCATCGGGCGGTTTCTGCTGCGCCTCGTCGGACGCGATCGGTTGGCGGTGCAGTAACAGCAAGGTGGGACGGCCATTGCGCAAGGTCAGCATCGTGGTGATCGGAGCAAAGTCGTGAGCGGGATCGACCGATAGCTGGGCGGCGAGCGCTGCGCGTTCGCCCTCGGGCGCCATGTCCAGCAGCGAGCGGCCGACGAGTTCGCCGTTCGCGTATCCGAGCAACGCCGCGGCGCTGCGGTTCACCGACAGGAACGCGCCATGCGCCGACAGGATCGCAAGCGCGGCGCCGCGCGCGTCAGTGACGTTGTCCAGTCGCGTTTCGTCGAGTCGCGCCGCGATCCCAAGCTTGCGCATCGCATCGACAAGGTCGCGCAACCTCAGTTGCCGTGCAGCGGGCGGAGGTGCCTGCATGGGATCTCCCCAGCGAGTTTGCTTAAGGAAACCTTAAGCATCGGTTATGAATTGTAGGTCCGCGCACGTCGCTCTGCCAACGGGACAACTACGCACGTCACGCGGGGGACACTCCGCTTTATGCGGGGTGGATGTTACCGCTGGTAGACGTACCCTACCGCGCTTTGGGGGACTTTATCCAATGACGTGCGCGGGCGATTTCATGAGACTGAATTGAACGGCCGGGTGCGCCGCTGTGCTTCTTGCATCGCGCCATTGCCATTCCATTGTCTCAGGAGACCCCATGAAGACGAACCGCACATGGATGATCGGCGCGCTGGTGCTGGCCGGCGCAGGGCTGACAGGCGTCGGCGCCGTGGCCGCGACTGCCGAAGACGTCGCCGATGGCGCCGCGATCGAGATGCAACATCATCAGGCGACGGACATGCAGCCGGCGCCTGCCGGGAAGATGGCCCATGAGATGGCCCACGACACCGCGATGCACATGCATCACCACCATGACATGACCACGGGCACAGTGCGCTCGACTGTGCAATACACACTGCCCGCGGTGACGCTGGTTCGCGACGACGGCAAAGCCGTTTCGCTCCCCGACGAGCTGAACGACGGCCGTCCGGTCATCCTGACGTTCATCTACACGAGTTGCACGACGATATGCCCAATGGTCAGTCAAACCTTCGAGGAATTGCAAGCGAGGCTCGGCGCCGACCGTGACAAGGTTCATCTCGTGTCGATCTCGATCGATCCCGAAGAGGACACGACAGCCCGCCTGAAGGCCTACGCCGCCCGCTTCGATGCCGGCCCCGAGTGGCAGCACTACACCGGCACCGTCGAGGCTAGTATCGCGGCTCAACGCGCGTTCAACGTCTATCGTGGCGACAAGATGAATCACACCGCCGTGGTCTTTTTCCGCGCGGCACCCGGCAAGCCGTGGCTGCGTCTGGACGGTCTCGCAACGCCGGCCGAACTGCTGAGTGCTTACCACGACGTCGTCGCCTCGAACTAGTCATGGGGGGCCGCCAGGAGCGAGCAAAGTGGCGACGACTTATCACGTACTGATCGCCGAGGATCAGCATCTGTTGCGCGGCGGTCTCCGTACGATGGTGTCCTCCCTGCCTGACTACACCGTCGCGGGCGAGGCGACCGACGGGATCAACGCGTGCAGTCTCGCCTGGGCCATCCGGCCCGATCTGATCCTGATGGATCTCTCGATGCCAGGCATGAGCGGCATCGAGGCCATTGCCGTGATCAAGTATCGGATGCCGCAGGTGCGTATCATCGCGCTGACGATCCACAGCAGCGACGAACACGTGCAGGAGGCGTTCGCGGCGGGCGCCGATGGCTACGTGATCAAGGACGCCTCGTTCGAAGAACTCGTCGGCGAAATGCGCCTCGTGATGGAGGGCAAACGCAACCCCGCTTTCGAACAGCATGCCGGGAACGGCGTATCGTGCGATCCGCTGCCAGGCGTTTCGCGCCATGCGCAGCTATGGCACACCTTGACCGCTCGCGAACGCGCGGTGCTGAGGCTTGTCGCGGAAGGCTGCACCAATCGGCAGGTCGGCGAGTATCTGCAACTCAGCCCGAAGACCATCGAAAAGCACCGCGCGAGCCTGATGCGCAAGCTCGACGTGACGAACGTCACCGGCCTCGTGCTGATCGCGCTCGACATGGGTGTGCTGCCGTTGTCGAAACCGGCACGCGCGCTCGATCGCTTCCTGTGAACGACGCGGGAACTGGAGGGTCTTTACCCATCCCTTTGGTCTGGTCTCCCTACTTCTTGCCGGTGTCCACCTGAACAAGAATGAGCAAAACGGCGCTGGTGTTATCGGGCCGGTGGGTCGACAGAAAAGGGGGCACCGTGCGCAACGAATCTTTCCCGATCAGGTCCGCCATGCGCAGCAGCGTGACGCTCCCTCCAAGCATTGGCGACGCACGTCGGCGCAACGGCGGTTTCACGCTGCTCGAACTGCTCGTGGTCATGGTCATCATCGGCTTGCTCGCGGGGCTGGTCGCGCCGCGCTATTTCGAACAGGTTGGCAAGTCGAACACCAAGATCGCGCGGGCCCAGATCGACTCGTTGAGCAAGGCGCTCGATCAATACAGGCTCGACATGGGCGTCTATCCGACGACCGAGGAAGGCCTTCAGGCGCTGATGACCAAACCTCAGGACGCAACGAACTGGAGTGGCCCGTATCTGCAGAAAGCGGTGCCGCCGGATCCGTGGGGTCGCCCCTACCATTACCGCTCGCCCGGCGAACATGGCGACTACGACCTGTACTCGCTCGGTAAGGACGGCAAGGTCGGCGGCACCGGTGAGAACACGAACGTCACGTCCTGGTAGTGCGGCTCTCAGCGAGGAGAATCGACGTGAAGTACCTGCTGCGCGGCTTCGATACCAGCGGTTCAGTGCAGACGCTTCGCGTCGACTGCGATTCGTCCGCAGCCGCGATAGCGCTCGCGCGCGCAAGGGGATTGCGCGTGGTGTCGGTACGGGCGCAGGCGCGAGGTCAGCGCCGGTCTGGCTGGAGCGCGATGCCGGGCGCGAAATTCGACGTCGAGCTGTTCGCGCGCGAACTCGCGGCATTGCTCGATGCCGGCGTCGGCGTGATCGACGCATTGCGCACGCTACGCGGCAATGAGCGCCGCGAGGCGTCGGCGGAGGTCTATGGCGATCTGCTGCGGCAGCTCGAAGAAGGGCACTCGCTGTCCGCGGCGCTCGAGCATGCTAGCCGCGTGTTTCCCCCTATCCTCGTGGCGTGCGTGAAAGCGAGTGAACAGACCGGCGGTCTTGCCGACAGTCTGACGCGCTATTCACGCAACAGTGCGCTGCTTCACGAACTGCGCGGCCGCGTGGTGTCGGCCGCGATCTATCCATCCGTGCTACTGCTCGTAGGCGCGGCCGTCGTGCTGTTTCTGCTGGGTTTCGTCGTGCCGCGCTTTGCGACCCTGCTCGAGCATAGCGGACGCGAGCTGCCGCTGCTCTCACAGTTGCTGATGGCCTGGGGCGGCATGGTGCATGCCCACGGAATGGCCATCACTGTGGGCCTCGCCGTGGTGGCGGTGACGGTCGGCGTCGCGCTGCGCCGGGTCGCGGCGCGCAACTGGATCGCGGATCGCCTGCTCGCATTGCCGGGTATTGGTCTGCACTTCCGCGTGTTTCGCCAGTCGCAGTTTTTTCGCACTACAGCGATGCTGGTCGAAGGCGGCATTCCCGCCACGCGTGCCTTCACACTCGCCAGTGGACTGGTGAGCCGGGCCGATCAGACGGCCGTGGAAAGTGCCATGCAGCAGGTACGCAATGGCGCGAGGATCTCCGACGCGTTCCAGCAAGCGGGTCTCGCCAACGCGATTACCTATCGCCTGCTGACCGTCGCTGAGAAGACCGGTGGCCTGGGTCCTGTTCTCGACAGAATCGCCGCATTCCAGGAAGCGCAAGTGTCGCGCACGATCGATCTGATATCGCGACTGATCGAGCCGGCGATGATGATTTTCATCGGCGTGGTGATCGGAGGGATTGTCGTGTTGATGTACATGCCGATCTTTGAAATTGCGTCGAGCATCCAGTAGGCCGTGTCGAGGGGAAACGCATGGATACGATCACCGAGGCACCGCAATCTCAGGACGTTGAATTGCGTGACGCGCTGCGCACGCTCAGCGACAGGCACGGCTCGGGCATTCGCGCACTGGAAGAGTTGATGGCGCAGGCGTCGCTAAGCGCCGACGAAATGGTGGTTCGGCTCGCCGGGCAGTTCCGCATGAAGTCGATCGGCATGCAGGAATTGAACCGGCTGGAAGCGGATTTCGAGGTACTGCCGTTCGTCGAAGCCACCACCCGGCTGTGCGTGTGCTTTCGCGAGCCGGATCAGAACGGCGCGCTGCTGTTCGTGATCGCCGATCCGCTCGACGCCCGCACGCGCGGCGTGATGGAGCACCGGATGCGTGCGCGGCCCACTTCGCGGTATAGCTGGGCGCTGGCGAGCGTCGGTGACCTCACCGCGTGGCTCGCCATGCGCGAAAAAGACGTGCGCGCGATGGATTCGCTCGCCCTCGACGACGAGGTGCAGCACACCGCCGATCCCGCTTCGCTCGCGCTGACGTTGCAGGGCATCAGCAGCGACGACAGCGCCGTGGTGCGTCTGCTCAACTCCACCATCTACGACGCGTTGAAGATGATGGCGAGCGACATCCATCTCGAATGCCGTGCAAACGGGCTGAAGATCAAGTGCCGGGTGGATGGCGTGCTGACCGTGGTCGGCCGTGCCGAGGGACGCGATGTCGCGGACCAGGTGCTGTCGCGCGTGAAGGTCATCTCCGAACTCGACATCGCCGAGCGCCGCGTGCCGCAGGACGGTCGCTTCAAGGCGGTGTACGCGGGCCGCGAGATCGATTTTCGCGTGTCGATCATGCCGAACCAGTTCGGCGAAGATGCGGTCCTGCGCATTCTCGACCGTTATCAGCTTTCGCAGGCGCCGGGCGGATTGACACTCGAAACACTGGGATTTCGTAGCGACGATACGCGCTTCATGCGCTCGGTGGCGTCCATGCCCTACGGAATGCTGCTGGTGACGGGGCCGACGGGCAGCGGCAAAACGACGACGTTGTACGCGATTCTCACCGAGATCAACGACGGCCTGGAAAAGATCGTCACGATCGAGGATCCAGTCGAATATCAACTGGGGGACATCCTGCAGATACCGGTGAATGAAGCGAAGGGACTGACGTTCGCCCGCGGATTGCGATCGATCCTGCGGCACGATCCGGACAAGATCATGGTCGGTGAAATCCGCGATCCTGAAACCGCGCAAATCGCCGTGCAGGCGGCGTTGACCGGACACCAGGTGTTCACGACGGTGCACGCGAACAACGTGTTCGACGTGATAGGCCGCTTCACGAACATGGACGTCGATCCGTACAGCTTCGTGTCGGCCCTGAATGGCGTGATTGCGCAGCGGCTGTTGCGCCAGTGCTGTGCCGACTGCGTGGTGGACGACACGGTTGATCGAGACACATTGGCCCGTTCCGGCATCGATCCGGACAACGTGGGCAGCTACCGCTTTCGCCACGGCGCTGGCTGCGCGGCTTGCCGTGGCAGCGGCTATCGCGGGCGCCGCGCGGTCGCGGAAACGCTGCGCATGAACGACGAGTTGCGGCAATTGTTATCGGAACGCGCGCCACTTGGGCACATCAAGGCAGCCGCACTGCGCTATGGGATGCAGACCATGCGCACGGCCGCGCTCTCGCTCGTGAAGCAGGGCGAAACCACACTCGAGGAGATCAACCGTGTCACCATGGTTGAATAGTCCGCTCGCCATCGGCGTCGGTACACGCGAACTGGTCATGGCGGCGACGGCGCCGCGCTGGAGGGTTGCGCGTCGTCATGCCGCAGCGCTTGCGGAACCCACGAGCGTTGCCATTCCCGATGAGCAGTGCTTCACCGAAAGAGGCGTGCTCGACGCGTTGAATATTGCATTAGCCGCCGACGCCGGGCAGACGGCGCGCACTGTACTGGTCAAACGCCAGGCGCACATCATGCTGGACGATTTCTGGGCGAGCCACGCCATCTTGCGCGGCGACTTCCGCACACTGAGCGCAAGCGAAACCAACCAGATCGTGCTCGCTCACTTCTCTGATCTTTATGGCATCGAGGCGGAGTCCGTGCAGGTGCGCTTTTCGGTGCAGCGCGGGGGCCATGCGGTCTTCGCGAGTGCCATCGCTTGCACGCTGCACGACGGCATCCACGATGCGGGGATGGCGGCGGGCGTCGACGTCCGGTCTCTCAAGCTATGCCTGCCAGAATTGCTCAATCGCGTGCAGGACGCCGCCGCCGGTGCCGGCACGGCGCTGCTGTTGTTCGTCGCGGACACGCTGATGCAGGCTGTGCTGTTCGAGGAAAACCGTTGGGTCGCCTATGACTCGCAGCGTATTTTTCCCGGCGACGCCAGCGACGCCGAGCGGATCGCCGCACGCGCCGAACAGTCGTTCGAGCGTCTCGCCGGACGAACGAGCGGGAAACGCGAGGAATGCAGAATATATCTGTGCGGCGCCGAATTCGATCCCGCGCCATTCGAGGGGCGCTTTTGCGCGACGCAGAGCGTCGCGCAACCGGCGATGGACAAACCGGTTGCGTATCGTTTGATGGAGGCCGTGCGATGATGCCCCGCCTTCACATCGATTTTGGCCGTCGCCGCTTGCAGGGCGCTCCGGCGGGGATGGTGCTGCTATGTGTCGCCAGCCTGTTGTTGCTGGTGAGTGGTGAACGGCTCTGGCACGCCTACGACGAAAGCGACCGCGTGCAAGCGCAACAGGACGCGCAGCGGCGCCGGCTGTTTGCAGAATCGCACTCCGCGAAGACGCCGCCGACGCCGGCCACGCGGCTCACGGAGAACCAGAGCCTCGCGGTGTTGCGCGAGCTGACCGTGCCGTGGCAGGACCTGCTGTCGATCGTCGAGGACTATCCGGACCACGACGTCGCGCTGATAGGCATCGATCAGAGTCCTGCGCAAAGCCAGATCCGTATCACGGCGGAAGCGAAGAACTTCGACGCGATGATCGCGTACCTCCGGTATCTTCAGGACAGTGTGCTGCTGCGCGAAGCCGTGCTCAACGATCACGTTATCGAAACCAATGTGCCTGGCACGCCGGTGCGCTTTCAGATCACCGCCGTCTGGAGAAAGTCATGAACGGCGCTCGGATGAAGGACAGGTTGCTCACGTGGCGTTTCGAGCTGCGGCGCACGCTCGGACTGCCGGGCTTGCTCGGCGCATTGCTGCTGGGGGCGGCAGCAGTGGTCGCCGTAGCGGCTATGCGAGTCGACGCAAACGTCGATTCGCACGAGCTGCGCGACTCCGAGCGCCTTGCGCAGCCCGCCAGGGCGCGTCATGCCGACGCCGAGCGTGCGGCGGTTGTCGACGCGATTTCACTTCATGCGTTACCCGAACTGTTCCCGGGTTTCGCGCAGAGCGCCGACGATATTGCGACGATCCTCGCCCAGGCGCACGACAGCAACCTGACGCTCGGCTCGGCCGAGTATCTCGTGACCAACGATTCAAGCGCGCATTTTGTGCGCTATCAGATGCTGCTGCCGGTCAAGGATCAGTATGGTGCGATCCGGCGTTTTCTGGCGTCGGTGCTGAATAACGTACCGAACGCGGCATTGCGCGAGATCCATGTCGAGCGCCCCGCGGTAGATGGCAACGTACTGGATGCGCGGGTGCGCTTCGAACTCGTCTATCGGGCAGCGCAGCCATGAAGCCCGATCTCGTCGGCCGCGTGTTGCTGATGGTCTGCGCGATCGCTGCGTTAGGGATGGCTTTGCGCGAGCTGAAACCCGTGCTGCGCACGCCGACGGTCGTGACTGCGCTGACAGGCGCGCTTCGCAGCGGGGCTGCGCTGCGGATGGTTGCCATGCATCGCGACGGGGCGGCGCGTACGGCTGGTGCGGTGCCGGCTGCTGCGCCGGCTGTGGCAAGTGCACCGAATGTCGCGAGTGTGGCGAGCACAGTGAACGCAGCGCATCCGGCAAGCATGGCGAATGCGACAAACGCCGCGAGCTCGGCAATTTCAGCAAGTTCGCCGACTCCTGTCAAAACGACCGGGTCAGCGAAATCAGCACCGACAGCGCGCGACAAACTCCGCGCGCTGCGTACGCCACTCTCGCTTGAATCGGCGAACAATCCGTTCGCCGCGTCGTCGTGGCTGCCGCCACCGCCGCCCGTGGTCGTGGCCCCTGCGCCACCGGAGCCCGTTGCGCCGCCCACCGCGCCGCCCGTGCCGTTTACCTACCTCGGCGAACTCGACGCCAAAGCGGCAAAACCACAGGTTTTCCTCAGCAACGGCGATCGGCTGCTGATCGTTTCGCCGGGTGAAGTCATCGACGCGCAGTATCGCATCGAGTCGATTTCGGAGAGTGGCGTCGTGCTGACTTATCTGCCTCTCAATGAGAGACAGATACTAACCACGCAAGCGAAGGACAATAAATGAAAACCGCACGCAACCGGGGTGAGGGCCGCCACGGTGACAGCGGCTCGTGCAAACATCTGTCGGCTGCCAGATCGCCTGGCGACCAGCGTCCCACCGTCAATTGGGCCGCGGGGCGGCTCGCGTTGCTGAGCATCGCAGCCATGCTTGCCTTCAGCGGCTGTATTCATGCGCCGACCCGTGAGAGCGATCCGACCAACGCCGAGTTGCAGCTCAACTATCTGCGCGACCGCGATCATAAGGTCAATGCGCTGCTCGACGAAGCCGACCAGTTGCGTCAGAGCTATCAATTCGATGTGGCGATCCAGAAGCTCTACGCGGCCAGCCAGCTCGATCCGAACAGCGAACGCGGGCGCAATATCGGCGCAGCGATCGATCGGGATCGCCGCGATCTGGTCTCGCTGCAGGAGGCCGACCGGATGATGCGGCGCGGTTCATATACGTTGGCTTCTGAACGCATTCACCGCGTGCTGGCCCAGAATCCAACCAATTCGATGGCGCTGCAGATGGCGAAGGAGATCGACGAAAAACGGCAGCAGCAACGTGCGGCGAAAGACGAGGACATTGCGGCTTCGTCGATCATGCGCACACCGGTGACGCTGCAGTTCCGCGACGCGAATGTACGGATGGTGTTTGAAGCGTTGTCGAGGACCTCGGGCTTGAACGTGATCTTCGATCGGGACGTGCGTGCCGATCTGAAGACCACGATCTTCGTGACCAACGCGTCGCTGCAGGACACGGTCAACATGATCCTGATGCAGAACCAGCTCGACAAGAAACAGCTCAACGCGAACACGCTATTCATCTACCCGGCTACCGCTGCGAAGCAGCTCGAATACCAGGAGCTGAAAGTGCGCACATTCCAGTTGTCGAACGTCGAAGCCAAGCAGGTCCAGTCGCTATTGAAAAGCCTGTTGAAGATCAAGGAGGTCGTCGTCGACGAGCGCGCCAATACCGTCACGATCCGGGGCACGCCCGATACGATTCGCGTCGCCGAGGATATGATCGCGGCGCAGGATCTGCCGGAGCCCGAGGTGATGCTGGAAGTGAAGGTTCTGGAGGTGTCCCACGACCGGCTGACCGACCTCGGTATCGAGTGGCCTAATACATTTACGATGTCGACGCCGTCTACCGTGGACACATGGGGCGCGTTGCGTCATTTGCCGCTCAATGCATATAACGTCAGCGGTCTGTCGGCCACAGCGAACTTCAAGCTTAGCGACGTCGATGCCAACCTGCTGGCGAGTCCGCGCATCCGCGCGCGCAACAAGGAAAAGGCGCGGATTCTGATCGGCGACAAGGTACCGGTGATTTCGAGTTCGAGCACGCCGAGCACGAGCGGGCCGTCTTACGCACAGACCATTCAGTACCTCGATGTCGGCATCAAGCTCGAGGTCGAGCCACAGGTCTACCGTGACGGCGACGTGGGTATGAAGCTGAACCTCGAAGTCAGCAACATCACCAAGACGATTTCCAGCAGTAACTCGTCAACGGGGCTCACTTCGCTCGCCTATCAGATCGGCACGCGCAGTGCGTCGACGAGTCTGCGGGTGCGCGATGGCGAGAGCCAGATTCTCGGCGGCCTGATTCAGGATGAGGACCGCGTGACCGCCGACAAAGTGCCGGGGCTTGGACAGTTGCCTGTGCTCGGGCGCCTGTTCTCGAATCACAACGGCGACCACTTGAAGACGGAAATCGTGCTGCAGATTACGCCGCATATCGTGCGTCCGCAGCAATCCGCCGACGCCGATACGCAAGAGCTGTGGTCGGGGACCGACGTGAACGTGCATGCGGAGCAGTTGCGGCTCGATCCGGTGGGCGCGGAGGCGACTCAACAGGTGCCGGTTCCCGCGGTGCGTGCGCCCGGCAGTGTCGGCGGCGGCACAACAGGGGCGTCACGCGATTCCCAAGCCGCTGCGCAGGGTTCCGGCACGGTGCCGCCGACCAGTTCGTTCGGCCAACTGCCGCCGGCGCCGCGCACCACGCCTCCGCCCGCGCCCTACGGTGGCCGTTTCTTGACACTGCCGAGCGCGCCAGCGGCGCCGCCGGGCCCCGTGGCGGTTCCGGGAGCGGAGCAGAGCGGGGCTGAGAGCGCTGCGGCCCCCGACGCGAATGCGGCACAGGCGGGCACTCAGGCTCCGGCTCAGGCTCCGGCCCCCGCGGCCGCTCCTGCACCCGCTCAAGCGCCGGCTCCGCCGCCCGCGTTTCCGCCGGGGAACGTCGTGATGCCGCCAGGGGATATGCCGAGCGACAACCCGCTGCGTCCGATTCAGAACGGTGGTTACTGAGCCATGAAAGCGCAGGCGGACGCATTGGCTTCGCGTGGCCGGTCTGGCGCCCGCCAGCGCGGTTTCACGCTGATCGAGCTGGTGATTACGCTGGCGCTTGTCGGCATCCTG
The DNA here is from genome assembly GCF_040948755.1 of Paraburkholderia sp. BR13444. NCBI lineage: Bacteria > Pseudomonadati > Pseudomonadota > Betaproteobacteria > Burkholderiales > Burkholderiaceae > Paraburkholderia > Paraburkholderia sp. BR13444. The sequence goes on along the minus strand of NZ_JBFPKM010000001.1, from coordinate 724,626 downwards.
GCGCTCGCGATCATGCCGTTCTCGGAACTGATCGTGCAGCGTCAGAAGGAGCAGCAACTGAGCGCGGCGCTGCGTGAGATTCGCACCGCACTGGACGCTTACAAGGAAGCGAGCGACACCGGCCTGATCGAGCGGGAGGCGGATGCATCCGGCTATCCGCCCTCGCTGACCGTGATGGTGACGGGCGTGAAGAATGCGAAAGATCCCAAAGGCGGCTTGTTGATGTTTCTTCGCCGCGTGCCCCGCGATCCGTTCTTTACAGGCGACGCGGATATTGCGGCCGAGGACACGTGGAACGTGCGCGCCTTTGGCGAGGCACCGAATCCAGGTGAGGGCGGTGACGCGGACAACGGTTCCGCCGGCAATTCGCGCGCCGGTAAGGACGTGTTCGACGTGACATCGAAATCCGATCGGGTCGGCATCAACGGCATTCCATACAAACAGTGGTGAGCCGCATCATGACAACCGTGCGCGCGCGTAAAGCCAGAGGCTTCACATTGATTGAACTGGTGGTCGTCATGGCGATCATCGGTCTGTTGCTGACGGTTGCATTGCCCCGTTACATGCACAGTATCGAGCGCGGCAAGGAGCAAGTGCGTCAACAGAACCTGGCGGTGATGCGTGACGCCATCGACAAATACTATGGCGACAACGGACAATACCCGGACACGCTCGACGATCTGGTGACAAGGCACTATCTGCGCGCAATTCCGGTCGATCCCGTCAACGGTGACGATAAATGGGCGGCGGTGGCATCGCCTGACGAGAGCAAGACGGGTGTCTACGACGTCATGCCGGCGAGCAGTCCGCAGGGGATGCCGAAAGATCGGGCGGGAGCGGCGCAATGAGCGATGTGAGCCCGCGGGCAATCAGACGTCGCCCTGTCGCTCGCGAAAATGGAATGGTTCTGCTGGCGCTCCTGATTGCGCTGATGCTGATGTCGATCGCATTGATGGGCGCGCTCGACGTGTGGTCGCTTGAGCGGCAGCGCGAACGGGAGCGGCAACTGCTGTTCGTAGGCAATCAGTACCGGCTCGCGATTCTTCGCTACTACCGCGCTGGAAGGGCGCTGCCGGCGTCGATTGACGAACTGCTCGACGACTCGCGTTTTCCGGCGCCGCTGCATCATTTGCGCCGCGCCTATCCGGATCCGGTGACGGGTAAGAACGATTGGGTTTTTATGCAACAGGGCGCGCGCATATACGGCGTGTATAGCAGTTCCACCGACTTGCCGATCAAACGCGCTGGTTTTCCGCTTCTCTATCAGGACTTCGAAAATCAGAAGACCTATGGCGGCTGGCAGTTTTTCTATTTGCCGCCTGTCGTGCGCAACTACACGAACACGCTGAGCGCGCCGCCGAAACCGCCGACCTCCTTCGATCCGCTGAACGGCTCGTTGCCCACTTTCAACGGGCGCAGCGTGGGCGGCTTGCGCTGAGCGGACAGCCGTCCGGTTGGCGCTTATGGCCGAATCCATTGCTTACGCCGGCGAAGCGATCATCACTGGCGGTGCAGGGACGGCAAGAGAACAATGTGCGCTACCGCACATATCTCGACGTTTCCTCTTCCGTCGCCTGCAGAAGAAACTAGCATCAAACGCACAGCCTTCCCCGCATCCTCTCTTTGCCGGCTCAGGTCTGAAAACATCAATTCAGAAAAGCGGACCGCGCGTCCCTTTAACCGGACAATTCAGAGGAGACCGAACAGAGGTCTCTTCATATAAATCAACGCTGATTGAATCGCCTCCACTGCGCTGCAACGCGACAGGGCAGATGCCTTCGTCGTTCTATCTAACATGGAGAAACGATTATGGACCGTCGCGAATTTATCAAGAAGACATCGGCGATAGGCGCTGCACTGACTACGCCAAAGCTCGCGCTTGGCGCATCCGGGGCGTCCACGGGCGACGCCGCGCACAAGGGAACCCCCAACATTCTGTTCATTCTGCTTGACGAGATGCGCTACCCGCGTGTGTTCCCGGCGGGAATCAACAGTCCGGGCGACTTCCTCAGGCATTTCATGCCTCAAACGCATTCCCTCTGGAGAAGGGGCGTTAAGTTCGCCGGACACTACACGGCCGCCTCCGCATGTACGCCAGCACGTGGCACTTTGGTTACTGGTCTTTACTCGCAGCAAACCTGGGTGCTGACGACTATCTTCGATAATCCGTCAAGTAAAGGTTCGCTTCAACCAACGCTCAGCCGGGTGTTTCCGACCTATGGCAAGCTGCTGCGCAACCTCGGTTATTCGACGCCCTACATCGGCAAATGGCATCTGTCGGTCACCGTCCAGGGACAGCGCGAGCTTCAGGAGTACGGATTTCAGGCGATGACTTTCCCTGATCCAACTGGCAGCAACCTGCAGGGCACCGTCGGCGATATTCCCAACCTGTACTACAGCGACGAGTACATCGCCAATCAGGCGGTAGCGTGGCTCGGCCAGCGTAAGCCGAACGAAGCACCCTGGTGTTTGACCGTAGGCCTCGTGAACCCTCACGACAAAGAGTTCTTCCCGGCGGGAACGGAATTCCAGACTTACCATGATTATTTCGCGAACTCGAACTACAACCCCAACGGTTATCAGCAATGGCGGGACTACACGGTAGGGCCGCCGAACTACGATTGGAATACCAATCCACTCAAGAATCCACCGACGCTGGCGTACGCGGCGGTCCCGCCGAACTGGGAGTCGGCCGATCGCATCCAGCGCACCAAGCCGGCAGCGCAGGCGTTCAACAGAATGATCCAGGAGGCTATATGGGGTGGTGTTCAGGATGATCCGGATAGCGCCGACTTCGTCATCACTGAATATCCTGTGCCGATCCAGGGCGTGACGAAAGGGATCGGCAAATCGCCATTCAGTTACTGGAAGCGTAGCCTCGAGTCGTACACGCAGATACTGACAGACGTCGACGAACGGATTGGCGAGATCGTCCACTCGCTGCCTCACGATGTCGCGCGCAACACGCTCATTATCCTGACGTCCGACCACGGCGAATACGCTGGCGCGCACGGTATGGTGTCCGGCAAGACCTCGACATGCTACGAAGAGGCGTACAACATCCCGTTGATCGTGGTTGATCCTACGGGACAGTATGCGGGCGACGTCGACAAGATCCGCGACGGCCTGACTTCTTCAGTCGACATTCTTCCGATGCTGGTGACGATAGGCAACGGCGGTAACCGCAATTGGCTAACGGGCGACTACGCGCAGTTGTACGGCGGCAGGCATGATCTTCTTCCGATGCTGAAAAGCGATTCGGCAGCCGGCCGGCCCTATGTCACCTTCACGACCGACGAAACACTGCCTGAGTCGTACATACCAAACGCGTCCAGTACGCCGACGCATATCATTGGTGTACGCACTCAGGCGAACAAGCTTGGCACCTATTCGTTCTGGGCACCGGAGTCGACGACCATCTCGGGCCGAAGCCAACTCGAGTACTACGACTATGCGACGACGGCAGGACAACTGGAACTTGATAACCGTTACCGCGATCCAGCGGCCCGAGTGCTCTATCACCAGCTGCTGACGGATATTTTGCCTAACGAGTTGAGGGCGCCGCTGCCCGGGAAGTTGGTGGCTGCCCAGACGCTCGCCGAGGCGAGATATGTGAGCTACGTCAGGTTGATTAATGCCGGGGGCGTGAGCGAACCGCAATTGCCACTGTCGATCGGCGATATCTGACGTCGGGGCGAGGCTTGCGCCGGAGGATCGGCGGCTATTTGTGAAAAGGGGGCGTGCTGACGAATTCGAAGATCCTTTGAGCAGACGCACGTGCGACAAAGGCCGTACAGTAGCATCCAATCTGTTGACTGCGGCTCTATCAGCTTACACGCAGCACTTTGCTGTCTGAACAGCACGGTGCTTGCGGGAAAAACTGGGCCGTCGCCGATGTGCTTGGGTCTGGCGAACTGGTACGCAATGTGCAGGTGTTTATGGCATGGCGAGGCTTCATGGAGGCACGCCTTCACTCCGGAGAACACATGGCTACTTTGCATCGATCAGATATAACCGAACCCGTCCTCGCCTTCGCTTCCTTGTCCCGCGGTGCGGACTACGAGCAACTATCCGCGCGTTTCCGGCCGATCTTTCAGAAGATCGCGGATGGCACGCTCGATCGCGAGCAACGACGCGCTTTGCCTTATGACCCAATCAAGTGGCTCAAGGAGGCAGGCTTCGGCGCCGTTCGCGTACCGGTCGAACACGGTGGCGCAGGCGCATCTTTGCCCGACCTGATCCGTTTGCTGATCGAACTGGGCGAGGCGGATTCGAACCTGCCACAGGCGCTTCGCGGGCATTTTGCGTTCGTGGAGGATCGGCTGAATGCTCCAGCTGACGCAAACCGCGAGCGCTGGTTTGCTCGTTTCGTAGCGGGGGAGATCATCGGTAACGCCTGGACCGAAGTCGGGAATGTCTCGATCGGCGAGGTGCAAACCCGCGTCAAACGCGACGGCGAGCGCTGGCTCGTCACAGGAGAGAAGTATTACTCCACAGGGACCATTTTCGCGGACTGGATCGACGTATTCGCTCAGCTCGACGACGATGGGCGCAACGTCATCGCGGCGGTCCGCACCGACCAGCCCGGTGTCACTCGCAGCGACGATTGGGATGGCTTTGGTCAGCGCTCGACAGGCAGCGGCACCACCCGTTTCGACTCGGCACTCGTCGAGGCGGAGAACATCATTGATTTCTCCACCCGCTTCAAGTATCAGACTGCCTTCTATCAGCTCGTGCTGCTGGTGGTGCTGACCGGCGTGGGCCGAGCCGCGCTGCGTGACGTCTCGCACGAGGTCCGCTCACGCCGCCGCATTTTCAGTCACGGCAACGCGCCGTCGGTCGCCCGCGATGCACAGGTGCAGCAGGTCGTCGGCGAGATAGGCGCGCGCGTTTTCGCGGCCGAGGCGGCTACCGTTCAGGCGGCGGAGGCGGCTCAAAGCGCCTACGAAGCACGTTTCGGCGGGAATGCGGAGGCTGAGCACGGAGCTAACATCGCAGCGGAACTCGACTCCGCGCGCGCACAAGTCGTTGTCAGTGAGCTGATTCTCAAAGCTACGACCGATCTGTTCAACGCGCTCAGCGCATCGGGCACCAGCGAGGCCCGCCGTCTCGATCGCCACTGGCGTAATGCCCGAACCGCGGCATCGCACAACCCGCTAATCTACAAAGCGAGGATCGTTGGCGATTGGGAAATCAACCGCACGGAGCCACCCTATGTATGGCAGATCGGGGCGGGGCCGACTACGACGGAATCAGCCGCGAACGAGTCAGTTGCCTAGCGAAGGCCGCGAGAAACGCGAGGGGGAAGCAAGCCGCGCGATGCGCGGCTATGCAGGCTGCCCGTTATTTGAGCGCGGCAATCTCCTTCGCCCGAATCAACCTTGCTCGCAGCACGTTGCGACTGATCCCCAGCAGCCTTGCAGCCTGAATCTGGTTGCGGTGGCTGTACTCATATGCAACCCTGATGACGGTATTCTCGATGTCTTCAAACAGATTTTCGCGTTCGGTCTCGAGAAGGTCTCGCAAAGCGGCTTCGAGGGCCTGTTGTGCGTCCTGTGTCAGTGCGTCAGGACGTGGCAGGCGATCGATTGCGGGTGGGGCGCACGCCGCAAGCTGTACGTCGCTTTCCTGCAAAGTATCGTGGCGGCCCACCAGCAGTGCGTGATGAATGACGTTTTCGAGTTCCCGGATATTGCCGGGCCAGCGATGCGCTAGCAGTCTGCGCTCCGCTTGTGGCGCGATCTCGCGCGGCCCGTAACCGAGACGACCGCGGTAATCGTCGATGAAATAGCGCGCCAGCGGCAGGATATCGCCGGGTCGCTCACAGAGCTTCGGGACGTCCAGCTGGACGACGTTAAGCCGATAGTAAAGGTCGCCCCGAAAATGGCCGGCGGCCACCGCCTGCGGCAGATGGACGTTGGTCGCCGCCACCACGCGCACGTCGATTGGCAGGCTCTGTCTCGAGCCAAGCCGCACGACCTCCCGCTCCTGCAGTACGCGCAACAGTTTGACCTGCATCGACAGCGGCAGGTCGCCGATCTCGTCCAGAAACAGCGTGCCGCCATTCGCTGCTTCAAACCAGCCCGGCTTCGCGCTGAACGCACCGGTGAACGCGCCTTTCTCGTGCCCGAACAGCTCGCTCTCGACCAGCGTCTCGGAGAACGCGCCGCAATTGACGGCGACAAACGGCTTGTCCTTACGTTGACTGAGACCATGCACGTGACGGGCAATCAGTTCCTTGCCGGTACCCGTTTCGCCGGAGATCAGAATGTTTGCGTCACTCGGCGCGACCCTTTGCACCCGTTCAAGCAGAGCCAGCGAGCGCGGATCGACAAACACTTGTGCGCGCCCCCGAATCGACTTGCTCAGCCCGCGCGGATTCGGCAGGCTGTACACATGGGGCAGTGCGCCAGCGGGAGAGACCGGCTCAACGAGGCCGTTGTCCCATACGTCGGTAAGTGAGGCGTTCATGAGTAGAAGCTCGGCGTCGGATAGATTCGTTTGAGGGCCCACTCGCCAATTTCCCGCATCTTGTAGGCAAGAGGATCATGCAACGTATGAGTGCGCAGATTGCGCCAGTAGCGGTCTAGCCTAAGCGAGCCGTGCGTCGCTCGTGCTCCGGCGACATCGAACATCCGCGTACAGATGACGAGTCCTGTCTGCGCGGCAGCGACTTTCGCGGTCGCTATTGCCAGCGCGACTTCGCCGCGTTCGGCCTCGCTCAGCGCGCTGCCCCGGGCCCATGCGCTGTCGAGCCGGTCAGCGGCCCGTGCGGCCAGCGTCCGCACGGCTTCGAGTCCGACCCAGAACTCGCCGTACTGGCCGAGTATGTAGGGATCGTCGCCGACGCTTGCGAGCTTCGACGCCGGCCATGGACGCGCTTCATTCAACGTGTAATGGCGTGCGTCTTCGAAGGCGGCTTCGCTAATGCCGAGATAAACGTGCGCAAGGCTCAACTGCGCGATGAGCGGCCGCAAGCATGCGAACGGCGTTGACAGCGGGCCGGGTTCGATGAGCACTTCATGATGATCGACCCGGACTCTTTCGAAGGTCACGGTTCCGCTGTCAGTCTGACGCTGCCCGATGTTGTCCCAGTCGTCCGCGACCGCGATGCCGCTGCGTTGCGTTGGCACGGCGGCGACCAGAAACGCGTTCGTCAGCGCGTCGCGCGCGGACGCGATCAGCATTTCCGAGTCGAGCGCCCCCGAACAGAAACTCTTCTGGCCGGAGAATTCGAGCCAGTCCTCGCGGCTCCGGCTGATTGTCCGGTCGTCGAGCGGATTGAGTGCATTGCCCCAGAACCAGTCGTGGCGGGCCGTCTTTTCGAACCATGATCCCCACTGCTGCTCGGTTCCGAACAGCCGTACCGTCGCGAGCATCAGATGATGAAACGCGAATACGTGCGCGAGCGAGCCGTCGGCCGCAGCAATGATGCGGACAACGTCAAGGGTCGTCTGCCAGGTAGCGCCTCGTCCGCCATATTCAGATGGAATGCTGAGAGCCAGCAGGCCACTGGCGCGCAGCGCGTCGCGCTCCGGTTTTGGCGTCCCGCCGCGCTGATCCCGTTCGACCGCGGTCAACGAAAAGCGGGCGGCGAGATCCGCGGCGATCTGCTGTGGCGTCGAGCGCGATCGAGCGTTCTCATTCAGGTGCTGCACCGATGGGTGCGGCTCTTCGTGCGTTGCTGGACTGGAGACGAGCTGGGCCATCTGTATGGACTGGACCACCCGCTTTACGACCGAGCCCGGTTGAGGCCCGATCGTGCAACGACGCTGGTCCGGATTGCTGATCGAGCAGCAAGTGTTCCATCTCCGCTGCGGCGCTGGAAACATTGATTTCTCATATTCAAAGTCCAAATGCTGCTTGTGCAGCGGCGCGGTGTTAAAGAGCTCCCATATCCGTCACGGCGTTGCTGACCCAGGAGCAGTTCGCTCACATTCTGCTGGTCCAGCAGTTGACGGTGGGGGAACCCCGACTCCATGCACACGTTGCATGATCCGATCGACTACGAGGTCCGGGACCTGGGCAATTGGGCGCTCAACGAAAGCATTCTCAAACCGTCTTTCTATTCATATCTGAATTGCTGCTGTTCGCCTGGCAGCACACCGCAAGCAGATTGCTCCACAGCGTTCATACGCTCGATGAATATGCTTTGCGTTACTAAGCGAATGACCTGTCGTATTGAATTTTCAAAGGCCGTCCAAGCCTGAGCGCCGGGGTTTGCAGCGGTAGTCGAGAAACACATCGCAATTGGCATATTGCTTGCCTTATATCAACCCGCACCGTCGCCGGATCGAATTCCCGAGAGTACGGTGCGTTTCGAGGATGAGAGGAATTGTTATGACCACACCATTACGTATCGTCGCGGTTTCGGGAAGCTTGCAACAACCTTCGAGAACGCGTGCGCTTACCGTTAGTTTGCTCACGGGGCTCGAGCGTGCGCTCGTAGCCGATAAGCACAACGTGCATTCTCACCTCGTGGATCTCGGTGAAATCTCCGAACCGCTAGCGCGTACGTTTTCGCGCGTGAGTGCCACCCGCGACCTGGAAGCCCATTTGCGCGCGATCGAGACAGCCGACGCGCTGATCGTTGCAAGCCCGGTGTACCGCGCATCCTATACGGGCCTCTTCAAGCATCTTTTCGATCTGGTTCATCACGAAACCTTGTTCGACGTGCCAGTACTGCTTGCTGCCACCGGCGGCAGCGAGCGGCATGCGCTGGTGATCGACCACCAGTTGCGACCACTGCTGAGCTTTTTCCAGGCCCATACGCTTCCTGTCGGCGTGTATGGATCCGAGGCGGATTTCAATGACCACCGCGTCAGCAGTCCGCTGCTGAGCGCGCGCATCGCGCTCGCGATCGAGCGTGCTGCGCCACTCATCGCGCAACGGCCGCGCCGTGCCGACGTCCAGATCGCAGCATGACATCTGCCCTGTAACACCATTCCTATTTCGACGAGATCTGCTTCCATGACACATAACCTGTCCACCTCGCAAGACGCCGTCAAATTTGCTTACTGGGTACCGAATGTAAGCGGCGGCCTGGTAGTCAGCACGATCGAACAACGCACCGACTGGAGCCTTGAATACAACCAGCGTCTCGCCCAGGCCGCCGAACGGGCAGGCTTCGAGTACGCGCTGAGCCAGATCCGCTTTACGGCCGGCTATGGCGCCGAGCATCAGCACGAGTCGGTCTCGTTCAGCCAGGCGTTGCTGCACGCCACGACCCGTCTCAAGGTACTTGCAGCGATTTTGCCCGGACCGTGGCATCCCGCGGTGGTCGCCAAGCAGCTCGCGACGATCGATCACATCTCGAATGGCCGGATCGCGATCAACGTCGTTAGCGGCTGGTTTAAGGGCGAATTCACCGCGATCGGCGAACCCTGGCTCGAGCACGATGAACGGTATCGCCGTTCCAGGGAATTCATTCAGGCGCTCAAGGGGATCTGGACGCAGGACAACTTCACGTTCAAGGGCGACTTCTACCGCTTCAACGACTACACGCTGAGTCCGAAGCCGGTGCAAAAGCCGCACCCCGAAATCTTTCAGGGTGGCAGCTCGCGCGCTGCCCGCGACAACGCAGCGAGTGTGTCCGACTGGTATTTCACGAACGGCAATACGCCCGAAAACCTCAAAGCGCAGATCGATGATATTCGCGCCAAGGCCGCAGCGAACGGCCATCAGGTGCGCATTGGCGTGAACGCGTTCGTGATCGCCCGTGACACGGAAGCCGAAGCGCGTGCCGTGCTCGACGACATCATTGCCAACGCACATGTGGAAGCGGTCCATGCGTTCGGCGACGCGGTCAAGCAGGCCGGTAGCGCATCGCCTGAAGGCGAGGGCAACTGGGCGAAATCCACATTTGAAGATCTGGTCCAGTACAACGACGGCTTCCGCACCAATCTGATCGGTACGCCGCAGCAGATCGCCGAGCGCATCGTCGAACTTAAGGCGATCGGCGTCGATCTGGTACTGACCGGCTTCTTGCATTTCATCGAAGAAGTCGAATACTTCGGCGCCAAAGTGCTTCCGCTGGTTCGCGAACTGGAGAGCCGTCGTCAGCCGGCCCTGGCATGACGCAGGCGACTACCTCGGCAGCGCCGTTGCTCGCCCTTGAACACATCTCGCTATCGTTCAAGGGCGTCAAGGCGATAACCGACATTGGCTTCTCGGTGGCGCGCGGAGAAATCTGCGCGCTCATCGGTCCGAATGGCGCAGGCAAGAGTTCGCTTCTCAACGTGATCAATGGCGTGTATCGGGCACAACAGGGAGTCGTTCGCTTCGACGGCCTCGCGTATCGGCACATCGATCCCTACCGTGCGGCTCACCTCGGTATCGCGCGAACGTTCCAGAACCTCGCGCTGTTCCGCCGCATGAGCGTGCTCGACAACGTGCTGACGGGCCGCAGTTTGCATCGGCGCAGCAGCTGGATCGAGCAGGTTTTGCGCGTCGGGCGCGCGCGCCGGGACGACGCAGAGCAACGCAGGTATGCGAGTGAGGTGATCGATGCACTGAAGCTGGAGCGCTACCGCGACGCCGCCGTGGGCACGCTGCCTTACGGGCTGCAAAAGCGCGTTGAACTGGCGCGTGCAGTCGCCGCCAAGCCGCGCCTTCTGCTGCTCGACGAGCCAATGGCGGGCATGAATGCGGCCGAGAAACAGGAGATGGCTCGCACGATACGCGAGGTGAACTCGCAGTTCGGTGTCACGGTGGTACTGATCGAGCACGACATCGGCGTAGTGATGGGACTGTCCGATCATGTCGTGGTGCTCGACTACGGGAAAAAGATCGCGGACGGCACGCCCGACCAGGTCCGCACGAATGATGACGTGCTAGCGGCCTATCTCGGTACGCGTCACGACGCGAGCACGTCAGTCCACGCCTGAGGGACCAGTCGATGGAATTCTTTGTCGAAGTATTGGTGGGCGGCCTGCTTGCCGGTGCGATGTATTCGGTCGTTGCGATCGGCTTCGTGCTGATCTACAAGGCATCCGGGATCTTTAATTTCGCTCAGGGAGCGCTGGTGCTGTTTGGCGCGCTGACCTATGTGTGCATGGTCGAACGCGGGATAGCCCCGTGGCTCGCGATCCTGATCACGCTGGCGGCGCTGGTCGTCATCGCGGTGCTCACCGGACGGCTGGTGCTGCGGCCGCTCGTCAATCGACCACCGATCACGCTGTTCATGGCGACGCTCGGCCTGAGTCTGATCCTGGAAGGGGCCGCGCAACTGTTATGGGGAGCACAGGTGCACGGGCTCGAGCTGGGTATCGATGACAAGCCGTTGCGCCTGGGCGGCGTCATGATCAGTAAGTTCGACCTCTTCGCGGCGGCTGTCGCCGGCGCACTGGTGATCGGGCTAAGCGCGTTGACCCGCTATTCGCGTCTCGGCCTGAAGCTGCGCGCGGTCGCCGACGATCCGCTGGCCGCGCTCGCGGTCGGGGTGCGGCTTCCACAGGTCTGGGCAATCGTCTGGGCACTGGCCGGCTTCGTGAGCCTCGTCGCGGGACTACTTTGGGGCGCGCGTCTGGGCGTGCAGTTCTCGCTGTCGCTGGTGGTCCTGAAAGCGCTGCCGGTATTGATCATCGGTGGATTTTCTTCGATCACTGGCGCGATCGTCGGCGGACTGCTGGTGGGCGCTAGCGAAAAGCTCGCTGAGGTTTATCTCGGCGCAGTCATTGGCGATGGCATCGAGAACTGGTTCCCCTATGTCATCGCGATGCTATTCCTGCTGGCTCGCCCGGCTGGGCTGTTCGGCGAACCGGCGGTGGAACGCGTTTGATGGAGACAAGATGGAACTGACCCGCACAACCTTCGACGCGCGACGCGCGGATCTCAAGCGCTGGCTGACGCCGTTCTCGCTCGTACTGGTAGCGTTCGTGGCCGTGCCGTTGGTCTCCAACGATTATTGGCTCAACGCGATCCTCGTCCCATTCCTGATTCTTTCACTGGCAGGGTTGGGGTTGAACTTCCTGACCGGCTATGCCGGGCAGTTGTCGCTCGGTTCGGCCGCCTTTATGTCGGTGGGAGCGTACGCGGCTTATAACCTGTTGGTCCGGCTACCCGCGCTGCCGCTGCCTGTTGCACTGCTGCTCGGTGGCTTCATCAGCGCGGCAGTAGGGGTGCTGTTCGGTTTGCCGAGCCTACGCATCCGCGGCTTCTATCTGATTGTTTCGACCCTGGCCGCGCAGTTCTTCGTGGTCTGGATCTTTACTCGCGTCAGCTGGTTCTCCAATAACGATACGTCGGGCGTGCTTAGCGCGCCGCGCCTTGCAATCGGCCACTGGCAAATCGATACACCGGCCGCACGCTATCTGTTCGTGCTCGGCGTCGTGGTGGTGCTGTTCCTGCTCGGCGCGAGTGTCGTGCGCAGCGATCTCGGCCGCCGCTGGATGGCGGTGCGCGACATGGATATCGCCGCACGCGTGATCGGCATTCCGGTCGGACAGAGCAAGCTGCTTGCGTTCGCGCTCAGTTCCTTCGTGCTCGGCATAGCGGGAGCGCTTTGGGCATTCGCCTACCTCGGTACGGTCGAGCCGGACGGCTTCAGTCTGAATCTGTCGTTTCAGGTTCTTTTCATCATCATTATCGGCGGCATGGGCAGTATCAGCGGCAACCTCTACGGCGCCGCATTCATCGTTTTGCTGCCAATCCTGCTGTCGAATGCCGCGACCGCGCTCGCACAGATCGGCATTGGGGCCGACCAGTTGCAGAACCTGCAAAAGATCATCTTTGGCACCTTGATCATTGTGTTTCTCATCAAGGAACCCGATGGTCTCGCCCGGCTCGTTCAGGTTGCGCGCCGCAGCCGAACGAGACGGCCGGAAGGGCGCTAACACAGTCTTTCCTGAATCTTCCCAGCTTTCGACTCATCAATCAGACGGAAAACATCAGTATGGCTACTTACATTACTCGACTCAACGCCGGTGGACCTGGCAAACTTCTGCGCCTGTTCGCCGCGAGCGTGGCACTTGCCGGTGTGGCGATATCGCAGGCGCATGCCGGCGGAACCGAATATTTTCCGTTGCAAAGCTATCGGGTTGGACCGTATGCAGCCGGCGGCACGGGATTCTTCGGCGGCTTTATCGACTACATGAAGTTGATCAATGCTCGCGACGGCGGGGTCAACGGCGTCAAGCTGGTCTGGAAAGAGTGCGAAACGGAGTACGTGGTCGAGAAGGGCGTCGAGTGCTACGAACGTCTGAAGAACAGCGGTCCGGACGGCGCACCGACCGCGGCAACCAATCCGTTGTCTGTCGGCATTGCCTACGCAACACTCGATCGCTCGAGCGCAGACAAGCTGCCGCTGATTACGATCAATCACGGCCGGACCGATTCGACCGACGGCGCGGTCTTTCCATATGTGTTCCCGCTGCAGCTCAATCCGTACAGCGAAGTGTCGGCGATCGTGAACTACATCGGACAACGCTCTGGCGGCCTGGAGCACCTCAAAGGCAGGAAGATCGTCGTGCTTTACCACGGCTCGCCTTACGGACGTGAAACGATTCCGGTGGTCGACCTGCTCGCGAAGAAGTATGGTTTCGAGGTCACGCAGATCGAGGTACCGCATCCGGGCAACGAGCAGGGCTCGCAGTGGCTGAAGATCCGCCAGATCGCACCGGACTGGGTGATCTTGCGGGGTTGGGGTGTGATGAATCCCGTGGCGCTGAAAAGCGCCCAGAAGGTCGGTTATCCGACCGATCACATCATCGGCAATATCTGGAGCAATTCGGAAGAAGACGTTCGACCCGCGGGTGAGGCGGCCAAGGGCTTCATCTCGATCACGACACACCCGTCCGGCACTGAATATCCGGTGCTTCAGGCGATCGACCAGTACGTGATCAAGGCCGGCAACGGTGATCTGAAGGATCCGGCACGCTTCGGCACGGTCTATTACAACCTTGGCGTCGTGAACGGGATCCTGAATGTCGAAGCGCTGCGCACCGCGCAGAAGAAGTTCGGCAACAAACCGTTGAGCGGCGAGCAGGTCCGCTGGGGCTTCGAACATCTGAACCTCGACGACGCACGACTCAAACAGCTGGGCGCGCTTGGCCTCGTCCAGCCTTTGAAGCTGACCTGCGAGGACCACGAAGGCGGCGGGGCGGTGCGCTTCCAGCAATGGGACGGACAACACTGGAAGGTCATCAGCGACTGGGTCCAGGCCGATCGCGCACTGTTGCGGCCGATCATCGAAAAATCGGCGAACGCTTACGCGAAGGAAAAAGGCATCACGCCTCGCGACTGCCAGAAGGAGCTCTAAGCGATGGCCGCTGCCCGATTGCTCGAAGCGACCTCACTCGCCGTGTCATGGCAGCAGATCATTGTGGCTTTGCATGACGTGTCGCTGCACGTCGACGCCGGCGAGATCGTCGCGCTGCTCGGCGGCAACGGTGCCGGCAAGACGACCACGCTGAAAGCAATTTCGCGCCTGCTGCATGCCGAACGCGGCGAGATGACGTCGGGGCGCATTGCGTTCAATGGCGTCGACATCGCCCGCGATGAGCCGTGGCGACTCGTCGAGCGCGGCCTTGTACAGGTCCTCGAAGGGCGCCGCTGCTTCGGCCATCTCAGCGTCGAGGAAAATCTGCGTCTTGGCGGATTCGTGCGGCGTGGCCGGCGCGCGGAGCTCGAAGCGGATCTCGAACGGATCTATGCGACCTTCCCGCGGCTGAAGCTGCGCCGAAGGCTGCCGGCCGGCTACGCGTCCGGCGGCGAGCAGCAGATGCTCGCGATCGGGCGCGCGCTGATGGCCAGACCGACGCTGGTTCTGCTTGACGAACCGTCGATGGGTCTGGCTCCGCAGATCGTCGAGGAGATCTTCGAGATAGTGGCGGCGCTCAATCGCGACGGCGTCAGCTTCCTGCTTGCCGAGCAGAACGCAACGGTGGCGCTGCGCTATGCCCACCGCGGTTACGTGCTTGAGAACGGCACGGTGGCCGCGCAGGGCAGCGCCGCCCAACTGCTGGACCTGGAGACGTTGCGCGATGCTTACCTGGGCCGGTCCGGGCGGCGCCCCGAGCAGTGCTCTTCCACTTCCGCATTGACACTTTGATGAATCCCGACATCTTCTGATTTTTGCCGACATCGGGCGACACGCGCTATCTCGGCGAGTCGTCGAGCGGACGAGCCCCGACCATGGCCTACCTCGGCGAAATCGGTGTCGCTGCCGACCTGCGTGGCTAAGACGGTGTGCCGATTCCCACGGGCAGCGGCCGCCTCGATCCTTGTGGTCGCGGCGAGCGGCGCGCCGCTGACGCGACGTCGGTTCTGGTCGCGTTACGGACTTCGCTCGGTGGTTTCGACCAAGTTCAAATATACCGTGAACACGACATTATAGTACTAATGTCGTTTTTGAGGCACGAATGCGTAGTGTTTCTGGCGTTTTACGTTGTATTATCCACGCAATCCATATTTTCCAGGCCGGTACCACCATGACCCTCGAAGCCGACATCGAAGTCGCCCGCCAAAATGCGTCCGACACGCAGGCGCTTTATCGCGAAGTCTGCGCGTTGCTGTTTTTCCGCTACGGCGAAACGCCGACCGCAAACCGCCTGTATCAATTGGTGCGTAAAGGCAGCATGAGCGCGCCGGCCAAGGCGTTGCGCGATTTCTGGACCGACGTGCGTGACAAAACGCGTGTCGATGTCGGCCGTCCGGATTTGCCGGCTGAGGTTGCAACGGCCGCCGGCGAGTTCGCGGCGCAGCTGTGGCGGCTGTCGAGCGACGCCGCGAACGCTGCGTTAGACGTGTTCAGGCAGGACGCCGACGCCCAAATCTCCGCGGCGCAAAAACAGGCCGAGCAACGGGACAGGCAGCGTCAGGAAGCCGTCGAGCAGGCCGAAAAGTCGGCCAACGACGCCGCGACCCTGCGTGCGCGGCTCGCCGGGCTCGAGGCGCGCATCGTCGAACTGCAGACCGCCAACGACATGCTGACGGCGCAACTGACGGCATCGAAGGAAGAAATCGCGGCAGGCGCCGCCGCGCTCGCCGATGCCCGCCGGGATTTCGCCGACGAACTCGCGAAGCTGCGCCGTTCGCACGAGCAGAACGAGCAGCGGCTCGCCGCTGCGGAAAAGCGCGCATTGCTCGAAATCGACGGTGAACGGGCCGCAGCGCAACGTCTGCGCAAGGAGCTTCAGGCGAGTCACGAGCGGGCGGCGACGCTCGAAGCCGAATCGCGAACCGAGCGCGACGCGCTGCGCAACGAGTTGGCCGCAATAAAGGCGGAACTGGCTGCCTCGGCTGCGCGGCATGCCGAGACCCGCGGACAGCTTGCGGAAAAGGACGCGTTGCTGGCTGAACGCGTGGCCGCGACCGACCTGTTACGCCAGCGTATCGACACGCTGTCGCGGCAGATCGAGACGGCGCGAACAGAAAAAACGTCCGCGCGCCCTGCCCGCCGCGCCCGCGAAAAATCATCCGCGCAAGGCCGCGCAACGGCGGGTTTCTCAGGCGGACCGTTCGTCAAACGCTCGACCAACGTCAAATCACGCGAGTCGTAACAGCGCGCATAAACGGCATAAGTGGCTACCTCTAATTCCACAAAACCGGTTATTCCACCAAGCCAGTCGACCGTCTAACCTGAGCTAACGTTAAACCCACCGCAAGGACGGCCCCCATGAAGATCATGCACGTCGACGCCAGCGCGAAACGCGAGCGATCCAATTCCCGCGCGCTCGCCCGCTATTTTCTCGAGCGTTTGCGCGAAGAGCGCGTCGAGTTCGACGTCGACTATCTGGACGTGACAGTCGACACACCACCGCACGTCTGCGAAGCGTTCGCGATCGCCACCTACACGGCCGCGCAAGAGCGCACAGCGGCGATGAAAGCGACGCTGGCGTCATCGGATGCGCTATGCGCGCGCCTGCTCGCCGCCGACGCGCTGGTGTTCGCCATGCCGATGTACAACTGGTCGATGCCGTCGGCGTTCAAGGCGTTCATCGATAGCATCACGCGGACCGGCGTGACCTACCTGCACGCGGAAGACGGTCGCATCGTCGGGCAGCTCGGCCGGCACAAGGTGTTGTTCATCACGAGCCGCGGCGGGGATCTGCGCGCGGGCTCGCCGTATGAATCGATGGATGCGCTGACGCCGGCGCTGAAGGCTGCATTCGGTTTTCTTGGCGTCGCCGCGCCGACTTTCGTCGATGCGCAGCCGCTGCAGTTCGCCAATCCCGAAGCGCGGGCCGCGGCGCTCGAACGCGCGCGTGGACAATTGGCCACGGTTGCGGCGCAGTGGGCGCAAGGCGAACGCGTGGCAAACCGGCAGGCCGAGGCGTTGTGCCAGGCTGACGCGGAGTGAAGCTATGAATACGATCCGCACTCTATTCGCGTCGGCGCTGTTCGCCGGTGCCGCGATCACGGGCACTTTGCAGTCCGCCTATGCCGCCGACACCGCCGAGGCGAGCGCAGCCCCTCACGAAACCATCGCCCCCGCCTTCGCCGTCCCGATCGCGAACGTGCCGGGCAAGACGATGACGGCGCTCGTCGTCGACTATGCGCCGGGCGGCAAGTCGGCGCCGCATCGGCATGGTCAGGCGTTCGTGGTGGGCTATGTGCTGTCGGGCGCGATCCGCAGCCGTGTCGATAGCGGCGGGGAGCGCGTCTACCACGCGGGCGAATCGTGGACCGAGAAGCCCGGCGCGCATCACATGGTCAGCGGGAACGCGAGCACGACCGAGCCGGCAAAACTGCTCGCGATTTTCGTCGCGGATACGAACGACCAGCACCTGGTGATGTTCGATAAAAAGTAATCGCCATCGGGCGGCGGCACTCGCCGCCCGCGCGCATCGATGCAGGTGCAACGAGCTGCGCGCAACGCGGCATCAGAAGCGCGGATGACACTCGAAGCTGACCGACGACGCGTGCTCGGTCATCGCGCTGACACCGCTGACCGTCTCCCTGTTCACGCTGCTTTGCATGCCGCGACGATCGCAGTAGTCGCGCGCCTCGTTCATCGCGAGTTCGTGCGCGCGCGCCCAGGCCATGCGTCCTCCGGTCGCGCTCGCGGCGACCGTGTAGCTGCCGGGCTTGTCGCTCGCGACCACATCCGTGCTCGACGCGCAGCCGACGAGACTCGCGCACGCGAGCGCCACCGCGACCGCTCCGCGCACACGCAGGAGCAGCGCCGCCCTCTTCCTTTCTGCGCTCGCCACTCGCGCGACGCCCTCGGCTTCGCATACCCGCACCGTTGCGCACGCTTCGGCAAGACTGTCCGAACCCTGATTCGACATCGTGAACCACCTGCATTTTTAACTGATTAGTCAGGCAGTCATTATCCGGAATCGTTCGCGTAAGATCAGCCGATACAACCGAAAACACTGTTGCGCGGCTCTTAACAATGGACATGACCACAATGCCGTGACCACATCGGCAATGAGCGGACCATGTGGTTCACAAAAGACTTCCGGAATCCCTTGTGAGCGTTTAGTCTGTAGCGATGCCTGCTCGACAGACAGGCATATCGAACCGCGGACGGACCCCACCACATAGCGGCATACACCGGTCGCCGAACCGGAGGAGACATATATGGATCTCGAATCACGTACCCTTCATCGCGTCACGATGCGGCTCATACCGTTTCTGATGCTGTGCTACTTCATCGCTTATCTGGATCGCGTGAACGTCGGCTTCGCGGCCTTGCAGATGAACAAGGCGCTCGATCTGTCCGCGAGCGCGTTCGGCTTCGGCGCGGGCGTGTTCTTTCTCGCGTACTTCTTTTTCGAAGTGCCGTCGAACCTGCTGCTCGAACGATTCGGCGCACGCCGCTGGATCGCGCGGATCATGTTCTCGTGGGGCATACTCGCGGGCGCGATGGCCTTCATCCCGGACATCTCTCGCTTCACCGGACTCTCGCCCGCCCACGTGTTTTACGGCCTGCGCATTCTGCTTGGTATTGCCGAGGCCGGCTTTTTCCCGGGCATCATTTTTCTGCTGACCTTGTGGTTTCCGGCCGCGTATCGCGGGCGCGTGGTCGGCTATTTCATGGCGGCGATTCCGCTGTCGACTGTAATCGGCGGCCCGATCTCCGGCGCACTGCTGTCGCTCGACGGCATTGGTGGACTCGGCGGCTGGCAGTGGCTGTATCTGATCGAGGCGGCGCCCGCGGTATTCCTGTCGGTCGCAGTGCTGCTCTATTTGACCGACAAGCCCGCCGACGCCACCTGGCTCAGCACCGAGGAGCGCGAATGGCTGATCGCACGCCAGAAGCAGGAGCGCGAGCATCGCGAGGCGGTGCGCCACTTCAGCGTGAAGGAGGCGCTGATCAATCCGCGCGTGCTCGCCATCGCGCTGATCTATTTTGGCGCGAATGCGACCAACTATGGCCTGAGCTTCTTCCTGCCGCAGATCGTGAAGGCCTTCGGTCTGACCAATCTGCAGACGGGTTTCGTCACGTCGCTGCCGTACGTGGTCGGGCTCATCGGCATGATCGTGTGGGGGCGGCATTCGGATCGCCACCTCGAGCGCCGCTGGCACGTCGCGATTGCGCTGTTCATTGCGGCGGGCGGCATCGCGGTCTCGGCCGGACTGGACAATCCGGTGCTTAAGATGATTGCGCTATCGATTGCCGGCTTCGGCATCTTCGGTTGCCTGCCGGTGATCTGGACCTTGCCGGCCGCGTTCCTGTCGGGCGCCGCGGCCGCGGGCGGCATCGCCGCGATCAATTCGCTCGGCAATCTGGCGGGTTTCTTCGGCCCGTTCGCGATGGGCTGGATCAAGGACAGCACCGGCGACTTCGGCGCCGGGCTGCTATGCCTCGCGGGCGCGGGGCTGATCGGTGTGGCGGCGGTGTTGCTGCTGCATCACGACACGTCGCTCGAGACGGCGCATGGCAATCCGCATGCGCGGCGGCCGGGTGAAACGGGCGTCGCGAGGCCTTAGCCTTCTGGCTCCCCCGCTTCGATTCGCACCCGGGCAGCGCGCCCGGGTCACATTCAGTTCGCCCCGCTGCCGTTGTTCGACCCTGCGCCGCCCTGACCGCCCGCGTCGGGCGGTACGACGTCGTCTGGCGTCGGGGTCGGCGCGAGCGCGGCCGTACCGCCGCCATGCGTTTCACCGTCGACGGCATTACCGGGCGGCGTCGTGGGAGCCCCTTCCGACCCCGACCCAGGCGCCGGCAGCAACGGCGGCAACTCGCGCACCTCGCCCTGCACCGCGGACGCGCCCGCTGCCTCTGACGCCGCCGGAGCAGCCACGGTGGACGCCGATGGCTGCACCGGCGCCACCGGCGCGCGCCGCGCCGGAGCACGCGCCACGACCTGCTTGTCCGGCTGCGCCGGCGTGCGCGTGAACAGACTCTCGATCCAGTTGCGCAAGCGTTCGGCGCGCTCCGCGAACCAGCCGGGCTGCTGCGCGGTATCGAACTTCATGTGGCTGTCGACGAGCCGCGAGCGCTGCGCGCGCTGGAAGAAATCGCCTACGATCGGCAGCGCGCTATGCGCGCCCTGCCCCCAGTAGTCACTGCGCAACGTCACGCGACTGTCGTTGAAGCCGACCCACGCCCCCGCCACCAATTGCGGCTGCATCAGGATGAACCAGCCATCCGCGTTGCCCTGAGTCGTGCCGGTCTTGCCCGCGACGTCGCCGCGCACGCCAAAGCGCGTGCGGATGCTCGCGCCGGTGCCGCGGCTGACCACGTCGCGCATCACGTCGACGAGCGTGCGCGCCGCGTCGGCGGGAATCTCGCGCCTCGGCGTGGCCGGGCTGAATTCGGCGAGCAGGTTGCCGTTGCGATCCTCGATGCGCGTGACCATCAGCGGCTCGACATAGCCGCCGAGGTTCGCGATCGTGCTGTACGCCGACACCATTTCCTTCAGCGTGACCGGGCTCGTGCCGAGCGCGAGCGACGGCACCGGGTCGAGCTGGCTGTCGCGCACGCCCATCGCGCGCGCGAGCTTCGCGACCCGGTTCGGACCGACCGACTCCATCACCTGCGCGGTGATGCGGTTGCGCGAATACGCCAGCGCATCGCGCAGGCTGATCATGCGGCCGCTCGGCTCGTCCTCGTCGTTCGGCTTCCAGAGTTCGCCGCCGGCGAGTTCGATCTGGACCGGATTGTCCGGCAGTTTGTCGTCGGGCTTCGCGCCGGCCTCGAAGGCCGCCGCGTAGACGAACGGCTTGAACGTCGAGCCCGGCTGACGGCGCGCCTGCTGCACGTGATCGAACGGATCAACCCCAAAGTCGCGGCTGCCGACCCACGCCTTGATCTCGCCGGTGCGCGGGTCCATCGCCAGGAAGTCGGCCTGCACGCGCGTCTTCGTATCGCACACGCTTTGCACGAGCTTGCGATCGGCGAGCAGGTGTTTGAGCGCGTCGTCGTCGGACAGGCCCGTGTCTTTGGCCGCGCGGAAGTCGGGCGTCTCGCGCAGGAACGTGCGCAGCAGGTCTTTGTCGGCCGAGCAGCCGGCGCGCGTGCCCCACGCCGAGTTCGCGATGTTCTGCAACTGGTTGCCCTGCAGCGTGACCGCCTGGGTCGCCATCGCCTGGAGGCGCGAGTCGATCGTCGTGCGCACGACGAGCCCATCGGAATAGATGTTGTAGTCGTTGCGATCGGCCCACGCGACCAGCCATTTGCGCAGTTGCTGCGTGAAGTGCGGCGCGGGTCCGGGCGGCTCGATCTGGCGCTCGAAGTCCAGACGCAGCGGCTTGCGGGCGAGCCCGTCGTACTGCGCGGGCGTCAGCTTGCCGTACTTGACCAGCTGCGCGAGCACCGTATTGCGCCGCTGCAACGCGCGCTCGGGGTTCAGCACCGGGTTGTAGTACGCGTTGCCCTTCAGCATGCCGGTCAGCGTCGCCGCTTCGAGCACGTTCAGCTCGGACGCGGACTTGTCGAAATAGGTGCGCGCGGCCATTTCGATGCCGTACGCGTTGTACAGGAACGGCACCGTGTTCAGGTAGGTTTCGAGGATCTCGTCCTTCGTGTAGAACGCCTCGATCTTCAGTGCGGTGATCGCTTCCTTCAGCTTGCGCGTCAGAGTCGGCGCGCGGCCGATTTCGTCGGGATACAGATTGCGCGCGAGCTGCTGTGTGATCGTCGAGCCGCCCTGGCGGTCGCCGGAGAACGTGTGCAGCGCCGCCGAAGCGGTGCGCCGCCAGTCGAGCCCGAAATGCTGATAGAAGCGGTGATCCTCGGTCGCGATCAGCGCGTTGACGACGTTCGGCGAGATGTCCGTCAGCTTGACCCACTCGCGGTTCGACGGCTTGAACTCGGCGAGCAGCTTGCCGTCCGCCGACAGGATCTGCGCGGGCTGCTCGATCTTCGCCTTGCGGATGTCGCCGATGCTCGGCGTGAACGGAATCAGCAGCAGCACGTACAGCACGAACAGCAGCGGCAGCGCGGCGAGCCCCCACGCGAACGTGCGGCGGGTCGGGTGGCGCAGATGCCATGCGGCCTTCGCGAATAGCGGGTTCGCGAGGGTCAGCCCTTTGTCGAGGGCCGCCAGAAAGGAGGAAAAGAGGCGCTTCACGTGCTGTCGTCGGCTGGGAAAGGCGCAATCGTACCAAGATGTAGGGAGTGCGCTGATTTTTGCCCCATTCGCGGTATGGCGTGCGGCTCCGGCGGGGCCACTATAATGTCGCCAATTCCGACAAGAGGTGCTTCATGATCATCAAACCGCGTGTGCGTGGCTTCATCTGTGTATCGACCCATCCGACCGGCTGCGAAGCCAACGTCAAGGAACAGATCGAGTATGTGAAGGCACGCGGCCCCATCGCCAACGGGCCGAAGAAGGTACTCGTGATCGGCGCGTCTACCGGCTATGGCCTCGCCGCGCGCATCAGCGCCGCGTTCGGCTCGGGCGCGGCGACCCTCGGCGTGTTCTTCGAGCGCGCCGGCAGCGAAACCAAGGCGGGCACGGCCGGCTGGTACAACACCGCGGCGTTCGAGAAGTTCGCCAACGCCGAAGGCCTGTACGCGACCAGCATCAACGGCGACGCGTTCTCCGACGAAGTGAAGGCGCGCACCATCGAAGTGATCAAGCGCGATCTCGGCGAGGTCGATCTGGTCGTCTACAGCCTCGCGGCGCCGAAGCGCCAGCATCCGAAAACCGGTGAGGTGTTCAGCTCGGTGCTGAAGCCAATCGGCAAGGCAGTCAACCTGCGCGGCATCGACACCGACAAGGAAGTGATCAAGGAAACCGTGCTCGAACCGGCGACGCCGGAAGAAATCGCGCACACGGTCGCGGTGATGGGCGGCGAGGACTGGCAGATGTGGATGGACGCGCTGGGCGAAGCTGGCGTGCTCGCCGACGGCGCGAAGACCACCGCATTCACCTACCTCGGCGAAAAGATCACGCACGACATCTACTGGAACGGCTCGATCGGCGCGGCCAAGAAGGATCTCGACCAGAAGGTGCTCGGCATCCGCGCAAAGCTCGCGGCCAACGGCGGCGACGCGCGCGTCGCGGTGCTGAAGGCGGTCGTCACGCAGGCAAGCTCGGCGATTCCGATGATGCCGCTGTATCTGTCGCTGCTCTTCAAGGTGATGAAGGAAAAAGGTACGCACGAAGGCTGCATCGAACAGGTCTACGGCCTGTACAAGGACAGCCTCTATGGCAGCCAGCCGCATCTGGACGACGAAGGCCGTCTGCGCGCGGACTACAAGGAACTCGATCCACAGGTGCAAGGCCGCGTGCAGGAGCTGTGGAACCAGGTGAGCAACGACAACATCTACGAACTCACCGATTTCGCCGGCTACAAGACCGATTTCCTGCGTCTGTTCGGCTTTGAAATGAAGGGCGTCGACTACGATGCGGACGTCAATCCGGACGTGCAGATTCCGAATCTCGTTCAGGTTTGATCCCCCGAGGGGCGGCCCCGCTTCGCGAGTTCGCCCCTGCTGTTACACCCGCTCGACTCCCTCCCCTCACTTCTTCCACCCACACGTCAGCACGGATACGCGCCCTGCAACGAGCGCAGAATCGCGAGCCCGATCGGAAAATCGTCGGAAATGCCCGGGTGGTTCGCGAAGAACGCATCGAGCAGCGGATAAACCGTCTGGTTGCCGATCGCGAGCGTTTCTGGCGGACAGAACAGCTGCCTCTGTTTGCGCGAGACCAGGTCGCCGTTCGCCCAGCCGAACGCGTTGATCGTGCCGGTGATGTACGCCGCATAGATCGAGTTGTTGTCGGCGTGCGCCCATTTCTTGTACTGGGCGGCAGTCATCTCGGCACTCGCATTCAGAGTGAAACACGCCGTCAGCGCAGCCAGCGCGAATTTCGTTACCCGCATCGTTGGACCTTCAATGTCGCTAAATGGGCGCCATTGTAGGCGACGCGGGGTGCACCGCGCAGAAGCCGTCGAGCACGGCAACGAAAGCAATACGTAAGCATTGAAGGCGGCATCTGCCAGCATCGGCGGGTTTGCCGACGCGCGCGTGAATCAACGATTACGGCGTGCCGTTACGGCAATACCTGCGATACCCGTCGCGCTGGGCGAGGCGCGCCATATACGCGGCCAGCGCCGGCAAATCGTCGTGCTGCTGCGGCGTTTCGAGCCAGCGGTTCGCGGACAGCGCGATCGGAATATCGGCGAGCGAGAACGCGTCGCCCGCGATATACGCGCCGGTGCGCGCGAGTTGCTGCTCGACGATCGCCATATGCTTCGACCAGTTCGCACACGACGCGGCGATCTGCCGCGGGTCCTGATGCTCGGGCGAGTGCCGCACGAGTGCGAGAAACGCGTAGCTCCACGAGCGGTTCAATTCGCTCGCCTGCCAGTCGATCCATTGATCGCAGCGCGCGCGCTCGACCGGATCGGCCGAATACAGGGCGTCACCGCGATAACGGTTCGCGAGGTAACGGATGATCGAGTTCGATTCCCACAGCACGAAGTCGCCGTCGCGAATCACGGGGACCATCGCGTTCGGATTGAGCGCGCGGAATTCGGCGACATCGGTCGAGCGAAAGCCCGAGCCCCAGTCTTGCTGGTCGAACGCAAGCCCGAGTTCCGCGCAGGTCCACAGCACCTTGCGCACGTTGATCGAGGTGGTCTTGCCGAGTATCTGCAGCATCAGTGGTTGTATGTCGCGTCGGTAGAGCAGGTTGAAGGGATCAAACTCAGCAGCCCATGAGTTTGCCTCGCGCGCGGCGCGGCGTCATCCGGTTTTCAGAGTCGCCTGTTCGCGGATCATGTCGTACAGCGCCTGCGCCGCCGGCGACAACTGCGCGGTCTTGCGCGCGACCAGCACCAGCGTGCGCGACACGGTCGGCTGCGTGAGCTCGACGGTGCGCACGCTCGGATACGCACCCTTCTGCAGCGCGAGCGCGGGCACCACGGCCGCGCCGACACGCTGCGCGACGAGCCCGAGCGCGGTCGAACTGCGCTGCACCTCGTAGAACGACCGCAGCGCGAGTTCGCTCGACGCCAACGCGACGTCGAGCAGCGCGCGATTGCCGCTGACCTCGCCGGCGAAAATCAGCGGGAACGGCTGCAACTGCCGCCATGCGATGCGCCGCCGCTTCGCGAGCGGATGGTCTTCGTGGCAGATCAGCACATAGCGGTCTTCGGTGAGCGGCACGGTGGCGAGATCCGGATGATGCTCGCGCGCGATGTTGATACCGAACTCGACCTCCCTGCGCAACACGGCCTCCTCGACCGCCGACGACGCATGATCGAGAATCTTGATGCGATTGTGCGGATAGCGCGCCGAATACGCGTGCAAGATGCGCGGCAGATACTGCACGCCGACGGTCGGCACGCACGCGATCGACACGTCGCCGCGTCGCGCGATCCCCGTTTCGCGGATTTCGACGAGCGCGTCGGCCAGTTCGCCGAGCAGCCGGCGCGCCTGCGGCAGAAAACTGCGGCCGATTTCGGTGAGCGCCATCGACCGCGTGGTGCGCTCGATCAGCGTGACGCCGAGATAGGTTTCGAGCTTGCGCAGCCGCTGGGTGATCGCGGTTTGCGTCACGTGCAGCGAATCCGCCGCACTCTGGAAGCTGCCGCGATCGGCAATCGCGACGAATGCCTGCACGCCGAGCGTGTCGATTTTCATTAGAAAAATGAAGTAATCGGAATCATAAATTCATTTTACTCGGGGCTGATCGCGGTCGAGAATGGCCACAACGAACCCGCGAAAGGAGCAGAAGATGACCGAGAAAACCACGAACGAGCACAGCGACTGGCACGCGAAGCAGTACACGCTGTTCGAGAACGAGCGCACGCGGCCGGTGCGCGATCTGCTTGCGGCGGTGCCGTTGGACGGTGCGCGGCTCGCGGTCGATATCGGCTGCGGACCGGGCAACTCGACCGAGGTGCTGGCCGAGCGGGTGCCGGGCGCGTCGGTCAGCGGCATCGACAGCTCGGCCGACATGATCGCGGCGGCCCGTCGACGGTTGCCGCAATTGCGCTTCGACGTCGGCGACGTGTCGACGTGGGACGCGCGCGGCCCCTTCGATGTGATCCTCGCGAACGCGGTGCTCCAATGGGTGCCCGACCACGAGCGGCTGTTCCCCGCGCTGGTGGCAAAACTCGCCACGGGCGGCAGCCTCGCCGTGCAGATGCCCGTCAATCTCGACGAACCGGCGCACCGGCTGCTGCGCGAAATCGCCGCCGACGGGCCTTGGGCGCCCAGGCTGACGGGTGTCGAGCGCACCGTGCGCCACGACGCGAACTGGTACTACGCGCTGCTCAAGCCGCTGTGCGAGCGCGTCGACGTGTGGCGCACGGTCTATCACCACCCGCTCGCGGGCCCCGACACAGTGGTCGAATGGTTCAAGGGCAGCGCGCTGCGGCCGTTTCTGGCCGCGCTCGACGACGCCGAACGCGGCGCGTTTCTGCAACGCTATCGCGACGAAATCGCCAAAGCCTACCCTGCGCTCGCCGATGGCACGGTGCTGCTGCCGTTTCCGCGGCTTTTCATCGTCGCGACGCGCGGCCAACGCTGAGGCCGCGCCCCGGAACCGCCGCAAGCCGCTGAACGCTGCGCGGCGGGGCTCCGGCGGATGCTCCGAGCTCGATCGGGGCGGCCCGCGCACGTCGCGGATGCATCGCCCGAAAGCCCGTCTGTTGCGGTGCCGCACGCTAGGGTTGGTCAGGAATTGCCGCCCGGGAATTCCGCATGCTAATGTTTATAAAAAGCGGAGGACGGCGCCCGCCGGCCTCACCGGGAAGCCATTTACTGCAGCGAGCGTCGCCATGAGTGATGTACGCCAACATCTGAGTCCCCGTGACCGCCTGGAGCTGTTGTGCTGGCTCACATGCGGAAGCCTCGGCGCTTATTATCTGAACGAAGACTGGCCCGACGCGGCGTTTCACGTGCAGTCCGCGCACAAGTGGCTCGACCGCCGCGCGCGCGAAGCCGACTGGCTGTGCATTGCGAAGCTGTCCGCCACCGCCGTCGAAATCGCGCGGCGCCACGCGCGCTTCGTCGATGCCGATTGGGCGCGCGACGCGGTCGAGGAAATTCTCGATACCGACGAACTCGACCCACAAGCCCGGCTCGTCCGGCAGGTGATAGCCGACTGCCAGAGCGCGCTAGCCGACAAGCGGATCGCCGATTAGCCGCGGGCTGGTTTTCTTCCTTTTTTGCGGTGGTTTGGGGCCAATGGTTGGCCCCTTTTGCGTTGTTCCGCCCTTGCCGGGCAGGATGCGCCGCTTGCGGTCGGTAAAAAATGCGGTACGCGCCGTCGCGCGTCATCTTGGTTCGGTTCGCGCAATCGCCGCGACCGCCCCGCCCTTTACTCCTCGACCATCGTCTTCAACTTCAGCAGCGCCTGATCCCATTGCCGCGAAATCGCGTCGAGCGCGCGGCGCGCCGCGTCGAGATGCGCGGGTTCGAACGCCCACAGGCGCTCGCGTCCAACCTTTACATCGTGTACGAGCCCCGCGTCGGCCAGCACCTGCAGATGCTGCGTGACCGACTGCCGCGTGATGTCGGTGCCGGCCGTCAGCTGCGCGATCGACATCGCGCTGCCCGCACACAATGCCGCGACGAGACGCAGGCGCGTCTCGTCACCGAGCGCGGCGAACACCGCCGCCGAACTGCGCAGCGTCGCCGCCTTGAGACCCGCCTTCGCGGAGCCCGCTTTAACCCGCGCCGACATATCGTTCGATATTGACCATCTGCTGTCCCCAGCCGCCGTCGTTCAGCCTGAACGCTTCCGCGCGGCGCCCGACCGGCAACTGGTCGAAGCCCGATTCGACGACGCGCAGCAGCGTGCCGGACTCGACCTCGCTCAGATCGAATTCGACGAGCGTGGTCGGCTCCGGCGTGTAGTCGATCGTGATGTCGATCGCGGCCGGATGCCAGCGCCACGACAGATGATGCTCGGGCTCGACACGCTCGACCAGCACGTCCATCACCAGGTGCTCGTAGCCCGGATAGGTGATGTGCCCCTGCGTGGATTGCCCGGCGACGAACTGCTTGCCGGCGAGGTTCACGCCGAACCATTTGCCGAATTCCTCGGCGTTCGCCAGCGCGCGCCAGACGCGCGTGCGCGGTGCCTTCAACAGAATCTGCTTTTCGATGCGATCGGTCGATGAGTTCATATGCAGCCTCCTGGCTGCATATTAGAAACGCCGCGACCGATATGCAAGCATTCGACTGCGCTTTTGTCAGCGCCGTGCCTCACTCCGTCGCATGCGCATGCATGACGCCGGTCTGCATCGACCACGCCATCCACGGCCGGCGCAGCGCGACGATCGCAAGGAACGCGCACGCCGACAGCGTGCCGAACGTCGCGAAGCCCATTTGATAGCTGCCGGTGCTCTCCTTCGCGATGCCCATCACGACCGGCAGATAAAAGCCGCCGATGCCGCCCGCCGCGCCGACGATGCCGGACATCAGACCGGTGCGGCCGGCCCAGCGATGCGGCACGAGCTGGAACGTCGCGCCATTGCCGAGGCCGAACGCGACGTACATGCACAGCAGCAATGCGATGCCGCCCGCGAACGACGGCATCGCCGTCGCGAACAGGAAGTCGCAAATCGCGATGATCGCGAGCAGCACGGTCAGCACGCGCACGCCCGACACGCGGTCGGCAATCAGGCCGCCGAGCGGACGCACCATCGCGCCGGTCGCGGCGAGCAGCGCCATGAACAGACCTGCGTCGATCTTCGACAGTTGATACAGGTTGGTCAGCAGCAGCGACACATATGAGGACATGCCGACGAAACCGCCGAACGTGATGCTATAGACGAGCATGATGACCCACGTATCGCGCTCGGCGAGCACCGAGCGGTAGCGTTGTGGCAGCACCGCGATCGCGAGCAGCGCTCCGACCACAGGCAACAGCAGCACGCCGGTCTTGCCCGCGCCGAACAGCCCCGCTTCGACGAGCAGCACGAGCACGATCAGGCCGGCGAGCGTCGTCGTGAAGCTGCCGAACGCGCGCAGCACGCTGCCGGTTTTGACGCCCGCGTCGTTGGCCCAGAAGTACAGCGTGATCGCGGCGATCGCGAGCAGCGGCAAGGCGCCGCCCGCGGCGAGTTGCCAACCATAGCGCGTCGCCAGTTGCGGGAACAGGAAGCCATCGAGCACCGCGCCGATGTTGCCGGCCGCGGCCAGCCCCAATACGAGGCCCTGCACTTTCGGCGGATAGTTGCTGCCGGCCATCGGCAGCGCGACCGCGAAGCTGGCGCCGCCGACGCCGAGGAACACGCCGAGCACCAGCAGCATTTCGTACGACGGCACCGATTGCAGCAACGGCAGCACGATCGTCGGTACCGCCGATAGCAACACGCCCATCAACGCAATGCGTTTGCCATGCGCGGACTGATACAGATTGCCGAGCGTCACGCGCAGAATCGCCGCGGACAACACCGGCACCGCGACCAGCAGACCCTGCTGCGCGGGCGTCATCGCGATGCTCTTGCTGATGAACGGCGCGAGCGGCCCATACAGCACCCAGACGGTGAAGCCCGTGTCGAAATACAGAAAGCAGGCGACCAGTGCGCGCCAATCGCCGCTTCGCAGGGAGTGCATCACGTTTTTCATTAGAGATCCTCGGTAAATAAAATGCCTGGTAGTCCGGTTGCTGCGTTACTTCTGTTTTGCACCGGCATATCGCCCGGAGTTTTAACCGGGACTCGATATGCAAGCGTCATGCCATCATGCTGTGTGTTTTGAGGCCTTTTTTGGGGCCTTTTTCGAAACGCGTCGGCGGCTCAATACACGTCGCGTGCATAGCGCTTTTCGCGCGTCAGACGGCTCACGTATTCGAGTGCTTTCTCTTCGCTCATGCCACCGTGCGTCGCGATAATGCCCTTCAGCGCCGCATCGACATCGCGTGCCATCCGGTTCGCGTCGCCGCATACATAGAAATGCGCACCGTCTTCGAGCCATGCCCACAGTTGCGCACCGTGCTCGCGCATGCGGTCCTGCACATAGATCTTGTCGGCCTGGTCGCGCGAGAACGCGACGTCGAGCCGGGTCAAGAGACCGCTCGCGCGCATCGCTTCGAGCTCGTCGCGATAGTAGAAATCGGTCGCGGCATGTTGTTCGCCGAAGAACAGCCAGTTGCGTCCGCGTTCGCCGCGTGCCTGCCGTTCGTGCAGAAAGCCGCGAAACGGTGCGATGCCGGTGCCGGGACCGACCATGATCATCGGCGTGTCCGACTGATGAGGAGGACGAAAGTGCGCGGACTTCTGCACGAACACGGGGACGTCGGTGTCGCTTGCGCGATCCGCGAGAAACGTCGACGACACACCCTTGCGGTGCCGCCGCCCGTTGCTGTAACGCACCGCCGATACCGTCAGATGCACCTCGCCCGGATGCGCCTTCGGGCTCGATGCGATCGAATACAGGCGCGGCTGCAGGCGCTTCAGCATGCCGGTGAGTTCGGCGGCCGAGAGGCTCACCGGAAACTCGTGCAATACGTCGGCGAGCTGCTGTCCCCATAGCCATTGCTTCAGATCCGCCTTGCGTTCGGGCGCGAGCAGATCGGCAAGCGCGCCGTTGCGGCTGCGCGCGGCGACCAGCGCAAGCGCTTCGGCGCTCGGCCGCGCGATCTCGTAGTGTTTGGTGAGCGCATCAGCGAGGCGCATGTCGCCGATTCCCGTGACGTGCACCGATGCTTCAGCGTGCAGACCGCTCAGCGTGATCAATTCGTCGACGAGTTCGGGGCAGTTGCTCGGCCACACGCCGAGCGCATCACCCGCTTCATATTCGAGGTTGGAATCGCCCGTTTGCAGCGACACGTAGCGCGTATCCTTCACGGCGCCCTGCCGGTTCAGTCGCAAATTGCCGACGATGCGCGACGCGGCCGGCCGCGCCTTGGTCGGCACCGCGCCCACCACCGCGTTGATCATGCCGCCCGACGGCACCGCATGCAGCGCGGCATCCGCCTGCTTGATACAGACGATCACGCGTTCGAGCCATGCATCTGCGCTTGACTGATACTCGATGTCGCAATCGACGCGCTCGGTGAGACGCAGCGCGCCCTGCGCGGCGAGCCGTTCATCGAGCCGACGGCCGTGACCGCAAAACTGATCGTAGTTGCGATCGCCGAGCGCGAGCACCGCGAAGCGCACGCCGTCGAGGCGCGGCGCCGTGGCGGCGTTCAGATGCGTCCAGAAGTCCTGCGCGTTGTCGGGCGCATCGCCGTCGCCGAACGTACTGGTCATCAGCAACACGTACTGTGCCTTCGCGAGCGCCGCGAACGGATAGTCGGCCATGCACGCGGTGCGAATCTCGAAGCCCGATTCCATCAGACGCGTCGCGTAACGCTCGGTCAGCGATTCGGTGTTGCCGGTTTGCGAGGCCCACAACAGCGTGACCTTCGGCCGGGTGCGCACGATACGCACGCCCGATTCGCGGGCCTCTTCCTGCGCGGCATTCGGCGGCGATGCAGCGCCTGAAGCCCGGGCCGTCGTCGCGCTGCGGCTATACAGTCCGGCAAGCAGACCATCGACATAGAGCCGCTTCACCGCATCGAACGGTGCGCTGTACGGCAGCACTGGCACGTTGTCGAGGCCTTGCGCTTCGGACGAACGCAGGCCGCTGACGAACCCGGCCAGATACGCGCGCTCCGCATCGCTGAGCGCGGGCATCGGTACGGGCTCGGGCGGCAATTGCAGCAAAGTCGTGAGGGCTTCGATACGAGGCATGGGTTGATCCTTGGCGCTGGGCGCAAAAGCCGCTGCGTCGGCGGGAGTAGAGAGCGCGTCGTCGTTGCGTGTGTCCGCGATGCGCTCGGCCGTTACCGGACTCAGCGCGACCGCGCAGACTTTCAGTTCGGGCTGCAATGAAACCGGATCGACCGCGTCGTTGGTCACCGCGTTGATGCAAAGCTCGTCGCCGAACACGTCGTTCCAGTGCATCGGCGCGAAGCACTGCCCCGCGCTCACCCGATCGGTGACGACGGCGGCCAGCACTGCGCGGCCGCGCCGTGAACGGATCTCGACCGCGTCTTTCGCGCGAATGCCGAGTTCGGCCGCATCGTGCGGATGAATCTCGACGAAGGGTCCCGGGTTCAGCTTGTTCAGCATCGCGACCTTGCCGGTCTTGGTCATCGTGTGCCATTGATGCTGCACGCGACCCGTGTTCAACACGATCGGAAACTCGCGATCGGGCAACTCGGCCGCGGGCTGATACGCGCGCGCGAAAAACTTCGCCCTGCCGCTCGCAGTCGGAAAAGCAATGCGCGGGCGGCTGCCATCTTCAGCCTCCCTAAGTGTCTGGCTCACGCCGTCATTCAGATAGCGAAGCGGATTGCGCTCGGACGAATCCGCCGACGCGATCGGCCACTGCAGCGGTGCGTCCTTCAAGCGGCGATGACTCGCGCCGCGCAGATCGTAGCCGGTCGCCGGGTTCGCCGCGCGTGTGAGTTCGGCGAACACTTGGTCGGCGCTCGCATAGCTGAACGCATCGGCAAAGCCCATTTCACAAGCGATGCGCGCGATGATCTGCCAGTCGGGCAACGCCGCGCCGGGCGGTTCGATGGCCTGCTGCATCAGCGTCAGATTGCGCTCCGAGTTGACCATCACGCCTTCGGCTTCGGCCCACAAAGCGCCGGGCAACAGCACGTCGGCGTAGCGATTCGTTTCGGTGTCGAGGAACGCGTCCTGCGCGATCACGAGTTCGGCCGCGCGCAATCCGGCGATCGCGGTCTGCCGGTTGGCGACGGTCGCGACCGGATTCGTGCAGATGATCCAGCACGCCTTGATGTCGCCCGCGGCCATGCGCGCGAACAGGTCGATCGTGCCGTTGCCCCCATCCGCTTTGAGCGTGCCCGGTGCGATGCCCCACAGCGCTTCGATGAATGCGCGATCTTCAGCGACCAGCGCCGAACGCTGACCCGGCAAACCGGGGCCCATGTAGCCCATTTCGCGGCCGCCCATCGCGTTCGGCTGGCCCGTCAGCGAGAACGGTCCACTGCCGCGCCGGCAGATACGGCCCGTCGCCAGATGCAGATTGCACAGCGCATTGGTGTGCCACGTGCCGTGCGTGCTCTGGTTCAGGCCCATCGTCCAGCAGCTCATCCAGTCTTTGGCCGACGCGATCATCCGCGCGGCGCGACGGATGTCGCCGACAGCAAGGCCCGTGATGCGGGCGACGTTCTCCGGCGTGTACTCGGCCAGAAACGCGGGCATCGCGTCCCAGCCTTCGGTGTGTTCGGCGATAAACGCCGCATCCGTTGCGCCGCTTTCGTGCAGCAGATGCAGCAGACCGTTCAGCAACGCGAGGTCGGTGCCGGGTTTGATCTGCAGGAACAGATCGGCTTTCTCGGCGGTCGTGTTGCGGCGCGGATCGACGACGATCAGCTTCGCGCCCGCCTTCACCCGATCCATCATGCGCAGGAACAGGATCGGATGACAGTCGGCCATATTCGCGCCGCTGACGAAAAACAGATCCGCGTGATCGAAGTCTTCATACGAGCCGGGCGGACCGTCCGCACCGAGCGACAGCTTGTAGCCGCTCGCCGCGCTCGCCATGCACAGGCGCGAATTCGCTTCGATATTGTTCGTGCCGATAAAGCCCTTCGCGAGCTTGTTGACCAGATACTGCGCTTCGAGCGACATCTGCCCCGACACGTAAAACGACACCGCATCGGGACCATGCTCGTCGATCACACGCCGCAGACGCGCTGCGGTGTCGCTCAACGCCTGCGCCATCGGCAGCGGCGCGGGGTCTTCATCGCGCGCATGACGCACGAACGCGCCTTCGAGACGCCCCGACTTGCGCAGCGCGACGTGAGCCGACTGCCCCTTGGTGCAGAGCCGGCCAAAGTTGGCCGGATGCTCCTTGTCGCCGGCGATCTTCACGACCTGGCCGTCCTCGACGTGCAGCACCATGCCGCAACCGACGCCGCAATAAGGACACACGCTCTTTACGCTGGTATCAGACATGCGCGAATGATCTGGTTAGAACTCTGAACGATTAAGCGAGGCCGTTACCTCAAACCGCGACCCACACCTGGCCGTTTTCGACGCGCGTGGCAAACGCGCTGACCGAATACGACGGCGTTTCGAGGCATTCGCCGGTGCGCAGATCGAAGTGATGCTTGTAGATCGGCGACGCGACCACGATGCGCTCGCCGAGGCTGCCGACGAGTCCGCGCGACAGCACCGCCGCGTGCGAACCCGGATCGAAGTTTTCGATCGCGTAGACCGTGGGCTCGGCGGGCGACTCCGCTTCACCGCCTTCGACGTGAAACACGGCCACCTGCTCGCCGTTGACGAGCGCGCAAACGCCGGTGTTCGGCACGATGTCGTCGAGTGCGCAGATCGCGGTCCAGGCGCGGGGCAAGCGTTCGTTCTTCATGACTGGGCTCCTTTTGAGTTAAGCGGGAATCGGTTGAGGTCAAACCGTCTCGACGACAATGGGAATCTCGATGCGCGGCGCCTGCCGCTCGGCGGGCGTGGCCGGCCGGATCTGTCCGCGCTCCTCGACGAACGCGACGTTGCTATCGGACTCGTCGCTGTTGACGAAATGGCGGAAGCGCTTGCGCGTTTCGGGATCGGTGACGGCCTTCTTCCATTCGCACTCGTACGTGTCGACCACGTGCTGCATCTCCGCTTCGAGTTCGGTGGCAACGCCAAGGCGATCGTTGACGACCACGTCGATCAGATAGTCGAGACCGCCTTCGAGGTTGTCGCGCCACACGCTGGTGCGTTGCAGCCGGTCGGCGGTGCGCACGTAGAACATCAGGAAGCGGTCGATGTAGCGCACCAGCGTTTCCTGATCGAGGTCCGCGGCGAGCAGTTCCGCGTGACGCGGCTTCATGCCGCCGTTGCCGCACACGTACAGATTCCAGCCCTTCTCGGTGGCGATCACCCCGACATCCTTGCCCTGCGCTTCCGCGCATTCGCGGGTGCAGCCCGACACGCCGAACTTGATCTTGTGCGGCGTGCGCAGCCCCTTGTAGCGATTCTCGAGTTCGACCGCGAGGCCGACCGAATCGCCGACGCCATAGCGGCACCACGTCGAACCGACGCACGACTTCACGGTACGCAGCGATTTGCCATACGCGTGGCCCGATTCGAAGCCGGCCGCGATCAGCTCTTCCCAGATCGACGGCAATTGCTCGACACGCGCGCCGAACAGATCGACCCGCTGACCGCCGGTGAGCTTCGTGTAGAGGCCGTATTTCTTCGCGACCTGCGCGACCGCGATCAGTCCATCGGGCGTCACTTCGCCGCCCGGCATGCGCGGCACGACCGAATAGGTGCCGTCGCGCTGGATGTTCGCGAGGTAGTAGTCGTTGGTGTCCTGTAGCGACGCGTGCTCCTTCTTCAGCACGAATTCGTTCCAGCACGACGCGAGAATGCTGGCGACCGCCGGCTTGCAGATGTCGCAGCCGAGGCCGCGGCCATGTTTCGCGAGCAGCGCGCCGAAACTGCGCAGCCCCTCGACGCGCACGAGGTGGTAAAGCTCCTGGCGCGAATACGGGAAGTGCTCGCAGACGTGATTGTTCACCGCGAGGCCCTGCTTCTTCATCTCGGCCTTCATCACTTGCGTGACGAGCGGCACGCAGCCGCCGCACGAGGTGCCCGCGCCGGTCGCGCTCTTCAATGCGCCGATGTCGGTCGCGCCGGCGCAGACGGCCGCGCACAGCTCGCCCTTCGACACGTTGTTGCACGAGCAGATCTGCGCGGCCGCGGGCAGCGCCTCGACGCCGAGCGCGGGCTTCGCGCTGCCGTCCGCTTGCGGCAGGATCAGGAATTCGGGCGACGCGGGCAGCTCGATGCGGTTCAGCATCATCTGCAGCAGCGTGCCGTATTCGCTCGCGTCGCCGACCATCACGCCACCGAGCAGATACTTGCCGCAATCGGACACGACGAGCTTCTTGTAGATCTGCTTGCGCTCGTCGCTGAACTGGTAGCTGCGGCTGCCCGGCGTATTGCCGTGCGCGTCGCCGATGCTGGCCACATCGACGCCCATCAGCTTCAGCGTGGTGCTCATGTCGGCACCCGCGAATTCGGCCGAGTCGCCCAGCAACTGCTTCCCGACTACGCGCGCCATCTCGTAGCCGGGCGCGACGAGCCCGAACAGCTGACCACCCCATAGCGCGCATTCGCCGATCGCGTAGATGTGCGGATCGCTGGTGCGGCACGCGTCGTCGATGACGATGCCGCCGCGCGCGCCCAGTTCGAGGCCGCATGCGCGGGCCAGATCGTCGCGCGGACGGATGCCCGCGGAGAACACGATCATGTCGGTGTCGAGATGGCTGCCGTCGGCGAACTGCATGCGGTGCGTGCCCGCTTCGCCGTCGACGATCGCCGTCGTGTTCTTGTGCGTGTGCACGGTGACGCCCAGTTCTTCGATCCGGCCGCGCAATACGCGGCCGCCGCCGTCGTCGACCTGCACCGCCATCAGGCGCGGCGCGAATTCGACCACATGCGTTTGCAGGCCCATATCGCGCAGCGCCTTCGCGCATTCGAGACCGAGCAGCCCGCCGCCGACCACCGTGCCCGTTTTCGAGCGAGCGCCGCATTCGCGCATCGCTTCGAGATCGTCGATCGTCCGGTAGACGAAGCAGTCGCCGCGCTCACGGCCCGGCACCGGCGGCACGAACGGATAGGAGCCGGTCGCGAACACGAGGCGGTCGTACGTCAGCGTTTCGCCGCTCGCGACCGTCACCGTGCGCGCGTCGCGATCGACCGCGACGGCCCGCGCGTTCAGCTTCAGTTGCACGCCGTGGCGCTCGAAAAAACCGGGCTCGACGAGCGACAGGTCATCGGCGGTCTTGCCCGAGAAGAACTCGGACAGATGCACGCGATCGTAGGCCGGTCGCGATTCTTCCCCCAGCACCGTGATGTCGAGATCGTGCGCGTCCTGAAGCGCCAGGCATTCGACCAGTTTGTGGCCGACCATCCCGTGACCGATAACGATGATTTTCATGAGCGCGCTGTCCTCTGGTGTCTGGCGAAAGCGATTGCGGAAATAAAAACGGCGTCCCGCGAATCCAGCCGAGGCTGAATCCGGGGGACGCCGTTGTCCTGTTGGGGTGCTGCGGAGCGCTGCTTTCTGCTGCAAGCGCGACGAACCCACGTTGGTTCGATGGCTACGCTTATCGCAAAGGCTGTGCCAATTTAGATCGATGCGCCGCAAAGCACGGTGTGGCGTGGGTTTACCGCAAATCGCGCGGCTCCGAAAAGCACCCCGAGCGCGACGCGTTTTGATGCGGCAAGGCACAGGGATGGTGCGACGCAGCACTGTGGACGTGCGGAACCAAGGTGCACGCAGGTGCGATCGTGACGCTCTTTTCCGCGTGAATCGCAGCGTGTGGCAACGTCTTGCGTGCCGCTATTCGATCGATGGCGTGGTCCTTGCATTGGTCCTCCGCAACGTCGTCGCGGCAACGTCGTCGCGATGCGAAGACTCAACCGTCAACCGGCAATGCAATGGACAACGGCGTCCCCTCGTGATCTTCACGGGCGGACGCCGTTTTCGTTTCGAGCCACGAGAAACCCACGGCACAAGGACACAACATGAACACCAACACCGGCAAGGTCACGCTGCTGAGCGCGGGCCCAGGCGACCTCGACTTGCTGACGCTGAAGGCCGTCAAGGCGCTCGCGGCCGCCGACGTCGTGCTGCTCGACGACCTCGCGAATCCAGACATCGTGACGCTCGCGCCGCGGGCGCGCGTGATCCGCGTCGGCAAACGCGGCGGCTGCCGCTCGACGCCGCAAGCGTTCATCGAGCGGCTGATGCGGCGTTATGCGCTGAAGGGGCTGCACGTGGTGCGCGTCAAAGGCGGCGAAGCGCTGCTGTTCGGCCGTGCGGGCGAGGAGCTCGCGGTGCTGCGCGACGCGGGCCTCGCGGTCGAAATCGTCAACGGCATCTCTTCGGGCTTTGCAGCCGCGGCGGGGCTCGGCATGTCGCTCACGCATCGGCGGCACTGCCACGGCGTGAGCTTCATCACCGCGCACACCGAAGATCACGGCGAGCCGGACTGGGCCGCGCTCGCCGCGACGCGCACGACGCTGGCGATCTATATGGGCATGCGGCGCATCGACGGCATCGCCGCTGCCTTGCTCGCGCACCTGCCGGCCGACACGCCGGCCGCGGTCGTGCAGTGGGCCGGCGGCCGCGACGAGCGGCGCCTGTTGACGCGGCTCGATCGGCTCGCCGCCGATGCGCTCGGCGCGGGCTTCGGCAGTCCGGCGGTGATTCTGGTGGGCGATGCGGTTGGCGAGAGCGCCGAAGCGCCTTGCTGGGAACGCGAAGCTCGCGCCGGACAAGGTGGAGAAACGACGCTGCCCGCGCCGGCGATTGCGCGGGCGGCCTGAGATCCGATCGAAGCGGGCCTCGCCCGCCTTTCATCCAATCAATCGCCGAATCCGAGCTCCGCGTCGACCTGCTGCCCGACCCGCAGCCAGGCCCCCGCCCCGCTCGCGATCAGCGCGTTGTTGCCGAACGTGACCGCGCCGTCGAAGCGTTCGCTGACGCGATAACCGAGCATCGTGTCGGTCGGCTCGTTCGGCCAGTCGGGATCGGGCGCGCCGCGCGCCTGATCGATGGTCGGCATCGGACAGCGCGAGCACAGCTTGACGAGACGCAACTCGACGCGCGCGCTCGAGTCCGGATCCGCACCGACGGCGAGCGTCTCGACATAGTCCTCTTCATAGGCATCTAAGCCCGTGAGCACGATGTTGGGTCGAAAGCGATCGATTCCAATCGACGGCGCGCCTTTGCGGTTCAGGCGCGCGTTCAGATCGTCGAGCGAGGCCTGGCCCGCCACCAGCAGCGGAAAACCATCGGCGAAAAAGGTCGTCGCACCGCCGGTGCTGTCCGTGTAGTCCGGATCGACGATGCGTTCGCGCTCCGGATCGAAGCGCAGCAAGCGCGCCGGCAGACCGAGGAACTCCGTGAACCACGCCGCCGTTGCTTCGCCGGTATCGAGCCCGTAGGCGGCGTCGCTCCACACCGCGGTATCGACCCGGGCCGCGCCGGCCAGGCGCGCGGCATCGAGCGGCGTGCGCAGCTCACGCATACCCGGCGCGTTGACGATCAGATCCTCGGCGCCGAGTTCGACCTTGATCAGGGCCATGCGCGGATACGCGCGCTGCGTGAACATCGCGCCTTCGGGATCGACGATCATCCAGTTGCGGTCGTATTCGAGGCCGGTCGCCAGCAGGCGCGCCGCATCGAGCGGGATGCCGGCGCAGGATTTGATCGGATAGACGAACAGCTCGCTGATGGTTGGCATGGTCTGAGATCTCGTGGGAAGCGCGGTTTTTGGGTGGAGACGCGATTGTAAAGCGCTGCGCGTGTATCGGTGATGGCGACCAGGGAAGCTGCCGTTCCGCGCTGGGGCGGCGGGAAGTAGAATCTTCAGATCAGGCAGGCGCCGGCGCGCGGCATGCGGCATGCGACAGAGCTGCGAAACGCGCGCGCAGCCGCCGCATCGACCCGTTACCGAAAGAAGCCGAAGACGCCACCTTCCCTCACCGAGACAGGACATTCATTATGCTGACCAAACCCGTGTTGACCGTCGCCGAGACGACCCGCATCGTCGATGCCGCGCGCGCGGAAGCCGAGAAGAACAGGTGGCCCGTCGCGATCGTGGTCGTGGACGACGGCGGCCATCCGCTCGCGGTGCTGCGTCTGGACGGCGCGGCGCCGGCCACCTCGTATATCGCGACCGAGAAAGCGCGCACCGCGGCGCTCGGCCGGCGCGAAACCAAAGTGTATGAAGACATGATCAACAACGGCCGCACCGCATTCCTCAGCGCACCGTTGCAGGGCACGCTCGAAGGCGGCGTGCCGGTGATCGTCGACGGCCATGTGGTCGGCGCGGTCGGCGTGTCGGGCGTCAAGTCGGAGCAGGATGCGCAGATCGCGAAGGCCGGCATTCAGGCGCTCGGCGTTTAAAGCGCCGCGCGTCACAGCAATCCCGTGGCTCAACGCGGACCGATGCCCCCTCATCGGTCCCATAACAGATGGAGCAGT
Source organism: Paraburkholderia sp. BR13444 (assembly GCF_040948755.1). NCBI lineage: Bacteria > Pseudomonadati > Pseudomonadota > Betaproteobacteria > Burkholderiales > Burkholderiaceae > Paraburkholderia > Paraburkholderia sp. BR13444. Next base: position 684,290 of record NZ_JBFPKM010000001.1, on the reverse strand, counting down.
CGATGACACAGATGAACCCGCGCGGCGGACTGCAGGTCGCCGCCAACCTCGACCAGTTCGTTGAAACCGAAGCCCTGCCCGGCACCGGAATCGACAGCGCCGCCTTCTGGTCGGGTTTCGACGCCCTCGTGCACGAGCTGGCGCCAAAAAATCGGACGTTGCTCGCCGAGCGCGACCGCCTGCAAAGCGAACTCGACAACTGGCATCGGAGCCATCCCGGCCCGGTGCGGGATCTGCGCGCCTATCGTGCGTTTCTCGAAGGCATCGGCTACATGGTGCCCGTGCCCGCCAGCGTAGAGGCCACGACCGACCACGTGGACAGCGAAATCTCGGAGCAGGCCGGCCCGCAGCTCGTCGTGCCGCTGTCGAACCAGCGCTACGCGCTGAACGCCGCGAACGCGCGCTGGGGCAGCCTGTACGACGCGCTGTACGGCACCGACGCGATCCCCGAAACGGATGGCGCGGAAAAGCAGAAGGGTTACAACCCGGTGCGCGGCGCCGCGGTGATCGCGTATGCGCGCAAGTTCCTCGATCAGGCCGCGCCGCTCGCGAACGGCTCGCACGCGGATGCGACGCGCTATAGCGTCGAGAACGGCCAGCTCGTGGTCGCGCTGAAGAACGGCACTACCGCGCTGAAGACACCCGCGCAACTGGTCGGCTATCAGGGCGACGCGAGCGCGCCGTCGGCGGTGCTGCTAAAGCACAACGGCCTGCACGTCGAGATCCAGATCGATGCGAACGATCCGGTCGGCAAGACCGACGCGGCGCATGTGAAGGACGTCGTTGTGGAAGCGGCGGTCACGACGATCATCGATTGCGAGGACTCGGTCGCGGCCGTCGACGCCGACGACAAAGTGCAGCTCTATCGCAACTGGCTCGGCCTGATGAACGGCGACCTGACCGAACAGGTCACGAAGAACGGCAAGACCTTCACGCGCCGGCTCAACGCGGATCGCGAGTACACCGGCGCGGACGGCAAGTCGCAGGTCAAGCTGCATGGCCGCTCGCTGCTGTTCATCCGCAACGTCGGCCACCTGATGACCAACCCGGCCGTATTGACCAAAGACGGCCACGAGATTCCCGAAGGCATTCTCGACGCGGTCATCACGACGCTGTGCGCGCTGCGAGACCGTCAGAACAAGCTGAACTCGCGCACCGGCTCCATCTATATCGTGAAGCCGAAGATGCACGGCCCGGCCGAAGTCGCGTTCGCGAGCGAGCTGTTCGCGCGCGTCGAAGACCTGCTGAAGCTGCCGCGCAACACGCTCAAGATGGGCATCATGGACGAGGAGCGCCGCACCAGCGTCAACCTGCTGGCGTGTATCGCCGAAGCGTCGGCGCGCGTCGCGTTCATCAACACGGGCTTCCTCGATCGCACCGGCGACGAGATGCACTCCGCGATGGAAGCGGGCCCGATGATCCGCAAGGGCGACATGAAGTCGAGCAAGTGGATCACGTCGTACGAGCGCAGCAACGTGCTGGTCGGTTTGAGCGGGGGCCTGCGCGGGCGCTCGCAGATCGGCAAGGGCATGTGGGCGATGCCCGACCTGATGCACGCGATGCTCGAACAGAAGATCGGCCATCCGAAGGCTGGCGCGAATACCGCGTGGGTGCCCTCGCCTACCGCGGCGACGCTGCACGCGCTGCACTATCACCAGGTCGACGTGCAGGCGGTCCAGCAGGAACTCGAACGCACCGACTACGCGAAGGTGTACGACGAACTGCTCGATGGCCTGCTGACGATTCCGGTCGTCGAAAAGGCGCAATGGAGCGACGAAGAAATCCGCGCCGAGGTCGACAACAACACGCAAGGCATTCTCGGCTACGTGGTGCGCTGGATCGATCAGGGCGTCGGCTGCTCGAAGGTGCCGGACATTCACAACGTCGGCCTGATGGAAGACCGCGCGACGCTGCGTATTTCGAGCCAGCACATCGCCAACTGGCTGTATCACGGCGTGATCGAACGCGAGCTCGTGGAGGAGACGTTCAAGCGCATGGCCAAGGTCGTGGACGCGCAGAACGCCGGTGATCCGCTCTACCAGCCGATGGCGCCGGGCTTCGACACGGTTGCGTTCAGGGCCGCGCAAGCGCTCGTATTCGAGGGGCGCCAGCAGCCGAACGGCTATACCGAGCCGTTGCTGCACAAGTTCCGGCTCGAGGTGAAGCAGCAAGATTGAGGCCGTCCTGCTGAACGACAACGGGCGCCGCGCAACGCGGCGCCCATTGTTTATTTCAGGGCCTCGTCAGTTCACGCGGCTTCTGCCGTCAATTGCCCCGCCTCGCCGGCTGGCGCTTCGTTCTGCATATACGCCTGCAGATACGCCTCGAATTCAGCCTTCACCTCCGGATGGCGCAGCGCGAATTCGACGGTCGCCTTCAGATAGCCGAGCTTGCTGCCGCAATCGAAGCGCGTGCCGAAGTAGCGATACGCGAGCACCTGCTCTTCGGTCAGCAGCGACTGCACCGCGTCCGTCAGTTGCAGCTCGCCGCCCGCGCCCGGCTTCAGCGCGCGGATATGCTTGAAGATCGTCGGCATCAGCACGTAGCGCCCCACCACGCCGAGATTCGACGGCGCCTCGTCCGGCGCCGGCTTCTCGACGATGCCCGACAGTTTGATCACGTTGTCTTCCCACTCGCGGCCGTCGACGACGCCGTACGAGCGGCTGTCCTCGCGTGCGATCGTTTCGACGCCGATCACCGAGCTGTGGTAGTGATTGAAGGTATCGACCAACTGGCTCATCACAGGCTTCGAGCTATGCAGCAGGTCGTCGGCGAGTATCACCGCGAACGGGCTGTCGCCCACCAGTTTTTCGGCGCACAGCACCGCATGGCCGAGACCGAGCGCTTCGGCCTGGCGCACGTAAAAGCAGTCGACGTTGGCCGGTTTGATGCTGCGAACCAGATCGAGCAGTTTCTGCTTGTTGCGCGCTTCGAGTTCGGACTCGATCTCATAGGATTTATCGAAGTGATCTTCGATCGCGCGCTTGCTGCGGCCCGTCACGAAGATCATCTCGGTGATGCCGGCGGCAATCGCTTCTTCGACCGCGTACTGGATCAGCGGCTTGTCGACGATCGGCAGCATTTCCTTCGGACTTGCTTTGGTAGCCGGCAGGAATCGTGTCCCGAGGCCCGCTACGGGAAACACGGCTTTGGTGACTTTCAGCATGGTAGGCATTCCCACATCGGTTAGAAGTTGGTGTGTTCGCGGACCTGGCGGCCAATCGATGTCGGCGCAAGACTAGCAGAAAAATCTGCGAGGTTCACGGAAGCGGTCTTTCTCCGATTTAATTCGGATAATTCATGCATCAATCGCAATGCGATATTGCGAAAAATTGAGAGCAAATTGTTAAGCATATATTTGCCAGGCGGCGAATGACAAAATCCGAAAGTCTTACCTTTCGGACAGCTCCTGGCGTGGCCCGTCTGGCGATCTGGTGACCGGCTTCGGCAGCACGTCAGTCCTGTTCGTCAACAGGCGGCAGCTTGCCTGGGTTCATTCGGTGACGACGAATCGGCTCGTTGCGCAAGGCATCGCGGTAGGCGGAGGCGGCCACCAGGATCAGCAGGACGGCGATGCCGGCCAGTAAATGCAGGTTCATGACTTCACCTCGGGTCAGAGAATCCTTGATCTAAATTAGCACGACAAAAGCGATAAATAATTCGACGCTCGATACATCACTGCGTAATTACAATTCGTCACAAAATAGATGCCGATTCAATTCAAAATGCAATTTTTTAATCATTTTGTGGGATTGTGGTGCTCTAGCATGGTGGCGTCGCGGGGTGCGCAAGGATGCCCGCTCGAAGGCCGATTCCGCGTCGATTTTTTCTCTTTTCCGCTTCAGATAAGGACCGCGTATGAGCGACCCAGCACTGGATGCCGCCGGCTCATCCCTGCCCCTCTCCCCGCTGCCGCACCCCGAGAAAAACCCGGCCGCGGTGCACGCTCGCAGCAACGCGCGTACCGATAGCGTCGGCAAGGAGCATGTGATCGACGCGATGCGAGGTTTCGCCGCGCTGCTGGTCGCCTATTTTCATTGCCGCCAGATCGCGTGGGTCGGCATGCAGGCGTTCCATCAGAGCGTCGGACATTCGCTGAGTCCGAGCAGTCTCGCTGCGTATCTGACGTTTCCGATCGCATGGGGCTCGGCCGGCGTGCCGATGTTCTTCGTGATCAGCGGCTACTGCATCCATCGCGGCGGCGCGCTGCGGCTCGCGGGCAATCCCGCTTACCGGCTCCATGCGGGCAACTTCTGGCTGCGGCGCTTCGCGCGCATCTATCCGGTGCTGCTCGCGGCGCTGGTACTGACCTACGCGCTCGATTCGCTGAGCCTGCAATTGCCGCCCGTCAGTCACAAGATTCGCGAGATCGGCTGGCAGCCGTTTCTGGTCAATCTGTTTTCGCTGCAGGGTGTGGCGGGCAAAACGTATGGCTCGAACGGCGCGCTGTGGACGCTGTCGCTCGAAGTGCAGTTCTATGCGATCTATCCGCTGCTGTTCGCACTGCGGCGGCGCATCGGCATGAACGCCGTGCTCGCGCTCGTCGCGGTGATCAACGTTGCGTCCGCGTATGGGCTGGAGCGACATGATCTGCAGTTCTTCACGTCGTACTGGTTTTCGTGGATGCTCGGTGCGTGGATCGCCGATGTCAGGGCGCGCAACGCAGGAGAGGCGCGCGCGCCCGCATTGCTGTACGTTCTCGCGGCGGGATTGATCGCGGCAGGCTGCGTCGCGTTTCATTTCGGTCAGTACGGTGCGTTCCAGATCTGGGCGCTTGGCTTCGCGTGCTATCTGTACAAGGCGCTCGATGTGCCCAATGACCCGCAACACGAAGGGAGTGGCGTGCTCGCGCTGCTTCGCACTGGGTCGCGCGCGGTGTCGCGCTTGCTGTCCCGCGTGGGTGACTTCAGCTTCTCGCTGTATCTGATTCATCTGCCGATCTTCGTGCTGCTCTCGGCGTGGCTGTTTCGTTCGTCGCTGCAGGTGTCGATCTGGCCGTCGTTTGGTTATATGTTGGTCGCGGTGCCGGCTGCCTACGTGTTCTATCGGCTGGTCGAAATGCCCGCGATGAAGTGGTCGGCGAGTCTCAAGGCGTAAGTACACCCTGCGCTGTGTCAGCCCCCCGTAACGGCCACGTGCCGCGACGGGGAACGATTTGACACTATTCGAAGACGTTGGAAGAAACGTTGGAAATGTGGTGAGCAGAAAATCAGGAGAATATAGACCCGCGAGCCGGGTCAAAGTGATCCTCCGCTATCAGACGTAAAATGGCATGCCTTATTATGTCCTGACAGCGATGCTTGTCGCGTAACATTCCACAGCACAGTCATGAACTACGGGACGTACAACATCTCGAACAGTTGATCATGGGACGATTCCATGAGGACTATTCGATCTATGGGAATTCGATACCGGAACTCGTTCTCTCCTATAAAGCGGGGATGAACGAGGACGAAAGAGTCGCGATGCTGGATGAGATCGTCCGATTCCAGAAGCTCAACTCAAACTGTCTGGATATGGCGTTTGATGATCTCTTTGGAAGCCATTGCGATCCGAGTCTTTGGGGGCACACTACGGCCTCGTTCCTTGACGAGTTGATACGTCTTCTGAGCGAGTAATCTACTGGTCGCCGCGCGAGGGTTGTTAGATGCCACGCGCGCGGCGCGCAAAAAAACGGAGCGAAAGCCCTTCGACTTCCGCCCCGTCACGCCAAGCAAGGACTGGCCAAGCCCCTGTCTACCCTCGCGCAAAAAAACCCCGCTCTACCGCCCCGCCACACTCTTCAGAATCCCCGCGACCCCATCCACATAGCTGCGCGTGCCGAAACGCTCCTGCGCGGTCCGATAGCCGTTCTCGACCAGCTTGTCGCGCAAGTCGCCGTTCGAGCGCAATTCGGCGAGCGTATCGGCGAGCGCATGCGCGTCGCCCGGCGTACACAGGACGCCGTTCTCGTAGTCCTCGATGATTTCGAGCACGCCGCCCGCGCGCGACGCCACGACCGGCCGCTGCGCGAGCATCCCCTCGACGATCACGCGGCCGAACGGTTCCGGCGTGATCGACGTATGCACGACCGCATCGACCGCGCACATGCAGGCGGCAATATCGTGCTGGAAGCCGAGAAAGTGCACCCGCTCGCCGAGCCCGTGTGCGGCAACGAAGGCCCGCAGTTCCATTTCGTACTGGTCCTCGCCGAACAGCGCCGCGCCGACCAGCACCGCATGCATCTGCGGATTGAGCACCATCGCTTCGAGCAGCACATGCTGCCCCTTCCAACGCGCAAGGCGGCTGAACGAGCCGACGAGGAACGCGTCGCGCGGCAGATTCAGGCGCTCGCGCAGCACCGCTTGCGGCACCGTGCGCAACGCGTCGAACGGCTCCGCGTCGATCCCATTGAATACGACGTCGATGCGCTTGCCGTCGAACCGCGTGAGCTTCGCGAACGCCTGCGCCGACGCGGCCGAATTGGCGATCACGTGCGTGAGGCCGAGCCGCGCGCACCACTTGATGATCGCGAGCTGCTTGCCGCCGAAATGCTCGGCGCTGACGATGTCGCGCAAATGCCAGACCACCGGTCGTCTCGCGAGCTTGCCGGCCACTGCGCCAATCACCATCGCACGTTGCGTGTTCGCGTAGATCACATCCGCTTTGCGCGCCCGTTTCGCGGTGGCACGCACGAGTGAGATGAGCCCCTTCAATGCCTGGCCTTTCGGCAGCGAACCGCCCTGCTTGCGCACGTTTTTCAGCACTCCGGCATCGAGCACGGAGACCTCGACGCCGGTCTTCGCGAGCGCGGTGTTGAACGGCCCGTCGTCGAACAGCACGACCTCGATGCGCGAGCGCAGCGCCTTGACGATTTCGAGCAGCGACAGCTCGGCGCCACCGAGCACGGCGCTCTGATCGACGGCGAGAATGCGCGGCACGTTCGCGGCGCTCTGCGCGCCCGGCCGATATGGCGTAAAGGGCGGCAGCGTCGCGGCGCGCAGCGCGGGCACCGCCGCGCGCACCTGCGCGAAAAAGCGCTCGCGGAAATGCGCGGCCGAAAACTGCTCGGCGTTGCCGCGGCAATGTTCGGGCTGGAACCGGTGCCCAAGCTCGTCGAAACGATTCACGGCAGCGATGATCGAGTCGGCATCCTGTTCATCGAAGAACATGCCGGTCGGCTTCGGCTCCGACAGATCGCGCACGGTTTCGAGCGCCCCGCCCTTGCCGTAGGCAATCACCGGCGTGCCGCAAGCCTGCGCCTCGACCACGGAAATGCCGAAGTCCTCTTCGGCCGCGAACACGAATGCCTTCGCGCGGCTCATGCGGTCCTTCAGCACCTTGAACGGCTGATAGCCCATGATCTCGACGTTCGGCCCCGCCTTCGCGCGGATCTTCGCCATGTCGGGTCCGTCGCCGATCACGACGAGCTTGCGCTCGGGCATCCGCGCGAACGCCTCGACGATCAGATCGATTTTCTTGTACGGCACCATTCGCGATGCGGTCAGATAGAAGTCTTCCTTCTGCGTGCACAGCGTGAACGCGTCGACATCGACCGGCGGGAAGATCACTTGCGCGTCGCGCTGATACACCTTCTTGATGCGTCGCGCGATGAACGCCGAGTTCGCGATGAAGCCGTCGACCGAGTTCGACGTGCGGATATCCCAGTTGCGTATGTAATGCAGAATCAGCCGGGCGAGCGCCGACTTCGGGCCGTTGGTCAGCTTCGACTGCTGCAGATACTGATGCTGCAAATCCCACGCATAGCGGATCGGCGAATGCACGTAGCTGATATGCACCTGGTCGGGACCGGTGAGAATGCCCTTGGCGACCGCGTGACTGCTCGAAATCACCACGTCGTACGCCGACACGTCGAGCTGTTCGATCGCGAGCGGCATCAGCGGCAGATACGAGCGGTACTTGCTGCGCGCGAGCGGCAGTTTCTGGATGAACGACGTCGTCACCGGCTTGCCGCGCAGGAAGCTGCGATCGTCGAGAAAGTCCACGAGGCTGAACAGGTCCGCATCGGGAAAGCACGCGATGATCTGCTCGAGCACTTTCTCCGCGCCCGCGTAGGTGACGAGCCAATCGTGCACGATCGCAATGCGCACGTTTTTGTTCGCGCGCGGCGCGGTACGGCGCACTGCCGGCTGCATGCCGGACACGCTCGTCAGTTCCTCGAGCGCGCCGCGCGTCGCAGGCCTCAACAGGTTTTTTTCAAGGACGTCGTGATTCATGCGCTTTTCCTCGGATTCAGTCGCAATAGCAGTGAACGCGCAAGATTGCGCAAGGCGGGCGTCATCGTGATCGACCACGCGACGTTCGCGCCGACCATCAGCAAGCCAGCGGCGATCGCGAGCGCGAGGCTCGGCAGGAAGCTCGCGAGCCACAGGCTGGCGAGCAGAAAGGCGAGATGGGCGAGCATGTCGAGCACGATCTGGCGCGCGCGGATCGCCGCGAAATGCAGCAGCACCGCGTAGTCGAACAGTGCGCGCGCGGACACCGCGACCGCCGCGCCCGTCAGCCCGAAATGCGTGATCCCGAGCCACAACGCGCCGGCGAACAGCGGCAACTCGACGAGGCCGATGCGCGCGGCGGTGGCTGGATTGACCTGTGACTGAATCAGGATGCGCGTCACGTTCGCCTGGCCGACGAGCCACACGGCAACGATCATGATGCGGCCGACGGGCGCCGCGACCGTCGCGATCTCGTTGCCGACCCACAGATGCAGGAACGGTTCGAGCACCAGCATCGCAACGAGCGCGACCGGCGTGAACACGCCGTTGAGAAATTCGAGCGACTGCTGCGTGATCGTGTCGGCATCCGCGCGACCGACCGCCGACAGCCGCGGAAACAGCGTGCGTACCAGCGCGGTCGGCACGATGTTCAGACGCGTGACGAGATTCTGCGGCACCGTGTAGTACGTGACGAAACGCGCGCCGAGGCGTGATCCGAGCATCACGCGATCGAGCGAATCGGCGACCATCGTCGTCACGCTCGCGATCAGCATCCAGCCGCCGAAGTTGAACAGCCCTTTCGAGACGCCGAGCCGCGGCGGTTCAATGCTGCGTATCTCGAGCACTTTCAGCGCGTAGCGGCCGAGCAGCAGCGCCGCGAGAATCCGCGCGACCACGGCCGCGGCGAGTACATTCTGCAAGGTCGCGCCGAGCCATAACGCGGCACCGAGCGGCAGAAGCTGGAACAGGAACGTGCCGATGGTCTGATTCGTGTTGTAGACGCCGAAACGTTCCGCGCCATTGATCGCGCCCGCGAACACCCACGACACGTTCGCGATCGGAATCGCGAGCGCGAGCCACGGCAGCGCCATATACACTTCGTGCTGCAGCTCGGGCGACACCTTCGTGAAATACGCGGTGTACAGGAACGCACCGAAGTAGATGATCAAACCGCCGACCACGCCGGTCGTCAGATTGAGCCACGTCGCGCTCCAGAACACGCGCGCGCTTTCCCGCTGATCGCCCGACGCGCGCGCCTTCGAAATATGGTTCTGCGCGGCCATGCTCATGCCGAGATCGAGAATCCCGAAGTAGCCGATCAGCGTCCACACGAGACTGATCACACCGTAGCGCTCGACGCCGAGCAGCCGGATATACGCCGGAACGGTCACGAGCGACACGAACGTCGGCAGCACGAGCCCGAAAAAATTGATCGCTACGTTCCTGAGAATGCCTTTGTCCATCGAATCCCTTGGGTTTTGCGGTTAGATTGCGTGCGGGGCTGCGTCAGCGAGGCCAACGCAGCTCAAGGCTTCCAGCGATACATCAGCACCTTGCCGCGCGCGTCTTCCTCGACGAACACCAGGTACTCGCCATCGGCGCGCTTCGTCGCGCTGATGCCGTTCGGCACGTCGACCCAGCCCGACGCGCGGCCCACTTCGGGGCCCGGCCGGATCACGCCGAGTTCCTTGCCGCTGTCCTTGTCCCACACGTGCACCGCGCCGACCGGCTCGACGCCGAACACGTATTGCCCCTCGACGGTGACGCCGATGATCGTCGCGATCGGCTTGCTCTGCGTCTGCCACGGCAAGTCGATCGCGTAACGCTGCACCGGCTTGCCGCTCGACCACTTGTCGTAGCGCACCAGCACACGCCCCACTTCCTTCCAGAAGCCCTGCGCGGTCGGCATATCGGCCGTATAGCCGCTTACGTACATCGTGTCGGTGTCCGGTTCGTAGATCGCGCGATGCAGTTCGCTGAACGGTGCCGGCACCGGGTACTGCGCCAGGTTCGAGTACGAGTAGACAGGGTTGCCCTTCGCATCGAGTCCGCCGAAACGGAAGCGATAGATGCCCTTCGTATCCCGGGTGCGCCAGATGTCGCCGGCCGTATCGACCCACCACCCCCAGCCGCCCGCGAGCTTCGTGCCGCTCGTGTTCAGCGTGTATTCGTCGCGCTCGAACTGGCCATCGCCATTCGTGTCGCGCCAGATCCAGTCACCGCCCGGCGGCGCATTCGGCACCTTCGTGACCGCGCGCTCGCGGCCTGCGATAAATCCGGACGGAATCGCGCTCTCGCCGTCGTGCTGCGGATCGAAGCGATAGATCTTCAGATGGTCCGCATACATGTCGGTCAGATAGAGGAACGTGCGCCCCTTCAACCGCCGCGCGATCGGCAGGCCCGGATACTGGTCGGTATGGAACACCGGATCGTCCGGGTACTTGAACCGATTCGACAGGAATCCCGCGTATTTCCAGTCCTGCCCCGACGGCTTCGACAGATCGAGCTCGAAGCGCTTGTTGCCGGTATAGACGCTGTCGGGCCGGGCCGGATCGATCCACGCGCCGTCGACGAACAGCAGCCCTTCGAGCTGCCAGTTGCGCTTGCCGTCCGGCGCGTAGCTTTCGAGCGTCGCGCCGAGGCCCGCGCCGATCGGCTCGTAACGCGGACCGATGCCATTGGTCGATACGTACACGTTGCCGCGCGCATCGACACCGACGCCAGTCAAGCCGTTGAATCGCAACGGTCCCGGCTTGCCCGCGACGCCGCTGAAAATGCCGCCGCGCTCGCCGAGCGTGCCCGACGCCGTGTAGCGGCCGTCGCGCTTCGTGAAGAACAGCACCTGCTGGCGCGGACCGTTGTCGGCGATCAGCAGGCGGCCTTGCGCATCGACGGCGAGGTCGACCGCGACCGTGTCGGCCGGCAGCGTGATGGTTTCATCGATGCGCTGACCGGTCGCGGTGTAATGCTCGATGCCCGGCGCGCGATCGCTGCGTGTGCCGCTCAGCACCCAGAGCGTGCCGTCGGGTGCGAGAGCGAGACGTCCAGGCTCGTGCACGCTCCACGTCGCCTTCTGCTGCATCGACTCGGCATCGTAGACTTCGATGCGATTGCGTGCGGTATTGGCCGCGAACAGCGTCGTGTCGTTCGCAGCGAGCCCGTCGATCTCCGCGTTCGTGCCGGTCGGCACTTCGTTCATCATCAGAAAGCCGGCCGCGAGCTGCGCATGCAGGTCCGCGTTTTTGGCGGCGGGCTGAAACGGTGCCACGCGCTTCGGCTCGCCGATCAGGCGCCGCGAAATGCCGAACCATTGTTTGCCCTTGTCCGGCCATACGCCCGGCTCGACCAGGTGCCCCTTCTCATTGCCGACCGCGATCGCGACGAACGCATATTTGCGGTTGACCGCGATCGCATTGCCGCCGGCGTTGCCCCAGCCATGCGTGCCACCCGCGAAGCCGAGCATCTTGCCGTCCTGATAGACGCTCGCTTCGGCGCCGCTTTCATCCCACGGCGCGTTCGTATAGACCTTGCCGTCCGGCGTGACCGCGATCGCGGTGATGTTGATCTGCGTCCATGTGCCATCGCCGAAGCCAAAGCTGTTGCCGATCCATGAGGTCTTCGCGTTCAACGCGGTTTCGGCGCGAGCCGGCAGAACGGCCGTTGCGGCGAGGACGCCGGCGGCGCAGGCTGTCAGGGCGAACCAGCTTTTGAACGTGATGCGGCGCAAGGCGGAACCTCCAGTCGATGTCCGGTCAACGCGATGCACGCGGACCCGTGCCCGCTCGGGGCGAAAATCAGTGATGTGGTAAAGCGAAACGAAGCGCAACCGATTGAAGCGCGGCGCCTGAAGGCAGCCGTCCGCACGACTAAGTTACGCGGAAAAAATGCAATGACGAAAGTCGAAAATAATTCAAAAATATTCGTTCGCTTATATGTCGGAAAAAGAAATGAATTTAAAAATCGATGAAAACGAAAGCCGCGGCGTCGCGCGCGCCTCCGTCGCCGCGATCTTCCGTTCATAGCGATGTGGGATCACGCAATACGCATTTATTGCGGACTGCCCGGCGCCCGCCACATAACCATATAAATCTTTCTGGAATGGCCAAAGAAATACCCTGTTTCAATCTGATTCAATTAACCCATTCCAACAGATTTTTTCTCGATTTTCTTTTCCCTAGAATCGATTGCACTTCAGTTGCGACGCGAAGCGCGCGCCTGTTCGCCGGCTATCCGTTGCGAACGGCGCGGCCCTTCGCCCGGCCCATCCGCTTTACACCATGGACGGTTCATGACAGCCAGCGCATTGCCCCTCGCGCCCTCCCATTCCCGCATCGTGCAACTCGACGGTCTGCGTGCGATCGCCGTGCTCGCGGTGTTCGCGCAGCACGCGCTGAAAGCGCCGCTATGGATGGGCGTCGATCTGTTTTTCGTTTTGAGCGGCTTTCTCATCAGCGGCATCCTGCTCGATCGCAAGTCGCGTCAGCAGTCGTATTTCAGCTATTTCTATGCGCGGCGCGCGCGCCGCATCCTGCCGCCGTACCTGCTGCTGATGGCCGTGTCGTCGGTGCTGTTCGGCCTCGCGTGGGCACAGCACTGGTACTGGTACGCGTTTTTCGCGACCAATATCGGCGATGCGCTCAATCAAAGCGGTCACGAAAGCCTCAACGTGCTGTGGTCGCTCGCGGTCGAAGAGCAGTTCTACATCTTCTGGCCGTTCGTGATCCTGCTCGTACCCGAGCGTCTGCTCGGCGGCGTGGCGGCGGCGCTGATCGTGCTGGTGCCGCTGCTGCGCGCGGTTGCGACGCCGTGGTTCGATTCGTTCTGGCCGATCTATTACCTGACGCCGTTCCGCATGGATCTGCTCGCGGCCGGCGCGCTGCTCGCGGTGGCCGTGCGGCGTGATCGCAACGCGCTCGAACCGTACAAGGGACTCGCGGTGCTCGGCGCGCTCGCCGCCCTCGCGGTGCTGGCATGGCTGCATCTGCACTTCCCGCGTTTTCGCGCGGCGAACACGCCGTTGTCGAATGCGGGGCTCTATAGCGTGTCGCTGGTGCTTTGCACGTCGATCGTGGTGATCGCACTGCAGAGCAAGGGCATCGTCAAGCGCCTGTTGTGCAACCCCGTGCTCGTTTATATAGGCACGATCAGCTACACGATCTATCTGATCCACCTGAGCGTGCTGTACATGGTGTGGCCGCTGCATCTGAATCGCTATCTGAGCGCCGTGATCGCGCTCGCGATCACGCTCGCGTACGCGAGCATCACATGGTTCGCGTTCGAGAAGCGCCTGATTTTCGCCACGCGCGGGTCGAGAGCGACGGCCCACGCCGGCGCCAGCGTTGCGCGGCAAGCACCGCAAAGCCGCGCATGAACAGCCTGGCCGTTGTTGCTGCCCGCGTGCTGGGCGTCGTGTCGGCGCTGACATTGTTCGCGTCGACAACCAGCGCGGCCGCGGACGAGCCGCCAACGTCATCGCCGACGCAACTGCTGATCGACGCGTACGGCGATTCGACCACGCTCGGCGTCACCTGCAGCGATGGCCACTGCGGCCCGCAAGCGCGCAATGCCGTCACGTATCTGCAGCAGGCGTTGCAGGCGCATGACGGCGAGCGCGTGCGCGTCACGAACTACGGCGTCGGCGGCACGATGGCCTGGCAGTTGCGCGACGGCACCGGCAATCGCCGCGCGGGACCGACGGCGGGCTTGCCGTGGCACGAACGTCTCGCCGCCTCGTCCGCGCGAATCGTGCTGATCAACTACGGCATCAACGAAGTGATGCAAAACCAGACGCCCGAGCAGTTCTACGCGGCCGAAACATCGCTTGTGCAAACGGCGCGAGCACTCGGCAAGCAGCCTGTTTTGCAGACCTCGAACCCGATGCCCGATAACCGGCTCAACGCGATGCTGGCGACGATGGTCGCGATGACGCGACGCGTGGCCGCCGAACAGCAGGTGCCGCTCGTCGATCAATACGCGTATGTGAGCGGCCTGCCCGACTGGAAATCGCTGATGTCGGACGGCGCGCATCCGAAACCGGAGTTGTACCGGCTGAAGGCCGAACAGGACTATCGAGTCGTCGAACCGTTGGTGCGGCGACTGCTGGACGAAACACATTGAGCCACGCTTTTACGCGCGTTCCGTTCTTTTTTCATTCACAAACTAGAAGGCAAGCTATGAGCCAACCACGCAAAGCGATCATCACCGGCGTATCCGGACAGGACGGCGCCTATCTGACCAAGCTGCTGCTCGACAAGGGCTATCACGTGACCGGCACCTACCGGCGCACGAGTTCGGTCAACTTCTGGCGCATGCGTGAGCTTGGCGTGCTCGATCATCCGAATCTGCGTCTGGTCGAACACGACCTCACCGACCTCGGCTCGACGCTGCGTCTGCTCGACGGCACCCAGGCCGACGAACTGTACAACCTCGCCGCGCAGAGCTTCGTCGGCGTGTCGTTCGACCAGCCGGTGACCACCGCCGAAGTGACCGGTGTCGGCGCGCTGAATCTGCTCGAAGGCCTGCGTATCCTGAGCCCGAAGACGCGCTTCTACCAGGCGTCGACCTCCGAGATGTTCGGTCTCGTGCAGGCGGTGCCGCAACGCGAAAGCACGCCGTTCTACCCGCGCAGCCCGTATGGCGTCGCCAAGCTGTTCGCGCACTGGTCGACGATCAACTATCGCGAGTCGTACAACCTGTTCGCGAGCAGCGGCATTCTGTTCAATCACGAATCGCCGTTACGCGGTCGCGAATTCGTCACGCGCAAGATCACCGACACGGTCGCGAAGATCAAGCTCGGCAAGCAGGACGTGCTCGAACTCGGCAACCTGAGCGCGCAGCGCGACTGGGGCTTCGCGCTCGAATATGTCGAGGGCATGTGGCGCATGTTGCAGGCCGACGCTCCGGACACCTTCGTGCTCGCGACCGGTCGCACCGAAACGGTTCGCGATTTCGTGCGCATGGCGTTCACCGCGGCCGGCTTCCAGTTGGAATGGTCGGGCAAGGACGAGCGCGAGACCGGCATCGATGTCGCAACCGGCAAGACGCTCGTGCGCGTGAACCCGAAGTTCTATCGGCCGGCCGAAGTGGACCTGCTGATCGGCTGCGCGGACAAGGCGCGCGACACGCTCGGCTGGCAACCGCAAACCTCCCTCGAACAGCTGTGCCAGATGATGGTGCAGGCGGACATCGCACGCAACGAGCACCACGAGACGTTCTAACACGGCATCCGTGTGCGGCGGGTTCGCCGCACACTATTGCGTCAACCCGCCAGTTTGCGGAACGTCTCCAGCACCGCTTCGCCCTTGAACGGCTTGACGATCCAGCCCTTCACGCCGGCGGCCTTGCCGCGCTCCTTCATTGCTGGGCTGCTTTCGGTCGTCAGCATGATCACGTTGACGGTCTTGTTCGCGAGTTCGCCGCGGATTTTTTCGACCATCGTCAGGCCGTCCATGTTCGGCATGTTCACGTCGCTGACGATCAGGCGGATATTCGAATCCGTCTTCAGCTTCGTAAGACCATCCTTGCCGTCGATAGCGGTCGCGACGTCCAGACCGTTTTTCGCCAGAAAGCCCGCCACTTCTTCGCGTACCGTGCTCGAATCGTCCACCACCAGAATCTTTGCCATAGCCATTCCCTTGCGTCATCGACGCGTAGTATCAAAACAGATCCAGCTCGCCGGACTCGACGAGATCGTCGACATCCACCGTGTTTTCAGAAAAATCTTCGGGTGACCAGCTCAGGTTGAAAACGAAGCGCTGGTCGATCGACACCGACTGTCCGCTCGCCGCGTGGCTCAATCGGTATTGAAACCGCAACTGCGGATTGTCGGAGCCGAACGAGATATAGCGGTGCTTGTGATTGACGAGCAGAGGCACCTGCACCTGGCTCGCTTCGCGAGCGTTCCGCGCAGCGAGGAACCGGTCCTTGAACGCGCCCCAGATCAGATTCGTCAATTCGCCTAGCACGTTGTTCAGATCGCGAAAGCCCGCTTGCGCCGCGCCCATGCCGGGACCGCGTGCGGCGCGATCGCGCTCGATCATGCCGAGCAGCGGTTCCTCTTCGGCCTGCATCAACATATAGCCGCGACACCAGGTGCCTTCGAGCGGAATCAGGCTGAACACCTCGCCGAAGATGATGCGATCGCGTACGACGCTCGGCGTATCGCGTTGCACGGTGACGCCGTCGAATAACGTGGCGAGCCGCGCTTCCGTGATCTCGGCGATGCCGCGCACGAGCGCATTCGGGAAGTCGAGGCTGAAGATGTATTGATCGACGGCTTCACGCAGCGCCGTCAGATCGGCGCCATAGAAATGCGCGCACGCCGCGTTCTTCAACGGCTTCGGAAGCTGTTCGAGGGGCAAGTTGCCGCTCGAACGCAGGATCACCGGCAGTTCGGGCCGCAAGATATTGATCCGCGCCGCGGTCGTCGCCGCCTGTTCGACCGATCCACCGTAGTTGTCCGCCAGCAGAACGCCGCCGAGATCGATATTGGTGGCGAGAACCGAGCCGAGGCGGCTGCTGTCGCGCACCTTCAGTGCAATCAGGTTGTGCTCGTCGAAAAAGAGCTTCAGCGCTTGCGCGTGTGCCGGACAGTCGTCGAGCACGAGCACCTTGCTGACGGGCTTGCTGGTATTCATCGTGTTTCAGTCTGCGAATGCAGTGTTGCTAGAAAAGTTCGAGTTCGCCTTCGGCCTCGTCGGCCGTCGCGAGTTCAGCCTTGAAATCGAGTGGCGCCTGCGCGCATACGCATAACGTGACGCCCAGCCGGGCGGCAGCGCCGATCGTCAGCTCGTATGCCCACACGTGATCGGGCCTCAACTCGTCCAGATACTCGATACAGCGGCTGTTCAATTCATACGGAGTCGACATGCCGAGATCGGGGAAATGCTCGACCAGTTGCTGGTTCATGTAGCCGCAGCACAGGTTGCCGAGTTCCATCAGCGTTTCGGACAGCGAACGCGTCGTGTCGCCGCTCGCGTAGTACGCGCGCGTTGCTTCGTCCTTGCTGAAATGCAGCACGAACAGCAGACGAAAACCGATCGACGAGATCGTCAGCGCCATCGCGTAAGGTCCGGGCGGATGATCGCGATCCCACCTCGGCACCGCGCTGATCTCGCACGCATCACCCGGCGTCGCGGGCAATCTCGCGCGAGCCGCGTGACAGAAGATGTCCGCGATGCTTTGCAACGCCTGATCTGTAATCACGCTGCGGCCTGCTCGAGCCTGGATTGAAACTGGGTCGCCAGCGCTTCGACGCCGCCGAGCGACGCCGTGATCATCTTGCCGCCGGCCTGGATGTCCTGGAACGTCGCCGCGGTCGTCAGATCGTTGCGATGCAGACTCTCCTGATAGCTCTTCGACAGTTCCTGCGAGCGCGACGCGAGCGAGCGCACTTCGCCCGCGACGATCGAAAAGCCGCGACCCGCGGTGCCGGCGCGCGCCGCTTCGATCGACGCATTCAGGGAAACGATCAGCACGTGCTGCACGATCGACGACAGCTCCTGGTTCTTTTTGTGCATGTCGCGGTTCTGCGACATCAGCGAAATCATCTGCTCGTGCCAGCGCTCGAACGTGATCGTCAGCGTCTTCAGTCGGGCGGCCTCGTGCGCGATCCGCGTCGCATGCTGCAGCCATTCGTCGCTTCGCGTGCTCGCGGCGTCGAGGCTCGCCTGCAATGATTCGCGATTCCGCTCGCCCTGCTCGGCCTGCGCGTGCAGATCGGCGAGCATCGCCTCCAGGGCGGCGCGCTCGCCGTTGGCCCGCTCACCGGCCTGGAGCGCTGCGTCGAGTTGCTGTTCGAGGGCTTGCCGCGCGAGCGTGTCGACACGCTGCGTTTCCGCACTGGCGCGAAGCCCCCGACGATAATAAATTCCCGTCGCGAGCGCGCAGACGATACCGCCAACGCCTGCGGCCACAAGATAACTTTCAAACACAACCTGCTCCCATCGCTTCGTTCAATCGATCAGGCCGTTAGCCCGCCACCGCATCCGCGTCACGCTCGCGCGCTGCATCGACGGACGCATCGAGACTGTCGACCGCCCAGTCCTCGGGGAACGACACGACGGTCTGAAAGCGGCGATAGTCGGCGCCGCGACGATCGTCGGTGAAACGCAATTCGATGCGGCCATGCTCGCGCCGCACGAAATCGCGCACCGCATCCATCCCGACGCCGCGGCCCGAAATCTCGCTGACGCTCTGCGCGGTCGAAAAGCCGGAACGGAAGATCAGCTCGGCAATCGCTTCGTCGCTGAGCGCGGCATCGGCGTCGATCCAGCCGCGTTCGATCGCCGCGGCACGGATCTTTGCGAGCGCGAGACCCCGGCCGTCGTCGCTGATGGTGATCTGCAGCGCGTGATGGTCGACGCCCACTTCCAACTCGATGACGCCGGCCGCGTCCTTGCCGTTCGCGATACGCTCGGCGGCGGGCTCGATGCCGTGATCGACCGAATTGCGCAGCAGGTGGGTGAACACATTACGCAGCGTATTGCTGACCTCGCCGCGCACGCGATAACCGTTGTTGTCGATGCTGACGATCGGCGCTTCCTTGCCGAGTTCGGCCGCCAGAGACGGCAGCGATTCGAGCACGCCCGCGAGCGCTTCGTAGATCGATTCGGTGCCCAACAGGCGCAGCTCACGCTGCAACGATTCGCGCATCGACACGAGTGCGTCCCGGTCGGCCGGATCGGCGCTTTCGAGCAAGTCCAACTGCTTCTGGATCAACTCGCGATCGACCATCAGGTAGCGATCCACCGCGCCGTTCTGGCCCGGCCCCTTGCGGCCGAGGCTCACTTCGTTGATCGTCGCGTAGGTTTCGAGCGCGGCCTTCACGCGCTGCAGATCGTCGATCAGAAGCTGCTGGTCCCACGCTTCACCGCCGTCCGCGCGGCGCAATGCGTCGTACCGCTGTTCGGTTTCGTGGACGACGCCGGTCAGATGCTGAAGGCTGTAGGTGCGCGCATTGCCCTTGACGGTGTGCATGTTGCGGAACAGCTCGGCGACCGCTTCGTGACTCGGCTCGTGATGCTGACGGATGATTCGCTCGTTCTCGCTGATGAAGCCCGTCGCACTTTCGACGAAGTGATGGAACTTCTCCTGGCTCACCGCGAGAATCTCGCCGATCATTTCCAGCCGGCGCTTCTGTTCGCCGGCCTCGGCGGCGAGCGCGCGCAGTTCGGTCACGTCGCGCACGCACAGCATCAAACGCTGCACGACGTCGTGTTCGTCGGTGATCGCCGACCAGCTCAGGTCGAGCGTCTTCACGCGGCCATCGGCCATCGGCTTGGCGATCTCGTTGACGAGCAGGTGCTGATTGAACTCGAAGTTCATGCTGTCTTCACCGATACATGCGTGCAGCGCCGCTTCGATCTGCGCGAGCTCATCGCTGTTGATACCGGTGCCGCCGAACACGAGGTCGAGCAGCGGACGGCCCGCAATCTCGCGAGTCTCGAAGATCGCCTCCAGATACGCGGAGTATTCCGGATGCACGACCACGCCTTCGACCACAGTCAGAATCCCCTGCTGCATGTTTTGCAGCATCGCCTGGATATCGGCGGTCTTCTGCTTCAACTGCAGCGAGCTCTGCTGAATCTTCTCGATCATGCCGTTGAACGCGACGATCGAATGACCGATCTCGTCCATCCGGCCGACCGGCACGCGGCGCGTGAAGTCCTGGCTTGCCGCGATCTCGCTCATCTCCACCTGCATGCGGCTCAGCGGCCGGGTGATCTGCCGATACAGCAGCGCGCTGATCAGCAGCAGCACGACGATGGCCGCGCCGGTCGCGGCGCCGATCGCCGTCGTCGTGGTGGCGAGCGCGCTGTTCAGGTCGTCGATCGCGGCGTCTTTCTGGCGGTTCTTCTCGATTCGCAGCGTCTCGACGATGCCTTCGAGTTCATCGCGGTATTGCGCGACGTTCGCGAACAGATACGCCTGCGCCAGTTCGTTCTTGCCGTCGGCCTTCATCTTCGCGGTGTCGTTGACCGCGTTGAAATAGTTCGCGAGGCTGTCGCGCGCCTGGCTCACGAGCCCGGTTTGGGCCTGACCTTGCGCGGCCTTCGCCTGCACGTCGAGCGCCGCGAGCAGCGACGCTTCCTTGCTCTTCAGCAGGTCTCGCGCCTGCGAGACCATGTTCTCGTCAGGCGCATAGACGAGCGTCATCATCGCGAGCTGCACGTCCTTGAGCTGCGACACGAGGTCGGCCGACGCGAGCGCGCTCGGCACGACACCCTGGGTAACCTGTCTGACGTTGGCGGCGCTGTTGCGAGTCTGAAGCACAGCGTATCCACCAATGGCGGATAACGCGACGAGCATCAGAATGACGAGTAGCGTGATGCGGTGACGGATGGTCATCTGAGAATCCCCGAGGTCTGAAAATACAAGGTCCACGCATTGAGCGGGACGCCCGTGTGTTTTTGTACTTTCGGGCGCGGGGATTATCGTCGCGGATGTGTGACGTCAACGTGACGAAGTCGACGCCGTCGAAAAATTCGTGAATCAGGGCTGATCCGGGCTCAAGTTCGACAGAAAAATGCCGTTATTTTTAGCCTGTTTTTTTCGATAGCCCACAGCGCTTCAATGCAGTGCGTCCGCCGCGATCGCTTCGGCATACACCGCCGCGACCCGCTTCGCGATTACCGCGTTATCGAAGCGCTCGCGCGCATAGCGGCGGCATGCATCTTCATCGGGCAGCTTTAGCGTGCCGTTGAACGCGCCGGCGAGACCCGCGGCGATCGCCGCTGCACCGGTCTCCGGCAACACCAGATCCGGCGACAAGCCCGCCACCGCCTCCGGCAATCCGCCGACCGGCGTCACCAGCACCGGCGTGCCCGACGCAAGCGATTCGACCGTGATGAGCCCGAAGCCTTCCAGCGCGACCGTCGGTACGACGCTGAGATTGGCCGCGCGATATAGCGCCGCGAGATGCTGATCGGGCACGAAGCCGAGCAGCTTCACGTTGTGTTCGAGCCCTGCGTCGTCGATGCGCGCCTGAAGCTCGCTTTCGAGCCGCCCCTTGCCGGCGATCAGCAGCAGCACGTCGGGCGCGCTGCGTTTCACCAGCTTCACCGCATCGATCAGATCTTCGAGACCCATGCGCCGCACCAGCCGTCGCACCGCCAGCACGATCGGCCGATCCTGCGGCAATTGCAGACGCAGACGCGCTTCGGCCTGCGTGATCGGCAGATTGAACTGCTCGACGTCGACGCAGCCCGGCACCACGCGCACGCGCTCCGGTGAGATGCCGTAGCGCGTCGTCAGGATCTTGCCGAACGCGTCCGACAGTACGATCAGCCGCGACGAACGCGCGTATACCGACTGCTCCAGATAACGCTTCGCGCGCTGGCCGAGCGAATCGGCGCCTTCGACGTGGCTCTCGTCGGCCCACGGCCCCTGGAAATGCGACACCTGCGGAATGCCGCGCGTCACGTCGAGGCCCGGAAACGTATAGAGCGCGAAGTGCGATGAAATCACGTCGGGCCGCGACCTGCGGATCTCCTGGCGCAGCGCGCGGCGTGCCGCCATCAACCGCAACGGCAGCGATTGCGCGGCGGAGCCGAACCCGTTGATCGCGCCACCGGTATCGGCCGCGACTTTCGGCGAGCCGGCGACGACTCCGCGCACCGCGACGCCCGCGCCCGGCAGCGCGCCGACCAGCGAGTAGTACATGCGGTCGAGGCCGCCCGCGCGTTCGGGAAACCAGTGCATCCCGATCTGCAGTGATTTGATTGAGCCAGTCGTCATGATGGTGTGCCCCTGTGTGTTGCTTGCGGTGAGTTGCTATGTCGTTGCGTGGATGGCGCGGCTCGCGCGTTCATTCCACGCTCTTCTGTCCGGCGAGTTGATTCAGCGTCAGCGCATCGTTTTGCGCGACGACCGTCGCCTCCGTCTGGATGCGCCGGCGGTTTTCCTGTTGCCCGGCCAGTTGCCGGTACAGCGCGATGTATTGCGCGGCCATGCGCGCCCAGCCGAAGCCGGTTGCGAGCTCGCTCGCGGCCTGACCCATCGCGCGGCGCGCGGTGTCGTCGCCGGCGAGTTGCGCGACCGCGCGAGCGAGCGCCTGCGGGTCGTCCGGATCGTCGAGCACGATGCCGCATTCCGGCGTGATGATCTCGGCGCCGCCCGCGGTGCGCGCGGTCACGACGGGCAGGCCCGCCGCCATCGCTTCGAGCAGCGACAGACTCATCGCTTCGTAGCGCGACGGAAACACGAACGCGTCGACCGAATGCATCAGCACTGGCATCTCCTTCACCAGCCCGAGAAAATGCACCCGATGCGCGATGCCGAGCGCCTTCGCCTGTTCCGGATACGGGCTGCCCGGCAGAAAGCCGGCCACCGCGATCTGCACGTGCTCGGGCAGATGCTTCAACGCGGCGAGCACGGTGCCGAGATTCTTGCGCGGGGTGCGCAGATCGCCGACGAACAGCAGCAGGAACGCATCGTCCGGCAACCGAAACTTCGCGCGATCGCCGCTCGCCGCCGCGAAGCCTTGCGTGTCGACGCCGTTGTAGATCACGTCCACGCGGTTGCGCGGCGTGAGGCCGATCGCGCGGATTTCGTCGGCGACCTTCTGCGACACCGCGGTGATCACCTTCGAGCGCCGGTACGCCCAGCGTTCGAGCAGCGCATTGCAGCGCGTATAGACCGACTGGTACGCGGACCACACGCCCTTCGTCAAACCGAACGGGTAGTACTTGCTCGCGAACCAGCCGCTATGCACGAAATGCGAGGTATTGACGTCGGCGCGCATCCACGTGATGAAGCCGTTCACGTGCAGCACGTCGTAGTCGCGCCGATGCGCGCGCAGCCATAGCGCGCTCTTGAGAGCGAACACCTGCTGGCGCAGCAGATTGGTCGGCCACCAGCGGCCGATCTTCACCGGCGCCCAGCGCACGTTCGGATGCGCGAGCAGTTCGGGCGCCACGTGCGACGCGACCAGCGTCACGCGGATGTTCTCGTCGAGCGCCGCGCGCGCGATCTCGTGATTGACGCGCCCCTGGCCGTCGTTATGACGCACTACGTGCGTGACTATGGCGACTCTCAATCCGTGCCTCCGTGGAGAAATAGCGTGCGTGCGCGGTTCATTTTTTCGTAGTGAACCGCGGAAAGAATCGAAAAAGCGCCCATGAAAAGCAGCAGGCCGCCGGTGCCGACCAGCGAGTTCGTGAACACGAGCATCGCGAAGGTCGCCAGACACAGGCTCAGGCACGCGGAGACGAACTTGTCGTCGCGCAGCCTGAACGACGCGAGCACCGCGCGGGTCAGCAGCCACACGATGCCGGACATGTACAGCAAGGTGCCGGGCCAGCCGAGCACGAACGGAATGTTCATCACGCCGCTGTCGAAGTTGCCGTACTGGCCGAGCTGGCCACCGTCGTTGGAGAGCTTCGTGGAGGTGCCGGTCGCGCCCATGCCCTCGCCCGACACGTCGGTAAACGCGGTCTTCGCGAAGGTCGCGTAGAACTCGTTACGCGCCGCGTAGCTCTGGTCGTCGTGCAGGTTGACGATCGTGTTCAGGCGCGCCTGCATCCGTTCGGCCACCGGACCGACCGCTAGCAATGGGACGCAGAAGCCGGCGAGCAGCACCGCGCTCGCGACGATGCGCACGCGCACCTTGTTGTTCGACTTCACCAGCTGGATGAAGAGCGCGATGACCCAGCCGCCCCACGTCGAGCGCACGAGGCTCAACGCGAACGAGAAGAAGCCGAGCCCGGCGGCGATCCAGCGCAGGCGGTGCTGCGCGGCCATCACGAAGACCATCGCGCCCATCATCGCGAACGCGAACGGGCCCGACGAGTTCATCGTGCTGAACACGCGCACGCCCATCGGCACCGGGTCGCCCTGCGAGTTCATCTGCGAGCCGAGCATCCACAGCACGTCCCACGGCGGCATGATGAAGAACTGGATCAGGCCGTAGCCGCCCATCACCAGCATGCCCCAGATGAACGTGCCCACGATCGTGTCGCGGTACTGCGGATACTGGCGCGTGTGCGCCATGATGTGAAAGCCGATCAGGATCGGATAGAGCCAGTTCGCGAGGTCGTAGGTGGCCGCAAGCGGCCCGCTCGACATCACGCCGATCAGGAACGCGTAAACGAGGCCGAGCAGGATCAGCAGCACCGGCAAACCACGGCGCTGCGCGAGCAGCCGGTAGTAGCGCAGCAGCGACAGGCCGCTGATCATCGTCACGGCGAGCGGCGCGACCTGGATCAGGCTGGTCGGCGTGAACGCGCCTTTCGACCAGTCCGCGAGACGCCGCACTTCGGGGCTCAGGAACCACAGCCACCACATGAAGCCGATATAGCGCGCCGGGCTCTTGAAGTAGAGCCACAGGCCCGTGAGGATCGCGAGCACCGGAAACGCGAGCGTCAGCACCGTGCCCTGATGCGCGACGATCAGCACCGCAGTGATCAGCCACAGCAACAGCGGCGGCAGCCATTCTCGCGTTGCGCCGGACAGCAGCCCGCTCGCATTGGTTTGCGCGGCGCCGGCGTTGCCCGCGCCGGCCGGCGGCAATGGGTTCGCGCGCGGAATCGTCGACATCGCCTAGAGGCCTCCGCGCGATTCGCGCGCAGGTGCGGCGCGTTGCTCGTGCCTGGCCGCGGCCGCGTTCGCGCTCGCCTGCCCGCGCGCGCTCAGCATCTCGCGCGTGATCCGCACGTACTGCATCGCGTAGTGCTCGGTGGTCAGATCGCGCGCGAGCAGACCGGCCGCGGCTGCCTGCGCCTGGCGCAGCGCTTCGGCGGGGTCGGCGGCGAGCCGGTCGACCGCGGCGCGCAGCGCCTCTGGAATGAATGGCGGCACGTAGGCGGCTTCGTCGGCGGGAAAATAGTCGCGCAGCGCGCCGACGTCGGTCGCGACCATCGGCTTGCCGACCGCCGCCGCTTCGAGCATCACGGTGATGCCCGATGCGTGCGAGTTCGGCCGCAACGGCACGACGATCACGTCGGCCCAGTCGTACAGCTCGTGTTGCTTCTTGATGCCGGAGAACAGCGCGATCTCGACATTCGACGCGCGCAGCGACGCGGGAATCCGCCGCCGCGTCGCGAGCTTCACCGAATAGCGCGAATCGTTGCCGAACGCCTTGATCAGCGTCTCCCAGTCACGGTCGCGGTCGTTGCCGATCGCCGCGATGCGCAGCGGCGTGCGCGGCGTCCACTGCGTCGGCGCATTGACCGGGAAGTCGCGCGTGTTCAGGCCGTACAGCAGCGGCGTCGCATCGCGGCGGAAGTAGTCCTGGCATAGCTCGGCGTTTTCGCTCGCGAGCGTGGTCAGCCGATCGGCGCGCGTCATCAGCTTGCGATACAGCCAGCTGCGCACGATGCCGTACGACGGCCACTTGTCGAGCAGCCACACGCTTTGCGCGAGCAGCAGCGGCGACGCGCCGGGCCCCGCCTTGCGGCCGCACAGCAGCAGCATCAGCGCGGCGGACAGCCATTCCTGCTCGGTATGCGTCCAGATCACGTCCGAGCGCAGCATCTCGGCGCGATTACGCCACGTATGGATGAAATCGAAGCCGAGCGCGGCCTTCAGCGCGCGCCGCACGAGCCGTACGGGCCGACTTTCGCGCGCGTCTTGCGAATAGGTCAGCGCGAATGCTTCGGACTCCGCGTGGTGATAACCATACAGACAGCCGATATCGTCGCCCTTGCGATAAAAGCGCGGATCGGCGCCGTAGAACAGATGAACATGAACCTTGGTACTCATGCGGACACTCCGCTCTTCGACAGCGCGCGCCGCGCCTCGTGGGCGCCCGCGCGCACCTCGCGCCAGCGCGACAGCTGCAACTGCGCCTGCTTCGACAGCAGCGCGAGCGCCGCATGCGTGAGGCCCGGATAAAGCCGTGTGCCGACCAGCGTCCACCACCACCACGCGGCTTCGCGGCGCAGCGGCGGCAACTGGTCGCGCAGGATCAGATGGAAGTTGAACGCGGCGTTGCGCAGCGCGGCCATCGTCTGCGCGTCGCGTTTGTCGTCGTCGAACCGTTCGGCGGGGAAATGATCGACGGCGACCTGCGGGTCGTAGACGAGCTTCCAGCCCGCGTTCTTTACCGCGAGGCTGAATGCCATGTCGTTGTGCACCTGCGCGCCCGCGCCGCGCAAACGCGCGTCGAAGCGGATCGTGCGCACCGCGTCGCGCCGGTAGCTCATGTTGGCGCCCTTCAGGATGTCGACTTCGCGCGCGGCACCGACCCCCAGGTGATGATTGCCGATGATCTTGCCGTGCGCGGTCACCTTGCCGACCAGCGGCCGCTCGCCGTCGAGCACGCGGCCCTTTTCGTGCACCCAGTCGCGCCCGCCCAAGGCGCCCAGGCGCGCATCGGCTTCGAACGCGGCGGCGATGCGCTCGACCCAGTCGCGGCGCGGCGCGGCGTCGTCGTCGGTGATCGCGATCACGTCGCCGCTGGCGGCATCGAGCCCGCGATTGAGCGCCGCGACCTGGCCGGGTATGTCCACCGGCGCGATCACCAGCGGCAGGCGGCCGCGCGTGGACGGATCGCGCAGGCATGCATGGGTCGCGTCGTCGTCGACGCGTGCGACCACGATCACTTCGTCGGGCGCGCGCGATTGCCGCTCGAGCGCCGCGAGGCAGCGCGCGAGATCGGGCGGGCGGCGATAAGTCGGTACCAGTACCGTTACTTTCATCGTGATGTCCTCTGTTCCTGTCGTGCAGAAGTCGGTGCCGGGGTGCGGTGCGCGCGTCACGTGCTCAGGTATTCCTGGGTCGCCGCGTAGCCGCGGTCGTAGCCGACCCGCGAGCGCGCCGGCATGCCGTTGAAGATGCCGCCCTGCACGTGCACACCGGCCGCGCGCAGGCGCTTCAGCGCGTCGGCTAGCTCGATCTCGCTGTGCATGCCCGAGCGCATCACGAAGAACGTCGAGCCCGCATACGCGCCGATGATCGATGCATCGGTCACCGCGAGCACCGGCGGCGTGTCGATCAGGATCACGTCGTAGCGCTTCGCGAGGCCGTCGAGGTACTGCGGCAGACGCGGCGACATCAGCAGCTCGGACGGATTCGGCGGACGGCGGCCGCACGAAATGAAGCTCAGGCCCTCGACGTTCGACGGGCGGATCGCCTCTTCCAGCGAGATCTGCCCGCTCAGCAACTCCGACATGCCGTTCTCCTGCTCGCCGCCGATCTGACGTTCGAGCGCGCCGCGCCGCATGTCGCCGTCGATCAGCAGCACGCGCTTGCCCGAATGCGCGAGCAGCATCGCGAGGTTCACGCTGAGGAAGCTCTTGCCGACGCCGGCCATCGGACCCGTCAGCATCACGATGCGATTGCGCGCGTCCATCAGCGTGAACTGCATCGCGGTGCGCAGGCTGCGCAGACTTTCGATCGTCAGGTCCTTCGGCCGCGCATTCGCGAGCACCGGACGCAGCCGTTCGCCGCCGCGCGCATAGCTGTTTTCGAGCTGCACCTGCTCGGCGCTTTGCGGCACGAGGCCGAACACCGGCAGATGGAACGCGCGCTCGACGTGATCGGGGTCGTCGATGCCCTTGAACAGATTGCGGCGCAGGAACACGAAGCCGGTGCCCGCGATCAGCCCGAGAATCACCGCCGCCGACATGATCAGCATCTTCTTCGGCTTGACCGGCGCACCGGGGCGCAGCGCCGCGTCGACGATATGCACGTTGCCGCCCGTGCCCGCCTTTTGCACCGACAGTTCCTGCACGCGATTGAGCAGCAGCACGTAGATGTCTTCGGCGACTTTGGCGTCGCGCTGCAACTGCACGGCCTTCACTTCGGTGGCAGGCAGATCGCGGAAACGGTCCGCGTATTTGGTGCGCTGCGCCTGCAGCTCGGCCATCTGCTGACGTGCGGCGACGAGCGTCGGATGGTCGTCGCCGTAGCGCTCGGCGAGCTGCGTCATCTGCAGCCGCAATGCGGCGATCTGCTGCTCGTACTGCACGCTGCCTTCGAGGTAGACCTTCGCCTCGTCGCTCGCGTTGATCGAGCCGGACTGACGCTGGTAGGCGGTCAGCGCGGCTTCCGCGCGTTCGAGGTCGGCCTTCAGGCGCGGCTCCTCGCTCTTCAGGAAGTCGAGCATCTTGCTCGCATCGGCCTGCTTGTTCGACACGTGCTGCCGCAGATACGACTGCGCGAGCGCATTGGCGACGAGCGCCGCATGCTGCGGACTCTTGTCCTCCAGCGAGATCTGGATCACGCCGGTCTGCTTGCCCTGCTCCTGCACCGTGATCGCCGACTGGAACGCGGTGATCGCGTCGAGATCGTTCGAGCGCACGATCGTGAACTCCTGCCCGGGGCGCGCGACCAGCTGGTTGACGACTATCGTCACGCCGCCGCCCTGCGCCTGCTGGCCGACCTCGCCGCGCAGCAGCAGCGAGCCGTTCGCCGCGAACAGCTCATAGTGCTGCGCGTCGATCACGCGCAGCAGCAGTTTCTCGCCTTCGAGCGACGGCGTCACGTCGATCGAATCGACCTCGACGTCTTCACCGCCCCAGGCGTATGACGTGAGCCCCAGCCACGCGCGTGCGGGCTGGCCCGGCGTGGCGAGGCGCGCGGCGATGTTGCCGAGCAGCGGGATCGTCTTCGGCGTCACGCTGAAGTTCAGCTTCAGCTGCTGCACGACCGGGGCGACCACGCCACGGCTCTTGATGATTTCGATCTCGGCGTCGGTCGGCAGCGACGTCGAGCCGCTGGTGATCGCGGCACCGGTTTGCGTTTGCGTGAGCGCCTGCGACATGCTGTCGGACGGCTCGACGCGCACGTGCGCATCGGCCGAATAAGTCGGCTTGGCGAGGTAGCAGTACGCGACCGCCATCGTGACGATGACCGCGGTGATCGCGAGCAGCCACCAGATGTCGTCGAGGATCACCTGCACCAGTTGTCCGAGGACGACGTCTTCTTCTTCGGTCTTGATCGGACCAGCCATGTGTGGAGAGAGTTGATTGCTCACTGTTCCATCCCGTGTCGTTGGCTTCGGCTTTCGCGTCAGCGGTACTTCTGCTTTCGTTGCGCGTCCCGCGCCGCCCGGACAACAACGGCGCGCGCGGGACGTTACAGCCCAAACGTTCAGCGCGTCAGCTGCTTCAGATAGAACAGCGTCTGCACGCTCGGCAGCACCTGCTGCAACACGCGGTTGAACGTCGTCGACGCGGCGGTGCCCACGTACACGACGTCGAGCGGCTGCAACTGGAACTGCGAAGACAACATGATCGAGTCCGGCTGCGTCATGTCGAGGCGGAACACCTCGGGCGTGGTCGGATGCTCGCGCATGCCGCGCATCACGAAGATCTGGCGCGGATTGGCGTCGGTATTGAGGATGCCGCCGCCCTGCGTGAGCGCATCGGCGATCGTCATGCGGCCGCGGATGATCGGCACCTGGGTCGGCGTCTTCACTTCGCCCATCACGAAGATGCGGCTGTCGGTGCGGTCCGGCACGTTGACCACGTCGCCGTTTTGCAGCATCACGTCCTGCGTGGTGTCGCCCTGATCGAGCATGCGATCGGCGTTGAGCACGTAGAGCTTGTGATTGCGCGTGAGGCGCACGCGCTGGATGTCGGCGTCCGGGTTGGTGCCGCCCGAGCGCGTGATCGCGTCGACCAGCGTCAGCGGCACGTCGCTGAGCGCGAGCGGTCCCGGCTGCTTCACTTCGCCGGTGACCTGCACCTTCTGGCTGCGATACGACAGCACGCGCACGTCGACCTGCGGGTTGCGGATATATGGCACGAGGCGCGCGGCGAGCTGATCGCGCAGCTGGGTGGTGGTCTTCCCCGCGGCCTGGATGCGGCCGACGAACGGGAAAAAGATCGTGCCGTCGGCGGCGATGGTCTGGCCGTACGGATCGGCCTGGCCCGGCAGCGCGGCCGTATACGGCTGCTGCAACGCGCCGGCGATCGTCTGCGTGGTGTTGCCGCCCGAGGACAAGGTGCTGCCCTGCGGCGTGGTCAGTTCGGGGTGATCCCACACGGTGATGCCGAGAATGTCCTGCGGCGCGAGGTGGTACACGTACAGCGACGGATCGGACAGCGCCGACGGCGGCAACGGCTCGGTTTTTGCGGCGGCGGCTTGCGCCTGCGCCATGATCAGGTTCGCGTCGATCAGATGGACCGGATAGGTTTCGCTCGGCGCCTGATCGTTGTCCTTGAGCCGCGACGTGTCGAGATAATTGCCCGGTGCGGTCGCGCAGGCCGACAGAAAAGACGTCAGCAGAAGTGAGGCGGCGAGCTTCGTGCGCAAGCTCGCGAATGAGTTTTCGATGCGGGGTTGCTTCATATTTTTTTCAGCCATCCCATGACCAGATGTTCGATGAGCACGAGACTCTCCCTGTATTCGTCTTCCGCGCCGCCGTGCGGATCGGCGACGTCCGAATCGGCTTCCCACTTGCCGAGCGGATAGACCTTGCCGCGCGCGGACGGATCGAGCGCTTCGACCTTGCTCACCTGCGCGCGCTCGCTCACCAGCACGAGATCGGCCGCGCGCACGAGCGAGCGGTCGAGACGCCGCGCGTGATGGAGGCCGGCCGCGACGCCGCGCTCTTCGAGCAGGCGCCGCATCACCGGGTCCATGCCGTGGCCATTGACCGCGCGAATGCCCGCCGAATGAAACGCGATCGGCGCGGCGCCCGGGCGCGGCGCGCGCGCCTGACGCGCCTTGAACAGCATCTCGGCGGCAGGCGAGCGGCACACGTTGGCGTGACACACGATCAGAACGTTGGCGAACATGGCGGATTTCCTCGCGCGGCGGCGGTCGCAATGGCCTCAGCGGCCAGAGATTTCCGCGGCGGCGAGGTCCACCGCATGCAGCGCGCCGTTCGCGCCGACCCGTGCCGGCGCATTGCGCAATGCGTGCCGCCGGCCGATCGCGTGATACTCGATGCCGAGTTCGAGCAGCACATCCGGCTCGTACAGATTGCGGCCATCGAAAATCAGCGGCGTCTTCAGCATGCGCTTCAGCGCGTCGAAGTCAGGGCTCTTGAAGACTTTCCATTCGGTCAGGATCACGAGTGCATCGACGCCGCTCGCCGCTTCCATCTCCTCGTTCACGAACGACAGGCGCGCATGCTGCTGCGGCACGTCCTTCAGGTCGAGCGCGAACACGCGCTTCGCTTCGTCGATCGAGACCGGGTCGTAGGCCTTCACGCGCGCGCCGCGGCGCAGCAGTTCGGCGATCAGCTCGCGGCTCGGCGCCGCGCGCATGTCGTCGGTGTTCGGCTTGAACGCGAGACCCCACACGCCGAACGTGCGGTCCGACAGATCCTCGCCGAGACGCGCGACGATCTTCTGCGCGAGGATCTGCTTCTGCGCGTCGTTGACCGCTTCCACCGCTTCGAGAATGCGCAGGTTTGCGCTGTGATCGGCGGCGGTGCGAATCAGCGCCTGCACGTCCTTCGGAAAGCACGAGCCGCCATAGCCGCAGCCCGCGTACAGGAAGTCGTAGCCGATGCGTGGATCGGAACCGATGCCGCGGCGCACCGCCTCGATATCCGCGCCGACGCGATCGGCCAGATTCGCGAGCTCGTTCATGTACGAGATGCGCGTCGCGAGCATCGCGTTGGCCGCGTACTTGGTGAACTCGGCGGAACGCACGTCCATATACAGCGTGCGTTCGCGATTGCGATTGAACGGCGCATACAGGCGCTTCATCAGCTCGCGTGCCTTTTCGCCGGGCACGTCGTCGTCGCAGCCGAGCACGATGCGATCGGGCCGCGTGAAGTCTTCGACCGCCGCGCCCTCCTTCAGGAACTCCGGATTCGACACCACCGAGAACATCTGCTCGACGCCGCGCGCGGTTAGCTCGGCGGCGACCACTTCGCGTACGCGCGACGCGGTGCCGACCGGCACCGTCGATTTGTCGACGATCACCTTGAAGCCGTTCATATGGCGGCCGATGTTGCGCGCAGCGGCGAGCACGTACTGCAGGTCGGCGGAACCGTCTTCGTCGGCCGGCGTGCCGACCGCGATGAACTGGATGTCGCCGTGCGCGACCGCGGCCTCGACGTCGGTGGAAAACGTCAGGCGCTTCGCGCGGCGATTGCGCGCGATGATCTCCTGCAGACCCGGTTCGTGGATCGGCACGCCGCCGTTGTTGAGCACGTCGATCTTGCGTTGATCGACGTCGAGACAGAACACGTCGTGGCCGATGTCGGCCAGACATGCGCCGGTCACGAGGCCGACATAGCCGCTACCGATGATCGTCAGGTTCATGGATTGCACCTCGATAAATAAAGTTGATTCAGGAATGCGCTCGCGCGATGCGCGGCATCGGCGCGGCCCGGCGCTCCACGTTCAATAGGCGTTGCTGCCCGCGAAGCCTTTCCACAGCGTCAGCACGACGATCTTGATGTCGAGCCAGAAGGTCCAGTGCTGCATGTAGTACAGATCGAGCTTCACGCGGCCCATCATCTTTTCGATGCGGTCGGTTTCGCCGCGATAACCGTTGATCTGCGCCCAGCCGGTGATGCCGGGCTTGATCCGGTAGCGGTGCATATAGCCCTTCACCAGATCCTTGTAGATGTCGTCGTGCTCGAGCGCGTGCGGACGGGGACCTACCACCGACATCTCGCCGCGCAGCACGTTGATGAACTGCGGCAGCTCGTCGAGGCTGGTGCGGCGCAGGAACGCGCCGACCGCGGTGATGCGCGGATCGCGCCGCGTCGCCTGGGTGATCTGGCCGGCCGCTTCCTTGTGGACCTTCATCGAGCGGAACTTGAAGATCTCGAACTCGCGGCCGTCGATGCCCTTGCGGCGCTGGCGGAAAAACACCGGTCCCGGCGAGCTGAGCTTCACCATCAGCGCGATCACGAGCATCAGCGGCGACAGCGCGAGCAACGCGCCGAGCGCGAACAGGCTGTCGAACACGCGCTTGGGCAGCACGCGCAGATCGGTGATCGGCGAGGCGGCGAGGTTGATCGCGGGCACGCCGAGCAGCTCGACCATCGGCTGATTGAACAGCGTCAGGCTGCCGACATCGGGGATGAAGCGGATGTTCACGAAGTCGTTGCGCAGATCCCTCACGAAGCGATGGATCGCCTTCTCCTTCGAGATCGGCAGCGCGAGCCACAGCTCGCGGATCGAGCGCTGTCGCACCAGCTCGATCATGCGCTGATAGTCGCGCTCGACCGGCACGCCCGCGACCGCGTGCGCCGCGTCCGGGTCTTCATATGGATTGATCGTGCCGTCCTCGTCGAACACGACCACGGGCGTGAAGCCGGCTTCCGGCCGGCCCTGCATCTGTTCGATGAGGAAGCGCCCGTAAGGCGCGCCGCCGACGATCGCGACCGCACGCTGATTGAAGCCCTCGCGTCGCAGTCCGCGCAGGATCGAATAGACGATCAGCTTCGTGACGACCAGCAGCACGATGGACGCGAGCGCCCAGTACACGAGCCACAGCCGCGACAGGCTGTCGGCGCGGTGCACGCTGAAGCTGATCAGCACGCCGGTCACTTCGACCATCAGCCAGCCGCCCGTGACGCGCGACAGCAGATCGTAGAGCGGCTTGCCGCGCCACGACTGATAGATGCCGAGCGCCGGGAAGAACACCACCACCAGCAGGCAGCCGAACGCGAGCGACACGCTTTGCATATCGTCGAGCCATACCGCTCCGCCGCTGTGCACGGCCGCCGCCACCATCGCGGCGAGCGCGACCATGGCTATGTCGATGATTCTCGCTAGAACGCTCAGCATGCGCCGCCCCTCTGTTCGTCAGTCAAAGTGCGATCCGTCGGTTGGTTGAAATGGGTGTTGCATGCGGGTTTCACCATTGCGTTTTTATTTCCCATTTGCCTCGCGGCCGAATTGGACTGAATGCGCATGAATAGACCACCGCGGAAAAACTGCGGCCGAATGAGTGAATACCCTTGTACATGCCTCAATAAAGCGGTATTAAAATTCGCACGGCAAGGCCGTAAAAAATCTCAAATTGTATCGGTCAAAATTTCGGCATTTTTTTGTGCATTTTGAGAGGTAATTTTTGCCGCAATCAGGCTCGACAGCGGTTTCCCACCCGCCCATCCGAGGCCTTGCCCACCGAAACTTGCGCTTTTCCAACAGTTCTGCCGGGGACGCCCGGCTCCATGAGTGTCATCATTCTTGCGCATCATTAAGCGAAAAAAATGCTTGTCGATTTTTTTCCGGTAATTTTTATTTTTGAATCCATCGGTGGCACATTTTTTCCGGCATTTCGAATAGATTCGAGGCACGCTTTATCCGATTTGTATTTAACGCGCTTTTATTGATTCTCGACTTCGTGATAAAACTCGACGCATTCATCCAGCCTCGAGGAGAGTTCACCATGACAGCTCCGGCCCCTGTCACGCCCGCCGGCACCCGGCCCACCGCCGCCCCTTCGTCCACCTCCCCATCCGGAACCAGCGTCAAGCTCAAGGTTCATCCCGTGATTCTCGCGGGCGGCTCGGGCACCCGGCTGTGGCCGATGTCGCGCGAGCAGCATCCGAAGCAGCTGATCGGCCTGCTCGGCGACGAGTCGCTGCTGCAATCGACGACCCGCCGTCTCGATGGGCTCGAAGCCGGCTATCCGCTCGCCGGCCAGCTCGTGGTCGTCGCCAACGAAGAGCAGCGCTTCACGACGGCCGAACAGTTGCGCACGAGCGGCAAGCCGAGCCGGCTGATACTCGAACCGGTAGGCCGTGACACCGCGCCCGCGTTGACGGTGGCCGCGTTGTCCGTCGCAGCGCAGGACGAAGACGGCATCATGGTCGTGATGCCCGCCGATCACGCGGTCACCGACAGCGCAGGCTTTCACGCGGCGGTCGCCGCCGGCGTCCAGCATGCGGCCGCCGGCCGGATCGTGACGATGGGCATCGTGCCGACGCGCGCGGAAACCGGCTACGGCTATATCCGCATCGGCGCGCCGCTCGGTTCTGACGATGCGCAGGATGTTGGACAGACCGATGCATCGGCGCGCCTCGTCGCGCACCGCCTCGACAGCTTCGTCGAAAAGCCGCATCTGGAACTCGCGCGGCACTACGTCGAATCAGGCGAATACTGGTGGAACAGCGGTATTTTCATCGTGCGCGCATCGACGTGGCTCAAAGCAATTCGCCATTTTCAACCGGCCATTTACGAAGCATGCGAAGCGGCCTTCGCGGGCAGCACGGCGGACGGCGACTTCTTCCGGCTGCAACGCGATGCGTTCGGCGCGTCGCCGTCGAATTCGATCGACTACGCGGTGATGGAAAAGCTCGGCGCCGATCAGAGCATCGCGTCGGGCGTGGTCGTGCCGCTGATGGCCGGCTGGTCCGACGTCGGTTCGTGGGACGCGATCTGGGACATCTCCGAGAAGGACGCCGATCGCAATGTGAGCCGCGGCCGCGTGATGTTCGAAGGTGCGAACTCGACCTTCGCGCATTCCGAAGGACGACTGATTGCCTGCGTCGGCACGCAGGATCTCGTCGTCGTCGAGACCGCCGATGCGATTCTCGTTGCCGATAAATCACGCGTGCAGGAGGTCAAGAAGATCGTCAACCGGATTCGCGAGGATGGCGGGCTCGAAGCGGCCAATCATCGCAAGGTGCATCGCCCGTGGGGCAACTACGATTCCGTCGACACCGGCGAACGCTTCCAGGTCAAGCGGATCGTCGTGAAGCCGGGTGCGCGGCTGTCGTTGCAGATGCATCATCATCGCGCGGAGCACTGGATCGTCGTGCGCGGCACCGCGCTCGTCACGCGCGGCGACGAGCGCTTTATCGTGTCTGAAAACGAGTCGGCTTATATTCCGCTCGGCACCACCCATCGCCTCGAAAACCCGGGCAAGATGCCGCTCGAAATGATCGAGGTGCAGTCCGGTTCGTACCTCGGTGAAGACGATATCGTGCGCTTCGACGATACCTACGGACGGCAATGACGCGCGACCGGCCGCGATAACGATGCGGGACCCTGCGGCGGCGCCAGGCGGCCGCGGGGTCCGCCGGGTTCATCCCACGTACGAGATGAGTTCTTTGTAGGTCGCCGAAAAGTGCTCCACGGTGCCGCTGTCGGTCGTCACCGCGGGCGTGCTCGTCACGCTCGCGCTCGCGGTGTCCGACGGATAGCGGCGCAGCGGCACGCGCAATGCATTCGGTGATGGCTTCAACTGCCCGTGCAAAGGCGCGCCGTGATTCGCGCTGCCATCGATCGACGCCGGTTCCGGCACATGACGCAGGGCCGCCAACGAACGGCTCGCCGAGCGCTGCACAGGGTTGCTCGATGCGGGTGCCGACGCAGGTTCAGCGGCGCTTACCTCGGTCATCGCGGCGGCCGCCGCGTCGGTTGCGCATTCGCGATCGATCCACTGACGTGCCCAGTCGAGCGCGAATTGCTGCGCGTGCTGCGCATCCTCGAAGCGCGGGCCGACGAGGCCGGAGCGCTCGACACGCTTGCCGTTCCTGATGATCTCCGCCCACCCGCGATACATCGCATTCGGCACTTCCTCGACCACCACGTAGATCAGATAACCGCGCGAGTCGGCGACCTGCATGCCGCTCGGCGCGAGGGCCATCGTCAGCGACGGGCGCGGCTCGTCGGGCGGGAAGGTCCGGGCCGTGCCGAATGCGGCGGGTTCGACATGCGCTACTGGCGCTGCGGCCGACGCGAATGTCGCCACGGGCGTCGCCGGCACTGCCGCGGGCCCGAGCCCCGACAATTGCCGCGTGATGTCACCGATCGGATCGGCCGTGCGCCATTGGCTCAACGCACTCGCGACGCCGGGCGCCTGCCACGACTCGGGACTCTTCCACGACACGCCG
The DNA here is from genome assembly GCF_040948755.1 of Paraburkholderia sp. BR13444. Classification (NCBI taxonomy): domain Bacteria; kingdom Pseudomonadati; phylum Pseudomonadota; class Betaproteobacteria; order Burkholderiales; family Burkholderiaceae; genus Paraburkholderia; species Paraburkholderia sp. BR13444. The sequence continues at coordinate 647,369 of NZ_JBFPKM010000001.1, read as the reverse complement.
CGCAGACTATTGTCTTCGCGCGGGCTCGGGGTTTGCGCAACCGGCGCCACGGGTCTGGCCGTAACGGGCGGCGCCGGTTGGGGAATGTACGCGAAGGTGCGGCCGCTCCGCGACAGCAGGCGGACCATCTCCAGCAGAGTGCCGTTCAGTTGCCACTCTTCGAAGCGGCGACGGCACGTGGGACCGGACGGATAGCGGCCCGGCAGCTTCGACCACGGCTCACCCGTGGTCATGATCCACAGCACCGCATTCGTCACGATGCGCGGTTCGGCGCGCGGCCGGCCGCGCCGGTTCAGACGGACGGCCGGCTCGTCAGAGACGAGCGGCGCGAGCAGCGCCCATTCGTCGTTGTTCAGCTCATCGAAAAACATTGGATTTTCTCCACGCGGCCTGGCCTGGCCGCGGCGTTGGGCCTGCCACGGATTCTTAGCGTTCACGACCCGTGTGCGGCCCTCGGTTGCACAAATTTGTTTTATCCGTTCGGCTCGCCGGAGCAGTCCGCCCACGTGTGGTGCGGCTCTTCCCTATTGCGAAGCACAAAACGCGGTCTCACTCGTGCACGGGAAAATTTCTGCACGAAGCATACCATCCCGTTGTTTGCATGAATACAGGTGAGACAAGTGTTACGGATAGAAACAATCTTGTCCGTTTCGCTGCGTCGATTCTCGTATTGCCGTAACAAAAGCCGCTGCTTATCTTGCATCGAATCTGGCCTGTTGCAAAGCACAATACAGCATTGCCGAACAGAATGTGCTTTAAAAATGCAATTGCCAATCCAGCACGCATTTCTATGCCATTTGATGTTTGATTTGATCGGCTGTGTCGAGCGTCGGCGAAAGAAAGGCGGCGCGCACCCGCGGTGACACCGAGGCAATCGGAGGCGCGCATGCGGCCGCTGCGCATGCGCGGAGTTCGAGGCGGGAGCAAAGACGTTGAAGTCGCTTCGGGCGAAACTACGGGCGCACTGGTTTCGATGCGTGCTCGCCGACGACGGTGGTCCATTCGCGCACACGCCAGCGCGTGACGAGTCCGGATAGCACGTACGGATCGGCCTTGGCAAAGGCTTGCGCGACTGCCGGCGAGGTGCCGGTGAAGAGCAGCACCGCCTCGTCCGTCGGCTCGGTGAGCGCGCCGGCCAGCAGCAGTTCGCCCCGTTCGGCGGCGGCCCAAGCGAGTTTCAGATGCGCGTCGCGGTACTCGCCGCGTCGCTCCAGATAGTCGGGTACCAACTCGTACATCAACAGGTAATGCATGGTAAGTCTCCTCGCAACGATGAAGGTTGACACCGGTACCGGCATCCATCGGAGCGCGATTCTGCACAACGGAGGCTGCCGAATTTCATGCCACTTTTCTATTCAGTTGCATTCGCAGCAATGCGGAAATTCTTATTGCCTGCTGACAATAGATCCAAATACCTCGAACCGTAATTTCTATTCAATTAGCAAGGAATAATCGGCGCAACCAATCTGCATTGCATAACAAAATTCGCGCACTCGTTGATTTCGATCGTTTCAAACGGCGCATCACCGGTTGCTCCCCGCTACTCAGGGAAAACGAGCGCGCACCGCTGTCAACCGGAACGCATTTCGAGCCGTTCTGCAGACGGCATTTGCCATAATGGATGCGCCGATGGGCCCATGGATGCCGTCGTCGCCCGCGCGCATAAACGACCAGAAACGTTTTCACCACCGATGGAGTGTCCCATGAAAATCCAATCCGCTATCGCTACGCTGGTGTTGGGCGCGGTACTCGTATCGCCGGCGTTCGCGGCGAACAGCCAACAGACCAAGATGGCCGACTGCAACAAGCAGGCCGGCGACAAGAAGGGCGACGAGCGCAAGGCGTTCATGCAAACCTGTCTTTCCGCGAAGCCGGCAGCCGCCGCGCCGATGAGCCAGCAGGACAAGATGAAGGCCTGCAACAAGCAGGCGGGCGACAAGAAAGGCGACGACCGCAAGGCGTTCATGAAGACCTGCCTGTCCTCGTCGGCGCCCGCCAACTGAGCGAGACGCGTAGCCGTTCCTCCAGCCGGCGCCCTGCCTGTCGACGCGGCGCCGGCGCATCGTTCCACCCACGCGGCGCTCCGCTCGCCCCCGGCTTCGTAGTCCACCCGCCGCAACGCGCCGTTTTCTTCTATGATGGCTGCGGAGACGGCCCTCCCTCACACATAGAACCAATCAAAACGGGGCCGCCATCTTGTCGTTGGTGCTACTGAGCATCGATCGGAGGCAAGGATGGTATCGAAGCACAAAAACCGCTGGTTAAGGCGGTGGTTGCTGGTCATCATATTCTGGGCCGTGCCCGTGGCGATCGTCGCGGTCAACGAGATCCGCGAGGAAATGTCGTACAACGCGGTCGATCTCGAGCGCGCGCTGACCACCTGGAATTTCACTCAGGCGCAGCGCGCCGCCGGCGCGCCCGCGCATTGCCATGGCAAGCCCGACGACGCAAAAGCCGCCGGCTGCCCGGCCGACGTACTGGCCGCCAACGCGCCGCGTCAGCAGGAGGCGATCAACGAATACAACGTGCGCCGCTCGACGCTGTTCGCGTATCTGTGGCACGCGTTCGTCGGCTATTGGATCGTGCCGGCTGCGATCCTGTTCGCGATCGGCGCGATCATCGGCATGGTGCGCCGCGCGCTGCGGCGCCCGCCCGCGGTCAAGAGCCCGGTGAATCACGGGTGAGCGGCGGCCGCGCCGCGGGTACTCCGCTGCCATTTGCTGTGTCGAAACAACACTTTCATTTCCATGTCGATGGGCCGCCGCGCCACGCGAAAATCGGTAAAAACAGGCACATCGCGGGGCTGCGGCGAAGCGTCACCAAAATCGCCGCGCCTCGGGCGCTCGTCTGCTTCGCCTCCTCCGAGCTTCGCTCGACGCGTACTTCGACGCCACCCGGCGGGCCGGTCAAAGTTACTGAAAAGCACCTTGCGATTAGCCTCAAACCCTTGTCCCATAAGGCTTTTCGCGTTGCCACGCAACGCGCCTTTTAGACCGGGCTGTGTTATAACTCAGAGGCAACCAGGCGACATCAACACGGTTGCGCCCCGGATCCACCACGGAGAAAAACGATGCAAAGACGACACTTCATGTTGAAGACGACCGCTGCGCTAGCTTTCGGAGGCCTTGCACTCGCCGGGTGCACGACGACGGGCAACACTCCGGACAATGCTCATGTCAACGCCTCGAAACGGCAGTCGATCGACGCCAGCGTCGACGGCACGCTGTCCAGGCTGTTCACGACCGTGCCGGGCTCGCGTGAGCTGGTGTCGAAGGCGCGCGGCGTGCTGGTGTTCCCGTCGGTGATACAGGCGGGCTTCATCGTCGGCGGTCAGTATGGCGAAGGCGCATTGCGAGTGGGCGGCGCGACGGTCGGCTACTACAGCACCGTGTCGGGCTCGTTGGGCCTGACGGCGGGCGCGCAGTCGAAGGCACTGATCTTCCTGTTCATGACGCAGGATTCGCTCGACAAATTCCGCAACGCGGACGGCTGGTCGGCCGGCGTCGATGCATCGGTCGCGCTCGTGAAGATCGGTGCGAACGGCGCCGTCGACACGACCACGGCCACCGCGCCGGTGCAGGTTTTCGTGTTGACCAACGCGGGCCTGATGGGCGACGTTTCGCTGCAAGGCACGAAGGTCACGCGGCTGAAGATCTGAGCGCGTTTCCCGGTACGCTTCGCTGAACACCTGCGCGCGCGCATCCCGACACGCGCGCAGGCTTTGCATCCGGATCGCATCGCGACGAAGGCCGCGCGAGGGACCCTGTTTGGGCCATCGCGCGGCGTTTTTTGTTGTGCGGTGTCGACGCCGGCGCTCATACGCCAGAAAACTCAGGCGCGAAAAAAACGGCGCCGCGCCTCGTGCACCGCCGTTCTTCGCTTCGACAGTTGCGAACGATCCCACGTCAAGCGCCCGACGAATCGATCACCTTGAACCGCGAGCGCTTCTGCGCGCGAATCACCGACTGATACGCCTCCACATACTGACGCGCCATCCGGTGCGACGTGAAGCGCTCCTCGAAGCGGCGCCGCACGCCCGCGCGCGGCACCTTGTGCAGCCGGTTGACGGCCGCCACCGCGCCGATCTCGTCCTCGACGATGAACCCGGTCACGCCCTCTTCGAGCACTTCCGGCACCGAGCCGCGATTGAACGCGATCACCGGCGTGCCGCACGCCATCGCCTCGATCATCACGAGGCCGAACGGCTCCGGCCAGTCGATCGGAAACAGCAGCGCATGCGCGCCCGACAGAAACTCGGCCTTCTGATGATCGGCGATCTCGCCGATGTACTCGACGTACGGCAGGTCGAGCAACGGCCGGATATCGCGCTCGAAGTATTCGCGGTCGGCCGCATCGACCTTGGCGGCGATGCGGATCGGCATGCCGCAGCGGCCCGCGATGCGGATCGCCGTATCGACGCGTTTTTCCGGCGAAATCCGGCCGAGAAACGCGAGGTACTTCTGCTCGACCGGTTGCGGCGTATAGAGCTGCTCCGGCAGGCCGTGATAGACCGTGGTGAGCCAACGCGCCTGCGGCAGCGGATGACGCTGCGCATTCGAGATCGAGATCACCGGCACCGAGTTGAAGGTGTCGAACACCGGCTGCTGCTCGGGCAGATCGAGCCGCCCGTGCATCGTCGTAACGAACGGCGTTTCCTGCCGCTTGAATACCGAGAACGAGTAATAGTCGAGATGGAAATGCAGCACGTCGAAGTCTTCGGCCTGGCGGCGCACCAGTTCCATCAGCAGCATGTGCGGCGCGACGCGGTCGCGAATGCCCGGATCGAGCCGCAGCGCGCGCGGCCACACCGGTTCGAGCTTCGCGCTCGTGACGGAGTCGCCACTCGCGAACAGCGTCACGTCGTGGCCCTGCTCGACCAGCGCCTCGGTGATGTACGACACGACCCGCTCCGTGCCGCCGTAAAGCTTCGGCGGCACCGATTCGGTCAGCGGGGCGATCTGCGCAATCTTCATATTGTGTCTCCGTGAGCCGGCGGCTGGCGCGCAATCGCGATGCCGTCGGCGACGCCGAGTATGACAGCGCCATGACGTCGGATCAATTCACGCGGTCCCTAAGCGCCGCATGCATCGTCGCTACGGAGGATTATTCCCTGGCGTCGGTGGAAAAGCCGCAGGTCTTGCAATTGCTCGGTGCTGTTACATGCGGCTTACATCCGGTGACAAGGGGTCGCGCGCCGGCTTTGGCCGAACTTTGCCTTTGCCGCGCCATCACCGCGTCGTCATTGGTGGCCCCCACCCTCGCCCGATCGGCGCACGGGCACGCTGCGCAAATCTCTGAGAAAGCTGTCGCGCCATACACCGAGATCGTTCTCGCGCAGAGCGGCCATGTTGATCTCGTGACGCCGCTGGCGCGCGTCGAGCGGCATCTGCAGTGCGCGCTGCAAGGCTTCGCACATGCCGATCGCATCGTGCGGATTGACCAGCACCGCGCCGGAAAGCTCGGCCGCGGCGCCCGCGAAAATCGACAGCACGAGTACGCCGGGATCGTCGGGATTCTGCGCGGCCACGTACTCCTTCGCGACGAGGTTCATGCCGTCGTGCAGCGGCGTGACGAAGCCGATCTGCGACTCGCGAAACAGCGACATCAGCTTCCAGCGGTCGTACTGCTGGTTCAGATAGCGGATCGGCGTGTAATCGAGCCCCGAGTAGCGGCCGTTGATGCGCCCCGCCTCGTATTCGAGATCCTGGCGGATCTTCTGATAGGTCGCGACGTCCGAGCGGGTCGGCGGTGCGATCTGCACGAGCGTGACGTTGCCGCGCCATTCGGGCGAGCGTTCGAGCAGCAGTTCGAACGCGCGAAACCGCTCGACCAGCCCCTTCGAATAATCGAGCCGGTCGACGCTCATGATCAGCTTGCGCCCTTCGAGGCTTTGCTTCAGTTCGAGCACATGCTGGCGGCTTTCGTAGCGCTTGGCCTGCTCGGCGATTTCGTCGGGGAACACGCCGATCCGATACACGCCGGTGCGCAGCTTGCGCCCGAACGCCTCGACGATGCCGTCGGCGCTGACCGTGCCGCGCGCGTGACGGGTCACGTAGTCGTGGAACGCCTGCTGGTCGGTGGCAGTCTGGAAGCCGAGCAGGTCGTAGCACGACAGCGACTTGACGAGCTCCTCGTGCGGCGGAATGTTGAGCAGGATCTGCGGCGCGGGAAACGGGATGTGCAGGAAGAAGCCGATGCGGTTCGTCACTCCCTCGCTGCGCAGCGCCTCGGCGAACGGGATCAGATGGTAGTCGTGAATCCAGATGATGTCGTCCGGTTCGAGTAGCTTGACCAGTTTGTGCGCAAGCCACGCGTTCACGCGCCGATATCCCGCGTACTCGTCGCGCTCGTAGCGCGCGAGGTCGTTGCGGTAGTGGAATACCGGCCACAGCGTCGCGTTCGAGAAGCCGCGGTAGTACTGGTCGTAGTCCTTGCGTGTGAGGCCGACGGTCGCGAAGGTCACCGCGCCGTCCTGCTCGAGCATCGGCCCCGCGTTGGCGACCGTCTCGCTGACCACGTCGCCGCTCCAGCCGAACCAGACGCCGCCAGCATCCTTGAGCGCGCCGAATACGCCGACGGCCAGTCCGCCCGCCGATCCCTTGGTCTCCGTCGGCGTCGCGACGCGATTCGACACGACGATCAATCGGCCCATAGTGCATCTCCTCCATTTCTTGCGCTGCGCCGCGCCGACTGCGCGGGCGTGGTGCGCCCATAAACAGCAATTGGTGTGCCCGGGCATCGTTGGGCGTGAGCGCGCTCGACGTTCGCGGCGCGCGATTCGTGATTGGCGCTCGGCAACGCCTGCTAAGCCTGCTCCTTCGCCTTTTGCGGGATCTCGCCGGTGCCAGTGCGGCCGAGGCGGCTCGCCACCGGATCGGCTTCGGTATGCGCGGCGGTGCTGCCGGCGGGCGCCTGGCGGCTGCGCGGCAGCCAGTCGATCGGGCCAGCGCCGCTCGTCTCCAGCTCCGCCGACACCTCCGCACGTGCCCGCGGCAGGTATTCCGGGTAGTGCCGGTGCACGAAATCGAGCAGCCCTTCGCGCACGCGGCAACGCAAATCCCACGCGAGACCGGAATCGGGCGCGCTGACGAGCGCGCGCAACTGCATCGCGCGCTCGGTGCAGTCGGTCACCTGCAGCACCTGCACGCGGCGGTCCCACTCGGGCGCATTCTCGACGATGCGCGCGAGTTCCTCGCGCAGCGGCGCGAGCGGCATCCGGTAATCGACGAACAGGAACACGGTGCCGATGATCTGTGAGCTGTTGCGCGTCCAGTTCGTGAACGGGTTTTCGATAAACCATTGCAGCGGCACGATCAGGCGGCGCTGGTCCCACAGCCGCACCGACACGTAGGTGCCGGTGATTTCCTCGATGCGCCCCCACTCGTTCTGGATCACGACGACGTCATCGAGGCGGATCGGCTGCGACAGCGCGATCTGCAAACCGGCGATCAGGTTGCCGAGCACCGGCCGCGCCGCGATACCGGCGACCAGACCGGCGACACCGGCCGAAGCCAGCAGGCTCGCGCCGATTTGCCGCACATTGGGCAAGGTCATCAGCGCACCGCCGACACCGATGATCACAATGACGATCATCACCGAGCGCGCGAGCACACGCGCCTGCGTATGGATGCGGCGCGCCTGCAGGTTATCGGCGCTATCGAGCGGATGAGCGCGGATGATCGCTTCGCCGATCGCCGCGGCCGAGCGCACCGACAGCCACGTCAGCGCGGCGATCAGCGCGATGCCGGTGATGTCGCGCACCGGTTCGATGAAGTTGAGGGTATCGGGCGCCTCGGACCAGACCCACGCGAACACGAGGATCACGAGGACGAACAGCGACGGCTTGTCGATATAGCGCAGCACGACGCTCGTCAGCGCATGCGGTCGCGCTAGACGCATCACGACGCGCGCGCCAAGGCGGTGAACGCCGATCGCCACGATCGTCACGAATGCCGTCACGATCAACGCGCCGAGCCACGTATGCAGCGGCGCGGCGGCCACGCGGTAGAAGTCGTCGATAGTAGGCATAACGGGCATCTTCCTCCGGGCTCGATGAGCGGCGGCGCGCCTGCGGGACTACTGACATCCGGGGGCGCCCCAGCGGGAGCGACGACCCCGACACCCAGGGCGCTCGACGGCGCCTTGGGCGTTACAACGGGTTCTTCGATGCGCGGCGGCTATCGATCAGCCGCCGCTCTTGCAGGGAAACGCCTTGCCGAGACCCAGCGAAATCGCCGTGCTGGCGTTGTAGCCCGCGGCGTTCGGATTCTCGGCGATGTACTTGCGCACGGCGTCGGTCAACTGCGCCGAGCGCGCATCCGGCGGCAGGCAGAAGTACTGGCCGACGCGCGGACCGGTGGTGCCGCCGATCGCGTCGATCGTGTTGAAGATGCCGTCGGCCGCGCCTTCTATGTAGGCGGCGCAGGCGCTACGCGAAGCGATGTCCGTCTTGGTGCACAGCTTGTTGAGGTCGCCTCCCGTAAACGCGGCCGCCGAAAGCGGCAAGGCAAGCGCGCCGGCGAAAATCAATGCCCGCAGCATGGTGTTCCTTTCCAGGGTTGTTTATCACGCGGTCTTTCTGCCGCGTCCGGACGGCGCGCTACGCGGCGCGCCGAAGTCGTCATTCTGCACTGTTTTACACGGCGGCAGCAGGCCCGCTGCCACGCGGCTCGGACAAAACCGCAGCAAAACGGCACGGCCTCGCGGGCCCGCCGCGCCGCCTGCCTACAGCGTCATTGTTTCTGCTGCTGGGTCTGCTGCATGCGGGCCGTGAGTCCTTCAACGACGTCCGGCTCCTTGTAGGTCTTGGCGAAATCGAGCGCGGTCATGCCGATCTGGTTTTTCACCGACAGGTCCGCGCCATTGTCGAGCAGCAGCTTGACCGTCGACACATGGCCGCCGCGCGCGGCCATCATCAGCGGCGTGGTGCCGTTCGGCGAGCCCGTGTCGACGTAGGCCGAGTGGTCGAGCAGCACCTTGACGATGTCGTCGTGGCCGTTGGCGGCCGCGTAGTGCAGCGGCGCCCAGCCCTTCTTGTTGACCTCGGCGTCCTTCGCGATCAGCAGATTCACGAGGTTCAGGTCGCCGACCAGCGACGCCATCATCAGCGCGTTCTCACCGGCCTTGTCCTGAATCTCGATGTCGGTCTTCGGATTCGCGAGCAGCGCGGCCGCGACCTTGTCGGATTTCTCGCGCGCGGCGATCACGAGCAGCGGCATGCCCTGATTGTCGACGCTGTTCGGGTCCATGCCCTTCGCGAGCAGCTTGTTGACGCCGCTGACGTCGTCGAACTTGACCGCCTTGATGAGCGTGTCGATCGGCGCTGCATGCGCGGGCACCGCGACCAGCGCCGCGCAGGCGAGCGCGGCGGCGCACGCAAGACGGCGTGCCGGCGCGAGAGCCCGGGCGCCCGGCCCGGCGGACAGCGGTTGGAAAGCAGCGGACGACGTCGAAATATTTTTCATATGATGCTTTAGGAAAGCTTCCTATCTCCTTGATGTTACTCCGCTTTTTCAGGCACCGGCCGGCGCGGCGATTCCGAACAGCCTGAAAAAGTTTTGCGTGGTTGCGGCGGCCAGCGCCTCGTCCGGCATCTCGCGTTGCTGCGCGATGAAGCGTCCGACATAACTGACGTACGCAGGTTCATTCGGCTTGCCGCGATACGGCACCGGCGCCAGATACGGCGAATCGGTTTCGATCAGCAGACGCTCGAGCGGCACGCGGCGCGCGACCTCCTGCACATCGGTAGCGTTCTTGAACGTGACGATGCCCGACAGCGAAATGTAAAAATTCTGCGCCAGCGCCTGCTCGGCGATGGCCCACGGTTCGGTGAAGCAATGCATCACGCCGCCCGGCACGCCCGCGCGCTCCTCGGCCATGATGCGCAACGTATCTTCCGACGACGAACGGGTGTGGATGATGAGCGGCTTGCCGCTCGCGTGCGCGGCGCGGATGTGCGTGCGAAAGCGCTCGCGCTGCCACTCCATGTCGGCGATCGAGCGGCCTTCGAGGCGGTAGTAGTCGAGCCCGGTTTCGCCGATCGCGACGACCTTCGGGTGCTCGGCCAGTTCGACCAGTTCGGCCACGCTCGGCTCGCGCATGTGCTCGTGATCGGGATGCACGCCGACCGACGCGTACACGTTGTCATGGCGGCTGGCGATATCCAGCACCGACGGCAGCGTTTCGAGGTCCACCGACACGCACAGCGCGTGCGACACCGAATGGCTGCGCATGTTGTCGAGCACTTGCGGCAGACGGTCCGCGAGTCCTTCGAAGTTGATATGGCAGTGTGAATCGACAAACATGGTCAGGTCCTGCGAAAAAAGGGCTTTGCGGCCGGGCGACGGCATGGCCGGGAACGCTTGGGACGGCTCAGGTAGCTTGCTCAGGTAGCTTGCTCAGGTAGCTTGCTTAGGTAGCGTGCTCAACTCGCGTGCGCAAGGCGCTTGCCAAGAATCACCAGATCGCGCTCGACGCCGTCCAGCACCGCGACGCGCGGCAGCGTGCCCCATGCGTCGAAGCCGAAGCCGCGGAACAGCCGCACGCTCGCTTCATTGTGACCGAACACGAAGCCGAGCACCGTGTCGATGCCAAGACCGGGTGCCGCGTCGAGCGACGCCGCCAGCAACTGCTTGCCGAGACCCTGGCCGCGCGCGCTTTCGTCGAGATAGATGCTGACTTCGGCGGTGCGCTGGTAGGCCGGACGCCCATAAAAATCGGAAAAGCTCAGCCACGCGATCACGCGGCCCGCCTGCTGCGGATCTTCGACCACCCACAGCGGCCGCTTCTGCGGGCCGTGCGCATGAAACCATGCATGCCGGCTCTCGATGCTGACGGGTTCGAGGTCCGCAGTGACCTGACGCGACGGAATCGTCGAATTGTAGATGGCGACGATCGCGGGCAGATCGTCGAGCGTGGCGTCGCGGTAGGAAAGGCTCATGGTGGCTGGGCTTGAATGAAATAAGACGGAAGGCTGTCTGGCTGTGGGCTCACGCAAACAGCGCGCGATAGCCGATGAACAGTTCCTCGAACACGAGCCGCGGGTTGAGCGGATGGTTTTCGACCGCGCGCTGGCGCGTGACGGTGCGCAGAAAGCGTGCGAATGCATTGGCGTCGGCCTGCGCGGCGCAGCGCGCGAGCGCGGCCGACGCCTGCGGGAAATAGCGCGGCGCGTCAGCGGTGCGCTGCGCGAGCAGATCGTACATCCAGCGCTGCAGCCAGCCGAGCACGAGCGGCACCGGCAGCTTCTGCAGCGCCTCGCCACAGGCGAATGCGTCGCAGCCGGCGCCGGCCGCGAGCTGCTTGAGCGTCCAGTCGCGCAGCGGACGGTTCTCGTCGCTGGCGAGCGCGAGCGCGGCGAGCGGCGCACCGCCCGCTTCGGCGAGCAGCGCGGCGGCGTCTTCGACGCCTTGCGCGGCGAGCCACGGCGCCGCGGTGTCCGGCGCGGGCACGCTCATCGGCCACTGACGGCAGCGGCTGATGATGGTCGGCAGCAAACGGTCGATGCGCGCCGACACCATCAGGAACACGACGCCCGCGGGCGGCTCTTCGAGCGTCTTCAGCAACGCGTTGGCGGCCGCGACGTTGAGCGCCTCGGCCGGATACAGCACGACCACGCGCGCGCCGCCGCGGTGCGAACCGACGCCGACGAAGTCGAGCAGACCGCGGATCTGTTCGATCTTGATTTCCTTGCTCGGCGTGCGGGTCTTCTTGCCTTCGTCGCCATCGGCTTTTTCGGCCTTGTCGTCGGCGCCGTTCGCGGCGTTCGCGAGACCGGCTTCGGCGGCGAGCGCCTCCGGCACGACGATGCGGTAGTCCGGATGATTGCCCTGCACGAACCAGTTGCAGGCCGCGCACGCGCCGCACGGCTCGCCGTTCGGCAGCGGCGCCTCGCACAGCAGGCCCTGCGCGAGGTGCTGCGCGAAGCGCAGCTTGCCGATCCCCGCCTGGCCGTGCAGCAACAACGCGTGCGGCCAGTGGCCGCGCAGCTGCTGCAGGCGGTTCCAGTCATCGGCTTGCCACGGATAGATCATCTTTGTATTTTTGAATCAATTGGTTGCACGCGTTACTTCAGGTGGCGAATCAACTTGACACGTGGTTATAAGAATCGATTATATCGGCTTGAAATCAAAGAGTTGCGATCAACTCTTCAAGCTGCTTCTGAATTCGCACGATGCTCTGCGAAGAGTCGATGATAGCGAATCGATGCGGCGCTTCTTCGGCGCGGCGGATGTATTCGGCGCGCGTGCGCTCGAAAAACGCCGCCGACTCGCTCTCGAAACGATCCGGGTTGCGCGCCGCGCTGCGCCGCTCGTTGGCGACGGCGGGCGGCAGGTCGAACAGCACGGTCAAATCCGGCTGGAACCCCCCCTGCACCCAGCGCTCGAGCGTCTCCAGCTTGTCGCGCGGCAGGCCGCGGCCGCCGCCCTGGTACGCGAAGGTGGCGTCGGTGAAACGGTCGGACAGCACCCAGTCGCCGCGCGTGAGCGCCGGCTCGATCACTTCGGCCAGATGCTGGCGGCGCAGCGCGAACATCAACAACGCCTCGGTTTCGAGGTCCATCTTCTGATGCAGCACGATCTCGCGGATTTGCTCGCCGAGCGGCGTGCCGCCGGGCTCGCGCGTCATCACCACCGAGCGGCCGCTCGGCGCGAGCTTCGCCTCGAGGCGTTCGCGGAACCAGCCCAGATGGGTGGTCTTGCCCGCGCCGTCGATGCCTTCAAACGTTATGAATTTGCCGCGCGCCATCATTGCCCTCGAATGTATTTGTCCACGGCTTTGTTGTGTTCGCCGAGGGTGTCAGAAAAGATGCTGCTGCCGTCGCCGCGCGACACGAAGTACAGCGCGCTGCTCGGCGCCGGGTTCATCGCCGCCTGCAGCGACGCGACGCTCGGCAGCGAGATCGGCGTCGGCGGTAGGCCCATCCGGGTGTAGGTATTGTAGGGAGTGTCGGTCTGCAGGTCTTTCTTCCTGATGCGGCCGGCGTAGCTTTCGCCCATCCCGTAGATCACCGTGGGGTCGGTCTGCAGCGGCATGCCCGCGCGCAGACGGTTGGCGAACACGGCGGCGACGAGCGCCCGGTCGGACGCCTTGCCGGTTTCCTTTTCGATGATCGACGCCATCGTCAGAGCGTCGTACGGCGTCTTGTACGGCAGGTTCGGCGCGCGCGCGAGCCACGCTTCGTCGAGCCGCACGCGCATCAGCCGGTACGCGCGGCGGTAGATGTCGAGGTCGCTCGTGTCCTTGTCGAACAGGTAGGTGTCCGGGAAAAACAGCCCTTCGCCGTTGCCGATCGACGCCTCGGGCGCGCCGATTGCGCTCATCAGATCGGCGTCGCTCATGCCGAGCGTGTCGTGCTTCAGCGCGGGATTCGCGTCGAGCTCGGCGCGCATGCGCTTGAAGGTCCAGCCTTCGATGATCGTCGCCACGTATTCGTTGACGTCGCCGCGGGCGATTTTCTGCAGCACTTCGTAGGGGGTGATGCCGCTCTTGAACTCGTAGTTGCCGGACTTCAGGTCGCTTTGCAGGCCGAGCAGCCGCGTCATCGCGATGAACAGCTCGGGTTCGACCGGCACGCCGCCGCGATTGAGCTGCAGCGCGACGCTGCGCAGGCTGCTGTGCGGTTTGACGGTGACGTCGAGTTGCGCCGGGGTCAATTCGAGCGGGCGGGTGGCCCAGAAGTATCCAGCGGCGATGGCCGCCGCGGCCAGCACAACGACGAGCGCGCCGGCTGCGAAACATTTCTTGAAAAGGGTCATGCGAAACGTGACTGGGTTGGACTGAATATAATAACTGTTTGCCTTAGCCAAAGTCAGAATTGACTGTTCCCGGAATCCATGAACACACCGCTCGTGAACGCCCCTGGTAACGCTTCCGGTCTCGCTCCCACCGCGGCGGCACCCGCCGCCTTGCCCATCCTGCCGCGCCCGTCGGCCGAAGAATTCGCTGCCGTGCTGGAGCACGGCGCGTACATGCCGCTGTCGCAGTTCGGCGTGATCGACACGACCGGCGACGACGCGGCCAGCTTCCTGCACGCCCAGCTGACCAACGACGTCCAGCATCTCGATGCCGCGAACGCGCGCCTCGCCGGCTACTGCTCGGCCAAGGGCCGGCTGCTCGCGTCGTTCCTAAGCTGGCGCAGCGGCGACACGATCCGCCTGCTGGTATCGAAAGACGTGCAGGCCGCCGTGCAAAAGCGCCTGTCGATGTTCGTGCTGCGCGCCAAAGCCAGGCTCGTGGACGCGAGCGGTGAACTCGCGGTGGTCGGCCTCGCGGGCGACGTGCGCGGCGCGCTGTCCGGCGTGTTCGACGCGCTGCCCGACGGCGTGCACGTGCAGGTCGACGGCACCGCGGGCACGCTGATCCGCGTGCCGGACGCGTTGGAGCGGCTGCGCTATCTGTGGATCGGACCGAAGGCGCAGGTCGAAGCGCTGCTGCCGTCGCTGGACGGCAAGTTGAAGCGCGTATCGCCGGCCGTTTGGGACTGGCTCGACATCCGCGCGGGCGAGCCGCGCATCACGCAGCCGGTCGTCGAGCAGTTCGTGCCGCAAATGGTCAACTTCGACGTGCTCGGCGCAGTCAATTTCCGCAAAGGCTGCTATCCGGGTCAGGAAGTGGTCGCGCGCAGCCAGTATCGCGGCACGATCAAGCGGCGCACGTCGCTCGCCAACGTCGCCGGCGAGCTTGATACGGTGCGCCCCGGCGCCGAACTGTTCCACTCGGACGATCCTGGCCAGCCGTGCGGGATGATCGTCAACGCGGCATCGGCACAAGGCGGCGGCGTCGATCTGCTGGTCGAGATCAAGCTCGCGGCGCTCGACAGCGGCAGCGTGCATGTCAGCGCGGCCGACGGCCCCGCGCTGCGCTTCCTGACGCTGCCCTACGGGCTGCCGGCCGAGGTCTGATCGTTGGGCAGGTAAGAAGCGGCGCAATCGGGCGCCGTTTTTTATTGGCTGCTTTATTCTCGTCTGATTTTTGTCGCTTTTTTTGCCGTCTGCCTTTGCGGCATCAGGCGGCCGCCCCATGCTCTGAACGGGAGATGCTCCCCGATGTGCCTGATCGTTTTCGACTGGCGACCCGATGCGGTCGATGGTCCGCTGTTCACGCTCGCCGCGAATCGCGATGAGTTCTTCCGCCGCACGGCCGAGCCGATCGGCTGGTGGCGCGACGCGCCGGGCGTGCTGGCGGGCCGCGATCTGGTGGGCGGCGGCACGTGGCTCGGGCTGTCGCGCGACGGCCGCTTCGCCGCGCTGACCAATTACCGCGCGCCGGGCGAAATGCGCGCCGATGCGCCGACCCGCGGCACGCTCGTCAGCAACTGGCTCACGAGCGCCGCGCGCGACGCCGACGGCCATCCGCACGAAACGCCGCTCGCCTATCTGGAGCACGTCGCGCAAAGCGGCGACATCTACAACGGCTTCAACCTGCTGGTCGGCGACTGGACGCGCCGTGAGCTCGCGTGGTACTGCAATCGCGGCGCCGTCGACGCAAACAGTGGCCCCGCGCTGCTCGCGCCCGGCACGCACGGCATCTCGAACGCGGTGCTCGACACCGCGTGGCCGAAGCTGGTCAGAAAGCGCGGCGAGCTCGGCACGCTACTCGCGCGCAATGCAATGCCGCCGCTCGAACGCCTGATCGATCTGATGCGCGATCCGCGGCTCGCGCGCGACGACGAATTGCCGTCGACCGGTATTCCGCTCGAACGCGAGCGCGTGTTGTCGGCGGCATTCATCGAATCGCCGGAATACGGCACGCGCAGCACCACCGCGCTGCGCGTCGCCGCCTATGGCGACGTGATCGGCGTCGCGGTCGCCGAGCGCAGCGACGATAACGGCTCGCACCGCATCGTGCGGCCCGGCGATTTCGAGCGCAGCTTCGCGTTCAACGTCGAGCGCGACCGGATGAGCGTGGCGTGATCGTTCGATCGGCGCCGCGCCGGCGCATTCGCCGCCGGCCGCTCACCGCTTCGCGACGACTACCCTCACCCGATGCCGAATGCCCTGCGCAACGCCGCCGCGGCATCCGCATGCGCCTGTCCGACTTCGGGCACGAAGCCGCCCATCTTGAAGAACTCGTGGATCATGCCGGCGTAGCGCTTGAGCGTCACCGGATTGCCGAGCGCGCGTAGTTTTTCCGCATACGCATCGCCCTCGTCGCTGAGCGGATCGTATTCGGCGGTCGCGATCCACGCGGGCGCGACGCCGCGAAAATCCGGCGCGCCGCGCTCGCCGTCGAGCGGCGCGAAACGCCAGTCGTCGCGATCACCGCTATCGCGCAGGTAGTGCTCGAAGAACCATTGGATCGTGTCGCCTGACAGCAGGAAGCCGTCGGCGAGGCGCGAGTGCGAGTCGGTCTGCTGATGGCCGGTGGTGCCCGGGTAGATCAGCAATTGCAGCGCGAGCGCGATCCCGGCATCGCGCCCGAGCACCGCGCAGACCGTCGCGAGCGTGCCGCCCGCGCTATCGCCGCCGAGCGCGAGCCGGGTGTCGTCGATGCCGAACTCGGCCGCGTGCGCGTGCAGCCAGCTAAGGGCATCGAAGGCATCGTCGACCGCGGTCGGAAACTTGTGCTCGGGCGCGAGCCGGTAATCGACCGACAGCACCGCGCACTGGCCGTCTCGCGCGAACATCCGGCACAGCGCATCGTGCGTGTCGACGCTGCCGACCGTGAAGCCGCCGCCGTGGTAGTACACGAACGCCGGCAGCGGCTCGGCCCAGTTCGGCTCGACCGGGAAATAAAGGCGCGCGCGGATCGTCGCGCCGTCGCGCGTCGGCACCAGCAGGTCTTCGACGGAGAACATCGGCGCGCTCGGGATCTCGAGGATCGGCGCGCTTTTCTCGTACGACGCGCGCGCCGCTTGCGCGCTCATCTGGTGATACTGCGGGCGTTTGGCCCGCGCGATCATGTCGAGCACCTGCTCGATCGTTGGATTCAGCGGCATGGTTTCAGCAACGTGATGCGCACAGCGCAGCGCGGCGCGCGGTGCGCCGATTGTTGTCAGGACCCGGCGCGGCGGCCACGCAGCCGGCCGCTACTCCGCGTTATTCACCTCGGGTTTCAGCGACATCGGATCGGACGGCTCGCGCAACTGCTCGATGTCCTCGTGACGCAGCTTGACCGTCGCCATGATGCCCGGGTGCGTGATGATATAGAAACGGCGCGCGGCGATTGCCTCGAACGCAATGTCGGCGACATCGTCGGCGCTGAGCTTGCCCGACTGCACCGCACGCTGCAACTGCTTGGCCGCAGCGATCTGCGAGCGCGTCGGCCGGCTCGCGTTGCGCAACTCGTCCGGACGCGCGCGCTCGGCTTGGGCGATGCCGGTCGGCACGAAGGCGGGACACAGCAGCGAACAGCCGACCTCGCCGCCCGTGCCGGCCTGCGCGAGCTTCAGGTCGTGGTACAGCGTCTCGGTCAGCGCCACCACCGCATGCTTGGACGCGTTGTAGATGCCCATCGCCGGCGGCGCGAGCAGCCCCGCGACCGACGCCGTGTTGACGATATGCGCGGGCTCGTTCTGCGCCAGCATGAGCGGCGCGAACACGCGCACGCCGTGCGCGACGCCCATCACGTTGACGCCGAACACCCACGACCAGTCGTTGGCCGAGCTTTCCCACAGGAAGCCGCCGGTGCCGACTCCCGCGTTGTTGAACAGCAGGTGGACCTTGCCGAACGCGGCGAGCGCGGCTCGCGCGAGCGCCTCGACCTGCGCGGCGCTCGATACGTCGGTCGGCACGGCGATCGCTTCGGCGCCGCCTTCGCGCAATGCGTCGACGGTCTGCGCGAGCTGCTCGGCGTTGACGTCGGCGAGCACGAGCTTCATGCCGAGCGCCGCGCCCTTGTGCGCGAACGCGCGGCCGAAGCCGCTGCCCGCGCCGGTGATCACCGCCACCTTGCCTGCGAATTCGAACATCTAGTGACTCCCTGTTTGAGTGGCGGCTGGCCGATGCATGACGACGTCGTGCTCAGATCAGCTTGACCAGTTGCTTGCCGAAGTTGCGGCCCTTCAGCAAGCCGATGAATGCCTCGGGCGCGGCTTCGAGCCCTTGCGCGATCGTCTCGCGATAGTGCAGCTTCTTCTGCGCGACGAGCGTGCCGAGCTGCTTGAGTGCCTCGGGCCACACGTCCATATGTTCGCTGACGATAAAGCCCTGCACGAGCAGCCGCTGCGTCAGCATCAGCGACGGCTGCTTGAGCGGCAGCGGCTGGCCGTCATAGCCCGCGATGAAGCCGCACAGCGCGATGCGCCCGAACGCGTTCATGCGCGCGAGCGTCGCGTCGAGCCCCTCGCCGCCGACGTTCTCGAAGCAGCCGTCCACACCATCGGGCGTCGCGGCCTTAAGGTCCTGGTACAGGTTGCCGGCCTTGTAGTCGACGCAGGCGTCGAAGCCGAGCGTGTCGACCACATAGCGGCACTTGTCCGCGCCGCCCGCGATGCCGACCGCGCGCGCGCCGGCCACCTTCGCGAGCTGGCCGACCACGCTGCCCACCGCGCCGCTCGCCGCACTGACGACCACCGTCTCGCCCGCCTTCGGCGCGATGATGCGGTTCAGCCCGTACCACGCGGTGACGCCCGGCATGCCGACCGGGCCGAGATACGCGGACAGCGGCACGTGCGTGTCGTCGACCTTCTGCATGCCCGCGCCGTTCGAGGTGCCGTACTCCTGCCAGCCGAACATCGCGACGACCTTGTCGCCGACCGCGAACTTCGGATTCCTCGTCTCGACGACCTCGCCGACCGTGCCGCCGATCATCACCTCGTTCAGCGGCTGCGGCGGCGCGTACGACTTGCTGTCGTTCATGCGTCCGCGCATATACGGATCGAGCGACAGATAGTGGTTGCGCACTCGTACTTCACCGTCGGCGAGCGGCGCCAGCGGCGTTTCGACGAGCTTGAAGTTATCGGGCGTGGCTTCGCCGTGCGGGCGCGAAACCAGCAGCACCTGGCGATTGATCTGGGCCATGAAGTCGTCTCCTTGGATTGTCGGGGATTGACCTGCATTCGTCGAATCCAGGTCGGAAGCTGACTGCGATGAGGGCTCAGTCGCTCGGACCGGGCTTGGCCGCCGGGTCGCTGCGCAGACGCTGACGCCTGACGTCGCGGCCCACCGCGAGGCGGCGCATGTACTTGAAGGTGCCGAGCGCCTTGGCGACGAAGTGACCTTCGCTGTCGCGGATCTCGCCTTCGCAATAGGCCATCGTGGTCGAGCGATGCAGCACGCGGCCGGTCGCGCGCAACTCGCCGCGCCCCGGCTGCATGAAGTTGACCTTCATCTCGACGGTGACGACGCCGACGCCGTCGCCCGCGAGACTGCGCGCGGCCATCGCGAGCGCGGCGTCGGCGAGCGTCATCGTGACGCCGCCGTGCGCGACGTCCCATGTGTTCATATGATCGGGTTGCAACGGCAGCACGACTTCGCTGACGCCATCGGCGGCGCGCAGCAACTGCGCGCCGAGACGGTCGATGAAGGGGCTTTCCGGCAACGATGGGTTGCCCGTTGGGGCGGAAGTGGTTGGGTCGGTCATGGCGGTGTCTGGAGTTCGTGGCCGGCAACCTCTGAAATCGATTCGCCGCGTCCCGGTACTCCGCGAGGTGTACGCATTGGCGCTAAATGGGAAATTCTACCGGCTATCGCGTGGCTCCATCCGCCTCATTGCGCTCCATCATGCGCGTCGCCAATCGCCCCAATCGGCGCACCGCTTCATCGATCAGATCGAGCTCCGCGTTCGGGCAACTGAGGCGGATGAAACGATCGAAGCGCCCGGTGTTCGAAAACACGGTCCCAGGCATCACGCGGATGCCATCGTCCAACGCCGCCTCGAAAAATGCGGCCGACGACAACCCGTGCGGCAACTCGACCCAAAAGAACATGCCGCCGCGCGGCGAGGTGAAGCGCGTGCCATCGGGAAACGCCGCGGCGATCCCAGCCGCCATGCGCTCGCGCTGAAGCCGCAGGCTCTCGCGTAAGCGCCGCAAATGCCGGGCGTAGGCGCCCGTCCCCAGAAACCCGGCGAGCACGACCTGCGCAAGCTGATCGTTGTGTCGCGACTGCGCGAACTTCAGCATGCCCACGCGTGGATGCCAGCGCCCGCCATTGATCCAGCCCACCCGCATGCCCGGCGCGAGTGTCTTGTTGAACGACGTGCAATGGATCACGGTGCCGTCGGTGTCCCAGGCCTTCAGTGAGCGGGGAGACGGTTCTCCATCGACGAGATCGCGATACGGGTCGTCTTCGATCAGCGCGACGCCGGCACGCGCGCACAGCTCAACGACACTTGCCTTGTTGGAGTCGGGCATCACGATGCCGAGCGGATTCTGCAGGTTCGGCACCACGACCACGGCCTTGATGTCGCGATGATTTTGCAAAGCGAAGTTCAGCGCTTCGACGGAAAGGCCCGTGCTTGGGCTCGCCGGAATTTCGAGCGCGCGCAGTCCGAGGCTCTCCAGTACCTGCAGCAGGCCAAAAAAACATGGCGATTCGACCGCGACGGTGTCCCCGGGCTGCGTCACCGCGCGCAACGCGAGGTTCACGGCTTCGATGCCGCCGTGCGTCATGATGATCTCATCCGCGCCGATCTCGATGCCGCCTTCGAGCGCACGCCGCGCGATGATCGCGCGCAAAGCCGGATCGCCGAAGTCAGGGCCGGCCGAGGTCAGCAGCTTGGGCTCGCGGCGCAACGCGCGCATGGCTGCCTGCTGTAGTGCATCGGTCGGATAGAGATCGGGTGCCGCGGTTGCGCCACCGAGATTGAGCGCCTGCG
This sequence comes from Paraburkholderia sp. BR13444, assembly GCF_040948755.1. Classification (NCBI taxonomy): domain Bacteria; kingdom Pseudomonadati; phylum Pseudomonadota; class Betaproteobacteria; order Burkholderiales; family Burkholderiaceae; genus Paraburkholderia; species Paraburkholderia sp. BR13444. The sequence continues at coordinate 626,609 of NZ_JBFPKM010000001.1, read as the reverse complement.
GATAGCGCTGGTACCTCGACACGATCGCCGAAATCGTCGCATGGATGCCGACGAACTGCGCCTCGCCCGGCGGCATCGTCAGATCCGGTTCGGAGGCATTGGGCAGCACCGTGGCGGGCACGCGGACGAAATAGCCTGAGCGCGGCCGCGCATCGATCAACGCGTCGCGCTCGAGCACACGGTAGCTCTCGGTCGCGGTCGCGAGGCTCACGCCATGCCGCTGCATGAACGCACGCATCGACGGCATGCGGTCGCCTGGGCGCAGCACGCCGTTGCCGATCGCGCGGCGATATTGATCGGCCAGTTGCCGATAAAGAGGCTGGCGGTCCGCTGAAGGGGTAGCGAACGCGTCGCGCGGTTCGAAGGTCAGTTTGCTCATACGCCGATCGTGCGGACAGTCCGCGCGGAACAACAGATACACAACGGCACGATTGGGACCGATACAGCACGGCGAAAGCTTTCGCTGTATCGGTTCCGATCGTCGATGGATGTCGCTGTTCGCACGTCAGTGGACTCAATAAGCTGTACCGCATGAAAACGAATCGAAGGAAAGCGTGATGCCCGTTCCGACCTCCGCTGGGATTCAGGCTCGCCCTGCTGCATTACGCCTCGCGCGCGACCAGGCCGCGATGCTCGATCTGAACGCCGGGACCACGATCGTGGCCGTCGAAGGCGATCTCGAACTCGAATTTCGCGATCACGCGCTCGCGTGGCTCGGCGGCGCCGTACCCTGCACGTCGATCATCGTGCGCGATGGTGAGCATTTCATCACCGGCCAACGCGGCGTCATGTCGATCCGCGCGTCGCGTGCGGGCGCTGCGGTGCTGATCGCGCCAGCTTCGCCCGGCAATGCAGCGGAACTTCGCGAACTCGTCCGTCGAACCGTCCGGCGTCTCGCTGGTGTCGTCGCGAGATCGTGGCGGCGTACTGCCTGAACTCCGACTCGATCGCCAAAATCGACGCCTCGCCGCCAGTTAGAATGCGTGACCAACCGCTTCCTGCTTCGAGGTGCCGGTCATGTCCTTCCCTCGCACGCGGCGTTCCAGCCGTTTCGCCACCTTCGTACGCTATTTCCACCTCGCCTGCGCGATCACGCTGACGCTTGGCGCATGCGCCGGGCTGCTCGGCGGCGATGCGTTGCGCGTCAATGTCGCCGGCATCGAGCCGCTGGCCGGCGAAGGCCTCGAGATGCGCTTCAACCTGAAGCTGCGCGTGCAGAACCCGAACGATTCCGCTGTGAGCTTCAACGGCATCGCGGTCGAGCTCGAACTGAACGGCAAGCCGTTCGCGAGCGGTGTCAGCGATGAGAGCGGCACCGTGCCGCGCTTCGGCGAAACCGTCGTCAGCGTGCCGCTGACCGTGCCCGCGTTCGCCGCAGTTCGCCAGGCGCTCGGGCTTGCGGACATCGCGCAGTCCGGGCAGGTTCCGTACCGGCTGCAAGGCAAGCTCGCGGGCGGCCTGACCGGCACGACACGCTTCACCGATCAGGGCATGTTGACGCTGCCGGGCATGGCGTCGCAGTAGACACGAAGACGGCGGATAAAAAACGTCGCACCGCGGCACCCGTCTTCTTGAGGCGCGTTCGCGCCCGACTTACGCGATCTCGAACAGACCCGCCGCGCCCTGCCCGCCGCCGATGCACATCGTCACGACGACGTACTTCACGCCGCGCCGCTTGCCTTCGATCAGCGCATGGCCGACGAGCCGCGCACCCGATACGCCATACGGATGGCCCACCGCGATCGCACCGCCGTTCACGTTCAGGCGGTCGTGCGGAATACCGAGCTGGTCCGCGCAATAGAGCACCTGCACCGCGAACGCTTCATTCAGCTCCCACAGGCCGATGTCCTCGACCTTGAGGCCGGCCTTCTGCAACAGCTTCGGCACCGCGAACACCGGGCCGATGCCCATTTCGTCGGGCTCGCAGCCAGCCACCGCGAAGCCGCGGAAAATGCCGAGCGGCTGCAGCCCTTCGCGTTCGGCCAGCGTCGCGTTCATCACGACGCAAGCCGATGCGCCGTCCGAAAACTGGCTCGCGTTGCCCGCGGTGATCACGCCGCCCGGCAGCGCGGTGCGAATCTTCGACACGCCTTCGAGCGTCGTGTCGGCGCGGATGCCTTCGTCGCCGCTGACGGTCACTTCCTTCGTGTAGAGACGGCCGCTCGCCTTGTCGGCGACACCGGCGAGCACCGTCAGCGGCACGATCTCGTCGTTGAACCTGCCGGCTTCGAGCGCGGCCGCCGCGCGCTGCTGCGAGCGCACGCCGTATTCGTCCTGGCGCTCCTTCGAGATCGAGTAGCGCTTCGCGACGTTCTCGGCGGTCTGCAGCATCGACCAGTAGATTTCCGGCTTGTGCTCGGTGAGCCAGCCGTCGGTCATCATGTGGGTGTTCATCTCGTTCTGCACGCACGAGATCGACTCGACGCCACCCGCGACGTACACGTCGCCCTCACCGGCGATCACGCGTTGCGACGCGAGCGCGATCGTCTGCAATCCCGACGAGCAGAAACGGTTCACGGTCATGCCCGGCACGCTGACCGGCAGGCCGGCGCGCAATGCGATCTGCCGCGCGATGTTGCCGCCCGTCGCGCCTTCCGGATTCGCGCAACCCATGATCACGTCCTCGACGCGCGCCGGATCGAGCTTCGCGCGCTCGACCGCGGCCTGCGTCACGTGGCCGCCGAGCGTCGCGCCGTGTGTCATGTTGAAACCGCCGCGCCACGATTTGGCGAGGCCCGTGCGGGCGGTGGATACGATTACGGCGTCAGTCATGGGTGTCTCCAATTGCAATGTCGAAGTGGCGCGCCGGCTCCCTGCCGTGCGTTCAAAAGCGCATCACCGCGCCGCCTCTGTCGTTTGATGCGAGCCGCTGCGGGCGTCACCCGCAGCGCTCGATTCGTCTGCTGAAGTGGGCCGTGCTCAGCCGTTGAAGCCGCGACCTTCGGCCGCCAGCTTCGCAATGCTCGGCGCGAGCTTCCACGCGTCGCCGTTCGGCCGCGACGCATAGCGGCGAATCGCGCGCTCGACGTTGTAGAGCCCGACCGTATCCGCGTACAGCATGGGGCCGCCGCGATATAGCGGGAAGCCGTAGCCGGTCAGATAGACCATGTCGATATCCGACGCCTTCGACGCGACGCCTTCCTCGAGAATCTTCGCGCCTTCGTTGACGAGCGCGAACACCAGACGCTCGATGATCTCCTCGTCGCTGATCGTGCGGCGCTCGGAGTGGGTTTCCTTCGAGTACTCGACGATCATTTCGTTGACCACGCCGGACGGATACGCGTTGCGATCGCCCGCCTTGTAGTCGTACCAGCCACCGCCGGTTTTCTGGCCGAAGCGGCCCATTTCGCACAGACGGTCGGGGATCTTCGAGTAGTGCATGTCGGGATGCTCGATATAGCGGCGCTTGCGGATCGCCCAGCCGATGTCGTTGCCGGCGAGGTCGCTCATGCGAAACGGGCCCATCGCGAAGCCGAATTTCTCGATGGCCTTGTCGACCTGCGCGGGCAATGCGCCCTCTTCGAGCATGAAGAGCGCCTGACGCAGGTATTGCTCGATCATCCGGTTGCCGATAAAGCCGTCGCACACGCCCGACACCACCGCGGTCTTCCTGATCTTTTTCGCGAGCTTCATCACGGTGGCGAGCACGTCTTTCGCGGTCTCTTTGCCGCGCACGACTTCGAGCAGCTTCATCACGTTGGCCGGGCTGAAAAAGTGCATGCCGACCACATCCTGCGGTCGCTTCGTGAACGCGGCGATTTTGTCGAGGTCGAGCGTCGACGTGTTCGACGCGAGGATCGCGCCCGGCTTCGCGACTTCGTCGAGCCGGCGGAACACCTGCTCCTTCACGCCGAGCTCTTCGAATACGGCCTCGACGATCATGTCGGCGTGCTTCAGGTCGTCGTAGGACAGCGTCGGGCTCAGCAGCGCGAGACGCTGCTCCATCACCTCGGCCTTCAGCTTGCCTTTCTTGACGGTCGCATCGTAGTTCTTGCGGATCGTTGCGAGACCGCGGTCGAGCGCTTCCTGCTTCGTTTCCAGCAGCGTGACCGGGATGCCCGCATTGAGGAAGTTCATCGCGATGCCGCCGCCCATCGTGCCGGCGCCGATCACCGCCACCTGATTGATCTCGCGCACGGGCGTATCGGACGGCACGTCGGGAATCTTGCTCGCGGCGCGCTCGCCGAAGAACGCATGACGCAGCGCGTGACTCTCCGGCGTCTGCACGAGCGCGATGAAGCATTCGCGCTCGAATGCGAGGCCCTTGTCGAAGCCGTTCTTCACACCGGCTTCCACCGCGTCGATGCATTTGTGCGGCGCCGGGAAGTTCTTTGCGATGGCCGCGACGCTATTGCGCGCGAACTGAATGAAACCGGCCGCGTTCGGATGTTCGATCTTGCGGTCTCGCACCTTCGGATGCGGGCCGGCTTGTGCGCCGACTTTGCGCGCGAACGCGAGCGCGGCTTCGGCCAGTTCGGCGGGATTCGCGACGAGTTCGTCGAACAGCCCCGAATCGGCGAGCTTTTCCGACAGCACCGGCGCGCCCGACACGATCATGTTCAGCGATGCTTCCAGACCGATCGCGCGCGGCAGACGCTGCGTGCCGCCCGCGCCCGGCAGGATGCCGAGCTTCACTTCGGGCAGCGCGATCTGCGCGCCGGCCGCGGCGACGCGGTAATGCGCGCCCAGCGCAAGCTCGAGGCCGCCACCCATCGCGACGCTGTGAATCGCCGCGACGACCGGCTTCGCGCTGCCTTCGACGGCCTTGATGACGGTCGCGAGCGTCGGTTCCTGGGTCGCCTTCGGCGTATTGAATTCGGTGATGTCGGCGCCGCCCGAGAAGGCCTTGCCCGCGCCCGTCAGCACGATGGCCTTGATGGCCGGATCGTTCTGCGCGCGCTCGAGCCCTTCGACGATTCCCGCCCGCGTCGACAGACCGAGCCCATTGACCGGGGGATTGTTCAGCGTGAGAACGGCCACGCCGTCATGAGTTGTGTAGTCCACTGCCATCTGCGTGCCTCCGTGCGATCCATGCATTCATTGAGGCGGCGCATGGCGCGCCGCCTGTCCGGTTCATCGAGCCTGATTATTGTCAGACTTTCTGGAGCGACAGTCCGGGTGTCAGCGCGCAGAATACACCGAAAAAGCACGAACGTTCAATTTATTATCGAACGGGGTTTCCCCTGGGGCTCGGGGTCAGCGGACAGTCGGGGTTGTCTTCGAGCGCGGACGGCAGCACGTGGTCGCGGAAGAGGTCGCGCAGCTTCAGCTTCTGCAGCTTGCCGGTCGCCGTGTGCGGCAGTTCGTCGACGAACACGACATCGTCGGGAATCCACCACTTCGCCACTTTGCCGTCGTAGAACGCCAGCAGTTCGTCGCGCGTGACGTCGTGCCCCGCGCGTTTGACGACGAGGAGCAGCGGCCGCTCGGTCCACTTCGGATGCGCGCACGCGATGCACGCGGCTTCCGCGACCGCCGGATGCGCGACCGCGACGTTCTCGATTTCGATCGAACTGATCCATTCGCCGCCCGACTTGATCACGTCCTTCGAGCGATCGGTGATGTGTAGGAAGCTGTCGGGGTCGATCGTCGCGACGTCGCCGGTCGGAAACCAGCCGTCGATGAGGGGCGACTCTTCCTTGCGGAAGTACCGGTCGATGACCCACGGCCCGCGCACGTGCAGATCGCCGAACGCGACGCCGTCCCAGGGCAGCTCGCGGCCGTCCTCGCCGACGATCTTCATGTCGACGCCATAGATCACATGGCCCTGCTTTTCGAGCAGCTTGCGCTGCTCGGCGAGCGGCCGCTGGCTCTGCTCCCAGTTCAGCTTCGACAACGTACCGAGCGGCGACATCTCCGTCATGCCCCATGCATGGATCACCTGCACGCCGTAGTCGTCCTCGAGCACCCGCAGCATCGCGGGCGGACAGGCGGAGCCGCCGATCACCGTGCGCTCGAGCGACGAAAACTTCGCGCCGGTTTCGCGCAGGTGGTTCAGCAGACCGAGCCACACGGTCGGCACGCCGGCCGAGCACGTGACGCGTTCGCTCTCCATCAGTTCGTACAGCGACTTGCCGTCGAGATCCTTGCCGGGGAACACGAGCTTCGCGCCGGTGAGCGGCCCGGCATGCGCGAGGCCCCACGCGTTGACGTGGAACATCGGCACGATCGGCAGCACCGAGTCGCGCGCCGACAGGCTCATCGAGTCGGGCAACGCCGCGCCGAACGCGTGCAGCACAGTCGAGCGATGCGTGTACAGCGCGCCTTTCGGATTGCCGGTCGTGCCCGACGTATAGCAGAGGTACGACGCCTGCTGCTCGTCGAGCGCGGGCCAGTCGAAGCCGCCGTCCTGCCCGTCCATCAGCGTTTCGTAGCACAGCACCGACGTTTGCATCGGCGGCCGATGCGCTTCATCGCACAGTGCGATCCAGCCGCGCACGCGCGGGCACTGCGGCGCGAGCGTGTCGACCAGCGCCGCGAACGTCGTGTCGAACAGCACGTACGCATCGTCGGCGTGATTGATGATGTAGGCGATCTGCTCGGGGAAAAGGCGCGGGTTGATCGTGTGACACACGGCGCCGAAGCCGGTGGTGCCGTAATACGCTTCGAGATGCCGGTAGCCGTTCCACGCGAGCGTCGCGACCCGGTCGCCCGATTCGACGCCGAGCGCGATGAGCGCCTGCGCGAGTTGCTTCGCGCGCTTCTCGCAATCGCGATACGTGTAGCGATGCAGGTCGCCTTCGATGCGCCGCGACACGATTTCGGTGCTGCCGAAATGGCGTGCGGCATGCGCGAGCAACGATGATACGGTGAGCGGCACGTCCATCATCTGGCCCAGCAGCGGCGTCGTCATAAGGCGGGGTCTCCTCGGCTCGTTAGTGTGTAGATGGGGTTGCGGTCGGGTCCGTTGAATGCGCGGTCGTGAAACGGATAGCGCGCCGAACAGCGCGACGTGCAAGATCGTGGCGGCGTTGTCCGCAGCATGGTCCGAACGATGTAGGCGGCCGCCCAGCATCGCCGCGGGCGCGGACTTACAATATCGGCTAATCCAGAGGCGCTCAACATGTCGTTTTCCCCAAGCTTTGCAGGCTTATCCGCAGCATTGACGGATCTTTCCAACACACTCGCCACACCCCCAGCCAACGCGTTCGCGCGGCTCGGCGGCACCTTCTTCACGCGGCTGCCCGCCGCGCCGCTCGACGCACCCTACCTCGTCGGCTTCTCGGCCGACACCGCCGCGCGGCTCGGAATGCCCGAGGGCATCGAGCGCGAGCCGGGGTTCCTCGAGCTGTTCTGCGGCAATGCGACGCGCGACTGGCCGGCCGACGCACTGCCTTATGCGTCGGTGTACTCGGGGCATCAGTTCGGCGTGTGGGCCGGCCAGCTCGGCGACGGCCGCGCGCTCACGCTGGGCGAGCTCGAACACGACGGCGAGCGCAATGAACTGCAGCTCAAAGGCGCGGGCCGCACGCCTTATTCGCGCATGGGCGACGGCCGCGCGGTGCTGCGCTCGTCGATCCGCGAATATCTGTGCTCCGAGGCGATGCATCATCTCGGCATTCCGACCACGCGCGCGTTGTGCGTGATCGGCTCCGATCAGCCGGTGCGGCGCGAGACGATTGAAACCGCCGCGGTGGTCACGCGCGTCGCGCCTAGCTTCGTGCGCTTCGGCCACTTCGAGCATTTCTATGCGAACGATCGCGTCGACGCGTTGCGCGCGCTGGCCGATCACGTCATCGAACGCTTCTATCCGCATTGCAAGGAGGCCGACGATCCGTATCTGGCGCTGCTCGCCGAAGCGGTACGGTCCACCGCCGATCTGATGGTCGACTGGCAGGCGGTCGGTTTCTGTCACGGCGTGATGAATACCGACAACATGTCGATTCTGGGCCTGACGATCGACTACGGCCCGTTCGGTTTCATGGATGGCTTCGATGCTGGCCACATCTGCAACCACTCCGATACGCAGGGGCGTTATGCCTACCGGCTGCAGCCGCAAATCGCGTACTGGAACCTCTTTTGCCTCGCGCAGGGATTGCTGCCGTTGTTCGGCGAGAAGCACGACGAAAGCGTGCGCGCCGACAAGGCGGTCGAAGAAGCGCAGCACGTGCTCGCGGGCTTCAAGGAGCGCTTCGCGCCGGCGCTCGAAAACCGCATGCGCGCGAAGCTCGGCCTCGAACAGCCGCGCGACGGCGACGACGCGCTCGTGAACCGGCTGTTCGAAGCGATGCACACGAACCGCGCCGATTTCACGCTGACGTTCCGCAACCTCGCGCGCCTGTCGAAACACGATGCGAGCGGCGATGCGCCGGTACGCGACCTGTTCCTCGATCGCGCCGCCTTCGACGCATGGGCGAACGACTATCGCGCGCGGCTGGCCGTTGAGTCACGCGACGACGCTGCGCGCGCCATTGCAATGAATCGTGTGAACCCCAAATTCGTACTTCGCAACCATCTGGCGGAAACGGCGATCCAGCGTGCGAGGGAGAAGGATTTCTCCGAGGTGGAACGGCTCGCGGCCGTGCTGCGTCGCCCGTTCGACGAGCAGCCCGAATACGCGTCGTATGCGGGCCTGCCGCCCGACTGGGCAAGCTCACTGGAAGTGAGCTGTTCGTCATGACGCGCCTTTGCAGTTGAATCGCCACGGCCGTCCCGCCAGAAAACACCGGTACAAACCCGAGACAGGAACCTGACCATGAGCAACCCCGACGATCTCAAGCATGACGCCCCAGCCGTCCAGAAAAGCGACGCCGAGTGGCGCAAGGAGCTGTCCGACATCGAATACCAGGTGACCCGCCACGCGGCCACCGAGCGGCCGTTCACGGGCCGCTACAACGATCACTGGGAACGCGGCGTCTACGACTGCGTGTGCTGCGGCACGCCGCTGTTCGAATCGGACACCAAGTTCGACGCCGGCTGCGGCTGGCCGAGCTATTTCCGGCCGATCAACGGCGAGGTGATCGCCGAGAAGACCGACCGCTCGCACGGCATGCTGCGCATCGAGGTGCAGTGCAAGAACTGCGGTGCGCATCTGGGCCACGTGTTCGAGGACGGTCCGGCGCCGACCGGTCTGCGCTACTGCATCAATTCGGCTGCGTTACAATTCGAGCCCAAGTAACGCGGCGCGGCAGCAGCCTTGCCCGCTTCGGGCGCCGGGGCGCGAAACCGCGCGCGGCGCCCTTTCAATGCGGTACCCCCGCTCGTTGGCGGGCACCGCGCACCTTGCACGCCAGGCTGGCGGGCATCAATGTTCGACTCACCGTTCGACTCACTCTCCGACTTCCCGACCAGATAATGAAATTCCTGTTCGATCTGTTCCCGATCATCCTGTTCTTCGTCGCCTTCAAGATCTGGGGCATTTTCACGGCGACGGCAGTGGCGATCGTCGCCACGCTGGTGCAGATCGCGTGGGTGGCGTTCCGCCACCGCAAGGTCGACCCGATGCTGTGGGTGAGCCTTGGCGTCGTCGTGGTATTCGGCGGTGCGACGCTCGTACTGCACAACGACACCTTCATCAAATGGAAGCCGACTGTGCTGTACTGGGCGTTTTCGGTCGCGCTGATCGTGTCGCAGCTCGGCTTCAACAAGAACCTGATCGAAGCGATGATGGGCAAGCAGATCACGCTGCCGCACGCGATCTGGGGCAAGCTGAACCTGATCTGGGCGGTGTTTTTCGTGCTGCTCGGTCTTCTGAACCTGTTCGTCGCGTATCACTACACGACCGATCAGTGGGTCAATTTCAAACTGTTCGGTGCGACCGGGTGCCTGCTCGTGTTCATCGTCGGACAGAGCCTGTGGCTGTCGAAGTACATGAAGGAGGAATGACATGAGCGACCTGTTCATGCACGCCACCACCGCCGAGCGCGCCGCGCTGATCGAGGCGCGCCTCGCGGCCGCGCTCGCACCCGTCGAGTCGATCCGCATCACCGACGACAGCGCGCAGCACGCGGGCCACGCAGGTGCCGCCGCCGGCGGGCATTTCAGTGTCACGATCGTGGCCGTCGCGTTTGCCGGCAAGCCCCGCGTGGCAAGGCATCGCATGGTGTATGATGCGCTGGCCGATGCCATGCAGCGCGGCATTCATGCCCTTGCCATCACGGCGTACACGCCCGAAGAATTTGCTTTGTTGCCCCGCTAGGAACCTTTCGATGACCTTGAAGAAAACCCGCCTCTGGGTATTGCTGGCTGCGTTCGCGGCCGCACCTGCATTCGCACAGAACATCGCCGTCGTGAACGGTACGCCGATTCCGAAGTCGCGCGCCGATGCGTTGATCCAGCAACTGGTTCACCAAGGCCAGCAGGACACGCCGCAGCTGCAGCAGGCGGTGCGCGAAGAGCTCGTGAATCGCGAAATCCTGATGCAGGAAGCCCTGCGTCGCGGGCTGCCGAACCGTCCGGACATCAAGGCGCAAATCGCGGTCGCACAGCAAACCGTCGTGTTGCGCGCACTGATCGAAGATTTCGTGAAGAACAACCAGCCGACCGACGCCGAAGTCACCGCGCGCTACAACGCGCTCGTCAAGGAAGCAGGCGGCAAGGAATATCACCTGCACCATATCCTCGTTGACAACGAGCAGCAGGCGAAGGACCTGATCGCGAAGATCAAGGCCGGCGCAAGCTTCGAAGATCTCGCCAAGCAGTACTCGAAAGACCCGGGATCGGGCAAGAACGGCGGCGACCTCGACTGGTCGGACCCGAAGGCCTACGTGCCTGAGTTCGCGGACGCGGCCGCCCATCTGCAGAAAGGCCAGATGACCGACACTCCGGTGCGTACGCAATTCGGCTGGCACATCATCCGTGTCGACGACATCCGCGCCGTCACGCCGCCGCCGCTCGAGCAGGTGCGTGCGCAGATCGTGCAGCAGATCCAGCAGGAAAAGCTGCAGGCGTTCGAAGAGAATCTGCGCAAGAACGCGAAGATTCAGTGAGTGTCAGCGGGCGGATTGTCTTTAGATAGTCTGCCTCGCTCTGAGACGCCTGAATGCGAAAAGGCCGCCCGTGGGCGGCTTTTTTGTTGCTGCGAGGCCGCCGCGCAAGGCGGCAGCCCCTTGACACATCAACCCAACCAGCGACGCGCGTTCTGGAACACACGCAGCCACGGGCTCGCGTCCGTGCCGATCTCGCCCCAGCCCTGCGGATGCCAGCTCATCTGCACCGCGCGATGCACGCGCTCCATGTGCGGCATCAGCACCGTGAAGCGGCCGTCGGCCGTCGTGACGGACGTGATGCCCTCGGGCGAACCGTTCGGGTTGAACGGATACTGCTCGGTCGCCTGACCACGGTGATCGACGTAGCGCATCGCGACCGCGACCTTCGACTTGTCACCCTGCTGCGAGAAGTCCGCGAAGCCTTCGCCGTGCGCGACGGCGACCGGAATGCGCGAGCCTTCCATGCCCGCAAAGAACAGCGACGGCGATGCCTGCACCTCGACGAGCGAGAAACGCGCCTCGAACTTCTCCGACTTGTTGCGCGTGAACTTCGGCCATGCTTCGGCGCCGGGGATCATCGACGCGAGGCTGCTCATCATCTGGCAGCCGTTGCAGATGCCGAGCGCGAACGTGTCTTCACGACCGAAGAACGCGGCGAACATGTCGGCCAGTTGCGCGTTGAAGCGGATCGTCTTCGCCCAGCCTTCGCCGGCACCCAGCGTGTCGCCGTACGAGAAACCGCCGCAGGCCACCGCACCCGCGAAATCGGCGAGGTTCGCGCGGCCCGCGAGCAGGTCGCTCATGTGCACGTCGTACGCGTCGAAGCCGGCGCGATCGAATGCATAGGCCGTCTCCAGATGCGAGTTCACGCCCTGCTCGCGCAGGATCGCGACGCGCGGACGCGCGCCCTTGCCAACGAACGGCGCGGCGACGTCTTCCGCCGGATCGAAGCTCAGCACCGGCGTGATGCCCGGGTCGGCCGCGTCGAGCAGCGAATCGTATTCGGCGTCGGCACAGGCGGGGTTGTCGCGCAAACGCGCGATGCGCCAGCTCACTTCGCTCCACGTGCGATGCAGTTCGGCACGCGGCGCTTCGTAGACCTTCTTCGCGTCGCGATAGATCTCGATGACATCACGCTCGTTGGTCTTGCCGATCACGTGCGAGCACGCCGACAGGCCATGTTCGCGCAGCGCGGCGAGCACCGCGTCGCGATCGGCCGCGCGCACCTGCACGACGGCGCCGAGCTCTTCGTTGAACAGCGCGCGCAGCGTGCGGTCTTCGCGGCGGCCGCTGGTCTGCTTCGCCCAGTCCTTCGCATCGCCGTAATCCGATTCGTGGTTTGCATCGAGTACCAGCATGTCGACGTTCAGCGACACACCCGCGTGACCCGCGAACGCCATTTCGCAGACCGTCGCCCACAGGCCGCCGTCCGAGCGGTCGTGGTATGCGAGCAGCTTGCCGTCGCTATTGAGCGCCTGGATCGCGTTGAAGAAGCGCTTCAGATCTTCCGGATCGTCGACATCCGGCACCGTGTCGCCGACCTGCTGCGTGACCTGCGCAAGGATGCTGCCGCCCAGACGCTGCTTGCCGCGACCGAGGTCGATCGCGATCAGCACCGACTCGCCGACTTCGCTCACGCGCCGCAGTTGCGGCGTCAGGTGCTTGCGCACGTCTTCGACCGGCGCGAATGCGGAGATGATCAGCGACACCGGCGCGACCACTTCCTTCGCGACGCCGCGGTCTTCCCAGCGCGTGCGCATCGACAGCGAATCCTTGCCGACCGGAATGCCGATACCAAGCGCCGGGCACAGCTCCATGCCAATCGCCTTGACCGTGTCGTAGAGCGCCGCGTCTTCGCCCGGCGCACCGCACGCGGCCATCCAGTTGGCCGACAGCTTCAGCTTGTCGAGCGACGCGATCGGCGCGGCCGCGATGTTGGTAATCGCCTCGCCGACCGCCATGCGGCCCGAGGCCGGCGCGTTGATGACGGCGAGCGGCGTGCGCTCGGACATCGTCATCGCTTCGCCGCTGAAGCCCGCGTAATCCATCGTCGTGATCGCGACGTCGGCCACCGGCACCTGCCACGGACCGACCATCTGGTCGCGCGCGGTCGTGCCGCCGACCGAGCGGTCGCCGATCGTGATCAGGAACGACTTGCTCGCGACCGTCGGATGACGCAGCACGCTCTGCGCGACCTCTGGCAGCGCGAGGCCGGTCACGTCGACCGGTTCGAGCGCGCGCTCGACGCGCTTCACGTCGCGGTGCATACGCGGCGGCTTGCCGAGCAGCACTTCCATCGGCATATCGACCGGCTGGTGCGCGGCTTCGTTCTGCTCTGAATCGATCAGTTTCAACTGACGCTCGGCGGTGGCCGTGCCGATCACTGCGAACGGGCAGCGCTCGCGCTTGCACATCGCCTCGAACACCGGCAGATCGGCCGGCGCGATCGCGAGCACGTAGCGCTCCTGCGCTTCGTTCGACCAGATTTCGCGCGGCGACAGGCCGCTTTCTTCGAGCTGGATCTTGCGCAGTTCGAACCGTGCGCCCTTGCCCGCACCGTCCACCACTTCGGGGAACGCGTTCGACAGACCGCCCGCGCCGACGTCGTGAATGCTGAGGATCGGGTTCTTCTCGCCGAGCTGCCAGCATGCGTTGATCACTTCCTGCGCGCGCCGCTCGATTTCCGGGTTGCCGCGCTGCACCGAGTCGAAGTCGAGTTCAGCGGTGTTGGTGCCGGTCGCCATCGAGCTCGCGGCGCCGCCGCCCATGCCGATGCGCATGCCCGGGCCGCCGATCTGTATCAGCAGCGAGCCTTCCGGCAGATCGTGCTTGTGCGTGTGCTGGTCGGAGATATTGCCGATGCCGCCCGCGATCATGATCGGCTTGTGATAGCCGCGCACGAGGCCCGCGACATTCTGCTCGTAGGTGCGGAAGTAGCCGCCGAGGTTCGGCCGACCGAATTCGTTGTTGAACGCGGCGCCGCCGAGCGGGCCGTCGATCATGATCTGCAACGGCGACGCGATGCGGTCCGGGCGGCCGTACGCTTCGTGCTGGTCGGCGGGATTGCGCTGCGCGAGCGGCTGTGCGGAGTCGCGCGCGTTTTCCCACGCCTCGACGCCGTCCGGCAGTTCGAGGTTCGATACCGTGAAGCCCGTGAGACCCGCCTTCGGACGCGCGCCGCGGCCGGTCGCGCCTTCGTCGCGGATTTCGCCGCCCGCGCCGGTCGCGGCGCCCGGGAACGGCGAGATCGCGGTCGGGTGGTTGTGCGTTTCGACCTTCATCAGCGTGTGCGTGAGCTCGACGCTGCGGCCATAGTGCTCGGGCAATTCGCTCGCGCCGAGTTCGGCTGGCGTGCGCGGGAACCAGCGCTCGGCCATGCCGCCGACCATGATCGCCGAGTTATCCGAATACGCGACGATGGTGCCCTGCGGGTTCAGCTTCTCGGTGTTGCGGATCATGTTGAACAGCGACATGTCCTGCTTCTCGCCGTCGATCGTCCAGTCCGCGTTGAAGATCTTGTGGCGGCAGTGCTCGCTGTTGGCCTGCGCGAACATCATCAGTTCGACGTCGGTCGGATTGCGCTCGAGTTTCGTGAATGCATCGACCAGGTAGTCGATTTCGTCGTCGGCGAGCGCGAGGCCCAGTTCCACATTGGCGGTTTCGAGCGCGGCGCGGCCGCTCGCGAGCACGTCGACGGTTTGCAGCGGCTTGGCCGGCAGTTCGTCGAACAGATGCAGCGCGTGGTCGCGCGACGGCGCGACGCTCTCGGTCATGCGGTCGTGCAGCGCGGCGGCGACGGCCGCGCGCGCCTCGTCGGACAGCGTCTTCTTGCCGCCGAGCAGGCCGCTTTTCAGCGTCACCGAGTATTCGACGCCGCGCTCGATGCGGCGCACGTGCGTGAGCCCGCAATGATGCGCGATGTCGGTTGCCTTGCTGGCCCACGGCGATACGGTGCCGAAGCGCGGCACCACGAGGAAGGTCTCGACCGCGCCACGTTCCTTGCCTTCTTCGAATGGATCGCCGTAGTGCATCAGCGCCTCGATCTTCGCGCTGTCTTCAGCGGACAGTTCGGTCTGGGCATTGACGAAGTGCAGAAACTGCCCGCGCACGCCGGTGATATTCGGGTCGATGCGCGTGAGCGTGTCGAGCAGGCGGGTTTGACGGAAATCGGAAAGGGCCGAAGCGCCGGGGAAACACGAGAAGTGGGCCATGGGACTTGACGTTGCGTCGCTCATTGATGCCGGAGAGCCGCGCATGCAGGCGACGTGAGGCGGAAAGGAAGTCCGAGATTATACCCCGGGAACAAGCTTCCAGCGGGCTCCAGGGTGTGGCGCCGGCGGGCCGCGTTTGCCCGCGCGAGGCGCCGCCGGAGTGCCCGTCGCGTCGCCGCGCGGGTGCTTTGACTGCTATCATTCGCGTTTCACCAGATCGGCGCACGCGGCCCGGGCTTCACCCGGCGGCGCGCCGCATGTCACAGCCAGCGGGAACGCGCGCGAGCCGCCCGTCGGCACATCGAATCAGAGCATGGATGTCATCGTCATTGGCGGCGGGGTAGCGGGCGTCGCCACCGCTTATCACCTGCGCGCGGCCGGCCACCGGGTATGCGTCGTCGAGCGTCACGCGACCGTCGCCCAAGGCGCCACTTACGGACAAGGCGGCACCGTGCTGCCGACGCCGCTCGACGTCTGGTTCGGCCCGACCTTCATGGCGAGCCGCTACAACGCGAAAAATGGCGTGATCAGCAAGACCGGCTTCAACGGCGCCGCGCGGCAGTTCAGCAAACAGCTCGGAGCATGGCAGGAACCCGCAGCGTTCGCGCGCCAGTACGCGCTGTTGCGGCCGCTGATCGAATCGTCGCGCGAGGCGATGGCCGACGTCGAAGCCCGCTTCGGCCTCGAATTCGAACAGGCGAGCGGTCTCTTGTACCTCGTGCGCAGCGCGCACGAATGGGAGCTGAGCGCCGCTGCGCTCGATCTGCTGGGCCAGTTCGAGGTGCCGCATCATGTAATGAGCCCGGCCGAATGCGCGGCGTTCGAGCATGCGGTGCCCACCGATCCTGAATTTGCCGGCGGCGTGCTGTTCGAGCACGAGCGCACCGCGAACTGTCCGCTTTTCACCAAGCTCGTCAAACAGGTGCTCGACACTCAGGGCGGCGTGCAGTTCATGCCTAATTGCGAGGTGACCGGCATCCGGCTCGAAAATCAGCGCGCGGCAGTCGAACTGGCGCCGCGCGACGGCGCGCCCCGCTCGCGCGAAATCGACGTGGTCCAAGCCGACGCGGTCGTGGTCGCGGCCGGTTATGGCAGCCTCGCGCTGCTCGACCGCGCGGGACTCAAGCTGCCGCTGCATCCGCTGCGGCTGCATTCGCTAGTCGCGCCGATCGCGCACGAGGAATGCGCGCCGCATGTCGCGATCGTCGATGCGGTCAAGCGCATCGGCATCAGCCGCATGAACCATCGGTTGCGGATCGCGGGCGGCGCGGTGCTGCAAAGCGCCAGCCAGATCGACAAGCCACTCGGCGAAGCGCTGACCAAGGAGGCGCTCGCGATGCTCGGCCAGGCGACGCACGACTGGATTCCGGGCGCCGCACGCATTTCGGCGGCGCTGCCGTGGGAAGGCGTGAAACTGCTGTCGCCGGACGGCTTGCCGGTGATCGGCAACGCGCTGCATCCGCGGCTTTTCGTCAACGTCGGGCATGGGCCCGCGGGCTGGGGCCTCGCCTGCGGCGCGGGCAAGCTCGTTACTGAACTGATGTCGGGACAGACGCCGACGCTGCCGCAAGACACGCTCGCGGCGTTGCGGCCGGAGCGGTTCCAATAAGGTTTCGCGCTTTTGCCGGCGGGTATGGCGGGCTGACAGCCCGCTGTCGACACCCCGCGTTCATCGCGCCATTCCCGCCGCCAGCACCGAAAGAGCCGCACGCCGCGCGCCTATCGGCACTACCATAGCGATTCCCCAGTCTGCCCGCCGCGCCGCGGGCGCACCGCCAGGTTTCGCCATGACAGACGCCGAAAACTCGCTGCTCACCCTTTTCGATCCGCTAACCGCCCCACTCAGCGACCCGCAGCCGCTTGCGCTGCCGCTGCTGACGCTGACCGACTTGCGGATCGCCGAATCCCAGGCCGCCGCGGCCCTGCCCGAGCACACGCTGATGGCGCGCGCGGGTCACGCGGCCGCGCGCTGGCTGCTCGAACGGATCGCCGCGGACACGTCGGTGACGAAATCGCAGCAGCGCGCATGGCTGGTCGCCGGTCCCGGCAACAACGGCGGCGACGCGCTGGTCGTCGCGACGGAACTGCACAAGGCCGGCATCGCCGTCGAAGTCTGCATGCCGGTCGAAGTGAAGCCCGCCGACGCGCGCTGGGCACTCGACGCCGCACGCGCCGCCGGCGTGCCGATCGACGCGGCGCCGCCCGCCTCGCTCGACGGCTATGGCTGGCTCGTCGACGGAATGTTCGGCATCGGTCTCGCGCGGCCGCTCGATGGCGTCTTCGCAACGCTCGCGCGGCAGCTGTCGCAGCGCACGAAGACGCGCGCGACACAAGGCGCCGTGCTCGCGCTCGATGTGCCCAGCGGGCTCGACAGCGACACCGGCGCGGTGATCGGCGGCAATGGCGCGGCGGCGGTCCATGCGACCCACACGATCACGTTCATCGGCGCGAAACCTGGGCTTTTCACCGCGCAGGGCCGCGACCTCACCGGGCGGCTGACGGTCGCACCGATCGGGCTCGCCGCAGGGATCAACGGCGGTGGCGGTGGCCAGGACGCCGCCACAGGCGCCCCCCGCGCCGCGATCCAGCTCAGCGCCCCCGACCTCTTCGGCCCGTTCATGCCCCCGCGCAACTTCGCGACCAACAAGGGCACCTTCGGCAGCCTCGCGGTGGTCGGCGGCGACACCGGCATGTGCGGCGCGCCGATCCTCGCGGCGCGCGCGGCGCTCTACAGCGGCGCGGGCAAGGTCCACGTCGCGCTGCTCGGCGAAGGCGCCCCGCCCTACGATCCGCCGCACCCCGAACTGATGCTGCATCCGATCGACACGCTGCCGCTCGATTCGATGGATGCACTCGCGGTCGGCTGCGGCATGGGGCATGGCGAACGCGCAACGCGCGTCCTGCACGACGTGCTGAAGCTCGACGTGCCGAAGCTGTTCGATGCCGACGCGCTGAATCTGATCGCCAAAGACCCTGCGCTCGCCGCCGAAGTCACCGCGCGCGGCGTGCAAGGCGATCCGTGCATCCTGACGCCGCATCCGCTCGAAGCGGCGCGCCTGCTCGGCGGCGATGCGGCGAGCGTGCAGCGCGACCGTCTCGCGGCCGCCCGTGCGCTCGCGGCGCGTTTCGCGAGCGTCGTCGTGCTGAAGGGCGTCGGCACGATCATTGCCGCGCCCGACGGTCGCCTCGCGCTGAACCCAACCGGCAACGCCGCGCTCGCGACGGGCGGCACCGGCGACGTGCTCGGCGGCATCATCGGCGCGCTGCTCGCGCAGCACCTGCCGCGCTTCGAGGCGGCGCTCGCGGGCGTCTATCTGCACGGTCTCGCGGCCGATACACTGACCGCGCAGGGCCAAGGTCCCGCGGGATTGACGGCCGGCGAGCTGGCACCGATGGTGCGTACCTTGCTGAACCGGCTGTTCTATTCGGCGACCCCTGCCTGACGGGCGTGTCGCGCGGCTTGCTCGCCTCGCTCTTTCACACCGGTGAAACATCGCCATCCCAATCATTGCGAGCGCGCGCAACGCACTGCTGCCCGCCACGCATCCCCGCTATACTGATTGCCTGCGCCGCGCGTCGGATCGATGTCGCGGGTCGCGGCGATACTCCAGCGGGCGCGTGCGCCGCCTCGCGTTTTGGCGAAGCTCACCCTTTTCGCGAAGTATCGTCGGCACCCGCTCGCGAACCGGCCCGCGTGGCATCGCTCTGACTGAATCGCCGCATCATTCTCGGCCGCGCTTCATGCGCGCGCCTTCCTTCGTGCCCCTTGGTTAGACGGACGCTATGACCCAGAACTCGCTCCCCTCCTGGTCCTCGCTGCAGACGCATTACGACACGATTCGCGATGCGCATCTGCGCGACTGGTTCGCCCCCGAGAACGATCCCGCTCCCACCCGCGCCGAACGCTTCACGTTCGCGGGCGGCGGTCTCGCAGCCGATTTCTCGAAGCACCGCATCACCGACGAAACCCTGCAACTGCTCGTGCAACTCGCGCGCGAAGCCGGCGTCGAAAAGCGCCGCGACGTGATGTTCGCGGGCGAAGTCGTCAACCCGACCGAAGGCCGCGCCGCGCTTCACACGGCATTGCGCGCAACCGACCCGAAGGCGCCGTTCTTCGCCGACGTGCAGGCCGAGCGCAAGAAAATGGCCGCGTTCGCCGAACAGGTTCGCAGCGGCGCGTGGACCGGCTACACCGGCAAGCGCATTCGTCATGTCGTGAACATCGGCATCGGCGGCTCGGATCTCGGGCCGAAGATGGTCGTGCACGCGCTGCATCATCTGGCGACGCCCGAGATCTCGACGCACTTCGTGTCGAACGTCGACGGCGCCGATCTGTACAACGTGATGCAGCAGATCGATCCCGAGGAGACGCTCGCGATCATCGTGTCGAAGACCTTCACGACGCTGGAAACGATGACCAATGCGCGCTCGCTGCGCGACTTTTTCATCCAGAAAGGCTGCCCGGAAAGCGCGCTCGCGAAGCACTTCGTCGGCGTGTCGGCGAATACGGCCGAAGTCGTCAAGTTCGGCATCGCGAAAGAGAACGTGTTCTCGATGTGGGACTGGGTCGGCGGACGGTACTCGCTGTGGTCGGCCGTCGGTCTGTCGATCATGATCGCGGTCGGCCCGCAACAGTTCGACGAACTGCTCGCCGGCGCCAACGAGATGGACCAGCACTTTCGCACCGCGCCGCTCGAAAAGAACCTGCCGGTGCTGCTCGGCATGATCGGCATCTGGTATCGCAACTTCTTCGGCTCGCAGAGCTATCTGGTCGCGCCGTATTCGCAGGCGCTGCATTTCCTGCCCTCGTATCTGCAGCAGCTTGAAATGGAGAGCAACGGCAAGTCCGCGCGTCTCGACGGCGCATTTGTCGACTATGCGACTTCCGCGGTCACTTGGGGCGAGCCCGGCACGAACGGTCAGCACGCGTTTTTCCAGATGCTGCACCAGGGCCCGACGATCGTGCCGATCGATTTCATCGCGGTGCTGACGCCCGAGCATCCGCTCGCGAGCCATCATCCGAAGTTGCTCGCGAACTGCTTCGCGCAAAGCGAAGCGCTGATGCTGGGTCGCACGCTCGAGGAAGCAAAGAAGGTTGCCGGCCCCGACAAGCCGGAACTCGCGCCACACCTGACGTTCCCCGGCAATCGCCCGACCGCGACGCTGCTGCTCGACGCGTTGAGCGCGCGCACGCTCGGCGCGCTGATCGCGCTTTATGAACACAAGGTGCTGGTGCAGGCGTCGGTGTGGAACATCAACCCGTTCGATCAGTGGGGCGTCGAGCTCGGCAAGATCCTCGGCAAGGTGGTCGAAGCCGATCTGGGCGCGGCGAGTGCCGACGTGAAGAAGCATGACTCGTCGACGTCGGCGTTGATCGCGCGGGCGCGGGCTGCGTTGAAGCGCTGAGTGGAAGTTTGAAGTGCGCGATAGTGCGCCCTGGACAAAACAAAGCGGGCTACGGCCCGCTTTGTTTTTGCTTCGACGACTACATCGGTGCGGCGGTCAGCGAGCGCGAGCCCGCGATCCGCGCAGATCATTACGCGAGCCGCCCCGCTTCGATCGTCACCGTGGTGTCGCAACGCCGCGCGAGTTCGATGTCATGCGTCACGAGCACGAGCGTCGCGCCGTGCGCGCGATTCATCTCGAACATCAGATCGATGACCGCGTGGCCGGTGGCCGCGTCGAGACTGCCGGTGGGTTCGTCGGCAAACAGGATCTTCGGGCGGGTGACGAACGCGCGAGCGAGCGCAACGCGCTGCTGCTCGCCGCCCGACAGCAGCTTCGGATAATGACCGGTGCGCTGCCCGAGCCCTACCTGTTCGAGCAGTTCACGCGCGCGCGCCGAGGCCTCGCGTGTGCCGATGCCGCCTTGCAGTTCGAGCGGCAACGTGACGTTTTCGAGCGCGGTCAGATGCGGCATCAATTGAAACGACTGGAACACGAAGCCGACCGCGCCGCTGCGCAATGCGGCGCGCCCGTCTTCGTCGAGCTCGCCGAGTTCGCGGCCGAGCAGCCGAACCGAGCCCGCGCTCGCGCTGTCCAATCCCGCGAGCAGCCCGAGCAGCGTAGACTTGCCCGATCCGGATGCACCGACGATCGCGACGCTGCTGCCGGCATCGATGGCAAGATCGATGTCATCGAGAATCGTGAGTTCGCCCGTCGCATCCTTAACCCTCTTGCACAAACCCCGCACTTCAATGACTGGATCAGTTCTGTTTGGCATGGTGAAGCGTAGGTTGAAAGTGCGCGCCATCGCCGCTCGCGCCGCGGCGCTGACTGCGGCATTCGGCGCGACCATGATGGCCGCCGCGCTGGTTTGGTTACCGTTGCAGGCTCATGCGGCGAATGCGCCCGAACCCGCGAAGCCGGTGATCGTCGTGCTCGGCGACAGCATCTCCGCCGAGTACGGGCTGCCCCGCGATACGGGCTGGGTCGCGTTGATGCGTCAGCGTCTGGCCGAAGAGTGCATCGATTATAGCGTCGCCAATGCGAGCATCAGCGGCGACACGACGAGCGGCGGGCGCGCGCGTCTGCCCGCGCTGATGGAACGGCTCAAGCCGAGCATCGTGATCGTCGAGCTGGGCGCCAACGACGCGTTGCGCGGCGTGCCCCTCTCGACGACCGAGGCCAACCTGCGCACGATCATCGAACAGGCGCAGCAAGGCCACGCGAAGGTCGTGCTCGTCGGCATGTACGTGCCGCCCAATTACGGCCCCGACTATACGCAAAAGTTCCACGGTCTCTACGGCCAGCTGTCGAAGGAATTCCATCTGCCGCTCGTGCCTTTTTTGCTCGCCGGCATCGCGGATAAACCGGATATGTTCCAGGCCGATCAGATCCACCCGACGCAGCAGGCACAGCCACTGCTACTCAACAACGTGTGGCCCGCTGTCAAGCCACTCCTTCGCACAAGTTCGCCGCACTGAAACACCTGCCAACGACTTGTTTCCGGAACCTGGGGAGCACGGATCGCCGAGCCGTTTGACGCATGGGGCGTTCCGTATCACCCGGCTCAATCTTGAGCGACTCCTGAGGAGATAACGTTGAAATACTTACCGTTAATCGCTTTGACTGTTGCCATCTCGGCCTGCGCGGCTCAACCGCCGGCCGGGGTTCAGTCGGTGGGTCAAAGCCAGCAGCCGCCTCGCGCCGTCGCAACCTGCATCGCGCAGAAATGGGCGGATAGCTCACAACAGCAGGTCGTTTCGCAAAGCATCCTGGCCAACGATCAGGCCATGGACGTCTACGTCCCGGGCCAGCAACCGCCCAACGGCGCGGCAGCGGTGGTCCGTCCGTCGTATAGCGGCAAGGGTACGTGGGTCGGCTTCCGCGCAGGCGGCGCCGGCGCAAGCAATGCTACTGGCGCGATCAGCGGCTGTCTGTGAAACGGTCGTGCTGGGCGTAGATAGAAAAAGCCCCGCATTTGCGGGGCTTTTCCTTTGACCGGCAGGTAATGCCTACTGCGGCTTACTGCGGCGGCTTACTGCGGCGGCTTACTGCGGCGGCTTACTGCGGCGGCTTACTGGTCGGCCGTCTGCGCGGCGCTGTCGAGCGTGCCGTAGAACTGCACCTTCGAGCGCTCGCGCAGCGCCTTCAGATAGGCCTCGGCCTGCGACTGCGCGTCCACCTGCGCAATCTGCTGCTGCGCGACGGCGAGATGCTGCGTGTCGGTGGCCGCGGGCGGCACGATCTGGTTCACGCGATAGATCGCATAGCCGTCATCGCCGAGATCGACACCGACGTAGGCCGGCAACTTTTGCGCATCGACCTTGTAGATCGCGCTCAGTGCGGCAGGCGGCACGCCCTGCGCGTCATTGCGCGATACCTTCAGCGGCGACGAGAAACCGGCGGTCGCCTTCGATTTCTCGAACTCGGCCAGCTTCGCAGCGCCGTCCTTGTGCGCCGCTTCGTTCGCCTGCTCGGCGATGACCTTCTGACGTACCGAGTCCTTCACCGCGTCGAAGGCGGGCACGGCGGCGGCCTTGTAATCCGTCACGCGCGCGGCGATCAGCGTGTTGTTGCCGACGTCGATGGCCTGCGTGTTGTTGTGCGCCGATACCGAGTCGTTCGCGAATACGGCTGCGAGGAACTTCGGATTGTTCAGCGGGCTGTCGGGCGGCAGCTTCGCATCCGGCTGTGGCGTGACCGTCGCGGTCTGGATCTGCAGCTTGAACTTGTCCGCGGCCGGCTGCAGGCTCTTGGCCTTTTCATAGACCAGCGACGTGAAGCCTTCCGAGCCGTCGGTGAACGCCTTGCTCGCCAGTTGCGTCTTCAGCTCCCTGGTGATCTGGTCTTTCACTTCGTCGAACGACTTCGTGACCGCCGGCTTTACATCAGTGACCTTGATGATGTGGAAGCCGAAGTCCGTCTGCACGAGGCCACTGATTTCGTCCTTCTTCAGCGCGAACACCGCGTCGTCGAACGCCTGGCCGCCCGCGATCATGCCGCGGCCGAAGTAACCGAGATCGCCGCCCTTCGATGCCGAACCCGGGTCCTGCGAGCTCTGCTGCGCGATCTGCGCGAACTGGTCTGGATGCGCCTTGAGCTGCGCGAGCAACTCCTCGGCTTTCTGCTTCGCCTTGGCCTTGTCGGCCGCGCTCGCGTCCTTCGGTGCCGCGATCAGGATGTGGCTCGCGCGCACTTCGCCTTCGGTGCGGAAGTGGGCGATGTTGTCGTCGTAGTATTTCTTCAGGTCTGCGTCGCTCGGCTGCACCGATGCGCCCAGCGTGGCCGGCGACATCACCAGATACTGGATCGTCGCGGTAGCGGGCGTCGCGAAGTCGTTGCGATGCGCGTCGTAATACGTTTGCAGTTGCGCATCGGTCGGCTGGATCTTCGCTTCGTAATCGTGCGGATGGAACGCGATGCCCTGCACTTCACGCTGCTGCTGGGCCAGCTCGGTCAGGTGCTGCGCAAGCGTCTTCGACGTGAACGCGCTCGCCGCGATGCTCGCGGGCAGCTGTTGCATCGCGAGGTTGTAGCGCATGCGCTCGTCGTACTGATCGGGCGTCATGCCCTGCATCGCGAGCAACTGCTTGTAGCGCTCGAGGTCGATCGAACCGTCGGGATTTTTCAGCGACGAAATCACCGGATCGGACAGCAGCGCACGGCGCACCGCGTCGTCCGATGCGGTCAGATGCAGACGCTGCGTTTCGTCGGCGAGCACACGCTGCTCGATCATGCCGTCGAGCATCTGGCGGCGGCGCTCCGGTGTGTCGAACGACTTCATGTCGAACTGTGCACCGAGCATCTGACGCCCCCGGTCGATCTGCTGGCGCATCGCGTCGTCGTATTCGACGCGGGTGATCTTGTGACCGTTGACGCTCGCGACGTTTGCGCTTTCGTCAAAGAAGCCGCGGAAGCCCTGAATACCCACAAAACCCAACCCCGGCAAAATGACGAGGATGAGCATGAACATCATCAGGCGTTGGTGATTGCGGAAAAAATCGAGCATGCGTGAGGGATGCCAAAAACAGAACGCCCGATCTTACCTCAGCGGGCAACAAAAAAGGCGAACCGGAGTTCGCCTTTCGTGGATACTGGCGGAGTGGACGGGACTCGAACCCGCGACCCCCGGCGTGACAGGCCGGTATTCTAACCGACTGAACTACCACTCCTTTTACTGCGCTCTTGCTACTGAAAACACTGCCGCCGAATCTGAAACTGGTGGGTGCTGAGAGGCTCGAACTCCCGACCTACGCCTTGTAAGGGCGCCGCTCTACCAACTGAGCTAAGCACCCGTTTCGTGATTCAGTGCTTGATGTGTTTTCTGCCTTGCAGCCGCTCACCCGATGAATCGACGATGCAACCGGGTCAAGCAATTCCTCAAGCAGCAAGCCCGTTAGTTTAGCGCATCCTTCAGCGCTTTGCCAGGCCTAAATTTAGGAACTTTTGCTGCCTTGATTTTGATCGCGGCGCCCGTGCGCGGATTGCGCCCGGTGCGCGCGGTGCGCTTGCCGACCGCGAACGTGCCAAAGCCGACCAGCGTGACCGATCCGCCCTTCTTCAACGTGCTTTTGACGCCCGCGATGACTGCATCGAGCGCACGGCCGGCCGCAGCCTTCGAAATGTCGGCTTGCTGTGCGATGTGATCGATCAATTCCGTCTTGTTCATTCAAAACCCCCGTGAATGTTTATTGGCAATCGTGACAGTGCTTTCCAGCACCTCCCGCCACGCGGCCGGCGCTAACGCCAGGCCGCCCCATTAGAAGCGGCCGAAACCCTTGTGTCAACCGGGTTGAGCCTGATCGACGTGATTTTAGAGGGGCGCTTTCATCAAAGTATGTTGCAGCGGACAGTCTGGTGATGCGACACCGCGCCAAGGTCGTGCGGGCAATAAAAAACCCGCGGCCTTGACCGCGGGTTTTCTGCTTCAGCGAGCAACGGCGCTGCTGGATGCTTTGACGTCAGCGCATTCGGATGCGCTTCGGACCTTAGTGCTTGACGACGTCAGTCGCGGCATCCTTGCCCGGCTCGGCACCAACCGGCGCCGAAGGCTTCGGTTCTTCTTCCGGCAACGCCTGCGGCACGCGTTCGAGCGCAAGTTCGAGCACCTTGTCGATCCAGCGGACCGGCACGATTTCGATCGCGTTCTTTACGTTGTCCGGAATCTCCGTCAAGTCCTTGACGTTTTCTTCCGGAATCAGCACCAGCTTGATACCACCGCGATGCGCCGCGAGCAGTTTCTCCTTCAGCCCGCCGATCGGCAGGACTTCGCCACGCAACGTGATTTCGCCCGTCATCGCGACATCGGCGCGCACCGGAATACCGGTCAACACCGACACCAGCGCGGTCGTCATCGCGATACCAGCCGAAGGACCATCTTTCGGCGTCGCGCCTTCCGGCACGTGGATGTGAATATCCTGCTTGTCGAACGCTTCGTCCTTGATGCCAAGACGACGTGAACGCGAACGCACGACCGAGCGCGCCGCTTCGACGGATTCCTTCATCACGTCGCCGAGCGAACCCGTGCGGATCACATTGCCCTTGCCCGGCATCACTGCGGCTTCGATGGTCAGCAGATCGCCGCCCACTTCCGTCCACGCGAGACCCGTGACCTGGCCCACCTGATTTTCCTTTGCGGCCAGACCGAAGTCATACTTGCGCACGCCGAGGAACGTGTCGAGATTGCTACCGTCGACCTTCACCGCGCCTTCCGCCTTCTTCAGCAGAAGCATCTTCACGACCTTGCGGCAAATCTTCGACACTTCACGCTCGAGCGAACGCACGCCCGCTTCACGCGTGTAGTAGCGAATGATGTCGCGGATCGCGGATTCGGTCACATCGACCTCGCCATCCTTGAGGCCGTTGTTCTTCTTCTGCTTCGGCAACAGATAACGCTGCGCGATGCTGACCTTCTCGTCTTCCGTATAGCCGGACAGACGAATCACTTCCATCCGGTCGAGCAGCGGCGGCGGAATGTTCAGCGAGTTCGACGTCGCGACGAACATCACGTCCGACAGATCGAAATCGACCTCTACGTAGTGATCGGCAAACGTATGGTTCTGTTCCGGATCGAGCACTTCGAGCAGCGCCGACGACGGATCGCCGCGGAAATCCTGGCCCATCTTGTCGACTTCGTCGAGCAGGAAGAGCGGATTGCGCACGCCGACCTTGGTCAGGCTCTGCAGGATCTTGCCCGGCATCGAACCGATGTACGTACGACGGTGGCCGCGAATCTCGGCTTCGTCACGCACGCCGCCCAATGCCATGCGCACGAACTTGCGGTTCGTCGCGCGCGCGATCGACTGGCCGAGCGAGGTCTTACCGACACCCGGAGGCCCAACGAGGCACAGGATCGGCGCCTTGACCTTGTCGACACGTTGCTGGACCGCGAGGTACTCGAGGATGCGTTCCTTCACCTTCTCGAGACCGAAGTGGTCTTCGTCGAGCACGCGTTCCGCATTCGACAGGTCGTTGTTGACCTTGCTCTTCTTGCGCCACGGCAAGCCGATCAGCGTGTCGATGTAGTTGCGCACGACCGTCGCTTCCGCCGACATCGGCGACATCAGCTTGAGCTTCTTCAGCTCGGCGTCGGCCTTCTTCTTCGCTTCCTTCGGCATGCGGGCAGCCGTGATGCGCTTCTCGAGCTCCTCGAGATCCGCACCTTCTTCGCCTTCGCCGAGTTCCTTCTGGATCGCCTTGACCTGTTCGTTCAGGTAGTACTCGCGCTGGCTCTTCTCCATCTGACGCTTCACGCGCCCACGGATACGCTTTTCGACCTGCAGGATGTCGATCTCGGCTTCGAGTTGCGCGAGCAGATGCTCGAGCCGCTCGATCACCGGGAACATCTCGAGGATGTGCTGCTTCTGGTCGAGCTTGAGCGGCAGATGCGCGGCAATCGTGTCCGCGAGACGCCCGGCTTCGTCGATACCCGACAAGGAGGTCAGGATCTCCGGCGGGATCTTCTTGTTCAGCTTCACATACTGGTCGAACTGCGACACGATCGCGCGACGCAGCGCTTCGGTTTCAGCGCTGTCGGCATGGTCGGGTTCGAGCGGCATGACTTCGCACGAGAACTGCGTTTCCTGTTCTTCGATGGAAAGCGTCTTCGCGCGCTGCAAGCCTTCGACGAGCACCTTCACGGTACCGTCGGGCAGTTTCAGCATCTGCAGGATGTTGGCGATACACCCTACTTCGTACATGTCCTTTTCGGTCGGCTCATCTTTCGCAGCCGTTTTCTGGGCGACGAGCATGATGTGCTTGCCGCCTTCCATCGCTGCTTCGAGAGCCTTGATCGACTTCGGGCGGCCTACGAAGAGCGGAATCACCATGTGCGGGAAAACGACTACGTCGCGCAGCGGGAGCAGCGGCAGCGTAATGCGTTCCGGCGGGAGGAGTTGGGTTCCTGACATTTCATTTCCCCATGAGTGGAATCAGTTCGTTCGATAGGTGAGGCCAGCAGAAAATAATGCAAGCCTCCGCGTGTGGGAAAAGTTCAGTGACTCCGAAGGTTCAGTGACTCCATAGTTGAGAACAACCAGCCTGACCACACGATAAACGAAAAAGCCGTTCACGTCGCCATGAACGGCTTTTTTGCAGAACTCGAAAGCCGATCAGTTCGAACCCGCGACCTTCGGCGCGTCTTCGTAGATCAGCAGCGGTTTGCCGTCGCCGTCGATAACGTTGTCGTCGATGATGACCTTGCTGACACCTTTCATTTGCGGAAGGTCGTACATCACGTCGAGCAACGCCTGTTCCAGAATCGAACGCAGGCCCCGCGCCCCGGTCTTGCGGCGGATCGCCTTGCGCGCCACGGCCTGCAGCGCGGCCGGACGAATTTCCAGTTCGACGCGCTCCATGCTGAAGAGCTTGTGATACTGCTTGACCAGCGCATTCTTCGGTTCGACGAGAATCTTCATCAGCGCCGCTTCGTCGAGCTTGCCGAGCGTGGCAACCACCGGCAGACGGCCGATCAGTTCTGGAATCAGGCCGAACTTGATCAGATCTTCCGGTTCCACTTCGCGCAGCACTTCACCGGCATCGCGGTCCTGTTTGCTCTTCACGCTGGCGCCAAAACCGATGCCAGTCTTCTCGGTACGGTCGACGATGACCTTTTCCAGGCCGTCGAACGCGCCGCCGCAGATGAACAGGATGTTGGTCGTATCGACCTGGATGAAGTCCTGGTTCGGATGCTTACGGCCACCTTGCGGCGGCACCGACGCCATCGTGCCTTCGACCAGCTTCAGCAGAGCCTGCTGCACGCCCTCGCCCGACACGTCGCGCGTGATGGACGGGTTGTCGGACTTGCGGCTGATCTTGTCGATCTCGTCGATGTAGACAATGCCGCGCTGGGCCTTGTCCACCTCGTAATTACAATTCTGCAGCAGCTTCTGGATGATGTTCTCGACGTCTTCACCGACGTAGCCGGCTTCCGTCAGCGTGGTCGCGTCGGCGATCACGAACGGCACGTTCAGAAGGCGCGCGAGCGTCTGCGCGAGCAGCGTCTTGCCGGAGCCGGTCGGGCCGATCAGCAGGATGTTGCTCTTCGACAGCTCGATTTCGTCCTTCTTGTCGAGATGCTTGAGACGCTTGTAGTGGTTGTAGACCGCGACCGCGAGGATTTTCTTCGCGCGTTCCTGACCGATCACGTACTGGTCGAGAATTTCGCGGATTTCCTGCGGAGTCGGCAGGTCGGACTTGGACAAGCCCGCCTCGATGCCCGCGCCTGCAGCCTCGTCACGAATGATTTCGTTGCATAGATCGATACATTCATCGCAGATGAATACCGACGGGCCAGCAATCAGTTTCTTGACCTCATGCTGGCTCTTGCCGCAAAACGAGCAATACAACAGCTTTTCGCTGTTAGAACCTTTCTTGTCCGCCATAGATGTGTGAGCCTCCGGACACCGGATTACATAATACGCCGTTTGCCCCCACCACGCAGTTTGGGCGCGGCAGAGCTAGTGAGCAGGATAACGGCGCTTGCCGCAGACGCCCGGACGGAAGTTGAACATTCACCACCGGCCCGATGACGGTTTTGCCGCAACAGTCGGCAAAACAGCGTGGCAAAACCGTACCAGATCAAGGACGCTTGTGCGCCACTTGGTCAACAAGGCCGTACGCCTGCGCGTCATCGCCGGACATGAAATTGTCGCGGTCGGTGTCACGCGCGATGCGCTCGACGGGCTGACCCGTGTGGTGTGCGAGCAGATGATTCAGTCGATCCTTCAGGTACAGGATTTCGCGCGCCTGGATTTCGATGTCCGATGCCTGACCGCGCGCGCCGCCGAGCGGCTGGTGAATCATCACGCGCGAATTCGGCAGCGCGAAACGCTTGCCCTTCGCGCCGGCCGCGAGCAGAAACGCCCCCATGCTTGCCGCGAGCCCCATGCAAAGGGTCGAAACGTCCGGCTTGATGAACTGCATCGTATCGTAGATCGCCATACCGGCAGACACGGAGCCGCCCGGGCTGTTGATGTAGAAGTAGATGTCCTTGTCCGGATTCTCGCTTTCGAGAAACAGCATCTGCGCAACCACCAGGTTGGCTGTCTGGTCGTTCACTTCGCCCACGAGGAACACAATGCGTTCCTTCAGCAGCCGCGAATAAATATCATACGAACGCTCGCCCCGGCCGCTCGTTTCCACGACGATCGGCACCAGACCGAGTGCCTGCGCTTCGAGATCCCGGGACGACTGGGAGGTCAACGTGTCCAGCATTTGGGCGCGAAAGGTCATGCAATGGATCCTTGTCTGGAAATATTCTGAATATTAGCTGCTAGACACAGGTTGGTGCGACGAGCCCGTATTCAAGTGCCGTCTTTGTGTGCACCCAGGACCGGGATCCGGTACGTCACACACTCTCGCGGCGCAAAAAAACGGCGTGCGGGCCGTCGGTCGCTCCGACAGCCGGCACGCCGTTGCAGCGACGCTTACGCTTGCGCCGTTGCGCTTGCCAGTTCCTCGAAGCTCACTTCCTTGTCCGTCACCTTGGCCTTGCTGAGGACGAAGTCGACGACGTTGGCTTCAACGACGTACGCTTCCATTTCAGCAAGACGTTGCTGGTTCGAATAATACCAGCGGACGACTTCCTTCGGGTCTTCGTAGCTTTTCGCGAATTCGTCGACTTCGGCACGGATCTGCTCCGGCTTCGCCTGGAGCCCGTTCGCCTTGACGAGCTCGGCCAACACGAGACCCAGCTTGACGCGGCGCTCGGCCTGTTCCTTGAACATCGCAGCCGGGATCGGCGCGTCCTTCGCGTTCGGCACGCCACGCTGCTCCAGATCCTGGCGAGCCATAGCGACGAGGCGTTCCTGATCCTGTTCGATCAGCGCGTTCGGCACGTCGAGTTCCGAGATCTTCAGCAGCGCGTCCATCACCTGATTCTTGACGATGGCTTGCGTGCGGCGCTTCGCTTCGCGCTCGAGGTTGTCCTTGATTTCGGCGCGCATCTTGGTCAGATCGCCGTCCTGGATACCGAGCGATTTCGCGAATTCGCCATCGACTTCCGGCAGATGCGGCCATTCGATCTTCTTCATCGTGATCGTGAATTGCGCCGTCTTGCCCGCCACTTCCTTGCCGTGGTAGTCGTCCGGGAACTTCAGGTCGAATTCCTTCGCTTCGCCGACCTTCAGGCCGAGCGCCGCTTTTTCGAATTCCGGCAGCATGCGGCCTTCGCCGAGGATGAAGCCGAAGTCTTCGGCGCTACCGCCCTGGAACGCTTCACCGTCGATCTTGCCGACGAAGTCGACCGTCACGCGGTCGCCTTCTTTGGCCGACGCGTCAGCGCCGCCGTCGCCGTGCTCGCCGGCTTCGCCGCGAGCGTGGAAGTGCACGCGCTGCTTGCGCAGGATGTCCAGCGTGCGGTCGATCTCCGCTTCGCTGATGGTGGTCGTGGTGCGCTCGATTTCAGCCGTGGCGACGTCGCCCAGCTTCACTTCCGGGTACACCTCGAAGGTCGCGTCGAACGCGTAGCTGCCTTCAGCGGCGTCGGTCTTCGGCGCGAAGCTCGGCTGACCCGCGACACGCAGGTTCTCGGCGCGGCTGATGTCGAAGAATTCCTTGCCGACCTTGTCGCTCAGCACTTCGGCTTCCACCTGGCCCGAATACTGTTGCGTGACCATCTTGAGCGGCACTTTGCCCGGGCGGAAACCCGGCATGCGCACGTTCTTCGCGAGTTGACGGATACGCGAATCCACTTCCTTCTGCACGGCATCCTTCGGCAGGGAAATCGTCACGCGGCGTTCGAGCTTGCCGAGGTTTTCAACAACGTTAGCCATGGCTTCAATCGTCCTAAAATTATTCGAGCGAATCAGTTATCTTCTCCGTGCTGCCCGTCGATGTCGCTTCGCATCGATTTGCGCCGATTGCATCGATCGCGCACCTGCGCCGCGGGCTTGCAGGCCGCCGGCAGCACGGTTGAGTCCAAAGAGCCGAATATTTTAGCAAACTATTTGCGCGCCAAGCCGGGATTCGATGAATGCATCGAGTTTTCCCTTCATTCTGCGCGTTTTGCGGGGCATTTTCGGGTTGTTTTGGCACAGCAAGCGTGGTTTGTCTCTGGCGTCGCTATCCGGTTTGCAGCGATCCCGCCTATGCCTTTCGACATATTCAGCCGACGCCCCCATGCTGATAAGCTAACGCACTCGGTCGGGCCACCACCGCCGGTCACCAGCAGCCGGTCGCTTCATCGGCGCCAGCAACCGCTTACAACGACTCAAACCTCTCAGAGACACCATGCCGAATTCGTCGCCCTCGCCTGTCGTCGTCATCGCTCCCGATTCATTCAAAGGCTCGCTCAGCGCGGAAGAGGTCGCGCAGGCGATCGCAGCCGGCATACAGCGTGCACGCCCCGACGCAAGCGTGCGCATTTGTCCGATGGCCGACGGCGGCGAAGGCACGCTCGACGCCATGCTCACGAGCGGCGGCGAGCGCCGCACGCTTAGTGTGCGCGGCGCGGCCGGCCCGACGCGCGCGGCGCTCACAGGCCTGCTCGCGGATGGCAGCGCAATCATCGAAACGGCGGAAATCGTCGGCATTACGGACCCAGTCGGCATGGGCGTGCCGGTCGAGGCGCGCAGCACGCGTGGCATGGGTGAAGCGATTCGCGCGTTGCTCGACGCCGGCGTGCGGCGCTTTTTCGTCGCGCTCGGCGGCAGCAGCACGAACGACGGCGGCGCCGGCTTGCTGACCGGCCTCGGCCTGCAACTGTTCGACGCGCAAGGCAACGCGCTCGAAGGCACGCCCGAGCAGCTTGCACGCGTGGCGCGGGTCGATGCGTCGCTACTCGACGCGCGGCTTGCCGACACGCAGTTCGTGGGTATGTCGGACGTCGACAATCCGCTGACCGGCGAGCACGGCGCGACCGCGATCTTCGGACCGCAAAAAGGCGTGAAGCCCGAACAGGTCGCACCGATCGACGCGGCGCTCGCGCGCTTCGCCGATCTGCTCGAAGCCGCGCTCGGCCACAGCGCGCGCAACCTGCCGGGCGCGGGCGCGGCAGGCGGTCTCGGCTTCGCGTTGCATATGCTCGGCGCGCAGTTTGAGCCGGGCGCGGAGACCGTCGCGCGGCAAATCGGCCTCGACGCGGCGCTCGCCGGCGCCGACTGGCTGATCACCGGCGAAGGCCGCTCCGACGTACAGACGCTGCATGGCAAGGCGCCGTTCATCGCGTGCGCGCATGCGCGAGCCGCGGGCGTGCCGGCCACGCTGCTGTCGGGCGCAGTCGACCCCGCCGCGCTGCCACGCCTCGCCGAACACTTCAGCGGCTGCTTTTCGCCGGCGCCCGGGCCGATCACGCTCGACGTCGCGATTCGCGACGCAGCGCGCCTGCTCGCCAACGAGGCCGAGCAGTTGACGCGGCTGAAATACGGCGTGCGTTGACCCGCGAAACGGTTGCCGCAACAATCACAGCGCCACGACCGTTCCACACATCACGGGGTGACCATGAAGGACTCCGCCAAAGCCGGGCTCGAGCAACTCCTCACGTATCGTCTGCATGTTCTAAACAAACTGGCCGAGCGCGGCATCAGCGCGCGCTACGCGGCGAAGCTCGACGTAACGCTGCCTGAAGCGCGTGTGATTGCGTCGGTGGGATCGTTCGGACCATTCTCGATCATGGAACTGGCACGTCATGCCAATCTGGACAAAAGCCAGGCGAGTCGCGCAGCCGAAGCGCTGATCCGGCAGGGACTCGTGCAACGCGAGACGAGCGCCGCGGACGGCCGCGTCGTGCTGGTCTCGCTGACGCAGGAAGGCCGCGCGCTGTATCGCAAGGTGATGCCGATCGCGCGCAAGTGGAACGGCGATATGTTCGACTGTCTCGACGAAGAAGAAAGGGCCGCGTTCGGCGCGGCGCTCGACAAGGTAATTCGCGCGATGAACGCGCGGGAGTGATCACCCGCGGCGCACCGGCCACATTTGAAGAGCGCCGTTTCACGGCATTGGGCGGCGCGTGTCAAAATTGAGCATTGGCCAACGTGCCTTCACCCTCTTTTTCATCCAGGGACGTTTCAGTGGACATCAACAAACAGGTCGCGGCACTCACCGCGTCGGAACTTCAGACCGCCGGCGCGAGCCAGGCAACCGCAATCGCGGTCAGCGTCGTGCTGCGTCATCTTCGTTCGCCGGAACTGGCGAAACTTCTGTCGTCGGCATTTGAAAATCATCAGGCCGTGATGCTGCAAACGCCATGGCCGGACCAGATGCTGCAGGCGTTCGAGTCGACGCGCCGCTTCCTCGAAGGTGCCGCGCAAGCGGAGTTGCCGGGTTCGCAGCAAGCGCCGGGAACGCCGGGCGCCTAAGTCGCGCGGCCGCAATGACAGGCCGCCGGGCAACCCTGCGGCCTTGCAGAGACCGTGCAGCAAAGAAAAAACCCCGTCGGTCCAAAGACTTGACGGGGTTTTTCTTGACTACCAATAAATGGTGCGAGGGAGGGGACTCGAACCCCTACACCCTTGCGGGCGTCAGGACCTAAACCTGGTGCGTCTACCAATTTCGCCACCCTCGCAGCCGGGTACGCCGCGATGCGTCGTGCCCGATTGTCCTGTGCACTTCCATGCGCGCCAAACACGTGCCCGAAAGCGTAAGCGCGAGATTCTAACCGATTGATTCGCGCTTGTCTGCACCCGTCGGTATCTGCGCGCGCGGCGCCGATGCTACAATTTTCGGCTCGTCGAGACGGGCGCCGCAACGGACGCCTGCGCCCTTCTCGCCAGCCCTTCCCCACACTCTCATCCCGTGAATTTCGACGACTATTGCCAGCAGAAAGCGGCGCCCCCTGGATCGAGCACCTACTATGCGCTTCGCCAGGCCCGCGCAGCCAGTCAGCCGCTGTTGACGGCGCTCTTCGCATTGCGTCGCGAGTTCGAGGAAACGGTCAAGGAGACGAGCGATCCCGCGGTCGGCCGCACCAAGCTCGCGTGGTGGCAGAAAGAAATCGCCGCGCTCGCTGCGGGCTCGCCGTCGCATCCGGTGTCCAAGGCCCTCGCGGCCTATCTGCCCGACGCGCAGGCCGAGTATCCGGCTCTGCAGGAATTGCTCGCGGGCTTCGAGATGGATCTCGACCAGGCACGCTATCTCGACTATCCGAACCTGCGGCGCTATGTGCGCGGGGTCGGCGGCAATTTCGCGTCGCTGGTGTCGCGCGCCGCGGCAGCCGGATCGGCCGACGATGCCGAGCAAGCGTCGACGTGGGCGGCTCCGCTCGGCGAGGCGCTGATGCTCGCGCAGTTCGTCGCCGAAACCGGCAACGATGCGCGGCACGGCCGCATCTACGTGCCGATCGACGAGATGCAGCGCTACAACGTCACCGCCGCCGATCTGATCAACCGCAAATACACCGACGCGTTCACCGAGCTGATGCGCTTCGAGACGCATCGCGCGCGCGATGCCGTGCAGAGCGCGCTCGCCGCGGTGCCCGCGAGCGCGCGGCGTGCCCAGCGCACGCTGCTCGCGCTCGCAGCGCTCGCGTTGGCATTGCTTGATGAAATCGAGCGCGACGGTTATCACGTGCTGCATCAACGCATCGCGTTGACGCCGATCCGCAAGCTATGGATCGCATGGCGCGCGAAGTAGCCTGACAGCGAGGCGCGTCGATTCGCACCCATCCGCTCACGCCCGCAGCAATGGCAGCGGCTCGAACCGCTGCCGCAGAATCGTCGACGCGTCCAAGTCCCACCAGGGCCCGAGCACCGTCGCATAAATCTGGCGAAAATCCACGCCGACCGGCAGGTTGCCATTTCCGTCGAGCCGCGCAAGCATCGGCGGTACGCCATGCAAACCGCCCCGCACGCGACCACCCGTCACGAGGTGCGGCGCCACCGTGCCGTGATCGGTGCCGTTGCTCTCATTCTCGCGCGGACGGCGCCCGAACTCCGCATACGTCATCACGAGCGTATCGTTCCACCGGCCCAACTCGACGAGCGCGGCCTGCATCGCCACCATCCCTTGCGCGAAGTGTTGAAGCAACGCGGCGTGCTGTCCGCGCTGGTTCTGGTGCGTATCGAAACCGTTCATCGTTAGCCGGATCACGACCACACCTCGGCCGCTCGATGACTGCTCCATTGGCGCGCGTCCGGCGGCAGCTATCTTCAGGGTGTCCGAAGCGGCCAGCACCTGCATCGCCGTTTTGATCGAACTGCCGAACGCGCCATCAGGAAACGCGGTCTTCAACTCAGGTACCGGCGTCGCGAGTCGCAAGATTCCGACGAACTGTGTGCGATTGACCAGCGCGATCGCGCGCGCGCCATTTGCGAGCGGCCCCATTTCGGCGCTGCCGATCACGACGCCGTCGGCCGCGAAATCGAAGGGCACCGGCTTCATCGCGAACGCGCGCGTGAGCCAGCCGTCGCGCAGATACTGATCGGAGCGTGACGCGGTATCCCAGATCTCGATCGACCGGAAATGCGACAGGTTCGGCTGCGCGTAGCCGACACCCTGCACGATCGCGAGTTGCCGGCTGCGCCACAGCGGCATCAACGGCTGCAACGCTGGATGCAGCGTGGTGCGCTCGTCGAGGTGGATCATCTGTTCGCGTTTGATGCCGATGTTTTTGCGCAGCGCGTAGTACGCGGGATCGGCGAACGGGATCACTGTGTTCAAACCGTCGTTGCCGCCTTTGAGTTCGATCAGGATCAGCAGGTTGTCGTAACCGCGCCCCGGCACAACCGACGCTTTCGATGCATCCCGCCAATGCGCGGCGTTCGCGTCCTCCACGGCGAGCGCGCGAGGCAAACACAGCAATGCGCCGGCGGCCGCGCTCATCGACAGAAAGCTGCGTCGTTTCATGCTGCACCTCGTCGTGATCATGATGGCGCGTGCCGGGCCGCCCGTTGCCTCTGCGCGAGCCAGATCGCGATGTCAAAGCGTACGCCACCCCGGCCATTGCGCGCCATGACGCGCTGCAGCGGCGGGCGCACCTGATTCGAGGCAAGCGCTGGCCGCGCCATTCATGCGCGGCGCCCCTGCACTGCTGGTTGCGCGAAACAGTTGCTCGACGAACTGCTTGTGCGCGAGCAGCGTCGAGCTGTTGATCCGCGACCGAACGCGCGATCGGCGCGACGAACCGCGAGGTATCGTCGTAGCCGGCATCGAATGCGCGCGCGCCGATCACGAACTCGACTGGCGGCGAAGGCGTGTTCGCCCGGCGCGCACTCAGCTAGCACGTAATAGTTCGTAACGCGGTCCGAGCCGCATTTGTTGCTCGCGACGCTGGTCCGGTCTCCGTGTGATGCGCTCGGCACGCATTGGAATGGGCTCGAACACCCAGTCAGGAGACGCCGATATCGCTTCGCTGCGCGCGCTAACGCGCGACGCTCACCACACACGTTGAAAAGGTTCGCCAACGCTGATCCGTTGCGCGTGAAATCTCGAACGGATAGCGACTCAACAGAGCAGCGGACGAGGAAGTGGAAGCGGAAGGTGCAACAGGATTGTTCACGCGACGATGCGCGCGCTGAGACTAACGCTTGTACAACTCGCGCACGGCGTCTTCGATGTGCTGCCGCAGCAGCCGACGCTCTTCGGGCGTCATATGCCCGTCGCGCCGACGTTGATCGAGATCAGGGGGAACTGCGGTACGCAACATCACGTCAGAAGCAGGGTGATCGATGCTCGGATTGCGGTGGCTAGGTTTGCCATTGCCGGAGCGGGGCGCATGCTCGCTCGCCGCTCTATCCGCGGACGGCTGCGCATGGGCGAGCGTCGGGCCCAGTGTGCCTGCGAGCGTACCGGCAACCGCCAGTGCAATCACGCTCAGGCGCACATTTGGCCAAACCCCTCCCTTCATGTTGTTCCCTTCGTGGCGCGGCAACCGGCTACCTCAGATGCGTATACAAACCCCGGTAACAGCCGGGTGCGAGAGTTTTGTCGAGTGAAGTATCCACCGAACAGCCGCATTCAGTAAAGGAGTCTAAACGCGCATACTTTACGTCGCGCCATACCGCGGGTAAATTTTGTAACTGACTGTAACCCCAGAAATGGTGTAACCGCGCACCACTTTCTAATCGCGCTAAGATGCCGACCATGGAAACCAAAAACCCTTCGAAAATCCTCGTCGTCGACGACGATCCACGCCTGCGCGATCTTCTGCGCCGCTATCTCGGTGAGCAGGGCTTCAACGTCTACGTCGCCGAAAATGCGCCGTCAATGAACAAGCTCTGGGTGCGCGAGCGCTTCGATCTGCTGGTGCTCGATCTGATGCTGCCCGGTGAGGACGGCCTGTCGATCTGCCGGCGTCTGCGCGGCAGCAACGACCGCACGCCGATCATCATGCTGACAGCCAAGGGGGAGGATGTCGATCGCATCGTCGGACTCGAGATGGGTGCCGACGACTACCTGCCCAAGCCGTTCAATCCGCGTGAACTGGTCGCGCGCATTCACGCGGTGCTGCGCCGTCAGTCGCCGTCCGAATTGCCGGGCGCGCCGTCCGAGACCACCGAGGTGTTCGAGTTCGGTGAGTTCGCACTGAATCTCGCCACCCGCACGCTGACCAAGGCCGGCCAGGAAATTCCGCTTACCACCGGTGAATTCTCGGTGCTGAAGGTGTTCGCCCGTCATCCGCGTCAGCCGCTGTCGCGCGAAAAGCTGATGGAGCTCGCACGCGGCCGCGAATACGAAGTCTTCGACCGCAGCCTCGACGTGCAGATCTCGCGTCTGCGCAAGCTGATCGAGCCGGACCCGGGCAGCCCGCGCTTCATTCAGACCGTGTGGGGGCTCGGCTACGTGTTCATTCCCGACGGCGCAGCCTGAGTTTGTGCTCAGTTTTCATGTCGACCAGAGTAGGCGCTTTAGCTGTCGATCAGAGTTCGCGCTTCAGTGCGTCACCTGGTCCCATGCAAAGCGCCTGCTTCGGTCCCATATAGTTTCTGTCTTTGACTTCAGATAAGAAGGGCCCATGCGGATCGACCGGCGCCTCCTGACGCTCGCGTTCGGCGGCCTTTTCTGGCGGACCTTTCTGCTGATCGCGCTATTGATCGCAGTCAGTCTCGCCGCGTGGTTCCAGAGCTTTCGCGTGATCGAGCGGGAGCCGCGTGCGCAGCGCGTGGCTCTGCAACTCGTCGCGATCGTCAAACTCACGCGCACCGCACTCCTCTATTCCGATCCCGACCTGCGGCGCGCGCTGCTGCAGGATCTGGAGAGCAATGAAGGGGTGCGCGTGTATCCGCGCGAAGCCACCGACAAATACAAACTCCAGCCCGACGAAT
Organism: Paraburkholderia sp. BR13444; assembly: GCF_040948755.1. NCBI lineage: Bacteria > Pseudomonadati > Pseudomonadota > Betaproteobacteria > Burkholderiales > Burkholderiaceae > Paraburkholderia > Paraburkholderia sp. BR13444. The sequence goes on along the minus strand of NZ_JBFPKM010000001.1, from coordinate 587,327 downwards.
CACTGAATCGTCTGATCGAGCACGACATCCGCGGCCGTCTCGGCGACGACACCGTGATCGCGCAGAGCGTCAACGACATCAACGGCGTATGGATCAGCTTCAAGATCGACGACGACGATTACTGGGTGGCCCTCGATCGCGATCAGCTCGATAACGCGACCGGCCTGCAGTGGGCCGGCTGGGGCGTGTTCGCGCTTGCGCTGTCGCTGTTCGGCGCGGCGTTCATCACGAGTCTGGTGAACCGGCCTTTTGCGCGCCTCGCGATGGCCGCGCGTAGGGTCGGCTCCGGGCAATCGCCCGAGCCGCTGCCCGAGCGCGGCATGGGCGTCGCCGCCGAAACCAATCGAAGCTTCAATCAGATGGTGCGCGACCTCGAACAGCTCGAGGCCGATCGCGCGCTGATGCTCGCGGGCATCTCGCACGATTTGCGCACGCCGCTCGCGCGGCTGCGGCTCGAAACCGAAATGAGCCCGTCCGATCAGGCCACCAAGGACGCGATGGTCGACGACATCGAGCAGATGGACATGATCATCGGCCGCTTCCTCGACTACGCGCGTCCGGTGCAGCGCGTGCCGGAACCGGTCGACCTGTCGGTGATCGCGAGCGAGCTCGCCGCGCGGATGCAAAGCGAGGACAGCATGCGGCTGATCACGCGGCTCGCTCCGTCGGCGGTGATCGAGGCCGATGAAACCGACATGCGGCGCGTGGTCGGCAATCTGCTCGAGAACGCGCGCAAATATGGTCTCAGCGACGGTGACGGTGTGCCACACGTGATTCTCGAAACGCGCGTGTCGCATTCGCGCGTCGAACTGTCGGTGGTGGACGAAGGCCCCGGCATTCCCGAAGACCAGCTCGCGCTCGTCACGCGGCCGTTCTACCGCGTGAATTCGGCGCGCACCCAGGCCAACGGCACGGGCCTCGGCATGGCGATCGTGCAGCGGCTCGTCGCGCGTTATCGCGGCGCGCTGCGTCTGCGCAACCGCTCGCCCGGACCTGGGCTTGAAGTGACGATCGAGTTTCCGCTCGCGAAAAGCGCGTGAGCCGACGACGCGCGGCACGGCGCGCCGTCGTGATTCGAAGCACGCCGCTTTATGTGACTTCCGAAGGAGCCTTTGCATGAAAACCGTTGGCGACAAACTCGAAGCGTTCACCGTCATTGCCGCGAAACCGGGCTTCAACCATCACGAAGAACACGGCGTCTCGGCATTCGAATACATCACCGATCAGTCCTTTCCGGGCAAGTGGAAAATCATCTACTTCTATCCGAAGGATTTTTCGCTGGTCTGCCCGACGGAAATCGTCGATTTCAGCAAGCTCGTCAAGGAGTTCGAGGACCGCGAGGCGGTGCTGCTCGGCGGCAGCGTCGACAATGAGTACGTGAAGCTCGCGTGGCGCCGCGAGGACAAGGCGCTCGACAGGCTCAACCACTACTCGTTCGGCGACGTGAAAGGCGAGCTGATCGACCAGCTCGGCGTGCGCGACAAGGAAGCGGGCGTCGCGCTGCGCGCGACCTATATCGTCGATCCGGACAACACGATCCAGCACGTGTCGGTCAACAATCTATACGTGGGCCGTAACCCCCAGGAAGTGCTGCGCATCCTCGACGGCCTGCAAACGGACGAGCTGTGCCCGAGCAATCGGACGATCGGCGGCGCGACGCTGTAAGCGGCACCGCCGGTCACTCAAACAAAAAGTCCTCTCAGCTCCTGACCAGCAACACCGCGGCCTGCGCCTCGATGCCCTCGCCGCGGCCGAGATAACCGAGCTTCTCGTTCGTCTTCGCCTTGACGTTCACGCGCTCGATCGGCAGGCCGAGGTCCGCCGCAATATTCGCGCGCATCCCTTCGATATGCGGCGCGAGCTTCGGCGCCTGCGCGATCACGCTGCTATCGACGTTGCCGATCGCAAAACCCGCCGCCTTCACGCGCCCCACGCATTCACGCAACAGCACGCGGCTGTCGGCGCCGGCGAACTTCGCGTCGGTATCGGAGAAGTGGCGGCCGATATCGCCCAGCGCGGCCGCGCCGAACAGCGCGTCGGTGATCGCGTGCAGCAGCACGTCCGCGTCCGAGTGACCGAGCAGCCCGCGCTCGTACGGAATCGTCACGCCGCCGATGATCAACGCGCGTCCCGGCACCAGCGCATGCACGTCGTAGCCTTGCCCAATTCTGAAATCCATATGCGTCACATCCTCAAGTGCTGAAGCTTCTAAAGCTTCTTTAAAGCCTTTCCAAATCTTTCTATCGTGCGTATGCGAGGTATCACGAACCGGCGGCGCGGCTCAGAATCGCCTCGGCCAGATCGAAATCTTCCGGATACGTGACCTTGAAATTGCGCAGACTGCCTTGCACGAGCTTCGGCGCATGCCCTGACCATTCGATCGCGCTCGCCTCGTCGGTCAGATCGTGGCCGTCGGCCTGCGCACGCAGGATCGCCTCGCGCAGCATGCCGATGCGGAACATCTGCGGCGTCTGCGCCTGCCACAAGCCGTCGCGTGCCTCGGTACGGGCGATGCGGCCATCGGTCGACGTGCGATCGATACGCTTTAACGTATCGGCGACCGGCAGCGCCATGATGCCGCCGACCGCATCGTCCTTTAGCGTTCCGATCAAAGTGCGGATCAGCGCCGGCGTGATGCCGGGCCGGGCTGCGTCGTGCACGAGCACCCAATCGTCGTCGTGGGCGCCGAACTCGGCGAGCGCGTGCAGACCGTTGAGCACCGACGCCTGGCGCGACGCGCCGCCCACGCGCCGCACCGCGAAACGCAGATTGCCGAAGCGGCGCGCGTCGAAGTGCTGGTCGTCGGGTGCGATGACGACTAGCGTCTGCGTGAATTCGCTGCACGCGTCGAACGCGGCGAGCGAGTAATGCAGCATGTCGCGGCCGGCGACAGTGCGGTATTGCTTGGGCATCGCGGCGCCGGAACGGCTGCCGGTGCCCGCGCACGGGATCAGGGCGAAGAGACGGGAAGTCACGAGTGCGGATGCCGCCAGGTCAAAGTAAAGGACGGATTTTATAATACGTCCTTCGCATTCACGCCCGTGGACGCGTAAACTTGGCCGTCCGTCGTGTGAGCCCCGAGCCGCTTTCTCTTCTTTATGCCAGACATCGCCGCAATCTCGCAGTCCTCCTCGCCCGTCGCGCTCGTCAAGGCCGGCCAGCGTTTCGCCTTCGACGGCACGCGCGGTTCGTCCGACGCGCTGCTGATCGCCCGCTACCACCTCAGCTATCGCGAGAAGATGCCGCTGCTGGCGGTGGTCTGCGAAAGCGCGGTCGACGCGCAGCGGCTGTCGCAGGAAATCGGCTTCTTCGCGCCCGACGCGCGCGTGCGCCTCTTGCCCGACTGGGAGACGCTGCCTTACGACACGTTTTCGCCGCACCAGGACCTCGTGTCCGAGCGTCTCGCGACGCTGCACGATCTCGGCGAAGGCCGCTGCGACATCCTGCTCGTGCCGGCCACGACGGCCTTGTACCGGATGCCCCCCGCGTCGTTCCTCGCCGCTTACACGTTCTCGTTCTCGCAGGGCGAACGGCTCGACGAAGCGAAGCTGAAGGCGCAGCTGACGCTCGCCGGCTACGAGCACGTGAGCCAGGTCGTGCGTCCCGGCGAATACTGCGTGCGCGGCTCGCTGCTCGATCTGTTCCCGATGGGCTCCCCGCTGCCCTACCGGATCGACCTGTTCGATGACCAGGTCGACTCGATCCGCGCATTCGACCCCGACACGCAGCGCAGTCTCTATCCGGTCAAGGACGTGCGCCTGCTGCCGGGCCGCGAATTCCCGTTCGACGAAGCCGCGCGCACCGCATTCCGCAGCCGCTGGCGTGAGACCTTCGAGGGCGATCCGAGCCGCGCATCGATCTATAAAGACATCGGCAACGGCGTGCCGTCGGCGGGCATCGAATACTATCTGCCGCTGTTCTTCGAGGAAACGGCCACCCTCTTCCATTACCTGCCCGACGGTTCCCAGCTCGCGTTCGTCGGCGATCTGGACGCGGCGATCCGGCGCTTCACGAACGACACGAAGCAGCGCTTCAACTTCCTGTCGCACGACCGCGACCGGCCGATACTCGAACCGCAGAAGCTGTTCCTGTCGGACGAAGATTTCTTCACGTTCGCGAAACCGTTCGCACGGCTCGTGCTGCCCACCAACGGCGGCGGCGCCTGGTCGATCGCTCTGCCGAACCTCGCGATCGACCGCCACGCCGACGACCCCGTCTCGGCACTGCGCGCGTATCTGAGCACGACGCCGAACCGCGTGCTGTTCGCCGCCGAATCGGCGGGCCGTCGCGAGACGCTGCTGCAACTGCTCGCCGACAATCAGCTAAAGCCCGCCTCGGCCGACAGCTTCGCCGACTGGCTCAAGGGCGATGCGCCGTTCTCGCTCGGCGTCGCGCCGCTCGCGAACGGCTTCGCGGTGCCGGACGAAGGCATTGCGATCATCACCGAAACCGAGCTGTACGGGCCGCTCGCGCGCCGCGCGGGGCGCCGCCGCCAGGAGCAGGCGAGCAACGTCGATTCGATGGTGCGCGATCTGTCCGAGCTGAAAGTGGGCGATCCGGTCGTGCATTCGCAGCACGGCATCGGCCGCTACATGGGTCTGGTCACGATGGACCTCGGCGAAGGCGAAACCGAGTTCCTGCACCTCGAATACGCGGGCGACAGCAAGCTCTACGTGCCGGTCGCGCAATTGCACGTGATCTCGCGCTACAGCGGCGCCGATCCGGAAAGCGCGCCGCTGCATTCGCTGGGTTCGGGCCAGTGGGAAAAGGCCAAGCGCAAGGCCGCGCAGCAGATCCGCGATACCGCCGCCGAACTGCTCAACCTGTACGCGCGCCGCGCCGCCCGCGAAGGCCACGCGTTCGCGCTCGAACCGAAGGACTATGTGAAATTCGCCGAGAGCTTCGGTTTCGAGGAGACGCCGGACCAGGCCGCTGCGATTGCGGCCGTGATCGGCGACATGACGGGCGGCAAGCCGATGGACCGGCTCGTGTGCGGCGACGTCGGCTTCGGCAAGACCGAGGTCGCGTTGCGCGCGGCGTTCATCGCGGTGATGGGCGGCAAGCAGGTCGCGCTGCTGTCACCCACCACGCTGCTCGCCGAACAGCACACGCAAACCTTCAGTGACCGCTTCTCCGACTGGCCGGTGCGCATCGCCGAGCTGTCGCGCTTCAAGTCGACCAAGGAAGTGAACGCGGCGATCCAGCAGATCAACGAAGGTTCGGTCGACATCGTGATCGGCACGCACAAGCTGCTGTCGTCGGATGTGCAGTTCAAGCGGCTCGGGCTCGTGATCATCGACGAGGAGCATCGCTTCGGCGTGCGTCAGAAGGAAGCGCTGAAGGCGCTGCGCGCTGAAGTCGACGTGCTGACGCTGACCGCGACGCCGATTCCGCGCACGCTCGGCATGGCGCTCGAAGGCCTGCGCGATTTCTCGGTGATCGCCACGGCGCCGCAAAAGCGCCTTGCGATCAAGACCTTCGTGCGGCGCGAGGAAGACAGCGTGATTCGCGAAGCGATGCTGCGCGAGCTGAAGCGCGGCGGCCAGGTCTACTTCCTGCACAACGAAGTCGAGACGATCGAGAACCGCCGGCAGATGCTCGAAGCACTCGTGCCCGAAGCGCGCATCGCGGTCGCGCATGGCCAGATGCACGAGCGCGAACTGGAACGCGTGATGCGCGACTTCGTCGCGCAACGCGCGAACGTGCTGCTGTGCACGACGATCATCGAAACCGGCATCGACGTGCCGAGCGCGAACACGATCCTGATCCATCGCGCCGACAAGTTCGGTCTCGCGCAATTGCATCAGTTGCGGGGCCGCGTCGGCCGCTCGCATCACCAGGCGTATTCGTATCTGCTCGTGCATGATCCGCAGGGACTCACCAAGCAGGCGCAACGACGGCTCGAAGCAATCCAGCAGATGGAGGAACTCGGCTCGGGCTTCTATCTCGCGATGCACGACCTCGAGATTCGCGGCACCGGCGAGGTGCTCGGCGACAAGCAGTCGGGCGAGATTCACGAAATCGGCTTCCAGCTTTATACCGACATGCTCAACGACGCGGTGAAGGCGCTGAAGAACGGCAAGGAGCCGGACCTCACCGCGCCGCTCGCGGCGACCACCGAGATCAACCTGCATGCGCCGGCGATCCTGCCGTCGGACTACTGCGGCGACGTGCAGGAACGTCTGTCGCTGTACAAGCGCCTCGCGAACTGCGAACACAGCGATTCGATCGACGGTATCCAGGAGGAGCTGATCGACCGCTTCGGCAAGCTGCCGCCGCAGGCGCATGCGCTGGTGGAGACGCATCGTCTGCGGCTCGCCGCGAAACCGCTCGGCATTTCGAAGATCGATGCCGGCGAAGCGGTGATCGGCCTGCAGTTCATCCCTAATCCGCCCGTCGACGCGATGCGGATCATCGAGATGGTGCAGAAGCACAAGCACATCAAGCTCGCGGGCCAGGACAAGCTGCGTATCGAAACGCGCAGCCCGGATCTCGCAGTGCGCGTCGCGACCGTCAAGGAGACCTTGCGCGCGCTCGGTTCGCCGAGCCGCGGCACCGCGCCGGCGCCCGCGCGCTGAGGGTCCTGAAACAGCAAAAAAACGGGGGGACGTCCCCCGTTTTTTTGCATCGATGCTGCGCTGCGCCAACGCGCGCCGGGCGTTTTGGCCACCTTACCAAAATGCAATATGGGATATGATCGATAGACACAAAATGATGGAGTCATGTCATGTCTCACGTCGCTGAAACAGCGCAATCGTCGCAGTCGTCCGCCTCCTCCGCTTCTCCCGCTTCTCCGGTATCTCTGCCCTGGGTCACCCGTCTCGTGTCGATGGACACGGTGAGCCGCAATCCGAATCTCGGCCTGATCGAAACCGTGCGCGACGAACTGCGCGCGGTCGGTATCGACGCGACGCTGACGCACGGCAAGGGCGGCAAATGGGCGAACCTGTTCGCGACGATTCCCGCGCACGATGGCGAAACGAACGGCGGCGTCGTGCTGTCGGGCCATACGGACGTCGTGCCAGTGGATGGCCAGCAATGGGACAGCGATCCGTTCAAGCCCGAGATTCGCGGTGACAAGCTCTACGGCCGCGGCACCTGCGACATGAAGGGTTTCATCGGCGCGGCGCTCGCGCTCGTGCCCGAGATGCAGCGTACCAGGCTCGCGAAACCGATCCACTTCGCGCTGTCGTTCGACGAGGAGGTTGGCTGCGTCGGCGCGCCGCTGATGATCGCCAATCTGATGAAGCGCGGCGTGAAGCCGGACGGCTGTATCGTCGGCGAGCCGACCAGCATGCGCCCGATCATCGCGCACAAGGGCATCAACGCGTATCACTGCTGCGTGCGAGGCCAGGCCGCGCATTCGTCGCTGACGCCGAAGGGCTTGAACGCGATCGAGTACGCGGCGCGCCTGATCTGCCACATCCGCGACATGGCCGACCAGTTCCGCGCGCAAGGCCCGTTCGACGAACTGTACGACGTGCCGTTCAGCACCGCGCAGACCAGCACGATCACGGGCGGCAACGCGATCAACACGGTGCCGGCCGAATGCCAGTTCCAGTTCGAATTCCGCAATCTGCCGACGCTCGATCCCGAGCAGATCTTCGCGCGCATCGACAGCTACGCGCGCGAAACGCTGCTGCCGAAAATGCTGCGCGAGCATCCGTCGGCCGCGATCGAGATCACGAAGATCGCCGCGGCGCCCGGACTGGATTCGTCTGAACAGGCCGCGATCACGCAACTCGTGCGCGCGCTGACGGCCGACCAGGACAAGCGTAAGGTCGCGTACGGCACCGAGGCAGGCCTCTTCTCGAACGCGGGGATTCCGAGCATCGTCTGCGGCCCCGGCGATATCCAGCAGGCGCACAAGGCGAACGAATTCGTCGAGCTCGAGCAGCTCGTCGCGTGCGAGCGCTTCCTGCGCAAGTTCATTCACAGCATGTCGGTCGAGGCCGCTTAGCCCGTCTCGTTGCAGCGGCGCGCAGCCGCGGTGAACCTGCGCGCCGCGCCACGGGTCTGAGCGACATCGACGACTCCGGAGCGACCGCCATGTCCAGCGCCATGCAGCAGCACACGGATCACACGATCGACGGCGAGCCGATCCCCACGCTCGACGACATCGCCGCGCAGCATTTCGCATTGACGCCGTGGGTCGCGCGCACGCCGGTGTTCGACCGGCTCGACTTCTCGTCGCTGCGCGGCACCGTCGTCAATTTCAAGTTCGAGCTCTTGCAGGCGGGTGGCAGCTTCAAGGCGCGCGGCGCCTTTACGAACCTGCTCGCGCTCGACGACGCGCAGAAGAGCGCGGGCGTGACCTGCGTGTCAGGCGGCAATCACGCGGTGGCGGTCGCCTATGCGGCGATGCGGCTCGGCGTCAGCGCAAAGGTCGTGCTGTTCAGCGCGGCGAATCCGGCGCGCGTCGCGTTGTGCCGCGCATACGGCGCCGACATCGTCTATGCGGAAGATCTCGCCGAAGCGTTCGAACTGGTGCGACGCATCGAGGCCGAGGAAGGCCGTTATTTCGTGCATCCGTTCAACGGTTATCGCACGGTGCTCGGCTCGGCGACGCTCGGCTACGAATGGGCGACGCAAACACCCGACCTCGAAGCGGTGATCGTGCCGATCGGCGGCGGCGGCCTCGCGGCCGGCGTCTCCACCGCGCTGCGCCTCGCGAATCCGAACATACACGTGTACGGCGTCGAACCCGAAGGCTCCGATGTGATGAGCAAGAGTTTTGCCGCCAACCATACGGTCAGAATGGGCCATATGTACAGCATCGCCGATTCGCTGATGTCGCCGCATACCGAGCAATACAGCTACGAGTTGTGCCGCCGCCATATCGATCGGCTCGTGACAGTGTCCGACGATCAGTTGCGCGAAGCGATGCTGATCCTGTTCAATCAGCTGAAGCTCGCAGTCGAGCCGGCTTGCGCGGCCGCCACCGCAGCACTGCTCGGACCGTTGCGCGAACAGTTGCAGGGCAAACGTGTGGGCGTGCTGCTGTGCGGCACGAACACCGACCCGGTCAGTTTTGCCGCGCATCTGGAGCGCGCGCGTCATAGCGAGTCACAGTTTCCTCATTAACGACACGCGGCGAATGCAATTGTTGCGTCGGGGCCAAAGCACTAGCCTATCCGCTTCAGGTTGGTATGATTCGGCTATTCATATCAGGGAGGTGTGTGTATGAGCATGATCCAGGAATTTAAAGAATTTGCCCTCAAAGGCAATGTGATGGATCTGGCGGTCGGTGTGATTATCGGCGGCGCATTTTCCACCATTGTCAATTCCGTGGTTAAAGACCTGATCATGCCGGTCGTCGGGGTGGTTACCGGCGGCCTCGATTTCTCCAATCTGTTCGTTCGCCTCGGCCATATTCCAGCGACTTACAAAGGCAACCCCGAATCGTATAAAGACCTGCAGACGGCCGGCGTGGCGGTGTTCGGTTACGGCTCGTTCATTACCGCGACGATCAACTTCATCATTCTCGCGTTCATCATCTTTCTTATGGTCAAGTTCATCAACAAACTGCGCAAGGAGCCGCAAGCTGCTCCGGCGGAACCGCCGCCGACGCCGGAAGACGTGCTGCTGCTTCGCGAGATCCGCGATTCGCTGAAAAACCAGCAGCGTTAATTGTTAAATAAAGCTCGGTTTCAAATACCTGAGCCAGTGAAATGAAAAAGGCCTGTTGCGACTGACTTCGCAACAGGCCTTTGTCTTTTCACTTTGCTTTCAGCACACTGCCCTTTATAGAGCGTTACGCATTCTTTTGCGCCTTCAATTGCGCGGCGCTTTCGATCATCGCTTCGAGCTGGCCGAAATTGACAGGCTTCGTCAGATGCGATGTAAAGCCCGCACCCAAACAACGGCGCACGTCCTCGTCGGTGCCGAAGCCGGTCAACGCGACGGCTGGCACATCGGAATGTTCGCGGAACGCCTCGATGAAATCGAGGCCGGTGCCATCGGGCAACCCGACATCGCTGACAACCAGATCGAAATTCTGCAACTGCGTCGCCGCAAGCGCATCGTCGATGCGCCCGACCACCGTCACCTGATGACCCAAGCCGTGCATCAATTGGGCCATCACGTCGGCGGTATCGGCATGATCCTCGATCAGCAGCACGGTCAGCGAACTCGCCGGCTGCACGGTGCTCGGCACGATGACCGGCGGCGCGGTGGCCGGCGCGGCCGCCGTCGGCAGCGTGATCGTGAAGGTCGCGCCGCAATGCGGACCGGGACTCTGCGCGGTCACGGTGCCGCCGTGCACGTCGGTCAGCGCCTTCGTGATCGCGAGACCGAGACCCAGCCCGCCGAATTGCCGCGTCATACTCTGGTCGCCCTGCTCGAACGCGTTGAACAGCTTGCCGATCTGCTCCGGTTCGATGCCGATGCCGGTGTCTTCGACCGAGATCTGCACCTGCATGCGTTCGTCGCGCGTGCGTACGTAGATATGGCCGCCGTCCGGCGTGAACTTGGCGGCATTGCGAATCAGGTTCCACAGCATCTGTTGCAGACGCGCGCGATCGGCGAGCACGTAGTGATGCGTCGCGCGCTTGTCGACATGCACGTCCTGCTGCTTGACCTGGATTTCGCTGCGAAAGAGTTCCAGCACGCTGTCGATCACGTCGTGCACGTCGACGGTTTCCAGCGACAGCCGCAGCTTGCCGTTCGCGACGCGCGTCAGATCGAGCAGATCGTCGATCAGCCGTGCCTCCAGCTCGACGTTGCGGCGGATCATCCGCACGCTCGCGCGCGCCTGCTCGGGCAGATCGGCAATCATCTCGAGCACGCTCGCGCCCGCCAGCACCGGCGTGAGCGGCGTGCGCAATTCGTGCGACAGCATCGCGAGAAAGCGGTCCTTCGCGCGGTTCGCCTCTTCGGCGGCCTGGCGCGCGGCCTGCTCGGACTCGAGCAGCCGCTCGCGCTCCTCGATCGCCTCGCGCTGCGAGTGAATGTCGGTGCAACTGCCGAACCATTTGCTGACGTTGCCTTCGGCATCGCGCAGCGCGACCACGCGCACGTCGAACCAGCGGTACTCGCCGTCGTGGCGGCGAATCCGCATCTCGTGCCGATAGTCGCCGTTGCGGCTCGCCACGGCCTTGAGCCAGCTTTGCCGGATCTGCTCGCGATCGTCGGGATGCACGGCGTCGAGCCACGCAAGACCATGCGAGCTGGGTTCGGGCAAGCCCGTGTAGTCGTACCATTGCTTCGACAGGAAGTCGCAATCGCCGGCTGCGTCGCAGGTCAGCACCAGATGCGGCAACGTCTCCGACAGCGTGCGGTAATGCAGTTCGCGATCGCGCAGCAGCAGCGCATCGTCGGACGCGCGTTGCAGCCGCACCTGCGACAGCACGCGCTCCACGGCCTCCGGCAGATAGTCGAGATAGTCGCCGGACTTCGGCACCACGTCGGATACGCCCGCGCGCAGCGCTTCGATCACGCGCGACTCGTCGGTGAAGCCGGTCACGAGGATCGCCGGAATGCGCACACCCTCCGCGCGCAGACGCCGGAAGAAATCGAGCCCGGTCTCCGGCCCGTTCAACTGATAGTCGAGCACCAGCAGATCGAGGCCGCCGCTCGCGAGCCGCTCGCGGGCCGCCTCGACACCGGCGCAGATCGCCACCCGGCAGCCGGCGCGTTCGAGCGACTTGCGCGCGAGCCGCAGGATGCCCTCGTCGTCATCGACAACGAGCACATAAGCGGCTTGCGGCTTGGACACTTCTTCGGTCATGCGGATGCTCTGTGGCTAAGGTCAGTGCTTATGTTGTCATGAACGGCTTTCGGTCGCCTTCAGGCCGGCTCGAGCCGATGCGCCGGCGGCAGCTTGACCACTTGTAGAAAAAAGAGCCCAGCCGGCGCACGGCCTCGATGAACGTATCGTATTCGACCGGCTTGCAGACGTAGACGTTGCAACCGGGTTCGTAGCAGCGAGCGGACTCGCGCCGGCGCGGCGCGGATTCCGCTCGACGAGCGTTGCGTGGCCGTCGTCGTCTTCGATCAGAACGAAGCTGGCCGTTTGCGCGTGATTCATAGGCTCTGCGTGCCAACGATTCGTCATCCATGTCCGCGCCGGCATGCGCAACGCTCAGAAGCGCACGGGCTGCTCGGGCAGCACCACGAAAAAAGTCGAACCGGCGCCCTCGGCCGATTCGACCCAGACCCGCCCGCCGTGCCGCTCGACCGTGCGCCGCACCACCGCGAGGCCGATCCCCTCGCCGCTAGCGACGTCTGCATGCAGACGCTGGAACGCGCGAAACACCTTCGATAGATACGCGGCCGGAATGCCTAGCCCATTATCGCGGACGTAATAGGTGCGCATACGGACCGCGCGCGGCTCGCATTCATCGACGGGTTCGGGCGCCAGCGCGCCGACCTCGATGCGCCCGCGGCGCGCCGGATCGAGAAAAGTCAGCGCATTGCCGATCAGGTTGCTGAAGATCTGTTCGACCGCCGCCGGATCGCCCCATGCGGGCGGCAGCTCGCGCACCGTGACACTCGCGGCGCGCTGGTCGATCGTGCCTTGCAGCCCATCGACGACCCGCGCCACCGCGCGCCCGACGCTGACCCGCTGCCACTGGTATTCGAGCCGTCCCGCGCGCGAGATGCGCAACAGCGCGTCGATGATCGCCGCCGCGCGCGCAACAGCCGTGCGCAAATAGTGCAACGACTCGCGCACGTCGCCATTCAGAATCTGCGTCATGCGCCGCGCTTCGATCTCAGGCAGGCGAGCGCGCCCGACGAGGCCGTCGAGTTCGTCGCACGATACGTGCAGTTCCTTCGAAAACCCTTGCAGATTCACGAGCGGCGAGCGCAGATCATGCGACACGCTGTAGATGAACATCTCGTTGTCCTGCGTTTCCTGGCGCAATTCCTCATTGACGGCCGTCAGTTCGCGCGCGCGTGCTTCGAGCTCGGTCTTCAGGGCCTGCTGCCCGGCTTCCGCCTCGCGCAGACGCTTATCGGTCTGATGCAGCACCGAGTCGAGCGCGGCGATTTCGTCGCTGCCCGACAACGGCGCCGCGAGCGGCCGGCCGCTGCCGAGCCGCTCGGCGTTATCGGTCAGCACTTCGAGACGCTGGCCGATGCCGCGCGCGAACACGAAGGCGGTGACCGCCCAGATCAGCATCGAGCCGAATGTCGCGGCGATCAGCGCGCGCTGCTGAAGCTCACGACGCTCGCCGAGCGCGCTCGCGCGCTCGACATCGAGTACCGACGCCGCCGCGTCGAACTGGGCCAACTCCTCGCGGAACACGGCGATCTGCCCCGGCAACTCGCCGGTTTCGAGCGCGATATAGGGGCGTAGACTGCGCCCCTCGTGCAAAGCCTGCGAGATCGCGACACTCTGTTGGCGATACGCGCCGATCGCGCGCCGCATGCTGCGTACGCGCTCGGCCTGGGCCGGTGTTTCGGCGACGAGCGCATCGAGCTTCGCGAGCCGGTCGTTCAGTTCGACCCACACCGCGTGGCGGTCGATCAGCGACGCATCGCCCGTCACCATCGCGGTGCGCACGCGCGCGGCCTGGCGCAGCAGCGGGTCGACGATGGCCGACGACTCGTAGAGGATCTGCTTGCTGTTGTCGACCCATCGCGCGGCCTGCGCGGTGCGCTCCTGGGTGTCGAAGACGACCCCGAGCAGCGCGAGTTCGACCACGCTCGGTATCGCGATCAGCAGCAGGCCTTTTGTGAATAGTTTCATGGTTCCGTCAGGGCGTTCAGGCTGTGGTTCAGGCTGTCACTCGAACGGCGGGGCTCGCGCACCCGTGGCGCCCTGTAAGGCGGGCGCCGCGCGGCCGGACGGGCCATTATCGACGTGAACCAGAGATATTTCAACGGCGCGCCTGCAAGCGCTCGACCACACAAAAATGACTTTTTTATTGGGATGGGATGTTTTTTCCGCGCCGCCTGCGTCTATGATGGAGACAAGGTGTGCTGAGATGCGAATGCGCGCGGCGAGGCGGTTCGGCATGATTCGTGCGGGAGCGGTGGAGCGATGCAGCAGCGTCGAATCATCGTGAATCCGGCCTTGTCGTATGCTATAAAAGATCGACGTGCGGCGCGCGAAAGCCGGGAGTGGTCGCATGAGGACGCAGCGTTTCTTGCAATTCTTTTTCAGGCGAATTTTTATGTCCTTCCCGAAAAAGCGTAGACGCGCGAAGGTGGACGGCGACGAGTCGTTCCTCGCGGTTCTGCGGCATTTCAAGCCGTTCGGTCAACTCGACACCAAGATTGCGCGGGCTCGCGCGCAGGACGAACCGGTGCTCTATGCACACGTACTGCCCGGACTCGACGTGCTTCTATGCAGTGTGCGCGGCGCGCAGCCGCCCTACCCCGCACCAGCCGAATTGCGGCGGCGCTGCATCGAATCCATTACCAACGCACTGGAGCAACCGCTCGATGGTCTCGAGAACGGCGGCTACTGGTACGAAGCCGACGGCTTCGGCTTCCTCGTGTTCGCGAGTCGTGCGCGCGGCAAGATTCTGACGGAGTTCGGCGCGACGCGGATCGGTACTCGCCGCGGCGTGCGTCGCCAGGATGCGTCGGGCGATGCAACACCGCGCTCTCTCCGGTAGCGCCGATCAGAGACCCTGAAGTTCAGGGTTACTGACAGCTCGTTTCGTCGTCATTCATCCGCGGTTTCGACAGCCGATGTCGACACCCATCGCTGACGTCTTCGATGGCGCGCTGCGTTGCTTTCCAGTTCGCTTCATTGCATTGAAACACGGGCTTCGACGGCGACCGCGCGCAGTTGCGCGCGCGGCATCCTGCCATTCATTCGGCCATCGCATCATCGACGCGCTCGCGCGCGGGCGGCACGCTGATCAGCCACAGAAAGATCACGCACAGGCCGCCACCAAGGCCCCAGTTCAACCAGTCCACAGGCAAGCCCGACAACATCAGCTGCCCTTGTATTCGGCCGCGCTCGCCGGCGACTGCGTCGCGGGCTTTTGATTGCGATCCGTCGCGGCCGGCGACGACGCGCCGCCCGAGGACTTGTTGACCGGCGCGCCCTCCAGCGACATCGGCGCCTTCGGCTGTTGCTTCACGCCCGGCGGCGGCGCCTTCGGCATCTGCCGCACCTGCGCGAGCAATTGCGTGCACGGCAGCGGCTTGTTGTTGCTCGGCGCGAGCAGCGGGATCAGCGCCGCGAACGGATTGATCAGCCCGAGCCCGACCGCCGCGCCGCCACGCAGTGCAAGCGCGGCCGCATTGACACCGACGTGCGGGTCCTTGAAGGTGCCCTTCACGTACAGCGGCGAGCGCAGCGAAAAGACCCGGAAGCCCTTCGTATGCGGATGCACGCCGAGGTCCATCGTTTCGTCGCGCAGATTGATGTGACCGTCGATGTTGATCACCGCGTCGTCGGTATCGAGCGCGAACACGCGCGCTTCGAGCACGCCGTCGGTCGCGACGAAATCGGCGGCCGCGCAGTTGATCTTCACGTCGCGATTGCCGAACAGCTTTTCATAGACCACGTTCGCGACGTTCAGGCCGGCCGCCTCCATCAGCAGACGGCTCACGGTGCCCTCGGT
Organism: Paraburkholderia sp. BR13444; assembly: GCF_040948755.1. Taxonomy (NCBI): domain Bacteria; kingdom Pseudomonadati; phylum Pseudomonadota; class Betaproteobacteria; order Burkholderiales; family Burkholderiaceae; genus Paraburkholderia; species Paraburkholderia sp. BR13444. Next base: position 571,800 of record NZ_JBFPKM010000001.1, on the reverse strand, counting down.
CACGAGCGCCTTCAGCTCGCCGTTCGAGGTCGCGGCGAGCGCCGCCGGAGAGTTGCCGGTCGCGGACAGCGACGCGTCGCCATTGATCTCGCCGAGCGCGCTCTGCATCGTCTTGAAGTTCGGGAACAGTTGCTTGAGCTTCAGATGCCGCGCCGACATCGCGAAGCGCCCCTTCAACGGCGCCCCGCTGCCATCGAGATAAATGTCCGACGCGAGCGAGCCGCCCGCGACGCCGAACTTGAGCGGCACGAGCGACAACACGCCGTCGGTCATCACGACGTGCGTGTACAGATCCGTGATCGGCAGATTCGCGTTCTTGATGATGCGTCGGCCGGTGAACTTGACGTCGGCGTCGATCGCCTTCCAGCGGTCGGTGCGGAACTCCGCGACCGGCAGCGCGCGGTTGCTCGGCTGCGCGGCCGCGCCGCCGCGCTTCGCCTTGCTCGCGTTTGAATCGGCGCCGATCACGGGCGCGAGATCCGAAAACTGCAACAGGTGCGACTCGAGTTCGCCCTGCAGCAACGGACGCGGCTGGCGGCCGGTATAGGTCAACGAACCGTTCAGATCGCTGCCGCCGACCCGGCCTGTAAAGTTTTCATACGTGAACACGTTGCCGCTCGATTTGAACCGGCCGATCAGATGGCCCTCGGTCGCGTACGGCGGGGTCTCGGGCAGGGTCACCCCGGTCAGCGTATACAGCCGCGCCATGCTGTTGCCTTGCAGCCAGAGACGCAGATCGAGCGCCGCGAGATGCGCCGGATCGGTGATCGTGCCGACGAAGGCGATATGCAGATCGCCGGCTTTGACGTCGGCCTGCACCGGGAACGGCCGGTTCGCGTCCTGCAGCGCGAGCACGCCGCCGAGCTTGCCGCTGCCCGACAGCGGCGTGCGGTTGTAGGTGCCCTTGACGGTCCAGGCGATCGCATAGAGCGGCGTCGCGCGTGGCGCGCCGGGTGCGGTGCCGCTCGCGGCCGAGACGGCCGCAGGCGTGCTGGCGCTCTCGCTGGCGGTTTCACCACCTGGCGCGGCGGCGCCGCTCGTCGCGAGCGCGCCGGAAGACGCGGGCGCGCCTGATGTTGCGGCCGGGCCCGAGGCTGCCGACGCCGGTGCCGGCGTCTGTGCTCCAGAAGCCGCCGCTTCGGAAGCCGCCTTCGCCGCCGAGGCCGCCTGCGCTTCGGCCTGCGCGGCAAGCTTGCTCGCGCCCGCCCGGCCGACCACCTGCGCCGACGCGCTGCGCGAGGCCGCCTCCTGCTGCTTCAACGCGTCGCCGATCGGGATCGGCTGCCCGAGCGTATCGACGACCATCTGCACCTCGACCTTCTTCTGCTGATCCGACAGCGCGATATTGCCCTTCGCGAACGCGATATCGTGCAGATCGAGCTTCCACTCGGATGGCCCGGTCGATGAAGGCAGTTTGAAGGTCCAGTTATTGCGGCCGTCTACAAGACGTTCGAGATCGACCGATGGATTCACGAGGTTGATGGCCGGAATCACGATGTCGTGCGCGAGCAGCGGCAGCACCTCGACTTCGAAGTCGATTTCGTCGAGCGTCGCGAACTGGGGCTGTTTGGCCCAGTCGGGATTGCCGATCGTGATGTTGGCGGCCGAAAAGCGCGGCCAGGGCACCCAGCCGCGCCAGCCGGTTTCACCGACCGCATGACGCCAGCCCACCTTCAGATCGCCGTTGATCGCGAACGGCCGGCCGATCGCCTGGCTGACCTTGTCGTCGATGTAAGGCCGCGCGCGGTTCCAGTCGAAGGTCAGGATGAAGATGACGAGCGCGACGATCAGGATGACGAGCACGGCCAGCAGCCATGCAAGGATTTTTCCGACCCGTCGTCCGATGCTGCTCGACACTGCCATTGAAAGGCTCCGCGTGTTGTTCTGCGTTGTGCACCGTGCAGCAGTTATCGTGCCTGGCGCGTGGCAATGAATCGTCGCGCCGGTTGTGGGTTGTGTGCGCTATTCGCGCCTCGTCGTTTTATCATGGCGCACGCTTTGCCGACAGACCGACCGGCGCATTGACGCCGTCGCGCCGGCATCGAAGCGACACCCTCCCCACGACGTTCCAACCATGACGACCGATGTTCCCCTCCTCTTCGCCGACGGCATCGTGCGGCGTGATGCGCAGCGCGGCCAGACGCTGTTGCAGCAGACCACCTTCGTGCTGCGCGCCGGCGAGCGCGTCGCGATCACCGGACCGTCCGGCTCCGGCAAGAGCGTGTTCCTGCGCGCGCTCGCGCTGCTCGATCCGATCGATGCAGGGCGCATCTTGTGGCATGGTGCGCCGCTCGTGCGAGCGGCGATTCCGCGCTATCGGCGCGGCGTCGCGTATATCCGGCAGCGGCCCGCGCTGATCGACGGCAGCGTCGAAGACAATCTGCGCTATCCGTTCGATCTGCGCGCGTATCGCGACGCGCGCTTCGATCGCGCGCGGGCGGCCAGGCTTGCGATGCAGGCCGGCCGCGGCGAGGACTTTCTCGGCAAGCGCGCAAGCGAATTGTCGGGCGGCGAAGCGCAGATCGCCGCGCTGATCCGGGTGCTGCAACTCGCGCCCGAAGTGTTGTTGCTCGACGAGCCGACCGCGTCGCTCGACCCGGCGTCGTCGCGCGCGATCGAAGCGCTGGTGCAGGCATGGTTCGATGCCGCGCCTCGCGCTCACGCATCGATATGGGTATCGCACGATCCCGAGCAGGCGGCACGCATGAGCGAACGGCATTTGACGATGCGCGCCGGCGTGCTGGCCGAACACACCACGGTGCGGCGCGACGCGGACCAACGCGATGTTGCGGACTTGCGTCGGGAGTCCCGCCCATGAGCCTGCAGAATCTGAGCTTGTGGGACGTCGCAATCGCGACGCTGCTGATCGTCGTGAATGGCGCGGTGTCGGTCGCGTTGAAACTCGATCTCGAACGCAAGCTCGCATGGGCGGCGGTGCGCACCGTGGTCCAGTTGCTCGCGATCGGCTATGTGCTCGGCTGGGTGTTCAGTTTCGCTCGCTGGTACGTGGTGCTGCCGCTGATGATCGTGATGACGCTGATCGCGGGTTTCGCCGGCGCGCAGCGTGGCAGCCACACCTATGCCGGACAACGCGCCGACAGCGTGCTGTCGATCTGGGTCAGCTCGTGGCTCGTGGCCGCGGTGGGGCTGTTCGTCGTGATCCGCATCCATCCGTGGTATGAGCCGCAATATGCGATTCCGATTCTCGGCATGATCCTCGGCAACACGCTGACCGGTGTATCGCTCGGCATCGAGCGGATGACCGAGGAACTGACCGCGCGGCGCGACCGCGTCGACATGGCGCTCGCGCTCGGCGCGACACGCTGGGAGGCCGCGCAGGCGCCGGCGCGCCAGGCGGTGCGCGCGGGCATGATGCCGACGTTGAATCAGATGGCGGTGGTCGGCGTCGTCAGTTTGCCGGGCATGATGACCGGGCAGGTGCTGGCCGGGCAGTCGCCATTGCAGGCGGTGCGCTATCAGATCGTCATCATGTTTCTGATCGCGGCGGCGTCGGCGCTGGGGACGGTGGGCGCAGTGCTGCTCACGTACCGACGACTGTTTTCGGCCGAGCATCAGTTCTTGCCGGCGCGGCTCGTCGAGCGTGAGGCACGCAAAGGATGACTCACCGGGATGACACGCCAACGCATGTGACGGTTCGCGCACGCGGCCATCACGGCGCGCGCTGGACCATTCAACGCTTCGCGGTGACGGCGACCTCAGTGCCATCGTTCAGCGTCAGCGTTTTCGTCGTGCCGTTGACCGGCATCGTGAAACGCACGATCTGACTCATGCGCACATCGTTCGGACACTTGAGCGACTTGCCTCCGCTCGTCACGGTTTTGACACCATGCGGCGTCTGCGCCTGGAAGCTAAGCTGTACGGTCGCGGTGCCGTCGCTCGCCACCACCGGTGCGAGACGGATCTGCGTCTGGCGGATCATCGCGCCGTTCTCGTCGACCGGCAGCGACGCATAGTCCGGGCATGCGTCGGTAGCGGGCACCGGACCGCCGGGCGGCACGGTCTTCCACGTGAAGTCGTCCGTTTCGCCCGAGCGGATCGTGCGGGTCTCCTGGGAATTGCCGAACTGTTTCGACGTGACGCGAACGGTGTAGCGGATCGGACCGTCGAGCGCGGCCTTGTTGGTCACCGTGATCGGCGTGGCTGCGTGAGCAGCCGGCTCGAGCGCGCAGGCGAGAGAAGCGACAATCGAAACGGCGGAGAGTTTGAAGCTGAAGCTCATACTGTCACCTCGTTGTTGTGCCGCTGCGCGCTCGCGTCGACGCGATTGCCCGTGCACTGTTCGCGCACTGCCGAGGCCCGGCCGGTTCACACCGCCTTGCCTCGCCGCAAGACACGCAACCGTTTTGGCATGCTGCGTCGTCAGTCTAACGCCAAGCGCGCTGCCGCGCGTGTCGTGTCGGCTCGGGTGTTAACCCGCTTGCGGCGACGCGCTTTCTGCGCGTCGATTTCATCTCAGAAGCCGGTCAGCACCAGCTTGCCGATCGCGCGTCCTGCTTCCAGCAACCGATGCGCGCGGCGCAGATTCTCGGCGTTGATGCGGCCCAAGTCCTCGCCGAGCGTCGTGCGCAACGTGCCCGCGTCGACGAGGCGCGCGACCTCGGTCAGCAGCTTGTGCTGCTCGATCATGTCGGGCGTGCCAAACATCGAGCGCGTGAACATGAATTCCCAGTGAAACGCGGCGCTCTTCGCCTTCAGCAATTCGACCGGCACCGCGGCGCTGTTCTCGACGATCGTGCAGATACCGCCTTGCGGTTTGATCAGTTCGGCCGCGGCCGGGAAATTGCGATCGGTGTCGTTGAAGATCAGCACGTAGTCGACCTGTTCGATGCCGAGCACTTTCATCTGCGCGGACAGATCGCCGAAGTGATCGACGACGTGATCCGCGCCGAGCTCCCGTGCCCATTTCGCCGATTCGGGCCGCGACGCGGTCGCGATCACCTTCAGCTTGGCGAGCTGCTTGGCGAGCTGGATGCCGATCGAGCCGACCCCGCCCGCGCCGCCGAAAATCAGCACCGTGCGGCCTGCGTCGGCGCCCTGCGGCGACACGCCGAGGCGGTCGAACAATGCTTCCCATGCAGTGATCGCGGTCAGCGGCAAGGCGGCCGCGTGCGTGAAATCGAGCGACGCCGGCTTGTGTCCGACGATCCGTTCGTCCACCAGATGAAACTCGCTGTTGGCGCCCGGCCGCGTAATGCTGCCCGCATAAAACACGGGATCGCCGACCTTGAACAGCGTGACCTCGGGCCCGGCCGCGACGACGGTGCCGGCCGCGTCCCAGCCGAGCACGCGCGGCGTCTTCTCGACGCTATCCTTCGGCGCGCGCACCTTGGTGTCGACCGGGTTCACCGAAATGGCTTCGACCTTGACCAGCAGATCGCGGCCGCTCGCTTCGGGTTTGGGGATCTCGACGTCGACGAGCGCTTCGGCGTGATCGATTGGCAGATAACGGTAGAGTCCGACGGCTTTCATGGCTGCTCCTCGTGGGTTCGGTTGATGTGCAAGCATGACCCGAATCGTAAGACGGTTCTTATTCTGCTAAAACAGTCATAATCACTGAAACATTTTTTGGTTTTTCAGAATAATGAACGATTCAACTCCGGCTGGCCGGTCCCTGCCCAGCGAGCGCGAACGGCTCGATCTGCTCGATGTCGGACGGTTCGTGCGCGCCGCGCTGCTCGCCAACGTGTCGGCGGCCGGGCGCGAGTTCGGTTTGTCGGCGGCGGTCGCGAGCGCTCGGATCGCCCAACTCGAAAAGCTGCTCGGCGCGCGTTTGTTGCATCGGACCACGCGCCGCATCAGCCTCACCCAGGACGGTGAAGTGTTCATGACGCGCGCCGAGGCGCTGCTCGACGCGGCCGCCGCCGCACGCGCAGCGGTCGGCCGCGCGCAGGCCGAGCCGCAGGGACGGCTGCGCGTGACGATGCCGTCGTCGTTCGGGCGCCAGCATGTGTCGCCGGTGATCAGCGAGTTTTTGCGCCGCTATCCGGGCGTCAGCGTCGATCTGCGCCTGACGGATCAGGTGGTCGATCTGGTCGACGCGGGCATCGATGTCGCGATCCGCGTCGGCGTGCTGAAGGATTCGTCGCTGGTCGCGCGGCGGCTCGCGGTCAATCGCCGCGTGCTGTGCGCGGCCCCCGCCTATCTGGCCGCGCACGGCACGCCGCATCATCCGTCGGATCTCGCGCGGTACGAGTGCATCATCCTGTCGGAGCAGCGCGACTGGCGCTTCGTGACGCCCACTGGCCCGCTCGACGTGCGCGTGAGCGGCCGCCTCGTCACCGACAATGGCGAGGTGATTCGCGACGCGCTGCTCGCGGGCTTCGGCATCGCGCTGAAATCGACATGGGACGTGGCGCCCTATTTGCGCAGCGGCGAACTCGTCAGTGTGCTCGACAGCTATCCGCTCGCGGACGACGTCGCGATCTGGGCCGTGTACCCGAGCCGCGCGTTCGTGCCGCCGAAGACGGTCGCATTCATCGACTTCGTCGCCGCGCATTTCGACGATCCGCCGTATTGGGACCGGGAGCCGGTTGGACTGGCGGGCGCGTAGGTGTTACGCCCGGTACGCGGCGTCAGCGCTTGCCGCTCTTCGCGCCGCCCTGCTTGCGATCCGAATTCACATCGGCATGCGAGTCGTTCTGCGTGCGCTGCTGATACTCGCCGCCGCCGCGGCGGTCGGTATCCTGCAAGCCATGCTCGATATCCTCATGCGCCTGCTTGCCGACATGGCGCGGATGGTCCTCGTGCTGTGACTCCGGATGCTGGTCGGTTTCATGCGGCAGCGGCGCCGCGGCTTCCTGCAACGACTTCGGGTCCTTGTTCGCGTGCGGGTCGGCTTGCCAGTCGCCATCTGTCGATTGCGGCAGGGTCTTCATTGCATTGCTCCTTCGCGAAGCGCGCTCGCGCACTGAGTGCGCTTGGCGACTTCGCGGGTTGGATTCAGCCACCTGGACGAGCGCTCATCACGCGACGCCCAGACGTTTTTTCATCGCCGCGGTGATGCGCTGACGCGTCTTCGCATAGTCGGCCCATGGGTCGCTTGCGAGGCCGTCCACGCGCTCGTGGACGTTGCGGATGCCCCATTGATCGCCGCCCGTCGTGCTGTCGAGTTCGTCCCACGCGAGCGGCACCGACACGCCGAGCCCCGGCCGCGCCCGCGCCGAGAATGCGGCCACCGTGCTGGAGCCGCGGTTGTTGCGCAGATAGTCGATGAAGATTTTCTTCTTGCGATTCTGCGCGCCCATCTTCGCGCTGAAGTACTGCGGCAGCGTCGTCGCCATATGCTGCGCGACCGCCTGCGAGAAATCCTTCACTTCGTCCCAGCCGGCCTGCTTCGCGAGCGGCACGACCACGTGCAAGCCCTTGCCGCCGCTCGTCTTGACGAACGACTTCAGGCCCAGTTCGTCGAGCAGCGAGCGAGTCAGTTGCGCGGCCTCGACCATCCGTTCCCAGCCGAGCGACGGGTCCGGGTCAAGATCGAACACCATCCGGTCGGGCTTTTCGATATTCGACGCGAGCGCATTCCACGTGTGAAATTCGACGGTGCCCATCTGCGCGGCGCCGACCAGCGCGGCAAGCGTGTCGATCGTGATCAGCGCAGGATGGCCCGGGTCGAGTCCCTCGTGCTGCGTGACGTGCGGAATCGACAGCTTCTGGCTGTGCTTCTGGAAGAACAGCTCGCCGCCGATATCCTCGGGCGCGCGCACCAGCGCGACGGGCCGCTCGCGCAGATGCGGCAGCATCCATTCGGCGATTGATTCGTAGTACTGCACCAGTTCGAGCTTGCTTGCGCCGCTGCTCTTGTCGATCACGCGATCGGGATGCGAGATGCGCACGCCGGCGACTTCGCTTTGCGCGCGCGAGCGTGTTGCCGTGGTTCGGGCGGGCGCGCTTTCAGTCGCGGCGGGCGCGGCGGTCCTTGCAGTCCTGGCGGTTTTCGTGGCTGCGCGCTTTTTCGGCGCGCCTGTTTGCCGCGTATCGTCGGCGGCGGTTTCGGTTTGCTGTTGCACGTCGGCTCCTTGTCGGGCGGTTTCCTTGACGATCTGGCGCGCCGGTTTGTCGTCGCGCAGACTGACGAACGACGCCTGGCGCACGATGCCGTCGCTGGTCCATTCGGCGAAGTTGCATTCGGCGACGAGCACCGGCTCGACCCAATGCACGGGCGTACGGCTGCGTTCACGCGGCGCGCTCGCGAACGGCATGCGCTTGCTCGCGTGCGCGTCGAGCGCCTGTTTGACCGAGCGCAGCAACGCGGCGTCGAAGCCGGTGCCGACGCGCCCCGCGTACTGCAGTTGGCCGTCGGCGTCGTAGACGCCGAGCAGCAGCGCGCCGAACGCCTCGCGGCTGCCGGCCGGCTCTGAATAGCCGCCGATCACGAACTCCTGGCGGCGTCGGCACTTCAGCTTGATCCACGACGGCGCGCGGCCCGACACATAGCGGCTGTCGCGCCGCTTGCCGATGATGCCTTCGAGCCCCATGTCGCACGCGCTCTTGAGCAGCTCGCCGGCACTGAACGCGAAGTCGTTCGAAAAGCGCAGCACGCGATCGTCGACGCCTTCGAGCAGCGCACGCAGAATCGCGCGGCGCTGTTCGAGCGGTACGCCGCGCAGGTCGTAGCCGTTCAGGAACGGCAGATCGAACAGATAGATCACGATGTCCTGCGGGCGGTGCGCATCGAACGCGTTTTGCAGCAACTGGAAGCTCGGCACGTCGCGTTCATCGAGCACGACCGCTTCGCCGTCGAGCCACGAGCTTTGCAGGTCGAGCCCGGCGATGGCCTCGATCTGCTTGCTGAATCTGGTGGTCCAGTCGTTGCCGTTGCGCGTGAAAACGCTGACGGCACCAGCCTTCTTCTTTGACGCGTGGTCGATGCGCGCGAGCACCCGGTAGCCGTCGAACTTGATTTCGTACAGCCAGTCGTCGCCAGGCGGCGCGGTGTCGACGAGCGTCGCCAGCTCCGGCGTCAGGCTCGCGGGCAACGCGGCTTTGACCGCGCCTTCAATCGATGGCGATGCGGCGAGTTCACGCAACGACTGCGCGGTACGCGTCGCGACGATGTCGGGGCGTTTGGAATCGGCTGCGCGGCGCAAGGAGGCGGACTTCGCTGGCCTGCCTGTGTCCGCGGCTTTGCCGTCGCCCGACGTTTTCGTCTGCGCTTTCGCTTGCTTCGTTTTCCTGCCTTTCGACGCGCCGTCGGCCAGCACGCTGCCCGGCAGTTCTTTGAGCACGTCGTAGTCGCTCTCGTCGCGCGCTTCCTCGTCGCGCTCCTTGATCAGCAGCCATTGCTCCTTGTCGCCGCTGCCGCGCATATGGCTGCGTACCAGCGTCCAGCCGCCGTGCAGCTTCTCACCGTGCAAATGAAACTTGAGCTTGCCGGCCGCGTACGACCGCGCGGCTTCGGCCACGCCGCCCGCCGGTTCCCACGTGCCGCGATCCCACACGATCACGGTTCCCGCACCGTAGTTGCCGGGCGGAATCTCGCCCTCGAACGTACCGTATTCGACCGGATGGTCTTCGACGTGCACCGCGAGCCGCTTGACCGACGGGTCGAGGCTCGGCCCTTTCGGAACCGCCCACGACAGCAGCGCGCCGTTCAGTTCGAGCCGGAAGTCGTAGTGCAGACGCCGCGCGTCGTGCTCCTGGATCACGTAGGAAAGTGTGTCGGGCGCGGCACGCGTCGCGCTCCTGCCCGTCTTGCCTGCCGCGCGCTTGCGGGTCGTCGCGCCGGATGGCTCCGGCGTATCTTCGAAGCGGCGCTTGCGGTGATAGACCTCGAGTCGGTCGTTCATGGCGATGACTCCGGTGCGTTAAGCGCGAGCGGCGGGTCGGCCGCGCGTTCAGGCCGCCGCGCGCCGTTTGCGCGACGTTGCGGTGGTTTTCGATGCGGCGCGGGCGCTGCTGCCGCTACCGCTGCGACTGCGCGCGGTGCTTGTCGCGCGAGCCTTTTTGCGCGCGGGCGCGGCCGTCTCTTCATCGGACCCGGCTTCGCTATCGGCCTGAACCTCGTCCTCGCCGGCGGTGCGCTTGCGGCCGGTGGCCGCCTGCTTGCCCTTGCCGCGGCCGAGGCTGCGTTTGAGCAGATCGGACAGGTCGAGAATGTCGGCGGACTTGCGCGACTCGTGCGGCGTTTCGACCTCGGTGACTTCCTCGGTCTTGCCCGCCTGGATCTTGCGCTCGACGAGCGCCATGATGTCGTCGCGAAACGTATCGTGATACTGCATCGGGTCCCACGTCTCGCTCATGTCGTCGATCAGCTTTTTCGCCATGTCGAGTTCTTTGGCCGACACGCCGGCGGCCTTCATGCCTTCGGGCGGCACCTTGAATTCGTCGAGACCGCGCACCTCGTCGGCCCAGCGCAGCGTGTTCAGCGCGAGCATCGGACCGAGCGGAATCAGCGCGGCCAGATGCTGCTTGTTGTGCAGCACGACGCTAGCGACGCCGATCTTGCCCGAGGCCGTCATCGCCTCGCGCAACAACGCATAGACTTTTTCGCCCTTGCGGTCGGGCGTCAGGAAATACGGCGTGTCGAGATAGAGAAACGAGATGTCGGCGGCGTCGACGAACGCGAGGATGTCGACCGTCTGCGTCGACTCGGGATTCGCCGAGCGGATTTCGTCGTCCGACAGTACGACGTAGTGATCCTTCTCGTATTCGAAACCGCGCACGATGTTCTCGCGGGTCACGTCCTTGCCGGTGCGCTTGTTGATCTGCTTGTAGCCGATCGGGTCGATCGTGCGCTTGTCGAGCAGATTGAAGCCGACCTTCTCCGACCGCGTCGCCGGATAGAGCTGCACCGGTACGTGGACCAGCCCGAAACTGATTGCGCCCTTCCAGATCATATGTGCCATCGCGCGCTCCCCTGTCCCACGGCCCTGAGATATCAGGCGCAGCAGCAAGCGTGCCCGAGTTTTCGCGGGTTTTACGCTGCTGCCACGCTTAAAGCATGAGCCGGTCCGCTCGGCGGCGTGCCGTCTTGAGGCTGTAAGTCTTGCGACGAAGCGGCAAAAGCTACCGCTCTCCTTGTTCGCGCGCTCTACCCGGGGGTCGCATCAAGGCTCGAGCAGGACCGGCACGGACGCAAATCCGCGAAACCGCACGCGCCCGCCCCGCGTCGGCTCGCCATCGACGCGATACGCCGGGAAGCGCCGCACGAAGCGCCCGATCGCAATCCGCGCCTCCAGCCGCGCCAGCGACAGGCCCGCGCACTGATGAATGCCGAAGCCGAACGCGAGATGCCGGTTCGGATCGCGGCGGATATCGAAGCGGTCCGGCTCGGCAAATTGCTCGGGATCGCGATTGGCCGCACCGATGCACAGCGTGACTGGCGTTCCGCGCGCAACCGCGACGCCGCCGATCTCGGTATCGACGGTGGTCATGCGATTGCCGAGCTGGTTCGAACTCTCGAAGCGCAGACATTCCTCGACCGCGGTGCCGATCAACTCGGGCTCGCGCAGCAGCGCGGCGCGCTCGTCAGGCCATTGGCTCAGCGTGACGAGCCCGTTGCCGATCAGGTTGGTGGTCGTTTCGTGCCCCGCGTTCAGGATGAAAATGCAGTTCTGCAGCAGCTCGGCTTTCGATAGCTGCTCATGCGGGCCCTCACCCTGAATCAGCCGCGTCAGCACGTCGTGCTGCGGATCGCCGGGCTCGCGGCGGCGTCGTGCGACGAGGCCGCGCAGATAGTCGACGAATTCGCTGACCGCGCGATTGCCGCGCTCGAACTGCGCGTCGGTCAGCGACGGCTCGAGGGCACCGAGTATCGCGAGCGACCAGTCGCGCAGCGGTGCGCGCTCGTCGTGCGGCACGTCGAGCAGATTACCGATGACCTCGACCGGAATCGCCGCCGCGAACTCGCCGATCAGATCGATCCGTCGGCGCTGCGCGGCCGCGTCGAGCAGACCGTCGACGAGCCGGATCAACGCGGGTTCCATCGCCGCGATCGCGCGCGCGGTCAGCGCGCCGGCGATCAGCTTGCGCACACGCGTATGGCGCGGCGGATCGTTGAACACGAGGCTCGTGGTGTGATGCGCGTAGAGCGGCGAGTCGCCGTATTTCGGGCGGAACTCGACGGTCTTGTCGGAACTGAAGGTCTTCGGGTCGCGGTAGACCGCCTGCACGTCGCGAAAGCGCGTCAGGAACAGCGAGCCGTCGGGCATGCGCCGGATCGGGTCATAGGTGCGCAGTGCGTGATAGACCGGATAGGGATCGGCGTAGAACGCGGGGCTCAGATGACGCAGATCGAAGTCGCGGGCAAGGGAGGAAGCGTCGCAGGCGGTTGCAGGGGGCATGCGTTGTCTCCGTGGGGCGTCTTGTTGCGCTTGTGATGTGGCGGGTTCGTGTGACCGCATTTGTTCGGTCCGTTCCGTTACGGCGATATGCGAAACGCCGACTTCTGCCAAGCTGACGACGACCGCGCCACACGATTCGATGCGTCAGTATGAACCGCGCACTGTCGGAGCCACGGCAAACCCGCCCACGACGGCCGCCCGCGACGGCGCGGCGCACGGAACCGATACAATAGCGGGATTTTCCGCGCGCCACGCGCCTCTTTCTTCCCGCGTCACTGGTCGTCCATGAACCTCGTCATTCAAAGCGTCGCCCCCCTTTCCGCCGACCACCACAAAACGCTCGTCGCGCTCGCGCGCGGCTCGCACGCCACCGTCATCGACGAGAGCGCGATTCGCATCGCCGGCGCGAACCTCGCGCAACGCGCCGACGTCGAAGCGTATTGCTACACGCATCAACTCGACTACGCGTTTGTCGAAGCCGGCCGCCAGTTGCGCGACTTCGGGCTCGTCGCGATGGACATGGATTCGACGCTGATCACGATCGAGTGCATCGATGAAATCGCCGATTTCTGCGGGCTCAAAGCCGAAGTCGCGGCGATCACCGAGGCTGCGATGCGCGGCGAGATCAAGGACTTCAACGAAAGCCTGACGCGCCGCGTCGCTCTGCTGAAGGGGCTCGACGCCAGCGCGCTCGAGCGCGTGTATGACGAGCGGCTGCAGTTGTCGCCGGGCGCCGAACGCATGCTCGCCGGCGTGAAACGGGCGGGCCTGAAAACGCTGCTCGTGTCGGGCGGCTTCACGTTCTTCACCGCGAAGCTGACAGCGCGCCTCGGCCTCGATTTCACGCGTGCGAACACGCTCGAAATTGTCGACGGCAAGCTGACCGGCAACGTGATTGGCGAGATCGTCAACGCGGACGTGAAAGCGCGCACGCTGCGCGAAGCCTGCGCGACGCTCGGCATCGAGCCTTCGCGCGCAATTGCGATGGGTGACGGCTCGAACGATCTGAAAATGATGGCCGAAGCCGGACTTTCCGTTGCCTTCCGCGCGAAGCCGGTGGTGCGCGAAGCAGCCAGCGTGTCGTTCAATTTCGTTGGACTGGACGGGTTGCTGCGGTTGTTCTGAGGCTGTTGCTCGAGGGGTTCGTTATCGCGTCGGGACAACGACCGACGCCGGTGATAGCGTGCCAACCATGGACTCGGTCTGCCTGTCATCGCGAGCGGCGACGACAATCCCCAACGCAAGCATCGAGGACTCCCCGCTGCCCTGCTCCAACGCGATCACCGCCTCATAAATCGCGGCGGCACACAGTCCAATCGCACACCAGAACAGTTGCCCGTCTTTCACTGACGCCGCAATCATCGTCCGGGCAACACGCCAGCCATACGCAGGCGCGACAAGCGCACCCGTATCGAACCTTCGGCCAAACGGTCAGGTCTGCTCGATACTCCGGGCAACAAAAAAGCCCGCCGGGAACGCATCCCGACGGGCTTCTCGAACAACGTGTCGAACAGGCTAACGCGTATTAAGCCAGCTTAGCCAGGCTCTGCTCGATATCCGCGCGCAGATCCGCCTCGTCTTCGAGACCGATATAGAAACGCACCAGCGTGCCGCGGTGCGGCCACTCAGCCGCCGTGCGCATCGACGCGATGTCGTACGGCATCGCGAGGCTATGCGCGCCGCCCCAGCTCCAGCCGAGCGAAAACAGTTCGAGCGATTCGCAGAACGTGTCGATCTGCGCCGCGCTGTATCGCTCGTCGAACACGACCGAGAACAGGCCGCCCGCGCCGGTGAAATCACGCTTGTACACTTCGTGCCCGGGACAGTCGGCCAGCGCCGGATGCAGCACCGCGACGATTTCCGGCCGGCTCTTCAACCACGCCGCGAGCGACAGCGCCGCGCGATCGTGCTGCGCGAAACGCAGTTGCATGCTCGGCAGGCTGCGCAGGATCAGCGAGCAGTCGTCCGAGGATACGCCGATGCCCATGCGCATGCGCGCCGCTTTCAGCTTCACATGCACGTCGCGGTCGACCGTGATCGTTGCGCCCATCAGCACGTCGCCGCCGCCCGACTGGTACTTGGTCAGCGCCTGCACCGAGATGTCGACGCCGTGGTCGAACGGCCGGAACGCGAGGCCGGCGGACCACGTGTTGTCGATCGCGGTGAAGACGTTGCGCGCGCGCGCCGCCGCCGTGATGGCCGGCACGTCGGGCACTTCCATCGTCACCGAGCCGGGCGCCTCGATCCAGATCAGGCGCGTGTTCGGCTGGATCAGCCTGGCAATGTCCGCGCCGCTCAGCGGATCGTAGTAGCGCGCCGTGATGCCGAAATCGCGCGCGAGCCAGTCGCCGTGGTCGCGGTTCGGCGAATAGACGTTATCGGGGATCAGCACGTCGTCGCCGGCCTTCACGAGGCCGAAGTAGACGTTCGAGATCGACGACAGCCCCGACGGCTGTAGCAGCGCATGATTGCCGCCCTCGATCGCGGCGAGGCGCTGCGCGAGCGCGATCTGCGTCGGCGTCGCATGCAGGCCGTAGCGCCATTGCGCGTCGTTTTTCCAGTCGAGCGCGCGCATCGCGGCGAGATCGGGAAACACCACCGTCGACGCCCGCGTGACCGGCGTCGAGAACGATTCGAAGCCCGGCGTGATGTCGTCCTCGGCACGCACGATGCGGGTCTGCAGGCGGTGTTTGAGTTTGGATTCAGTCATGTGGAGCTCGATGAAATACACAGGGAAGCGGGCTTGGAGCAACCGCCGCGCCGCGCGACTCAATATGCCCGGCGTGCGTACGCATCAGTCGCCGGTTTGCAGGTTGCTGACGCCGCCCACCGGGTGCCCGCCGGCAGCGGATGCCGGCGCGGGAGCCGCCACTGCGCCGTTCACGGCAGCCGGCTGCGGAGTTGGGGGGGCCGCTTTGGCGGCCGCCGCGCCGGCCGAAGCGGCCGCAGGTGCCGCCTGCCCCGCCGCCAGAGGCTTCAGGTTGAATTCCTGAGGGTTCGAATCGTCGACGTTCATGCGGTCGCCTTCGAGCGAGCCGTCCGCTGCGAACTTGCCGACCCAGTTGCCGGTGATATGCGTGCCGTCGTTCGATTCTTCGACTTCGAGCGTATCGCCGACGCGATCGCCGGCGATCAGGATCACCTCGCCGCTATCGGTGTACTGATACTCGCCGTGCACGCCGGAAGGATCGTCGGTCTTGGGCCCGAGCCGCAGCACGATCGGCCGCGCGCCGAGCGTGCCCACGTAGCGCGGAAACTTCGCGAACTCGGGGCTCGGTTTCAGCGGCAGCTGAATCGGCGGCGGCGCGGCCAGCTCCTTGACTGCATCGCTTTCCGCCCACGCCTGCGACGGCATCCACAGCACCGTGCCGGCACACAGCAGCGCGGCGGCGCGCTGACGCAACGTCTGCGTTACCGAACCCTTCGTCACTTTCGCTTCCCGCATCCCGTCGATCCTTGTTGCTGGTTCCTGCTTGCTATCTATGCCGGGCCGGCCTGCCGTGCGCGGTCACAGACGCTCGAAAACCGCCGCGATCCCCTGGCCGCCGCCGATGCACATCGTGACGAGCGCATAACGCCCGCCGATGCGCTGCAGCTCGTACAGCGCCTTCACGGTGATCAGCGCGCCGGTCGCGCCAATCGGATGGCCTAGCGAAATGCCCGAACCATTCGGATTGACCTTGGCCGGATCGAACCCGAGCTCCTTGCTGACCGCACAGGCCTGCGCGGCGAATGCCTCGTTGGCCTCGATCACGTCGAGATCGGCGACCGTCAGACCCGCCCTCTCGAGCGCCTTGCGGCTCGCTGGCACCGGCCCGATGCCCATATACGCCGGATCGACGCCCGCATGCGCGTACGACACGAGCCGCGCCAACGGCTTCACGCCGCGCCGCTCGGCGACGCTGCGCTCCATCAGCACGACGGCCGCGGCCGCGTCGTTGATGCCCGACGCGTTGCCCGCCGTCACCGTGCCGTTGTCCTTCACGAACACCGGCTTCAGCTTCGCGAAGTCTTCCGCGGTTGCGTTCAGCCGCGCGTGCTCGTCGGTGTCGAATACGACGTCGCCCTTCTTCGACGCGAGCGTGATCGGCAGAATCTGTTCCTTGAAGTAGCCGCTCGTGATCGCGTGAGCCGCGCGACGGTGCGATTCGAGCGCGAGCGCGTCCTGCGCCTCGCGCGAGATGTCGTACTTGCGCGCGACGTTCTCGGCGGTCACGCCCATATGGATCGACTGGAACGGATCGTTGAGCGCGCCGACCATCATGTCGACCAGACGCGCATCGCCCATGCGCTGACCGAAGCGCGCGGCCGGCATCGAGTACGGCGCGCGGCTCATGTTTTCAGCGCCGCCGCCGATCGCGATATCAGCGTCGCCGAGCAGCACGCTTTGCGCGGCCGACACGATGGCCTGCAAGCCCGAGCCGCACAGCCGGTTCACCGTCAGCGCGGGGGTATGCTGCGCGACACCGCCGTTGATCGCCGCGACGCGCGCGAGATACATGTCTTTCGGCTCGGTGTGCACGACGTTGCCGAACACGACGTGCCCGACTTCATCGCCCGACACGCTCGCGCGCTCGAGCACTTCGCGCACGACGCGCGCGCCGAGATCGGTCGGGGCAAAATCTTTCAGGCTACCGCCGAACGTGCCGATTGCCGTGCGCACACCGCTTACCACCACTACGTCCCGTTGCATCGCTTGCCCCTCCTGTTGTCTCCAGTTCGCCTGGATGATTGCGCCAACGCGGGCCATGCTGCGCCGCGCGCGGCTTACGTAATATCTAACCCGCCAGCAGGCGCTCGACGGTCTCGCGCGACGGGATCGGCGCGACCGCGCCATAACCTTGCGTCGACAGCGCGGCGGCGACGTTCGCGTAGCGCGCGGCGGCAAACGGATCGTCGCCCGCAACGATGCGCGCGATGAATGCGCCGCCGAAGCAGTCGCCGGCGCCGGTCGCATCGACCGCATCGACGACGTGACCCGGCACGACGCGTCGCTCGTTAGGCGTCGCGATATACGAGCCGTCCTTGCCGAGCTTCAGCGCGACCACGCTCGGCCCGTGCGACAGCAGAAAATCGACGATCTCGTCGCGGCCGGTCAGCCCTGTCAGTTCGGTGACGTCGTCCCAGCTCGGCAGGCAGATGTCGGTCTGGCGGATCGCCTCGAGCATCACCGCACGCGCCCGCGCGAGCGGCCACAGCTTCAGACGCAGATTGGTATCGAAGCTCACACGCACGCCATTCGCGCGCGCATGCGCGATCGCCTCGAGCGCGGCGTCGCAGGCGCTGACGCTGATCGCGAGACTGATGCCGGACAGATGAACGACCTTCGCCGCCGCGAGCGCGTCGCGCGGCAGATCGGCGGGCGCATAGCGGCTCGCCGCCGAGCCCGCGCGCAGATAGTCGAACGCATGGCCGTTGGGGCCGTGAGACACGAAATAGACGCCGGTCGACGCTTGCGCATCGATGCGCACGAACGACGTGTCGACCTGTTCGCGCTCCCACAGATCGACCAGCAGGCGTCCGAAATGATCGGCGCCGACCGCCGACACGAAGCCGGTCCTCGCACCTTGGCGCGCGGCCGCGATGCAGAAGTTCGACGTGTCGCCGCCGAAGCCTTGCAGGTAGTTCGGCTGATCCTTCGCCGACTGGTTGAATTCGATCATCGCCTCGCCGAGCGCGAGGATGTCCGGTGTTTGAGCTTCAGGCCGTGCGGCCGCGCCGAGCGCCATCGCTTAGACCTCACCCCACAAATCGTGGCCGTCCGCGCCGGTGATCTTCACCGACACGAAATCGCCGACCTTGTAGCGCTTCGATGCTTTGGTAGACGGTGCGATATAGACGACGCCGTCGATCTCCGGCGCGTCCGCCGCGGTGCGGCCGATGCCGCCGTCCGCGTTGATCTCGTCGACCAGCACCTTCAGCGTCTTGCCAATCTTCTTCGCGATGCGCTTCGCCGACACCTGCTCGGCCACTTCCATGAAGCGCGCCCGACGTTCCTCACGTACTTCGTCGGGCAGCGCGCGGTCGAGTTCGTTCGCGCTCGCGCCTTCGACCGGCGAATAAGCGAAACAGCCAACGCGATCGAGCTCCGCCTCGCGGATGAAATCGAGCAGCGTCTCGAACTGCTCTTCAGTCTCGCCCGGGAAGCCGGCGATGAACGTGCTGCGGATCGTCAGATCCGGGCAGATCTCGCGCCATGCCCTCACGCGCTCCATCACCTTCTCGGCGTTGGCCGGGCGCTTCATGCGCTTGAGCACTTCCGGATGCGCGTGCTGGAACGGCACGTCGAGATACGGCAGCACATGGCCTTTGTACGGACCCGCGGCCATCATCGGAATCACTTCGTCGACACTCGGATACGGATACACGTAATGCAGGCGCACCCACGCGCCGTATTGCGCGGCGAGTTCGCCGAGCGCGGCGACCAGATCCGTCATGCGCGTCTTGATCGGCTTGCCGTTCCAGAAACCGGTGCGGTACTTGACATCGACGCCGTAGGCGCTCGTGTCCTGCGAAATCACGAGCAGTTCCTTCACGCCGGACTTGAACAGGTTCTCGGCTTCGAGCATCACCTCGGCGACCGGGCGCGACACCAGATCGCCGCGCATCGACGGGATGATGCAGAACGTGCAGCGATGATTGCATCCTTCGGAAATCTTCAGGTACGCGTAGTGGCGTGGCGTGAGCTTGACGCCCGCTGCAGGCACCAGGTCAACGAACGGATCGTGCGGCTTCGGCAGATGGCTGTGCACCGCCTGCATCACCTCGCCGACCGCGTGCGGGCCGGTCACCGCGAGCACCTTCGGATGCACTTCCTCGATCAGACCAGAACCGCTCGCGCTCTTCTTTGCGCCGAGGCAGCCGGTGACGATCACCTTGCCGTTTTCGTTGAGCGCTTCGCCGATCGCGTCGAGGCTTTCCTGCACGGCTTCGTCGATGAAGCCGCAGGTGTTGACGACCACGAGGTCCGCGCCGTCATAGGTGCCGGAGATTTCGTAGCCTTCGGCACGCAGCTGGGTGATGATCTGCTCGGAATCGACGAGGGCCTTGGGGCAGCCGAGGGAAACGAAGCCGACTTTCGGCGTGGCGCCCGGCGCGGCCGGAGCGTTCGAGGGGGTGGAAGACATGGGGAACCGCTTGAAGACGTTAAACCCTGAATTGTAGCGGTTCGCCACCGCCACCGCTCGTAAGTCTTTGAATTCTAGTCTTCAAACGGGGATGGGTTCAGCCGGTTCGGGTTGATTCAGCTCGCTATTTTCGTCGCTGAAAACTTGCTCACGCGTTGGCGCCGATGCGCCTGCGGCCGCCAGCGCCTGGCCGATCACCGTAAGAATTTCGTCAGAGTCCTGCACTCGCCGGATCGCCGCATGCAGTTCGGCCGCTTGCGGCCAGGTCCGCTGCAGGTAGCTGAGCCACTGCTTGACGCGGCCGTGCTCATGGGTCAGCGAGCCGTGCGCCCGCAGCTTGTTCAGGTAGCCGACGATCGAACCCAGCACCTGCGGCCATTCGTCGGCCGACGCACACGGGTCCATGAGCCCGCGGATTCGCTGCGCGAGGAATGGGTCCGACACGGCGCCGCGGCCAATCATCACGTCCGTGCAGCCGCTGACCGAGCGGCAGCGCTGCCAGTCCGCGACTGTCCAGACCTCGCCGTTCGCGATGACGGGCACATCGACGGCGTCGTCGATATGCGCGACCCACTCCCAGTGCGCAGGCGGCCGGTAGCGGTCGTCGCGCGTGCGCGCATGCACGACGAGCGAGGCCGCGCCGCCGTCCACGAGCGCCTGCGCGCATTCGATCGCCCGCGACGTGTCGGATACGCCGAGGCGCATTTTTGCGGTCACCGCGATATCGGCCGGCACCGCGGCGCGCACGGCCGCGACGATCTGGTTCAGCAGCTTCGGGTTAGCGAGCAGCATCGCGCCGCCGCCATGCTGATTGACCACTTTAGCGGGACAGCCGAAGTTCAGGTCGATACCGTACGGCGACAGCGTGGCCGCGTACGCGGCGTTGCGCGCCATCCACTCGGGATCGCTGCCGAGCAGTTGAATCACCATCGGCGTGCCGCTGGCGGTCACGCTCGCGTGCAGGATCTCGGGCGCCTCGCGCTCATAGACGCGCGTCGGCAGCATCGAGCCCGTGATGCGGATGAACTCGGACACGCAGCCGTCGAAAGCGCCCGCGCTCGTCAGCACGTCGCGCAGCACGTAGTCCGCAAGCCCTTCCATTGGGGCGAGAAACAGCCGGCTCATGAGGATGTGGGTGAACGGCGGATCAGCGAAGAATGATCCGTGCGGCCTTCACAACGGAAGACACGGACGCGATCAGGGAGACGGTCTGAAACATAAGGCGGGTCCAGCGGAAGGAAAACGATAACGGCGCTAGCAGCGATGTGCCGGCAGAGGGACGCAACGGACCTTGAACCGCGGCCTGAATCCGGTTCCGACGGAAAAGCGTCCCCACGCGCGGGCCGGTATTGTAGCGCGTCGGTGGCTGCGCAATCGTGCGAGCCATCTGGGAGATTGGCAACGGAGCGGCGGGATGCCAACGCTACGCCGACGGCCACGAGCTGGCTCAGCCAGGTCGCGCGATCCCGTTGCAGCCATGAAGGTCGGCTTCGCGTCCGCGGGCTACCCCCGAAGCCCTCGTCGACCCGAGTGGACCTCGCCGCCATTCACTCGTTCACTTCTTCTCCGGCTCCGGATTGCCCTGGGGCGTAGCCGGCGCATTGCTCGCGTTGTTCGCATTGACAGCGCCGCCCGGCGTGAACGGGAACGTGGCGAACATGGTCTTCGCCTGGTTCTGCATCTGCTCCTGCATTTGCACGAACATGTTCTTCGACTGCTCGATATAGCTGGTCATCATGCCCTGCATCATCGGCGCCTGCATGTTCATGAACTGCGACCAGACCTCGGGGTTCATCGCCTTGCCTTCATAGAGATTCTTCGACTGGTCTGCGAGCTTCGCCTGAATGTCGATGAAGGCCTGGATGTTCTTCTCCAGATACGTGCCCATCATGCCCTGCATCGCATGACCGTAGAACCGGATGATCTGCGACAGCATCGACGACGAGAACATCGGCAGGCCGCCGCTCTCTTCTTCGAGAATGATCTGCAGCAGGATTGAACGCGTCAGGTCCTCGTTGCTCTTGGCATCGATCACCTTGAAATCTTCCTGATCGAGCACGAGCTGCTTCACATCAGTCAGCGTGATGTAGGTGCTCGTCTCCGTATCGTAGAGCCGACGATTCGGATATTTCTTGATCAGTCGTTCGGCCGTTTTCTTTGTAGTAGTAGTCATGTAACGCCTTTAAGCTCGAGTTAAGCAAACGCGGAAACGGCGTCCGGGCTGTGCGATCGAATCGATTGCGCAGCCGGGACGCCGGGGAAACCGTCTGAGCCGGAGCGCGCCGCCATCCGGTCCGGCGCGCCGATGGCTCAGCCCATATGCAAGCCGCCGTTCAGCGAAAAATCTGCGCCGGTGGCGAAGCCCGATTCGTCCGACGCGAGCCATGCGACGATCGAGCCGATTTCGTCCGGCTGACCGAGGCGGCGCACCGGAATCGTCGCGACGATTTTTTCCAGCACGTCCGGGCGGATGGCCTTGACCATGTCGGTGCCGATGTAGCCCGGCGACACGGTGTTGACTGTCACGCCCTTGGTCGCGACTTCCTGCGCGAGCGACATCGTAAAGCCGTGGATGCCTGCCTTCGCAGTCGAATAATTGGTTTGGCCGAACTGGCCCTTCTGGCCGTTCACCGACGAAATGTTGATTACGCGGCCAAAGCCACGCTCGACCATGCCGTCGATCACCTGCTTGGTGACGTTGAACAGGCTCGTCAGGTTGGTGTCGATCACCGCGGTCCAGTCTTCGTGCGTCATCTTGCGGAACACAACGTCGCGCGTGATGCCGGCATTGTTGACCAGCACGTCGATCTCGCCGACTTCGGCCTTGACCTTGTCGAACGCGGCCTTGGTCGATTCCCAGTCGCCGACGTTACCCTCGGAGGCGACGAAGTCGAAGCCAAGCGCCTTCTGCTCGTCGAGCCACTTTGCACGGCGCGGCGAATTCGGGCCGCAGCCCGCGATCACCTTGAAGCCTTCCTTGTGCAGACGCTGGCAGATGCTGGTGCCAATGCCGCCCATGCCGCCCGTTACGTACGCAATTCGCTGTGTCATAAACCACACTCCGTTATCGTTGTCGAGGCGCCTGCCGGCGGCCTCGTGCCTCGCCTGATGCTGGTTCACGTTGCCGCCGGGTGCCCGTCTGGCAATGCGCGCTGCCGCCCCGAGTCACCTGTTGCAGCGCAGCGCGCCGCACCGCCAGTTGGCGTGCGGCGCGGCCAGATGGCTGTGCCGGCGAAGGCCGCGCGCGAACGGTCGCGGTCGCGCGCGGCATACCCAGCGTACTTTAAACTCGCTCGACCGCGAGCGCGACACCCATGCCGCCGCCGATACACAGCGACGCCAGACCCTTCTTCGCATCGCGCTTCTGCATTTCGTGCAGCAGCGTAACGAGAATCCGGCAGCCGGACGCGCCGATCGGGTGGCCGATCGCGATCGCGCCGCCGTTCACGTTGATCTTCGACGTGTCCCAGCCCATCTGCTTGTGCACGGCGAGCGCCTGCGCGGCAAACGCTTCGTTGATTTCCATCAGGTCGAGGTCGGCCGGCGTCCAGCCCGCGCGCTCGAGGCAGCGGCGCGAAGCCGGCACCGGGCCCATGCCCATCACCTTCGGATCGACACCCGCGTTCGCGTACGCCTTGATGCGCGCGAGCGGCGTGAGGCCGAGCGCTTCCGCTTTCTTCAGCGACATCACGAGCACCGCGGCCGCGCCGTCGTTCAGGCCCGACGCGTTCGCCGCCGTGACCGTGCCTTCCTTCGAGAACGCCGGCTTCAGGCCCGCGAGCGATTCGGCCGTCACGCCGTGACGCACGAATTCGTCGGTGGCGAAGCGCAGCGGCTCGCCCTTGCGTTGCGGAATCTCGACCGGCACGATTTCGTCGTTGAAGCGCCCTGCCTTCTGCGCGGCTTCCGCCTTGTTCTGCGACAGCGCCGCGAACGCGTCCTGCTGCTCGCGCGTGATGCCGTGTTCCTTCGCGACGTTCTCAGCCGTCACGCCCATGTGGTACTGGTTGTAGACGTCCCACAGGCCGTCGACGATCATCGAGTCGATCAGCTTCGCGTCGCCCATGCGGAAACCATCGCGCGAACCCGGCAGCACGTGCGGCGCGGCGCTCATGTTTTCCTGGCCGCCTGCGACGACGATGTCCGCATCGCCGGCGATGATCGCGTTGGCCGCGAGCATCACGGCCTTCAGACCCGAGCCGCAAACCTTGTTGATCGTCATGCCGGGCACGGCCGACGGCAAACCCGCTTTGATCAGCGCCTGACGCGCGGGGTTCTGACCGGAGCCCGCCGTCAGCACCTGGCCCAGGATAACTTCGCTCACCTGTTCCGGCTTCACGCCGGCCCGTTCGAGTACGGCGCGCACCGCGACCGCTCCGAGTTCAGGTGCGGCAACCTTCGCCAGCGACCCACCAAACTTGCCCACTGCAGTACGAGCGGCCGATACGATCACAACATCAGTCATTTCCATATCCTCAGGGCATCCCGGCAAACTGCGCCGCAGCCCGTTACGTTAAAAATCGCGTCGCAACTTGCGTTGCTCTCACGCCTTCATCAACCAGACGCTCATTCGCCTGCCAAACACCTTTGCACCGGCCGACTGCACAGCAACTTCGGACGCGCGCGTCGGCCCGTGCGTGAAACCTACTCCCTCTGCCGCACGTAGCGGCCCGGCGCCGGCTCGATGACCGGGAATTCATCGGAGCCCAGCGTGGCGCGCGGCTTCACCTTCTTGCCGCCGTACTGATCGAGCCAGTCGGTCCATTCGGGCCACCAGCTGCCGGGCACTTCCGTCGCCGCTTCGAACCATTCGTCCGCGCTTGCGGGCAGCGTCTTCGCGTCGCTCTCGAGCTTCCAGAAACTGCGCTTTTTCTTCGCGGGCGGATTGATCACGCCGGCGATATGACCCGACGCGCCGAGCACGAACTTCAGCGGTCCCGTGAGCAGCGGCACGGACGCGTACGCGGTTTGCCACGGCACGATATGGTCTTCTCGCGAACCGTAAATAAAGGTCGGCACGTCGATCTTCGACAGATCGATCGGCTCGCCGCAGCTGCTCAGCGCACCCGGCTCGCGCAGCTTGTTCTCGAGATACGTGTTGCGCAGATACCAGACGTACATCGGCCCCGGCACACTGGTCGAGTCGCTGTTCCAGTACAGCAGGTCGAACGGCACCGGCGTGCGGCCCTTCAGGTAGTTGTCGACGACGTAGTTCCATACGAGGTCGTTCGGACGCAGGAACGAGAACGTGTTCGCGAATTCGATGCCGCGCATCAACCCCGGCGGCGCACCGTTCTTGCCGCCGATGGTCTGTTCGCGCATCTGCACGTGCGCCTCGTCGACGAACACGTCGAGCACGCCCGTGTCGGAGAAGTCGAGCATCGCGGTGAGCAGCGTCATCGACGCGGCCGGATGTTCGCCGCGCGCCGCGGCCACCGCGAGCGCGGTGGCGAGCAACGTGCCGCCGATGCAGAAGCCGAGCGTATTGATCTGCTCGCGGCCGCTGATCTGGCGCACGGTGTCGATCGAAGTCAGCACGCCCTCGGCGATATAGTCGTCCCACGTCTTGTGCGCGATCGACTGATCGGCGTTGCGCCACGAAATCAGGAACACCTGGTGGCCCGAATCGAGCCCGTGCGCGACGAGCGAGTTTTCGGGTTGCAGGTCGAGGATGTAGTACTTGTTGATGCACGGCGGCACGATCAGGAGCGGCCGCTCGCGCACGGTCGCCGTGCGCGGCTTGTACTGGATCAGCTGCAGCAGATCGTTCTCGAACACGACCGAGCCTTCGGTGTTCGCGAGGTTCTCGCCGACCGCGAAACGCGATTCGTCGGTTTGAGAAATCTTGCCGCGCTGCATGTCGCCGAGCAGGTTCATCACACCCTGGCGCAAGCTCTCGCCCTTGCTGTCGAGCAGCGTTTTCTGCGCTTCGGGATTCAGCGCGAAGAAGTTGCTCGGCGAGGCCGCCGCGGTCCACTGCTGGACCGCGAAGCGAATGCGCTCGCGGGTTTTCGGCTGGGTATCGAGCGCGTCGACCATCTGCTGCAGATAGCGCGCGTTCAGCAGATACCACGCGGCGGTGAACGCGTAGGCCGGCGCCTGGCTCCAGGCGTCCGCGCTAAAGCGCCGGTCCTTGAGCTCGGGCGCCTTGATCGCCGACGTGGTGGCCTGCTGGATCAGTTCCATCGCCTCGCGCGAATAGTCGGTTTGCAGCTTCTGCAAACGCTCGGGCGGAATCGCGGCGGTGGGAATGTTGAGCCCCGGCAGCGCGCCGACGGCCAGCTTGCTGAAGTCGGGCATGCCGGGAAATGCCGGGATTTGCGGAAAGCCCGCCGTGATCTGCGCGAGGTCCGGCATCTGCGGCATTGAAGGCATCTGGAATGCCGCGCCATTGGGCGGAGCGCCGAACGAACGCCAGGCGTTCATCCAGGCGTCGAGAAATTGCTGCATGCCTGCGGCCGACGATGCACCGCTCGTACCGGCCTGCTGCGTCTGCTCCTTCGAGGAGTCCGTGCTGGGGGAAGCTGAGGAATGAGATGCTGCCATGCCTGCTTTTGACCGGTAAGTCCTTGCGGACGGGTTGAGAGGCAGGTTCGTGCGCACGGAGCGATTGCTCGCGACTTCGTCACACCCTGCCTCATGAACGAGGAGGAGCTTAGAAGGAACATTCTTGCTCCCCATCACAAGGCATGTCAATGCTTGTTCCCGATTTTGCCGCGGTGCGATATTTTTTTAATTATCGTTTTCCCTGTATGGCAAATCGCGCTTTTGCGAATAAATGTTCCATGCCGCACGCAGATCGAAAAAAGTCCAACGGCGCATGGCACTTAAGTGTATTTATCCGTTCGCTCGCCCACAGAGCAGGCGGGGGATTCGCGCTATCTGCAATCCTTCCGGCAGTGCAACAAAAAATGTGCTTGAAGGCCGGGGGAAGGCCTTCAGTGACGGACCTGCCGTGCCATTCGTGAATCTCGAACCGGTGCGCATTCACGCAGAATCAAACCACCGTTCGATTCTAAAAATATGACGAGATGCACGCGCTACCCAGAATTAATCGGCAATTGATTGCGCCTGTTCGTCGATCCAGATCAACGCGGCCATACGGCCGGTTTCGCGGTCACGGCGATACGAATAGAAGCGCTCGCGCAGTGTGACCGTGCACAGGTCGCCGCCGCTGATACGCGTAAGGCCGAGCCGCTGCATGCGCAAGCGCGCCAGCGCCGGCAGATTGGCGAGATATTTGCCGGCATTCGCGGGATGCGCGACGAACGCCTTCGCGGTCGCATCGCGTTGTGCGCCGTCGACATCAGTCATGAAGGCGTCACGGACGTCTGCACCGACTTCGAACGCGTTGGGCCCGATCGACGGTCCGAGGTACGCATGCAACTCGGCGGCCGGCACGCCCGCCAGCGCCGCGACCCGCGCGGCGGTCTGCTCGACGATGCCCGCCGCGAGTCCGCGCCAGCCGGCATGCGCGGCGCCGACCGCGCGCCCCGCTTCGTCGCACAACAGCACCGGCATGCAATCGGCCACCATCACGACGCACGCGATGCCCGCGCGATCGGTGACGCTCGCGTCGGCGCGCGCCGGCGCGCCATGCTCGCGCGCGTGCGCGACTGCATCCTCGGCGCGCACGATGCCGGCGCCGTGAATCTGTTCAAGCCACGCGGTTTCGCGAACACCGGTCAGCGCGACGAGCCGTGCGCGATTGCTCGCGACCGCGGCCGGATCGTCGCCGGTCTTCATGCCCAGGTTCAGCCCGCCGGGCTGGTCAGCGCCGTCGCGCCAGCGGCCGAACGGCGCGTCGCTGACGCCGCCGTCGCGCGTGGTCACGAGCGCGCGCACGCGCGGCGAGACGTTCCATGCGGGCTGCACGACATCGGCAAAACCCAGCTCCGGCAGATTGGCGCTCATGCGTGATCGTCCTCATCGTGGTCGCTGTCTTCATCGTACGCGCCATCGTCGAACGATGCATCGTAGTCCTCGTCATACGCGTCGTCGAACTCCCCGGCGTCGTCGCGACCGAGGCCGAGCGCGGCCGACAATGCCTCGATGTCGGCCGGCACGTCGGCGCGCCATTGCATCGAGCGGCCGGTCTTCGGATGGATCAGGCCGAGCCGCCACGCGTGCAGCGCCTGGCGCGCGAAGCCGTCCGGCAGCGGCGTGACCGAGCGCTTGCCGCGCGCGCGTCCATAGACGGGGTCTCCGAGCAGCGGATGACCGATATGCGCGCAATGCACGCGAATCTGATGCGTGCGCCCGGTCTCCAGATCGCAGTGGATCGCCGTGACCGGCTGACGCTGCCAGATCGCCGCGGCCACGCGCCGAAAATGCGTGCGCGCCGGCTTGCCGGCCGCGCCCGTCACCACGGCCATGCGCGTGCGCTCGCGCGGGTCGCGGCCGATCGGCGCGTCGATCGTGCCTTCGTCGGGCATGTTGCCCCACACGAGCGCGAGGTAGCGGCGCTTGACCGTGCGCGCCTGCAACTGACGCACGAGGTCGGTCTGCGCCTCGAGCGTGCGCGCGACCACCATCAGTCCCGAAGTCTCCTTGTCGAGCCGATGCACGATGCCCGCGCGCGGCAGACCCGCCGCGGCCTCGCCATAGCGGTGGAGCAGTCCGTTCAGCACGGTGCCGCTCCAATTGCCGGCCGCCGGATGCACGACCATGCCGGCCGGCTTGTTGATGACGACCAGCGTGTCGTCCTCGTAGACGATCTCGAGCGGCACCGGCTCGGGCGTGAAGGCGAGCTGCTCGGGCAGCAGATCGGGCACGAGCTCGATCGTGGCACCGAGCGGCACCGGCTGGCGAATCTTCGCCGGCTGGCCGTCGACACGCACCCGCTGCGCCTCGATCCAGCTTTGCAGACGGCTGCGCGAGAACTCCGGGAATACTTTGGCGAGCACCTTGTCGAGGCGCTCGCCGGCCAGTTCGTCGGGCACCACGACGCTGCGCGGCGCCTCGTCGGCCGCGCGCACGGGCACCGGCGCCGCCGTGGCCGCGGAGCCTTGCGGACCGCTTTCGGCGAGTGCGTCGCCAGCGAAATCGTCATCGAGGGAATCGACGCCCAACGCGTCGGCCGGGTCGGCGCTTACGCTATAATCTTTGTTGCTATTCCCGGCGCCTGCGGTGCCTGGAGTATTTGAGCGGGTCATTGAATCTGGGTCACCTGGACGTAAAGCTAGACTGGAAAATGCGAGCCTTGAACACCATCACTGAAGCGGCGATCAATTTGGCGGCCATCAAGAAGGCGGCCCGGAAAGTGGCCGGATACATTGCGTGCGCCGCGGCCGTCGTCGCTGTTGCGGCTTGCCACGGCCTGCCGGAGAAGACCGACGAAACGGCAACGTGGAACAACAACAAATTATATACGGAGGCGAACGACGCCCTGACCGGTGGTGACTGGGGCAAGTGCGCGAAGTATTTCGAGCTGCTCGAAGGCCGCGACCCGTTTGGCCACTTCGCCCAGCAGGCGCAGATCAACGTCGCGTACTGCAACTGGAAAGACAACGAAAACGCCGCCGCCGACCAGGCCATCGACCGCTTCATCCAGTTGCACCCGGATCACCCGGACATCGCCTACGCGTATTACCTGAAGGGCATGATCCACTTCAATGACGACCTCGGTCTGTTCGGCCGCTTCTCGGGCCAGGACATGAGCGAGCGCGATCCGAAGTCGCTGCGCGAGTCGTACGACGCGTTCAAGGTCGTGGTGGACCGCTTCCCGAACAGCAAGTACGCGCCGGACGCTGCGCAGCGCATGCGCTACATCGTGAATGCGCTGGCATCGCACGAAGTCCACGCGGCGGACTACTACTACCGCCGCGGCGCCTATGTCGCCGCGATCAACCGCGCGCAGCTCGCCTTGCGCGAGTACAAGAACGCGCCGGCCATCGAAGACGCGCTGCACATCATGATTCTGTCGTACGAGAAGCTGAACAACCACCAACTCGCTGACGATACGCGCCGCGTGCTGGCCGGCACTTTCCCCGACAGCCCGTACGTGACCGGCCACGCACGGCCCGGCACGGCGAAGTCGTGGTGGCAGTTCTGATTCCCCACGCGCCGACGGCACACTGACCGTCGTCTGGAAACGAAAACGCCACGACCTCGGTCGTGGCGTTTTCGTTCGTGCGCGCCGCGAGACTCAATCGCGCTCGAACAACGCAATCGATTCCACGTGCGACGTATGCGGGAACATATTGACGACGCCCGCGCCCACCAGCCGATAGCCGGCTTCATGCACGAGCAGCCCGGCATCGCGCGCGAGCGTGCCCGGCGCGCACGACACGTAGACGATGCGCTTCGGCAGCGGCCCGTTGCCGCTCTGCGCAATCTCCGCGAGCGCCTTCGCGATCGCGAGCGCGCCTTCGCGCGGCGGATCGACCAGGAACTTGTCGAAGTGGCCGAGCGCGCGCAGGTCGTCGGCGGTGACTTCGAACAGATTGCGGCATGCGAACGACGTATGCCCGGCGACGCCATTGAGCTCCGCGTTCGCGAGCGCGCGCTGGGTCAGCACTTCGCTGCCCTCGATGCCGACCACTTCCCGCGAAATTCGCGCGAGCGGCAGCGTGAAATTGCCGATCCCGCAGAACAGGTCGAGCACGCGGTCCGTGCGCGCCGGCGCCAGCAGGCGCAACGCGCGGCTCACCAGCACACGGTTGATCGCGTGATTGACCTGGGTGAAATCAGTCGGCTTGAACGGCATGCGGATGCCGTATTCCGGCAGCGTGTAGTCGAGCTGCACGTCGAGCGGATAGAGCGGCGTGACTGTGTCGGGACCACCCGGCTGGACCCAGAACTGCACCTTGTGCTCGTCCGCGAACTCGCGCAGCACCTGCTCGTCCGCGGCTGTCAGCGGTTCGAGGTTGCGCACGACGAGCGCGGTGACCGAGGAGCCGACTGCGAGCTCGAGCTGCGGCATACGGTCGTAGATCGACAGCTTGCGGACCATGAAGCGCAGCGGCATCAGCATCGCCGACACATGCGGCGGCAGCACCTCGCAGGTCTTCATATCGGCGATATAGCTGCTCTTCTTCTCGTGAAAGCCGACGCGCATGCCGCCGCGCTCCGGCAGATAGCGCACCGCGAGCCGCGCGCGATAGCGATAACCCCAGGACGGCCCGTGAATCGGCCGGAACACCGTTTCGGGGCGCAGCTTCGCCAGATGCTGCAGGTTGTCCTCGAGCACGCGCTGCTTGACCGCCACTTGCGCGCGCATGTCCAGATGCTGCATCGAACAGCCGCCGCAGATGTTGAAGTACGTGCATTTCGGCGTCGTGCGGATCACGCTTTCGCGGAACACCTGGATGACTTCGGCCTGCTCGAATTTCGGCTTGCTGCGATGCGTCGAATAACTGACGAGTTCACCCGGCAGTGCGCCCTCGACGAACACAACCTTGCCTGGCGTGCCGTCTTCACTCGCGGTGCGGCCCACGCCGCGCGCTTCCATATCGAGCGAAACGATTTCGATGACCGGTTCGTTGCCGGTAATAACGGGCGCCGGCGCCGGGGCGTGCGCCTTCGCATGCTTCGATGAGCGCCGCGGCGAGCGACGTTGGGGGGCAGTTCGGGACACCTGCGGACTTCCTGACAAACTATGGGGAAAGGCGAGATTGTAGACCAAGCGCCGAGCCTGCCAGCGGCGTGGTCTGGACCACGCCCGGAGCGCGTGGACATCGCGGCCCCGATTGCGGCGCGGGGCCCCGGCGGACGCGCTACTCGCGCGCCGTTACGGCTCGAACGCCGCCAGATACTCGGCCCACTGTGGCGCGGTTTCCAGCGCCAGCGCATTCTTCACGAGGTTGATCTCATCAGCATACTCCGACGGCGAAAAGCCGCCGCGCATCAACTGGAAGCGGCAATACAGCAGGTACGTATTGACGACGTCGGTCTCGCAGTAAT
This sequence comes from Paraburkholderia sp. BR13444, assembly GCF_040948755.1. Lineage (NCBI taxonomy): Bacteria > Pseudomonadati > Pseudomonadota > Betaproteobacteria > Burkholderiales > Burkholderiaceae > Paraburkholderia > Paraburkholderia sp. BR13444. The sequence goes on along the minus strand of NZ_JBFPKM010000001.1, from coordinate 540,464 downwards.
TGCGGATTTCCTCGATGCGCCCTTGCTGGAACGCCTGCCACACCTGACTGCCGTCCATGCCCATCTTGCCCGGAAAGCCGCACATCTTCGCGAGCGCGTCGAGCGGCGCGTTCGCGCGCGCCTGGTACATTGCGAGCACGTCCATCAGGTCGGTGTGGCGCGCGTGGTAGCGGCTGATGTAGTTGTTCCACTTGAAGTCGCGGTCGTCCTCGCCGAGATCCCAGAACCGGTAGGCCGGGATGCCGTTGACGAGCGCGCGATAGTTGAGCACCGGCAGATCGAATCCGCCGCCGTTCCACGACACGAGCTGCGGCGTGTACTTTTCGATCACGCGATAAAACGACTGCACGAGCGTCGCCTCGCCGTCCTCGGGCGTGCCGAGCGAGCGCACGCGAAAACCGTTGTTGTCGCGGAACACGCAGGAAATCGCCGCGACCCGTTGCAGGTGATGCGGCAGAAAATCGCTGCCGGTTTTTTCGCGTCGCGCGGCGAACGCATGCTCGGCGACATCGGCGTCGCTCATCGACGCGGGCAAATCTTCAAGACGGCGGATGCCGGCGACATCGGGAATCGTCTCGATGTCGAATACAAGAATCGGTGTCATCAGGTCAGAGAACGGCGTCTTTGCGGACACCGTTTGAGGCGAAGAAGCGCTTGAGCCGCACCAGTGCTTCCTGTTGGATCTGGCGCACACGCTCGCGCGTAAGGCCCATTTCGTCGGCCAGCTCCTCGAGCGTGGCGGGCTCGATATGATTCAGACCGAAGCGCCGCTCGATTACATGGCGGTGCTTGTCCGACAAACGCGCGAGCCACGCGCGTGTCAGCGTTTCGAGTTCGCGATGCTGCACCTCGGCGTCTGGCGACTGGCTCTGGTCGTCCGACAGCAAATCGAGCAGGCTGCTCGCCGGATCGAGATCGAGCGGCGCGTCTAGCGACGCGGTGTGCTCGTTCAGCGCGAGGATGTCGGTGACTTCGTCGGTGGTCTTGCCGGTCAGATAGGCGATGTCATCGATGCTCGCGTCGCGGCGCTCGGCGGCTTCGCCCGAATTCATCGAGTTCTTTTCCAGATGGCGCTTCGCGCGCAACACCTGGTTGAGCTCACGAATCACATGCACCGGTAAGCGCACGGTGCGCGCCTGGTTCATGATCGCGCGCTCGATGCTCTGGCGAATCCACCATGTCGCGTAAGTCGAAAAACGGAAGCCGCGCGTCGGATCGAATTTTTCGATTGCGTGCATCAGGCCGAGATTGCCCTCCTCGATAAGATCGAGCAACGGCACGCCGCGATTCAGATAACCCTTGGCAATGCTGACGACCAGCCGCAGATTGCGCTCGATCATCACCTGCCGCGCTTCGAACTCGCCGGCCTTGGCAAGGCGCGAATATTTCTGCTCTTCCTCGACGGTGAGCAGCGGCTTCACGCTGATGCGGTTTAGATATTGCTGGATCGTGTCGGCCGTGAGTTCGGCCTGCAGCAGTGCGCGGAAATCGTCGGCGTCGGGCACGGCGTCGCCGGTGCTTTCGCGCGCGTCGGCGCCCTCGCTGTCGTCGAGGCCGCTCTGGCGTTCGTCGAGATCGCGCTCCTCGACGATCTCCTCTTCCACTTCCGAAGCGCCGCTTTCGTCCACTGCGGCGGACGTGACTTCGCTGATCGTCTCAGACTCGGCTTGCGGCGGGCGGCGCTTCGATTTCGGCATGGTCGTATCGCTTATTGCGGCGGCAAATACTTCAGTGGGTCGACTGGTTTACCCTGTCGGCGAACTTCGAAATGCAACATCACGCGGTCGGAATCGCTATTGCCCATCTCAGCGATCTTCTGCCCCTTCGTTACCGCGTCCCCCTCTTTTACCATCAAAGCGCGGTTGTGTGCATACGCGGTGAGATAAGTTGCATCATGCTTGATGATAATGAGATTGCCGTAACCACGCAGCCCATTCCCTGCGTAGACGACGCGACCATCGGCCGACGCTTTAACCGGCTCGCCTGCGGAGCCGCCGATATTGACGCCTTTGTTGGTCGAGTCGTTGAACGTGTTGAGCAGCGGACCGCGCACCGGCCATGCAAATGCTACGTTGCCCGCCGCCGCGCTGCCGAGCTCGGCGTTCGCCGCAGAGGAATTGGCCGGAGGCGCAGCTACCGCGCCGTTCGCGGGCGTACCGTTGGTCGCGCCGCCGTAGAGCGGCGGCATCGCGGCGCCGACCGCGGCCGGCGCGTTGCTGTTCAGCGGCGCGCTTTGCACCGCGCCCGTGCTGCCGATCGGCGCGGTCGACACGCCCGGCGTCATGGCCGCGGTATTCGCTCCCGGCGGCACGACGCGCAGCAGCTGGTCGACTTCGATCTGATTCGGATTGGTCAGGTTGTTCCACGTCGAGATGTCGCGGTAATTCTGGCCGTTTTCGAGCGCAATGCGGTACAGCGTATCGCCCGGCTTCACGCGATAGTAACCGGGCGGCGGCGGACCGAGCGGCACCGCCGGTTGCGCCGCGCCCTGCGCGGTGGAGAGCACGCCGCCGCCGGAGCGGTCGACGACGGGCGCCTGGTCGAGCCGGGATGCACAGGCCGTCATCAACAGGGACAAGGCGAGCACGCACACGCTGCGCTGGGTTACGGTCAGGGGGGTATTCGGGGTGGTTCTCTGCATCGCGCGCAACATACTCATCGGTGTCAAATCACTCCGGATTTTAAGGGTACAAAGAAAACGCGATCAAGCCGCGACTCGCGCCATTGCGCGGGCCCGAGGCGCTCGACCAGCGTCAGCACCTGGCTCTGTCCTTCCTGCGAGCCGACCGGCGCAACCAGACGTCCGCCGATCGCAAGCTGCTCGAGCAACGCCTGTGGAACGTCGAGCCCGGCAGCCGCGATCACGATCGCGTCGAACGGCGCCGCCGACGACAAACCGAGCCGCCCGTCGCCGTAATGCAGCCGGATATTCGGAATGCGCAGCGGACGCAGATTCGTCTTCGCGCGCTCGGACAGCGGCTTGATGCGTTCAATCGAATAAACCTCGCGCGCGACCTGGCTCAGCACCGCTGCCTGATAGCCGCAACCGGTGCCGATTTCGAGCACGGTGTTCGGCGCGCGCCCGGCGGCCGCGAGTTCGATCATCCGCGCGACCACGGACGGCTTCGAGATGGTCTGGTGGTGACCGATCGGCAGCGCGGCATCTTCGTACGCCTGAGCTGCAAGACCCGGATCGACGAACATGTGGCGCGGCACCGCGGCCATCGCGTTCAGCACACGCTGGTCGCTGACGCCATTGGCTCGCAGGCGTTCGACCATCCGTTCGCGAACCCGTTCCGAGGTCAGCGCGAGGGCGTTGTTCATCGCGCTGCTGCTTGCGCCGCCGAATGCGCCGCTCATCGCACCGGCTAGCGCGGCGTTCGACGCGGGCTTCGCGCTTTGCTGCGGTTGCGGCTGAAGTGGTGGTGTCGGACGTGCGCTGTGTGCAGACGCATGCGTCGAGGTTTTGCCTGGCTTGCCCGACGACTTCGGTGCTTGCTTGACAGGCTGCCCTGCCAATGCACCGGACAACGAGTTCGCCGTAGTCTTTGCGACTGGCGCGGCCTGCGGCTTCGGCGGCGTCCCTCCGGTGGTTCCCGTTGGCGTGCCCAACGTGGCGATCTGCGTCTTCGCCTGGGGAATCACCTGGGGTCGCGTCGCCGGCGTTGACGTTGTTTGCGCCGCAGCGGAGGTCCTCGCTTGCGCTCGTGCGGCCGCGCCGCCCTGCGTCGGTTTCGCCGACTGCTGCCGCGCATTCAACGCCGCACTCGCCGCGAGCGCCGCCGCGCGCATCTCCCCCGGACGTCCCTCGGGCCGGCGCGGTTCGCGCACCAGGTCCTCGAGACCTAGCGGAAAGCGCTTCGCGCGCTCGCCGGTCATGAACTGCCGCTCCCGGCGCGTAGCCAGTCGCGCGCCGCGGGCAGCATTTGCGTGTAGGTCAGATCGAGCTGCAGCGGCGTGATCGACACGGCGCCGTTCGCGACCGCGTGGAAGTCCGTGCCTTCGCTCGCGTCGCGCGCCTTGCCCGAGGCGCCGATCCAGTAGATCGGTTCGCCGCGCGGATTGGTTTGGCGGATCACCGGCTGCGACGGATGACGTTTGCCGAGTCGGGTGATCTCCCAGCCGCGCAGTTGGTCATACGGCAGGTTAGGAATATTGACGTTCAGCAGCGGATGTCCCGGCAACGGCTGCTCGAGATAATGCGCGACGATTTCGGCGGCAACACGCGCCGCGTCTTCGAGATGCACCCAGTCTTTGTCGACCAGCGAAAACGCGATGGCCGGCACGCCGAACATGATGCCTTCGGTGGCGGCCGCGACGGTGCCGGAATACAGCGTGTCGTCGCCCATGTTCTGGCCGTTGTTGATACCCGACACGACGAGGTCCGGCGTATGGTCGAGCATGCCGGTCAGTGCGATGTGCACCGAGTCGGTCGGCGTGCCGTTCACGTAGTAGAAGCCATTCGCCGAACGCAGGACCGAGAGCGGCCGCCACAGCGTCAGGGAATTCGACGCGGCGCTGCAGTTCTGTTCGGGAGCCATCACGGTGACGTCGGCGATCGGCTTCAGCGCTTCGTAAAGCGCGGCGAGGCCAGGCGCCAGATAACCGTCGTCGTTGCTGAGTAGGATTCGCATGCGCCGATTGTAACCGAGGAAAGATGGCACGCGAACGACATGGTCGGCGTCTCTGCATGGCGCGCACGAGCGTCGTGCGAGCCGGGTTTATTCAGGTGCGCGGGGGCTTGTGCCGAACGCAAGGATGCCGCTTTGAGTCGCAAGCCGCAGCGCAATGAATCGTACGGTCGTGCGCTTTGATTTACACTCGAAACCGTTGCGAACCCTGAACGATATGGAGCCACGATGCGTGCGATTCGCTGCAAACAGTACGGGCCGCCCGAGAGCCTGGTCGTCGATAACCTGCCGGATCTCGATCCGCCGCCAGGCCACGTCGTGATCGACGTGAAGTCCGCAGCCGTCAATTTTCCCGATGTGCTGATCATCGAGAACAAATACCAGTTCAAACCGCCGCTGCCGTTCACGCCGGGCTCGGAAGCCGCGGGCATCGTGCGCGCGGTGGGCGAAGGCGTCACGCAGTTCAGGCCCGGTTCGCGCGTGGCCGCGTTCACCGGCTCCGGCGGTTTCGCCGAACAGGCGCTCGCACCCGCCGCAGCCTGCGTGCCGCTCGACGACGATGTATCGTTCGAACTCGCGGCCGCGTTCACGCTCGCGTATGGCACCTCGCATCACGCGGTGGTCGATCGCGGCGCGCTGCAGCCTGGCGAGACGATGCTCGTGCTCGGCGCGGCTGGCGGCGTCGGCCTCGCGGCGGTCGAAATCGGCAAGGCGCTCGGCGCGCGCGTGATCGCGGCGGCATCGAGCGACGAAAAGCTCGCGACCTGCGTCGAGCACGGTGCGGACGCGACGATCAACTACAGCAGCGAGGATCTGCGCGAGCGCATCAAGGCACTCACCGACGGCAAAGGCCCGGACGTGATCTACGACCCGGTCGGCGGCGTGTATGCGGAGCCGGCGTTTCGCAGCATCGGCTGGAGGGGGCGTTATCTGGTAGTCGGCTTTGCCAACGGCGAGATCCCGAAGCTGCCGCTGAACCTGATGTTGCTCAAGGGCGCAAGCGTAGTCGGCGTATTCTGGGGCGATTTCGCGAGGCGTGAGCCGCAGCGCAACCGCGCGGCATTCGAGCAGATGACCGGCTGGATTCGCGAAGGCAAGCTCAAGCCCTATGTGTCCGCCCGCTATTCGCTCGACGACACCGGCTGCGCGTTGCGCGACATGGCCGAGCGTCGCGTGATCGGCAAGGTGGTCATCACGCCGTAGCGCATCCAATCAGGCAGCATGAAAAACGGCGCGGCGCCCAAAGGCGATTTCGGGCGCCGCGCCGCTTGCGATCCACACTCACAGCTTCTCGGTATCTCCGGTGCGCGGCTGCCACTTCATCAAACGCCGCTCCGCGATCCCGACGATCGCGTCGAGAATCAGCGCGAACGCGGTGAGCACCAGAATGCCCGCGAACACGGTGTTGATGTCGAAGGTGCCTTCGGCCTGCAGGATCAGATAGCCGACGCCGCGCGCCGAGCCCAGATACTCGCCCACCACCGAGCCGACGAACGCCAGCCCCACCGACGTATGCAGGCTCGAAAACACCCAGCTCATCGCGCTCGGCAGATAGACGAAGCGCAGAAGCTGTTTGCGGTTCGCGCCGAGCATGCGCGCGTTTGCGAGCACGACCGGGCTCACTTCCTTCACGCCCTGGTAGACGTTGAAGAACACGATGAAGAACACCAGCGTGACGCCGAGCGCGACCTTCGACCAGATGCCGAGGCCGAACCACACGCCGAAGATCGGCGCGAGAATCACGCGCGGCATCGAGTTCGCGGCCTTCACGTACGGATCGAACAGCGCGCTCGCGGTCGGCGCGAGCGCGAGCCACAGGCCGACGCCGAGCCCGATCGCGGTGCCGAACACGAACGCGAGCACGGTCTCGACGAGCGTGATCCACAGGTGCAGATAAATCTCGCCGCTCGTGAACCACTCCCAGATCCGCTGCAGCACTTTCTGCGGCTCGCCGAAGAAGAACGCCGCCTTGTTCGGATCGTCGAAATAGAACGGCGGCACCAGCGTCGGGCTCGTCAGCACGTACCACAGCACGAAGCACAGCACGAGCAGCAGCCACTGCCAGATCACCAGATTCGCCCGGTTTGGGCGCAACGTCTTCCACATGACTTTGATTGCCTCGGACGATTGTTGAATGCGTGTTCTCTTTTAATGCGCATGCAGGTATGCGCGGCACTTAAACAGCAGTCAGTTGCTGCTGATATCCCTTGAGCACTTCATCGCGCAGCACGCCCCAGATCTGCGCATGCAATTCGACGAAGCGCGGATGCGAACGGATTTCGGCGACATCGCGCGGCCGTGGCAGATCGATCCGGAACTCGCCGATTGGATGCGTGGCGGGGCCGGCCGACAGCACGACCACGCGATCCGACATCGCGATCGCTTCGTCGAGATCGTGCGTGATGAACAGCACCGCCTTGCGCTTCGCGGCCCAGAGGTCGAGCAGTTCGTTTTCCATCAGCTGCCGAGTTTGAATGTCCAGCGCGGAAAACGGCTCGTCCATCAGGATGATGTCGGGATCGAGGATCAGCGTTTGCGCCATCGCGACGCGCTTGCGCATGCCGCCCGACAGCTGATGCGGATAGCGGTCGCCGAAGCCGCCGAGTCCAACGCGCTTCAACCACTCTTCGGCCTTCGCGCGCGCGTCTGCGGCCGACATGCCGCGAAACGACAGGCCGGCCATCACGTTGTCGAGCGCCGAGCGCCACGGCATCAGCGCATCGGCCTGAAACATGTAGCCCGCGCGGCGATTCAGGCCATCGAGCTTTTCGCCGAACACGCTGACCGCGCCCGTGGACGGCTGCAGCAGCCCCGCGCCGATGTTCAGCAGCGTGGACTTGCCGCAGCCAGTCGGCCCGACCACCGACACGAACTCGCCCGGCTCGATACGCAGCGTCGTGTCTTTGACCGCTGTGTAGCGCTGCGCGCGGTTGTCGCGCGCGGCGAACGTGCAGGTGATGTTTTCGAGCGCCAGGGCAGCAACGGTCATCGTACGGCTCGCTTCAGGGATCGGGTTGGGGGGAGATGTCGCGGCGACGCTGGAGACCGCGCGCGCCGCGTCGTTTATGCCTTGACGGTCGTCAGCGCCTTCTTTACGAAGTCGTTGGTCCACGTCTTCGACAGATCGATCTGCGCGTTCTGGATCATCGGATCGAACGCTTTCAGCGTCTTCAGCGACGTCGCGGGACCGTCGGCGGGCATCAGACCGTCGGGCGACATCGCTTCGCGCACGTGCTGCCACGCGTCGAGATAGAGTGCGCGGTCGCCGAGCAGATAGCTCTCCGGCACCGTATTGATCAGTTCGCTGCCGCTCGCGTTCTGCAGCCACTTGAGCGCGCGCACCATCGCATTGGTCAGCGCCTGCGTGGTGTTCGGGTTCTTCGTGATGAACGACTGCGACGCGTACAGGCAGCCCGCCGGCATGTCGCCGCCGAACACGGTGTGCGTGTCGGCGAGCGTGCGCGTATCGGATACGACGCGCACTTCGCCGGCGCGCTCGAGGCGCGTGACGACCGGATCGAGATTGGCGATCGCGTCGATCTGGCCGGACTGCAGCGCGGCGATTGCACCGGCACCCGCGCCCACGCCGATGAACGCGACGTCTTTCGGACTGAGCCCGGCTTTCGCGAGCACGAAGCTCGCCATGATCGACGTCGACGAACCCGGCGCGGTCACACCGATCTTCTTGCCCTTCAGATCGGCGATCGACTTGAAGTTCGGCATCGTCTTCTTCGACACCGCGAGCACGATCTGCGGCGCGCGGCCTTGTAGCACGAACTCACGGAACATCTGCTTTTGCGCCTGCAACAGCAGCGTGTGTTCGAACGCGCCGGAGACCACGTCGGCGCTACCGCCGACTGCCGCCTTCAGCGCCTGCGAGCCGCCCGCGAAGTCGGAAATCTCGACTTCGAGCCCTTCGTCCTTGAAGTAGTTGCGGCGCTCGGCGATCGTCAGCGGCAGGTAGTAGAACAGGTTCTTGCCGCCGACCGCGATGGCGACCCTGGTGGTCTCGGGTTTGGCCTGAGCGAAAGCGAACGGTGTGGCCGCGAGCGAGGCGCCCGCGAGCGCCGCACCGCCGGCGAGGAAGGTTCTGCGTTGCATGGTCCGTTGTCTCCAGATTTTTTTAGTCCGGCTTTTGACCGCCCGGGTGCGCGTTGCGCACGCGCTTGGACACGGTGTGTGGCTTGCCGGTCGCGCGGAGCCGATCGTGCGTCAGCGCCGCGCTTTAAGCGCTCTTCTCAATGCGTTGCACTGTGCGCATCAGACGATCTGTTGCGCCCGCAACCGCGCGATGCCGTCAGCATCATAACCCAGTGATTGAAGGACTTCATCGGTATGTTCACCCAGTTCCGGCCCTAGCCAGCGCGTCTCGCCGGGCGTCGCCGACAGCTTCGGCGTGACCGTGGGCAGCGTGATTTCCTTGCCGTCCTGCCACTTGAAACGCTGGATCATCTGCCGCGCGATGAACTGCGGATCGGTGAACATATCGGCGACGCTGTAGATGCGGCCCACCGGTACATCCGCCGCGTTCAGCACCGCGAGCGCTTCGTCGATCGTGCGCGTGGACAGCCACGCGGCGATCGCGGCGTCGATTTCCCGGGTGCGCGGCACGCGGCCGTCGTTATGCGCGAGCGCCGGATCGTTCGCGAGATCGTCGCGTTCGATCGCGATCATCAGCCGCTTGAAGATCGGATCGCTATTGCCGCCGATCACGATGCTGCCGTCGCTGCACGGATAAGTATTGGACGGCACGATGCCCGGCAGCGACGCGCCGGTACGCTCGCGCACCATCCCGTAGACGCCGTATTCGGGCACCACGCTTTCCATCATGTTGAAGACGGCCTCGTACAGCGCGACGTCGACGACCTGCCCCCTGCCGCCGTTCACCTGCTTGTGATGCAGCGCCATCAGCGCGCCGATCACGCCGTGCAGCGCGGCGATCGAATCGCCGATCGAAATGCCGATGCGCGGCGGCGGCAGATCCGGATAGCCGGTGATATGGCGCAGACCGCCCATCGATTCGGCGATCGCACCGAAGCCGGGCCGGTCGCGATACGGACCCGTCTGGCCGTAGCCCGACAGACGCACCATTACCAGACCGGGGTTCTCGGCGGACAGCACGTCGTAGCCGAGCCCGAGTTTTTCGAGCAGCCCCGGCCGGAAATTCTCGACGATGATATCGGCCTCTTTCGCGAGCCGCCGCACGATCTCTTTGCCCTCTTCGGCTTTCAGGTTGATCGTGACGGACTTCTTGTTGCGCGCCTGCACGGCCCACCACAGCGACGTACCGCCCACTTCCGGATACAGCTTGCGCCATTTGCGCAGCGGGTCGCCGCCTTTGGGGTCTTCGATCTTGATGACGTCGGCGCCGAATTCGCCGAGAAAACGCGCAGCGAACGGCCCGGCGATCAGCGTGCCGAGTTCCAGCACCTTGACGCCGGCGAGCGGACCGCGTGCGTCATGCGGTGCGGTGCTCGCGCCTGAATCGGGGGTGGCGCTCATGAGTCTCCTTTGTCGGCCAGAGTTGGTGCACAGTGCTCACTCTGGTCCCCTGCAAGTGGGTTGCATGGTTTTGTATCGCCATGCGCACGGTCCGCACGGCTGGCGACGACGCGTGTCTTCACGGGTACCACGCCGGCCAACGCAAGCCGCGTGGCTACATCGAACGACGGTCGAGCATCGCGCGCGCGATCGTGCCCGCGTCGACATATTCGAGCTCGCCGCCCACCGGCACGCCGCGCGCGAGACGCGTGACGGCAAGGCCGCGCGCCTTCAGTGTCTGTCCGAGGTAATGCGCGGTGGCCTCGCCTTCGTTGGTGAAATTGGTGGCCAGCACGACTTCCTTGACGACGCCATCCGACGCGCGCTTCACGAGCCGGTCGAAATGGATCTCCTTCGGGCCGATGCCGTCGAGCGGACTCAACCGCCCCATCAGCACGAAATAGAGGCCGCGATAGGTCATCGTCTGTTCGAGCATGATCTGGTCGGCCGGCGTTTCGACGACGCACAGCAGCGACGGATCGCGCTCCTCATCGAGGCAGACCTCGCAGATCTGCGCTTCGGTAAACGTGTTGCACTTTTCGCAGTGACGCAGATGCTCGGTCGCGAACAACAGCGAGCGGCCGAGCTTTTCGGCGCCTTCGCGATCGTGCTGCATCAGGTGATACGCCATGCGTTGCGCGGACTTCGGCCCGACACCGGGCAGCGCGCGCAGCGCTTCGACGAGCGCCGACAGGGCGGAAGGTTGTTTCATGCGGATCGGCGTCGACGTGGGTGGTGCTCGGGTGGGCGAATCGGGATGCGGAGTGGTGCTCGGACCGGGGCGCGCTTTCGCACCGCGGCAATGAACCGCCGCGGCGCTCACCCGCTTCAGCCTACTCTCACTCAATTAGAGCAGGTTCAGAACGGCAGCTTGAAGCCCGGTGGCAGCGGCAGGCCGGCGGTCATGCCGCCCATCTTTTCCTGCGCGGTCGCCTCGGCCTTGCGCACGGCGTCGTTGAACGCGGCGGCGACGAGATCTTCCAGCATGTCCTTGTCGTCCGCGAGCAGGCTCGGGTCGATCGACACGCGGCGCACGTCGTTCTTGCAGGTCATCGTCACCTTGACGAGACCGGCACCCGACTGCCCCTCGACTTCGATCTGCGCGAGTTGCTCCTGCATCTTCTTCATGTTTTCCTGCATCTGCTGGGCTTGTTTCATCAGCCCGGCGAGTTGGCCTTTCATCATGGACGTGCTCCTTCTAGATAGCGTGAAATCTGGCATTCCGGCGCCGCGCTGCGACGACGCCGCGAACGATGAATCAGTGGGCCGGCGCCGCGCCGTTCGGAGCGGCGTCCGGGGTAATCGGGCGGATCGAGCCCGGCACGATGCTCGCGCCGAATTCGCGAATCAGCGACTGCACGAACGGATCGGCGCTGATTTCGCGCTCGGCCTCCTGCTGGCGCTGCGCGCGCAACTTCGCGTCGTGCGCTGCAGCGGTACGGCGCGCCGGGCCGACTTCGACCTGCACGTCGACGTTCTGGCCGAGCCGCTCGACGAGCGCTGCTTTCAGTTTAGCGACCTGCGACGCTTCCGCGTATTGCGGCACCGGCACGTTGAGCTTCAGCGTGCTGCCTTCGAGCGCCATCAGTTCGCTGTTGAACGCAAGCTGATACGAAATGCCCTTCAGCGGCAGATCGACCGCGAGCGCGGGCCAGTCGCCGGTGAAACCGAGCGGATCGAGCGGCACCGCGGGCGGCAGCGGGCGTGTGTCGACGACCGGCGCCGGTGCGGCGGCCTGCGCGGCCGGGCCGCCCATGCGGACGTCGTCGGGGCCGTGGTCGAACACCGGCACGAAGTTGTCGTCTGGCGGAATGAAGTACGCGTCGTCCGCGGCCGACAGCGGCATGTAGTCGTCGGGCGGCATGTCGTCCCAAGGTGGGCTCGACGGGCTGGTCTGTTGCGCGTTGCCGCTTGCGCCGGTGTAGGCGTCTCGGATGGGCGCAGCCTGCGCGGCGCTGTCTTGCGACGCGCGGCGTGGCGCACCGGGGGTCGGCACCGGCACGACCACGCGCGGCGCGGCGGGTTTCGGGGCGACCGGCGCGGCCGGCTTCGCGGCCGCGGGCGTGTTGGGGCGGGCACGGTCGGACGATACTTTCATGCCGGCGTTGCGCAGCACGTCGAGCGCGGCGCTCGCGCCGCCCGCGCGACGCGGCGCGGAGTCGGCCGAGGCCGCCGGTGCCGGCGTTGGAGCGGGTGCAGTCAACTCCTGGCGCGCTTCCGGCTCCGGTGCCGTGGCCTCTTCCGCGCGGGCCAGCGCGCTCGGCGCGGACGCAGGTGCGATGTCAGAAGCCTGGTTGGAGACCGGCGCAGTCGAACCGGCGATCGCGGCGCCATCATTCGGGGGCGAGTCTTCCCAAGGTGCCAGCGGGCGTGCCGACATAGCCGGTGCGTCTGTCACGCGCGCTGCTTCAGCTTGCGCGGTGTCGGCTGCGGGCTTCGCGATCGGCTTTGCAACCGGCGCGGTCGATTTCATCGCATCGCCCGGTTCCTCGCCGGCGACGCCCACCTGAGGTCCGCGAGTCGGCGCAGCGGCTGCCATGGCCGTCGCGGACGAAGGCGACAGCGCGCGCAGCGCGGCAACCGTCGGTGCACCAGAACGCTTCGCACCGGCGCCGGCCGCGCCGGTCTGCGCGCCAGCGGCTCCCGCCGCCCCACCTCCGCCGCCTGTCGGCGCCGGCTCGAACGCGAGCATGCGCAGCAGCGTCATCGTGAAGCCCGCGTATTCGTCGGGCGCGAGGCCCAGCTCGCTTCGGCCGATCGTCGCGATCTGATAAAACAGTTGCACCTGCTCGGCGCTCAATGTGTCGGCGAAGCGGCGCAAGTCGGCCGCCTCCGGCCATTCGTCGAGCACCGACGAAGGCGCGAACTGCGCCCACGCGATCCGATGCAGCAGGCTCGCCAGATCCTGCAGCGCCGTCGAAAACGACAGGCTGCGCAGCGCCATCTCGTCGGCGACCGCGAGCACCGCCGCGCCGTCGCCCTGCGCGAGCGCGTCGAGCAGGCGGATCAGATAGCTTTGGTCGAGCGCGCCGAGCATGCCGCGCACCGCGTCTTCGCTGACCTGGTTCGCCGAATAGGCGATCGCCTGATCGGTCAGCGATAGCGCGTCGCGCATCGAACCGTCGGCCGCGCGCGCGAGCAGGCGCAACGCCTGCGCCTCGTGAGGCACGTTCTCTTCGCCGAGAATGCGTTCGAGATGCGACACGATATGGCCGGCCGGCATCTGCTTCAGATTGAACTGCAGGCAGCGCGACAGCACGGTGACAGGAATCTTCTGCGGGTCGGTGGTCGCGAGGATGAACTTGACGTGCGGCGGCGGCTCTTCGAGCGTCTTCAGCATCGCGTTGAACGCGTGGTTCGTCAGCATATGCACTTCGTCGATCATGTAGACCTTGAAGCGCGCATCGACGGGCGCATACACCGCGCGCTCGAGCAGCGCGGCCATTTCATCGACGCCGCGATTGCTCGCCGCGTCCATCTCGACGTAATCGACGAAGCGCCCTTCATCGATCTCGCGACACGCACGGCACACGCCGCACGGCGTCGACGTCACGCCGGTCTCGCAATTGAGTGCCTTCGCGAAGATGCGCGACAGCGTGGTCTTGCCGACGCCGCGCGTACCTGTAAACAAATAGGCATGATGCAGACGGCCGCCGTCGAGCGCATGGGTGAGCGCGCGCACCACGTGCTCCTGTCCGACGAGCGAAGCGAAATCCTTCGGCCGCCATTTGCGTGCGAGAACTTGATAGGTCATCCGGAAATTGTATCAGTAACAATGGCGCGCAAAACCGATTCGGCAAGACGCGCGAACGCGCGACACGGCCACGACGATGCTCAGTCCGAACACGGCGAACGATCAATATTGAAGCGGGGAATACTATGAAGGACAGCCTGCGGAGAATCCGTGAAAACGGCCGCGGAGAAAGAAGCAAAGGAAGGTGACGAGCCCGACCCTCGGCACTGGTGGAAAACGGCTGTGGCTGCTTCGTTCCCGACCTGACCAGGTTGACCATCCCTCCATGCGAGGAGGCCCGTCACGAAAGATTCTATCATTGCCGCGCGCATTGTGCGACTGTTGATACACGCAAAACGCGAACGACGCTCCGCTTCGAACCGCTTCATACTGATAACGTCCGCTTGCTGCACGCCGCCCGACGTCATCCCAGCCGCCGCGACGACACCCGCCACGCAAGGCACTTGAGTTGGCCACGCCCGCCACCATCTAGATGGCAACGCGGTATCGGTGAGCGGCAGACACCGGCCGACGCCGCGGCGGCGACCTATTAGCCCCACTGACCTAATGAGTACTATCGCCATCGGCAACGCATAGCGAATTAAGCTACACTGCCAGTTGAAAGACCCGCATACGCGACTTTTCCGCGCATTCCGTGAAAATCCGGCATTTTTTCAGACGGTTTTTCTGATTTTCACAGGCATGCGCGGCGAGTCTCCGGATGCGGCAAAGCGAACGGAAATTTTCCCGGTTTTTGACGTATCGTGGCGAGCAATTCAGGCGGGCCTCGAACCGACAGAGGTATTCATAAATGAGCGAACAAATTAAGCATATTAGCGACGCATCGTTCGAACAGGACGTCGTGAAATCCGATAAACCCGTGCTGCTCGATTTCTGGGCCGAATGGTGCGGTCCCTGCAAGATGATCGCGCCGATCCTCGACGAAGTCGCGAAGGACTACGCCGATCGTCTGCAAGTCGCGAAGATCAATGTCGACGAGCATCAGTCCACGCCGGTCAAGTTCGGCGTGCGCGGCATCCCAACGCTGATCCTGTTCAAGAATGGCGCCGTCGCCGCTCAGAAGGTCGGCGCTCTGTCGAAGTCGCAACTCACCGCGTTCCTCGACGGCAACCTGTAAGACATACAGAAGCACGTCGCGGCGCTCGCGGGTTGATCGCGCGCCGCGAGCAGTTAAGAATCGGGCGCATCGGTGGATGCAAACCACCGCGCCCGCCGGTCAAGCGTGTTGTCAACCGGCAACACGCTTTACGACAAAGATGCCACTCCGCCGCACTGGCGGAAATTGGCGTGTGCTATGCTAGAATCCAGAAAACGTCGAAAAGACGTGTAAGTCTTTGAGCGGTTCCGCTCACCCTCCTCCCAGATTTCATTTCGTCGCACCTTCTCCTGCGGGTTCTCCGTATGCATTTATCCGAGCTTAAGACTCTGCACGTGTCCCAATTGATCGAGATGGCCAATGGCCTCGAGATCGAAAGCGCGAACCGCCTGCGCAAGCAGGAATTGATGTTCGCCATTCTAAAAAAACGAGCCAAAGCGGGCGACACGATCTTCGGCGACGGCACCCTCGAAGTGTTGCCGGACGGTTTCGGCTTCTTGCGTTCGCCGGAAACCTCCTACCTCGCCAGCACGGATGATATCTACATCAGCCCGTCGCAAATCCGCCGCTTCAACCTGCATACGGGCGACACGATCGAAGGCGAAGTGCGCACGCCGAAAGACGGCGAGCGCTATTTCGCGCTGGTGAAGGTCGACAAGGTCAACGGCCAGCCGCCGGAGGCCTCGAAGCACAAGATCATGTTCGAAAACCTGACGCCGCTGCACCCGAACAAGGTGCTGCTGCTCGAACGTGAAATGCGTGGCGAAGAGAACGTGACGGGCCGCATCATCGACATGATCGCGCCGATCGGCAAGGGCCAGCGCGGCCTGCTCGTCGCCTCGCCGAAGTCGGGCAAGACCGTGATGCTTCAGCACATCGCGCACGCGATCAAACAGAACCATCCCGACGTCGTGCTGTTCGTGCTGCTGATCGACGAGCGCCCGGAAGAAGTGACGGAAATGCAGCGTTCGGTGGCAGGCGAAGTGATCGCCTCCACGTTCGACGAACCCGCCGCGCGTCACGTCCAGGTCGCCGAAATGGTGATCGAGAAGGCCAAGCGCCTCGTCGAAATGAAGAACGACGTCGTGATTCTGCTCGATTCGATCACCCGTCTCGCGCGCGCTTACAACACGGTGGTACCGGCCTCCGGCAAGGTGCTCACGGGTGGTGTCGACGCGAACGCGCTGCAGCGTCCCAAGCGCTTCTTCGGCGCGGCGCGCAACATCGAGGAAGGCGGATCGCTGACCATCATCGGCACGGCGCTGATCGAAACCGGCAGCCGCATGGACGACGTGATCTACGAAGAGTTCAAGGGCACCGGCAACATGGAAGTGCACCTCGAGCGCCGTCTCGCCGAGAAGCGCGTCTACCCGTCGATCAACCTGAACAAGTCGGGCACGCGCCGCGAAGAGTTGCTGATCAAGCCCGAAGTGCTGCAGAAGATCTGGGTGCTGCGCAAGTTCATTCACGACATGGACGAAGTCGAGTCGATGGAATTCCTGCTCGACAAAATCCGCCAGACGAAGAGCAACTCCGAGTTCTTCGACATGATGCGTCGTGGCGGCGGCAGCTAACGCGCGACGTTCGTGCTGGCCGTAGCGGCCGGCAACTGCACAGCATGAAAAACCGCTCGCAGATTGCGAGCGGTTTTTTTTCGCCAGCTATATTGCGGGTGGCGTCAATGCACCGCCGGATGCGCTCGCGTGGGCGTCGAGCGCCTATGCGCTCGTGTTGCTGTTCATCGCGCAGCTGGTCGCGAATCTGACTTTCCGCATCTTCGCGATCGAAGAGTTCACGTACGGCTACCGGTTGAAAAAACATCGTGTGGCTGCTGACCATCTCTTTCGCGACCGACTCAGTGATCATCATCGAACAGCACCGGCTCGCGCTGCATCAAAGTCGCCTCGCGGAGTCCGTGAATCCGTACAATTCGGTCTATCAGAACACGCTCGCGAATCGCGACGATCAGCCGGTCGGTCGCGCAGCAGGCCAATTTCCTCGCGTCGCTCGACGGCTTCCATTTTCTGATCGGCGTCACGATATGCGGCGGCCTGTTCGCCGCGTGGCAAAAACAGATCGACTGAAGGTGGGCTCAAGCATGCTGTCGAAACTCACGAACTGGCTGGGCACACGGCGTCGCGAGCGCGCGCTGCGCGATTACGCGATCGACGATTCCCTATGGCAGGCAACACTCGCCGGCCTGCCCTTTCTCACACATCTGGAAGCCCCGGATCTCGCGCGGCTACGCGAGCTGACGAGTCTCTTCCTCGCGCAGAAGGAATTCTCGACCGCGCACGAGCTCGAACTGACCGATGCGATGACGGTCGGCATCGCCGCTCAGGCGTGCCTGCCGGTGCTGAACCTGAGCCTCGATCTGTATCGCGGCTGGGTTGGCGTAATCGTCTATCCGGGCGAGTTCGTGATCCGCAAGACCGTCGAGGACGAAGACGGCGTCGTGCACGAGATCGAACACGACGCCAGTGGCGAGGCGTGGGAAGGCGGCCCGGTGGTGCTGTCGTGGGAAGACGCGCAGATGACCGACGGCAGCGACGCATACAACGTCGTGATCCACGAGTTCGCGCACAAGATCGACATGCTGAACGGCGAAGCGGATGGCCACCCGCCGCTGATGCGCCGCTGGCACGCGCCGCTCGATGCGCAGGCATGGGCCGACGTGTTCGACCACGCATACGATCATTTCTGCGCGAAAGTCGACGCTGTGCCCGAGCGACGTTGGACGCGTTTCGAACGCGAGTCGCTGATCGATCCGTATGCGGCGGACCATCCGTCGGAATTCTTCGCCGTGTGCAGCGAGGCGCTGTTCGTGAAGCCACAAGCGTTCGAGGCGGAGTATCCGGAACTGTACCGGCTGCTCGCGCGCTACTATCGGCAAGATCCTGCGCGCGTCGGATTGACGTTCACGCCGGTTTGAGACGCTGCAAACGGGCGCCGCTTGCGCCGCAATAGAATCTAGTGGCAGAAAAATCGCCAAGCGACTGATTTTCTGGCATAATCGCGGTTTTTCGACCGTAGGCAAGTGGCTCGCGCCTGAAGGCAGTCTAAATTAAGACTGCACGCGGGTTGGCTACCGCCAGATTAAAGGAAAGACCATGAAAGAAGGCATTCACCCGGATTACCGCGAAGTCCTGTTCATCGATATGTCGAACGACTTCAAGTTCGTGACGCGCTCGACCATCCAGACGCGCGAAACTGCGGAATTCAACGGCAAGACCTACCCGCTCGCAAAGATCGAAGTGTCGTCGGAATCGCACCCGTTCTACACCGGCCAACAAAAGATCATGGACACGGCCGGCCGCGTCGAGAAGTTCAACAAGAAGTTCGGCGCCCGCGCTTCCGGCAAGGCAGCAAAGTAATACCGCAACGGTGCCGGCTTCTGGCCGGCAACGGAGCAAACAGAAAGGGCAGCGCGAGCTGCCCTTTTTTGTCGCCTGCGCGTGGGCGGCCGCTGGGTCGCATACCCGCGATGGCATAACCCGGAACCAGCACCCCGCGCTTTCACGACACCTGTTACAGGTTGTCCATCGACGTTGCCGGGCGTTACCGGCCGTGACGTGCATCGCACCGCACGACTACAATGCCGGATGCTCGAAACGGGCCCTCCCGCCCTGACTTGCCAGACCGCTCCGGCTGCATCGTTTATCCAGACTCCACACACCGCATGAGACCTGTCGTCCGCCTCACCGCCTCTGCGACCAGTGCGTTGCCGCGCTGGCTGCTGCTGGCCATCTGTATCCTCTACGCCTCGTTCGGCCTGTTCGGCCGCGATCCGTGGAAGAACGAGGACGCGGCTGGCTTCGGCGTCATGTGGACGATGGCGAATGGCGGCGCGCACGACTGGCTGCTGCCGAATCTCGTCGGCAAATATCTGACCGAGGACGGCCCGCTCGGCTACTGGCTCGGAGCGAGCGCGATCCGCGTCCTCGCACCGTGGGTCGACTCGAGCAACGCGTCGCGCGTGTTCACCGGCCTGCTGTTCTGCGCGGGCTGCGCGTTCGTCTGGTACGCGGCGTATCTGCTCGGCCGGCGCGCCGAAGTGCAGCCGTTCAAATACGCGTTTGGCGGCGAGCCCGAACCGCGCGACTATGGCCGCACGCTCGCCGATGGCGCACTGCTGATCCTGCTCGCGTGCTTCGGCCTCGCCGAGCGCGGCCACGAAACCACGCCGCAGCTCGTCCAGTTCGTCTGCATCGCGATGCTCGTCTACGGCCTCGTGCGCATGATCGACAAGCCGATCCAGGGCGCGCTGATCTGGGGCCTCGCGATCGGCCTCGTCACGCTCGCGAGCAGCCCGGTGCTGGTCGGCGCGCTGCTGCTCGGCACGCTCGCGATGACGCTGATCGTGCGCGAAACGCGTTCGCGCTGGCTGCTGCTCGCGGGTCTGCCCGTCGCGCTGCTGCTCGCGGTATCGTGGCCGATCATCGCGCTTGCCGCATTCCCCGACGACGCCGTCTGGTACCTGAACCAGTGGCTGCATGTGAGCCTGAGTTCGTTCGCGGGCCCACCCGGCTCGGTCGCCGCCTATGCGCTGAAAAACCTGCCGCTCTTCACATGGCCCGCCTGGCCGCTCGCGCTGTGGTCGTGGTTCAGCTGGAAGGGCCTGCGGCGCGCGCCGCATGTGGCGATTCCGCTGTCGGTGATCGGGCCGCTGTTCGTGCTCGTGGTGCTGCAAAGCCATCAATCGAATCGACTCTACATGCTGCTGCTGCCGCCGCTCGCGGTGCTCGCCACTTTCGCGCTGCCGACGCTCAAGCGCGGCGCGATCAACGCGATCGACTGGTTCGCGCTGCTGAGTTTCACGATCCTCGGCAGCTTCGTGTGGGCCGTGTATGTGGCGAGTCTGACCGGTTTTCCGCACCCGCTTGCGCGCAATCTCGCGCGGCTCGCACCCGGCTTCGTGCCGCAGTTCAAGATTCTGTCGTTTATCTGCGCGATCGCGGTGACCGTCTGCTGGTTCCTGCTGGTGCGCTGGCGTCTCGCCCGTCATCCGAAGGTGTTGTGGCGCAGCGTGGTGCTATCGAGCGCCGGCACGACGCTGATGTGGGTGCTGCTGATGACGCTGTGGCTGCCGGTCGTCAACTACAGCCGGACTTATCGCGACGTCGCGCAGCAGATCGCCAACCACTTGCCCGATGACTACACCTGCATCTCGCCGGTGCGCCTCGGCAATGCGCAGATCGCGACGTTCGCGTATTTCGGCGACATGCATTTCTCGTTCGACCAGGACTGCGACGTGATCCTGCGTCAGGACTCGCAGGACTACGGCGACCCGAGCGCGCTGCCCGACTACATCTGGAAGCTCGTGTGGGAAGGCCGCCGCGCGGCCGACCGCGACGAGCGCTTCCGCCTGTACGTGCGCATCGACCGTCCGAAGCCGCCGCCCGGCAAGCACCGCAACTGGCACAAAAAGCCTAACTGACCATGTTCGCCGACGTACGGAAAATCGCCGCGCTCGCGTGGCCCGTATTGATCGGCCAACTGGCCATCATCGCGTTCGGCGTAATCGATACGGCGATGGTCGGGCGCTACTCGGCCGTCGATCTGGCCGCCCTCGGTCTCGGCTCGTCGATCTACGTCTCGGTCTATATCGGCCTGACCGGCATCCTGACCGCGCTGCAGCCGATCGCCGCGCAACTGTACGGCGCGCGCCGCTACGGCGAGATCGGCGAAGAGGTGCGCCAGTCATGGTGGCTCGCCGCCGCGCTGACCGTGATCGGCTTTCTGATCCTGTTCTTCCCCGGGCCGCTGTTGTCGTTGTCGCACGTGCCCGACGCGCTGCACGAGCGCACGCTCGCGTATCTGCGGATTCTCGCGTTCGGGCTGCCCGCCGGCCTCGCGTTCCGGGTCTACAGTTCCGTTGCCAACGCGCTCGGCAAACCGCGGCTCGTGATGTTCCTGCAGATTGCCGCGCTGCTGCTGAAAAT
Organism: Paraburkholderia sp. BR13444; assembly: GCF_040948755.1. Classification (NCBI taxonomy): domain Bacteria; kingdom Pseudomonadati; phylum Pseudomonadota; class Betaproteobacteria; order Burkholderiales; family Burkholderiaceae; genus Paraburkholderia; species Paraburkholderia sp. BR13444. The sequence continues at coordinate 519,500 of NZ_JBFPKM010000001.1, read as the reverse complement.
TCCGCTCAATACCTGGTTCATTTTCGGCGGCCTCGGCGTGCCGGCGCTGGGCGGTCCGGGCTGCGCGCTCGCGAGCACGCTGCTCAACTGGGCGCTCGCGGCGCTTGGCATGCTGCTGCTCGCGCGCGTCGACGATTTCAAGGCGCTCGGTATCTTCACGCAGTTCTGCTGGCCGGTCTGGAAGCGCCAGGCCGCACAACTGCGGCTCGGTATTCCGATGGGGTTGTCGTATCTGATCGAGGTCACGTCGTACACGTTCATGGCGCTCTTCATCGCGCGCTTCGGCACGACGACGCTCGCCGGGCATCAGATCGCCGGCAATATCGGCGCGGTGCTGTATATGACGCCGCTGTCGATCGGCATCGCATCCTCGACGCTGGTCGCGCAGGCGCTCGGCGCGCATCGGCCGCAAGCGGCGCGCACGCTGTCGCGTCACGGCATCGCGATGGCGGTCGCGCTCGCGTGCTGCTATGGCGCGCTCGTGCTGGTGCTGCGGCCGTATATCGTCGACGGCTATACGACGAACGCGCAGGTCGCGGCGAAGGCGTTGCCACTGGTGCTGATCGTCGCCTGCTACCACCTGTTCGACGCTTTGCAGATCACGACCGCGTTCGTGCTGCGCGCCTACAAGGTCGCGGTCGTGCCGACCGTCATCTATGCGGTCGCGCTGTGGGGTGTCGGGCTCGGCGGCGGCTATGCGCTCGGCTTCGATACGACCGGCCTCACGCCGTCCTGGCTCACCGGCGCGCGCGGGTTCTGGGTCGCGAATACTGCCAGTCTCGCGATTGCCGGGGCCGGCTTGCTCGTGTATTGGCGGATCGTGAGCCAGCGCTATTTGCGCAAGACCGCTGCAGTGCGGGTTGATTCGGCTGTATGAGGCGATGGGGGCTCAGGAAGGCCCCAAATCGAACTGATGGGACCGTTAGTTGCACCCCAAAGCCGGGGGTGAGACTCTAGCTGTCCTGCATCCGCCATCCCTCTCCCCTTGCAGATCAGCCCTCTCACGCCGCGCACGCGGCCTCCCCCTGCCGATCCCTGGCCTCGAATATTTCGCGCGCCGCGAACAACGCATTGAGCGCGGCCGGAAATCCCGCATAAAGCGCCATCTGCATGAACACCTCGACGATCTGCTCGCGCGTGCAGCCGACGTTCAGCGCCGCCTCGATATGCACTTTCAACTGCGGCTGCGCACAGCCGAGGGTCGCGAGCGACGCGATCGTCGCAATCTCACGCGTGCGCAGATCGAGCTGCGGCCGGCTGTAGATGTCGCCGAAACCGAATTCGATCAGCAGGCGCCCGAATTCCGGCGCGATCGGTGCAAGCGCGGCGATTACCTGCTCGCCCGCCGAACCGTCGATTTCCCTGAGCTTGTCCCATCCGCGCTTGTAGCGGTCGTTGTCTGCGTAGTCCATTGCAAGTCCTCATTGGCGTGTGAGGACGACGAGGCTTCGTCGTCCTGTCGTGCCGGATCGGGCTCAAGCGCGCCGCTCGTGGCCGCCTCGTAGTACGCGATCTTGTCGTCGATCGCGCCGAGGTTGCTCTGCAGTTCGGCGATCCGCGCGAGCAGCGCGGTGCGATGCGCGACCAGCAGGTCGCGGCGCTCGCGCATCGTCGGATGGCCTTGCGCGCGCAGCGCGGCGATCTGCTGCATGCCGGAAATCGACATGCCCGTCGTCTTCAGACGCATCACGAAGCGTAACCAGTCGAGATCGGCTGGCGAGTACAGCCGGTGCCCCGCCTGCGTGCGCCCGACCGGCCGGATCAGGCCGGCCTGCTCGTAATAGCGCAGCGTGTGCGTGGATACGCCGATCGTTTCGGCGACCTGACCGATGGTGAGCGCGGTTGAGTGTTTCGACATGACAGACTCAGGTTAGGACTTCGAGTGCACTCTAAGTCAAGCGTCGGACGGTGTCATCCGCCGGCGTTACCTATTCTTTATCGCAAGCGCTTTATCGCGACCGGTATCGACCGATAAATTCACCGGAATTGCATGCGGCTAAAAGTTTTAAAGATTGTGTGGCCGGATTTACTTGTCATCGATCGATCGGTATAAATCGACCGCTATCTCAAATCGGGTCTGCGATTTGTTCTATGCTTAAACGCAGCGCCCGCTGACAGGATAGGTCGTCCGTTCCCGGCTAACTTTTTGCCCTCAATGGAGTGCTTGCCATGCTGAAGAAGCTTTTCATGCTTTGCGTCGCTGTGGCTTTGTCGCTGTCGGCCGGATTTGCCGCGGCCGTGGAAGTGAATACCGCCGATCAGGCCGCGCTCGAATCGGTCAAGGGCATCGGCCCCGTGCATGCGAAAGCGATCCTCGACGAACGCGCCAAAAACGGCCCGTTCAAGAATGCCGACGATCTCGCCGCGCGCGTGAAGGGCCTCGGCCAGAAATCGGTCGAAAACCTCGAAGCGGCCGGACTGACGATCAACGGCTCGTCGGCGCCGCCGACCGGCGCGAAGACGTCGGCCAGGTCGGCCACGAAGACGACGCCAGCGGCTCCCGCGGCAACCACCGCCGCCGCGCCCGCTGCCACGACGGCAGCGCCGGCCGCGGCTGCTCCCGCATCGGCCGCGAAGCCGTCGAAGTCGAAGAAGAAGGCGGCTGCACCCGACGCGACAGCCGCTGCGGCGCCGGCCGCCACGGCAGCTAGCGCACCGGCCGAAGCATCCGGCACCAAGGCTTCGAAGAAAGCGAAGAAGAGCAAGGCGGCATCCGCCGCGGCCGCGTCCGGCGCTTGAGGCCGCGCGGGGCTGCCGCCCTTGCGTTTCACCGCGACGCGCAACCGCGCGTCGTCGTCACCCGCCCGGCCGTCATGCACGCGCCGGCATTCAAGAGAGACCGTCATGAGCCTACTCGACACCATCGGTTCCCTGCTTGGCAAATCGCCAGAAGGCGGCGGCCAGCAAGCGCTGATCGCAGCCGCGCTCGAATTCGTCAATAACCAGCCTGGTGGCCTGAACGGCCTGATCCAGCGCTTCCAGGAAAAGGGCCTCGGCGACGTCGTGTCGTCGTGGGTCGGCAACGGCGAAAACCAGCCGATCGCGCCCGACGCGCTGCATAACGTGCTCGGCTCCGAGGCCGTGAGCGGCCTCGCCGCCAAGGCCGGCGTCCAGCCGGATCAGGTGACAGGTCTGCTGTCGCAGATCCTGCCGCACGTCGTCAACGCGGCCACGCCGGAAGGCGAAGTGCCGGCCGATGGCAAGCTGAACGCGACCACGGTGCTCGGCGCGCTCGGCGGCCTGTCGGCGCTGCTCGGCAACAAGGGCAACGCTTGAGCACGCAGTGCGCGATGCGCTGACGGCGGCTCATGCTGCCGGTCGAGGTCGACGCCCGGTTTGAAAGCGGCGGGCAAAAAAAACCGGCAACGAAGTCGCCTTCGTCGCCGGTTTCTTAACGTTGGCGGGAACGACTCGACTACCGCCGTCCCGTCGCGTCATCAAGCCATCGCGCTCAGTGCACGACGCGTTCGAACCGCAGCTCACCGTCGTCCACTTCGACCGGAATGACATCCTTCGGACCGAACTTGCCGGCCAGAATCAGCTTCGCGATCGGGTTCTCGATCTCCTGCTGGATCGCGCGCTTCAGCGGCCGCGCACCGAACAGCGGATCGTAGCCGACCTTGCCGATGTGCTCGAGCGCCGCGTCCGATACCACCAGCTGCATGTCGAGCTTCGCGAGCCGCTCGTGCAGACGCTGCAACTGGATCCGCGCGATCGACTGGATGTTCGAGCGATCGAGCGCATGGAACACCACGACGTCGTCGATCCGGTTCAGGAACTCGGGCCGGAAGTGCAGCTTCACCTCTTCCCACACCGCGTCCTTCACCGCTTCCTGCGGCTCGCCGACCATCGCCTGGATCACCTGCGAGCCGAGGTTCGAGGTCATCACGATCACCGTGTTCTTGAAGTCGACGGTGCGGCCCTGGCCATCGGTCATGCGGCCATCGTCGAGCACCTGCAGCAGCACGTTGAACACGTCCGGATGCGCCTTCTCGATTTCGTCGAGCAGGATCACGCTATACGGCTTGCGGCGCACGGCCTCGGTCAGATAGCCGCCCTCCTCGTAGCCGACGTATCCCGGCGGCGCGCCGATCAGACGCGCGACGCTGTGCTTCTCCATGAACTCGCTCATGTCGATACGGATCAGGTGATCTTCCGAATCGAACAGGAACGACGCCAACGCCTTGCAAAGCTCGGTCTTGCCGACGCCGGTCGGCCCCAGGAACAGGAACGAGCCGTACGGGCGGTTCGGGTCCGCCAGACCCGCCCGCGAGCGGCGGATCGCATCGGCGACCGCGCTGATCGCCTCGTCCTGGCCGACCACGCGCTCATGCAGCTTCGACTCGATCTGCAGCAGCTTTTCGCGCTCGCCTTGCATCATGCGCGACACCGGAATACCGGTGGCCCGCGACACCACTTCGGCGATCTCTTCCGCGCCGACCTGCGTGCGCAACAGACGCGGACGCTTCGGACTGTTCTGCTCCTCGGCTTCGGCGCGCGTGACTTCCTTCAACTGCGCTTCGAGCCCCGGCAGCTTGCCGTACTGAAGTTCGGCGACCTTCTCGAGCTTGCCCTCGCGCTGCAGACGCACGATTTCCGCGCGCGTCTTCTCGATCTCTTCCTTCAACTGCGCGCTGCCCTGCACCGCTGCTTTTTCGGCGGTCCAGATTTCTTCGAGGTCCGAATATTCACGGTTCAGGCGTTCGATTTCCTCTTCGATCAGTTGCAGACGCTTCTGCGACGCTTCGTCCTTCTCCTTCTTCACCGCTTCGCGTTCGATCTTCAGCTGGATCAGACGACGGTCGAGCCGGTCCATCTCCTCCGGCTTCGAGTCGATTTCCATCTTGATCTTCGACGCGGCTTCGTCGATCAGGTCGATCGCCTTGTCCGGCAGGAAGCGGTCCGTGATGTAGCGATGCGACAGCTCCGCCGCCGCGACGATCGCCGGGTCGGTGATGTCGACGCCGTGGTGCAGCTCATAGCGCTCCTGAAGACCGCGCAGGATCGCGATGGTCGCCTCGACCGACGGTTCGTCCACCAGCACCTTCTGGAAACGGCGCTCGAGCGCGGCATCCTTCTCGATGTACTTGCGGTATTCGTCGAGCGTGGTCGCGCCGACGCAATGCAGTTCGCCGCGCGACAGCGCCGGCTTCAGCATGTTGCCCGCGTCCATCGCGCCCTCGGCCTTGCCGGCACCGACCATCGTGTGAATCTCGTCGATGAAGACGATGGTTTGGCCTTCGTCCTTCGCGATGTCGTTGAGCACGGCCTTCAGGCGCTCTTCGAACTCGCCGCGATATTTCGCGCCCGCGAGCAGCGCGGCCATGTCGAGCGAAAGCACGCGCTTGTTCTTCAGCGTTTCCGGCACTTCGCCGTTGACGATGCGCTGCGCGAGTCCTTCGACGATCGCGGTCTTGCCAACGCCCGGCTCGCCGATCAGCACCGGGTTGTTCTTGGTGCGGCGCTGCAGGATCTGGATGGAACGGCGGATTTCGTCGTCGCGGCCGATCACCGGATCGAGCTTGCCGGCGCGGGCGCGCTCGGTCAGGTCGATCGTGTATTTCTTCAGCGCTTCGCGCTGGCTTTCGGCGTCCTGGCTATGCACCTGGGAGCCGCCGCGCACCGCGGCGATCGCGGTTTCGAGCGCCTTGCGCGACAAGCCGTGCTCGCGCGCGAGACGGCCCACGTCGCCTTTGTCGTCGGCGACCGCGATCAGGAACATTTCGCTCGCGATGAACGTGTCGTTGAGCTTTTGCGCTTCCTTGTCGGCCTGGTTCAACAGACCAGTCAGTTCACGGCCGATCTGCACGTTGCCGTCAGTGCCTTGCACCTGGGGCAGCCGCGTGATCGCGTCGTTCAGTGCGGTCTGTAGAGGTTGTACATGCACGCCGGCGCGCGATAGCAGCGAGCGAGCGGAGCCGTCCTGCTGCGCGACGAGTGCCGCCAGCACGTGAACGGGTTCGATGTACTGATTGTCGTGGCCAACCGCCAGACTCTGGGCGTCCGCGAGTGCTTCCTGGAATTTAGTGGTGAGTTTGTCGATTCTCATCAAGAGACCTCCAATTTCGATTACCACCAAAATGAGGCGATTTATTAGGGTTTCAAGCGCTTTTTTGGCCTCGGTCGCAACTATTTAACATTTGAGCGCAAGAACTGCCGCGATCCTTCCCCGGTGAGGCGGCCGGACGGGTTTGCGCACCCTGGAGCCGACTCGATGTCCTAGCTTTTGTGGCCCAACGTCGCCGAACTGCCGCCACGCGTGCCATCCGATGCCACCGGAATCGGCAGCGGCACCCTCTGAACGTTGGGTCCCAACCCGAGCAATGCCGCGAGCGCACTTTTCGGTTCTGCGACTTCGCCGATGGTAAAGCGATCGAGTTCGGCGAGAAAAGCGAGGTTCGCCGCCTGCAGCGCGCCGCGCAGCCGGCAGTGCGGCGTGATCACGCAAGGCCGCTGTTGGCCTTGCCGGTCCGGCAGACAGCCGACCAGCGCAAAGTCGCTTTCCGTGACCCGCACCACGTCGCCGACGGTCAGCGACAGCGATTGTGCGGCGAGCCGCAACCCGCCGTTGCGGCCGCGCACGGTTTCGACCCAGCCCAGTTCGCCCAGTTGCTGCACGACCTTCATCAGATGGTTCTTCGAGATGCCGTAAGCTTCCGAAATGTCGTGAATCGTCGATAATCCGTCGCCCCGCACCGCGAGGTACAGCAGCACGCGCAGCGCGTAATCCGTATAGTCGGTAAGTCTCATAGGTCCTGGTATAGCTTGAAAAGCTGCGAGCAAGTGCGTTGAACGTGCCCGATAACCGCGTCGACGCAAGGGTTGCGGTGAATCTGCGCCGCGCCCTAACATCAGTGGCTGGCGGCGTCGTTGCTCGAATCGCGTTGCAAAGCTGTGTCGGATAGCAATAGTAGCTTTTTCCGCATCAACCGTTTGTTAGAAAAACGGGGGGTTCGAAGTTCAGTCCAGCCGCCACCATCGGCAAACGTATTTTTCTGGAATCCGCATGAATCCGTCTTTCCCCGCCGCGCCACCGGTCGAGCGCGCGGCCGAACCCACCGAGGCCAATATCCGCGAGCTCGTCTACGGCTTTTACGATCGTGTGCGCGCCGATCCGCTGCTCGGTCCGGTCTTCGACGCGAAGCTCGAGGGCCGCTGGGACGACCATCTGCCGAAGATGTGCACGTTCTGGAACAGCCTTGTGCTCGGCGCGAAGCAGTATCGCGGCAACGTGCAGCAGGTGCATCAGCCGCTCGAAGGCATCGAGCCGCAGCACTTCAGCCGCTGGCTGTACCTGTTCCTGGATACGGTCGAATCGCGCTATCAACCGGCCGCGGCGGTCCGTTTCATGGAGCCGGCGCTACGGATTGCGCAGAGTCTGCAGCTGAGCCGTTACGGCTGGGATTACAAGATTCCGGCGGAGCAGCAGGCGCTGCTCGAGCGGGTGGCGCCGAAGCGTCGGCCCCGCGATGCTGACGACGATGGCGAGCAGCCGTCGCGGCCGGCTGGGGAGCCGTTTCCCGTGCCGATCATCGGACGCTCACGGGACCAGTGAACGTCGGTCGGCGCCGACCCGCCTGACACAAACGCGCCGCGTGCGTCACCGCAGCGCCGTGGCCCGCGGTTCGGCTACTCCGCCGTCTGGTTTCCCGATGCGATGCCCCAGCGCGCGAGCGCGGCATCGTCGGTCACGCGCGCGTCGACCCAGCGCTCGCCCGCGTCGGTTTTCTCTTTCTTCCAGAACGGCGCTTCGGTCTTCAGATAGTCCATCACGAATTCGCACGACGCAAACGCGTCGCCGCGATGCGCGGCCGTCGTCGCCACGAGCACGATCTGATCGAGCGGATACAGCTTTCCGACACGATGCACGATCAGCACCTCGATGCCCGGCCAGCGTTCGCGCGCACGCTCGACGATCGCCTCGAGCGACTTCTCCGTCATGCCCGGATAGTGTTCGAGCTCCATCGTCTCGACAGCGCTGCCCTCGTTCAGGTCGCGCACGGTGCCGACGAAGCACGCGACCGCGCCGATCCTCGGATTGCGAGCGCGCAGCGCGGCCACCTCGTTGCTGAGGTCGAAGTCTTCGATCTGGACGCGAACGGGCATGGGTGACTCCTGAGGGCTTTTGTCGCTGGCGTGAACGTGATGATGGGCGTGAGCGCGGCTCAGCCGCCTGTGACGGGCGGAAAGAACGCGACCTCGCAGCCCTCGGTAATACGCGTGCTCGCGTCGGTCATCACGTGGTTGCAGGCCATGCGCAGCGCGCGGCCTTCGGCGAGCGTCTCGGCCCAGATGCCGCCACGCACGCGCAGCCACGCGCGCACGTCGCCGACGGTCGCGATGCCGTCGGGCACCTCGACGGTTTCGTCGGAGGTATTGAGCGCTTCACGTACGCTCGCAAAGTATCGAAGTTCAATCTTCATCGGGATACCGCCGGTTTGTGCCGCGCATGCCGCGCATGCCTCGGATAGCCTGCCTCAGTTCAGCAGTTCGGAAAACGGAATGAAGCGCACGGTTTCGCCGGCGCTGATCGCGTGGTTCGGCGGATTGTCGATCAGGCCGTCGCCCCACACGGTCGACGTCAACACGGCCGAGCTCTGATTGGCAAACAGTTCGAGCCCGCCGGCCGCGTTGACGCGCGCGCGCAGGAATTCGTTGCGACGATCGGCCTTGCCCTGCGTGAAGTCCGCGCGCAGCGACAGCGCGCGCGGCGCGACCGCCTGCACGCCGGCCAGCCGCAGCACGAACGGACGCACGAACAGCAGGAACGTGACGAAGCTCGATACCGGATTGCCGGGCAGGCCGATGAAAAACGTTTCGGCCGTGCCCACCGCGCCACGGCGCACCGCGCCGAACGCGAGCGGCTTGCCCGGCTTCATCGCGATCTGCCACATCGACAGACGCCCTTCGGCCTCGACCGCCGGCTTCACGTGATCCTCCTCGCCGACCGACACGCCGCCGCAGGTGAGAATCAGATCGTGCGCCTCAGCGGCCTCGCGCAGCGTTGCACGGGTCGCGTCGAGCTGATCGACGACGATGCCGTAGTCGGTCACGTCACAGCCGAGCTTCTCGAGCAGGCCGCGCAGCGTGAAGCGATTCGAGTTGTAGATCGCGCCGGGCCTCAGCGGCTCGCCGGGCATCGTCAGTTCGTCGCCGGTGAAAAACACGGCGACCTTCACGCGCCGACGCACCTCGAGCTGCGCGCATCCGACCGACGCGGCAAGCCCCAACGCCTGCGGCGTGAGTCGCGTGCCGGCCGGCAGGATCACCGAGCCCGCGCGAATATCGGCGCCCTGCGCGGTGATCCACTCGCCCGCCTGCGGACGATGCACGATCGTCACCTCGTCGCCGGCCACCTCGGTCTGCTCCTGCATCACGACCGCGTCCGCGCCAGCGGGCACCGTCGCGCCGGTGAAGATGCGTGCCGCGCTATTGGGCGCGAGCGGCGCCGGCGCATGGCCGGCCGGAATCCGTTGCGAGACCGGCAGGCGGCTGCCGTGCGCGAGATCGGCGATACGGACTGCGTAGCCGTCCATCGCGCTCGTGTGCATCGGCGGCACGTCGAGCGGCGACGTGACGTCGGTGGCGAGCACGCGATTCAGCGCGTCGAGCGTCGGCAGCGTTTCGATACCGTCGATCGCTCGCGCGGCGTCGAGCAGGATCGCCAACGCATCGGCAGTGGCGAGCATCGGAGCGCGGGGCGTGGATGTGGACATCTGGAGTGTCGAAGCCGCAGGTTAAAAGAACATTGTAGCGGCCGATGCCGTTAGCCTGGGCGGCCGGGCGTCATGGAGAGTTTTTTGCGATTTTCGCTGCGTGGCCGCCGAGGGTGCGGCCAGCGCTTTTTCGTAGGGGGGCGGGCGTCGGGATGCCGCGTGAGCCGAAAACAGCCCACACGGCCCGCTTGCCCTCGCCGGTCGCCCTTATTCGCCGGTATTCGCGACGATGAAGTCCTTCACCTTCTGCGCATCCGCGGGCACGACCTCGAAGCGCTGCGGCAGCGATTCGAGCCCCGTGAACGCCGCCGGCCGCTCCGGTTCGCGCAGCAGCGCTTCGCGGATCGTCTCGCCGAACTTGATCGGTTGCGCGGTCTCGAGCACGATCATCGGAATGCCCGGTTGCAAATGCTCGCGCGCGACCTTCACGCCGTCGGCCGTGTGCGTGTCGATCATCGTGTCGTAGCGCTGGAACACGTCGCGGATCGTCTCGATGCGGGTGTCGTGGCTGCTGCTGCCGGACACGAAACCGAACTCCCTCACGCGCGCGAAGTCGCCGCTCGCCGCGAGGTCGAAACCGCCCTTCTCCTCGACGTCGCGGAACAGTTGCAGCACGCGCGCCGGATCGCGGCCGAGCAGGTCGTACACGAAACGCTCGAAGTTCGACGCCTTCGAGATGTCCATGCTCGGGCTGCTCGTGTGATACGTCTCGGCTGCCTTGCGCACGCGGTAGATACCGGTGCGGAAGAACTCGTCGAGCACGTCGTTCTCGTTGGTCGCGACGACGAGCTTCTCGATCGGCAGGCCCATCATGCGCGCGATGTGACCCGCGCACACGTTGCCGAAGTTGCCAGACGGCACCGTGAACGACACGCGCTCGTCATTCGACTTCGTCGCGGCAAAGTAGCCCTTGAAGTAATAGACCACCTGCGCGACGACCCGCGCCCAGTTGATCGAATTGACCGTCCCGATCTTGTACTTCGCCTTGAACGCGTGATCGTTCGACACCGCCTTCACGATGTCCTGCGCGTCGTCGAACACGCCTTCCACCGCGAGGTTGAAGATGTTCGGGTCTTGCAGGCTGTACATCTGCGCGGTCTGGAACGCGCTCATCTTTTTGTGCGGCGACAGCATGAACACGCGGATGCCCTGCTTGCCGCGCATCGCGTATTCGGCGGCACTGCCGGTATCGCCCGAGGTCGCGCCGAGAATGTTCAGCGTTTCGCCGTGCTTCGCGAGCGCGTACTCGAACAGGTTGCCGATCAGCTGCATCGCCATGTCCTTGAACGCGAGCGTAGGCCCGTTCGACAGTTCGAGCAGCGACAGCGGCGCGCCGTCTTCGACGCCGAGCGTCTTCAGCGGCGTGATCTGCGCGGCGCTTTCGTCGTCTCGCACGTTGCAGTAGGTCGCGGCCGTGTAGGTCTTGCGCGTCAGCGCGCGGAGGTCTTCTGCGGGGATGTCGTCGCAGAACTTCGACAGGATCTCGAACGCGAGATCCGCGTACGGCAGCGTGCGCCAGCGCGTGAGTTCATCCGCGGTGACGCGCGGATATTCGGCCGGCAGATACAGGCCGCCGTCTTTCGCGAGACCGCCGAGCAGGATGTCGGAGAAGGTATGGCGCTCGCCGGCTCCGGCGCCGCGCGTGGAGAGGTAGTTCATAGTTCGGCCTAGTTCAGCGCTTCCATGCGAAGCTTCGTGACTTGCGAGACGACGGTCTGCAGCGCCTCGATCGACTTGATTGCGGCGTTGACCTGCTTTTCGACCGTCTCGTGCGTGATCAGCAGGATGTCGGTTTCGCCCTTGCCGTTCGCGTCGACGAGTTCCGATTCCTTCTGCAGCAGCGCGTCGATCGAAATGCCGGTGTCCGCCAGAATGCGCGTGATGTCGGCGAGCACGCCGGTCACGTCGGCGACGCGCAGGCGCAGGTAGTAGCCGCTCGTGACTTCTTCGATCGGCAGGATCGGCGTGTTCGACAGGCTGTCCGGCTGGAACGCCAGATGCGGCACGCGGTGCTCGGGGTCGGCCGTGTGCAGACGCGTCACGTCGACCAGATCGGCGACCACCGCGGACGCCGTCGGCTCTGCGCCTGCGCCCTTGCCGTAGTACAGCGTCGTGCCGACCGCGTCGCCATGCACGACGACCGCGTTCATCGCGCCTTCCACGTTCGCGAGCAGGCGCTTTTCCGGAATCAGGGTGGGATGCACGCGCAGTTCGATGCCCTTGTCGGTGCGCCGCGTGATGCCGAGCAGCTTGATGCGATAGCCGAGTTCCTCGGCGTATTTGATGTCGATCGCGGCGAGCTTGCTGATGCCCTCGACGTACGCGCGGTCGAACTGCACCGGCACGCCGAACGCGATCGCGCTCATGATCGTCGCCTTGTGCGCGGCGTCGACGCCCTCGATGTCGAAGGTCGGATCGGCTTCCGCGTAGCCGAGCTCCTGCGCGGCCTTCAGCGCGGTCGCGAAATCGAGCCCGCGGTCGCGCATCTCCGACAGGATGTAGTTCGTCGTACCGTTGATGATGCCGGCGATGTACTGGATACGGTTCGCCGTCAGGCCTTCGCGCAGCGCCTTGATGATCGGAATGCCGCCCGCCACCGCCGCTTCGAACGCGACCATCACGCCGTTGGCGCGCGCCGCCTCGAAAATCTCCGTGCCATGTACCGCGAGCAGCGCCTTGTTGGCGGTGACCACATGCTTGCCGTTGCTGATCGCGCGCAGCACGAGGTCGCGCGCGATGCCGGTGCCGCCGATCATTTCCGCGACGATCGCGATCGACGGATCGTCGACGACCGCGTTGAAGTCATCGGTCAGCGCCACGCTGCCGGCTTCGCCGCCGAGCGCCGCCGTCGCCTTGGCCGGGTTGCGCACGGCGATGCGCGCAATCTCGATGCCGCGGCCCGCGCGACGTTTGATTTCTTCCTGATTGCGGCGCAGTACCGTGAAGGTGCCGCTGCCTACCGTGCCGAAGCCCAGCAGTCCAACTTTGATCGGTTCCATGCAGCGTGTGTTTCTAATAGAGGTTTGAAAAGGGTGTCTGGGGTGGCACGAGCGGCGCGCCTGATGCGCCGCGTCACGCGCCACATCGTACGCGAGGCCGGCTCAGGCTGTGTGACGCTTGCGGTAGCCATCGAGGAAGCGCGCGATCCGGTTGATCGAATCCGCGAGGTCGTCGACGTTCGGCAGGAACACGACGCGGAAGTGATCCGGCGTCTTCCAGTTGAAGCCGGTGCCCTGCACGAGCAGCACGCGCTCTTCGAGCAGCAGGTCGAGGATGAACTGCTGGTCGTTCTGGATCGGATACACCTTCGGGTCGAGGCGCGGGAACATGTACAGCGCCGCTTCCGGTTTCACGCAGCTTACACCGGGGATCGCCGTGAGCATCTCATACGCGAGCTCGCGCTGCTTGTACAGGCGCCCGCTCGGCACGATCAGGTCGTTGATGCTCTGATAGCCGCCGAGCGCGGTCTGGATCGCATACTGGCCGGGCACGTTCGGACACAGCCGCATCGATGCGAGAATGCCGAGCCCTTCCAGATAGTCTTTCGCGAGCCGGCGGTTCTCGCCGGTCAGGCCCGAAATGGCCATCCAGCCGGCGCGGTAGCCGCACGAGCGGTAGCTCTTCGACAGGCTGTTGAACGTAACGGTCAGCACGTCTTCGGACAGCGACGCCATCGACGTGTGCTTCTTGCCGTCGTAGATGATCTTGTCGTACACCTCGTCGGCGAAGATCACGAGGCCGTGCTGGCGCGCGATCTCGATCAGGCCGAGCAGCAGTTCGTCCGAATACAGCGCGCCGGTCGGGTTGTTCGGGTTGATCACGACGAGCGCGCGCGTGTTCGGCGTGATTTTCGCGCGGATGTCGTCGAGGTCGGGCATCCAGCTATTCGACTCGTCGCAGATGTAGTGCACCGGCGTGCCGCCCGCGAGGCTCACGCCGGCGGTCCACAGCGGATAGTCGGGCGCGGGCAGCAGCACTTCGTCGCCGTCGTTGACGAGGCCCTGCAGCGCCATCACGATCAGCTCGGACGCGCCGTTGCCGATGTAGATGTCGTCGAGCTCGACGCCGTGCACGCCCTTTTGCTGCGTGTAGTGCATGATCGCCTTGCGCGCGGCGAACACGCCCTTCGAATCGGAGTAGCCCGACGAGCTGGGCAGGTTCAGGATCATGTCCTGAATGATTTCATCGGGTGCCTCGAAACCGAACGGCGCCAGATTGCCGATGTTCAGCTTGATGATGCGGTGGCCCTCTTCTTCGAGCCGCTTCGCGTGTTCGAGGACGGGCCCGCGAATGTCGTAGCAGACATTCAACAATTTGTTGGATTTGAGAATCGGTTTCACGGCGGGCACTTCATCCTGGTTGATGGCTGGGGCAAACCTTGGGCAAACGGGGCCCGGCTGACGTCACCGGGCAGCTCGGATTCACCGATACGGGAATTCGGACGCGGCGGCGCCACCGAAGGGGGCCAACTGCGAAATGGGGTCGAACTGTCGAGCGGCCGCGGCTTTCCGGGTTCCGGCGCGGGGAAAAAACGCAGCGATAGCGGGCGATGCCAGCACAGGTAGCCGGTGGGCCACGCCGATGCGCCCAGCGCGGCTTGTGGCGGCACTTGAGCGAGGGGCGCCGCAAGGCGGCTAAAAAGTTATAATTTAGCGGATTTTGGCCGACTTCCGCAATGCACCACCCGCAACGGCAAGCCTTTTCGGCCTTCTCGTGCGTCACACGCGTCGAACCGCACGGCCTGTGCGACGTGCATCCAGGCCGGTAATACGCATGACGTCTCACGACGACTTCGGAAAACCAATTTGAAATTACATCAGGATTCCAGCGGCGCGCTGAATACCGTTACCGGCTACGGCGCCGACTACGTCGAAATCAATCTGGTGCGTCACGCGGGCAGTATTCTCGTGCTGCCGGACGCGCCGGTCATTCCCTGGCCCGTCTCGTCGTTCGAGCAGCTGAGCGCCGAGCATTTCGCGATGCTGGTCGACACCGCGCCCGAAGTGGTCGTGTTCGGCAGCGGCGAGCGGCTGCGCTTTCCGCACCCGCGGTTGACCGCCGCGCTCACCGCGAAACGCATCGGCGTCGAAACGATGGACTTCAAGGCCGCCTGCCGCACCTACAACATTCTGATGGCCGAGGGCCGCAAGGTCGCGGCCGCGTTGCTGATCGAAGCCTGAGCGGGCCCGGCGCCGGCGCATCCCGCACGAGCCCGCGCCGGCGCCGGCCCCGTTCTGGCCCCCGCGCCGCGCCCGTGCGCGCGTCGTCGATAACAAGAAGGGTTGATATTTCATGAACGATACGCCGTCGAGGCTACCGCTCAACCGCACCGCAATCCTGTTGCTGGTGCTGTTTCTCGCCGTGATCTGGTTCGTGCCGCTCGGCTGGCGCCATCTGCTGCCGAGCGACGAAGGCCGCTACGCCGAAATGGCGCGCGAAATGTTCCTGACCGGCGACTGGATCACGCCGCGCTACAACGCCTACAAGTACTTCGAGAAGCCGCCGCTGCAAACCTGGGCGAACGCGTTGACGTTCGCGTGGTTCGGCATCGGCGAATGGCAGGCGCGCCTCTATACCGCGCTGACGGGCTTCGCCGGCGTGCTGCTGATCGGCTTCACCGGCGCGCGCGTGTTCAACGCGGCGACCGGCGTGTTCGCGGCGCTCGTGCTCGCCTGCGCGCCGTACTGGAACCTGATGGGCCACTTCAACACGCTCGACATGGGCCTGTCGTTCTGGATGACCCTCACGCTGTGCGCGCTGCTGCTCGCGCAGCGCCCGAACCTGCGCCTCCCGTGCGTGCGCGGCTGGATGTGGGTGTGCTGGGCGTCGATGGCGCTGGCGGTGCTCTCCAAGGGCCTCGTTGGGCTGATCCTGCCGGGCGCGGTGCTGGTGCTCTACACGCTGATCGCGCGCGACTGGGCGCTGTGGAAGCGGCTTCACCTGGTGAGCGGCCTGATCGTCTTTTTCGCGATTGTCGCGCCGTGGTTCGTCCTCGTGCAGCAGCGCAATCCGGAATTCCTGAACTTCTTCTTCGTCGTCCAGCAGTTCAAGCGCTATCTGACGCCCGAGCAGAATCGCCCCGGCGCGTTCTACTACTTCGTGCCGGTGCTGCTGGTGGGCTTCCTGCCGTGGCTGTCGGTAACCGTGCAAAGCGTGCGCCACGCGTGGCGTCAGCCGCGCCAGCCGAACGGCTTCGCGCCGGTCACGCTGATGCTCACGTGGATCGTCTTCATCTTCCTGTTCTTCAGCGCGTCGCACTCGAAGCTGCTGTCCTACACGCTGCCGATCGCGCCGCCGATCGCGATGCTGATCGGCATGTACCTGCCGCTCGTCACGCGCGAGCAGCTGCGCCGGCATCTGGCGGGCTACGCGCTGTTTTTCGTGGTCGCCGCGTTTGCCGCGCTGTTCCTGCCGCGCCTCGGCTCCCAGCGTAATCCGGCCACGCTGTACGCCGAGTTCCGCGTGTGGGTGCTCGCCGGGCTGGCCGTGGCTTTCGTGCTCACGCTGGTCGCGTTGTGGCTGAACCGCCGCGGCGAGGATGGCGTGGGCGCCAACGCGCGGGTCGGCCTCGGCAGCCTCGCCGCGTTCGGCGCGGGCTGGCTGCTGCTCGCCACGATCGCGGGCACCGGCCACGACGTGTTCGGACGCCTGAGCTCCGGCGCGCCGCTCGCTCCCGCGATCAAGGCAAAACTCGCGCAGCTGCCGCCCGACACGCCGTTCTACTCGGTCGGCGTGCTCGACCACACGCTGCCGTTCTACATCGGCCACACGATGATCATGGTCGCGCACCCGGACGAGCTCGCGTTCGGCGTGTCCGTCGAGCCGCAAAAATGGGTGCCGACGGAACAAGCATGGATCGAACGCTGGAAGGCCGATCGCTACGCGCTCGCGCTGATCCCGCCGCCGACCTACGAGCGCCTCGTCAAGCAAGGCGTGCCGATGCAGGTGATCGCGCGCGATCCGCGTCGCGTGGTGGTGATGAAGCCGCTCGCCGATGGGGCTCCCGCCGCCGCCCCCGCCTCCACGCCCGCGGCAAAGCCCTAATCCTCTCGAGAACCAGACCGTTCGATGAACCCGATTTCCCTCTTCTGCATCCTCGCCGGCGTCACGCTGAACGCCGGCGCGCAGCTGCTGCTCAAGGCCGGCACGAATGCCGTTGGACACTTCGAATTCACCCGTGCGAACATCCTGCCCATCGGCTTCAGGCTGGCAACCCAGCCGCCGATCATCGGCGGGCTCGCCTGCTACGTGATCAGCGTGGCGGTATGGATCATCGGGCTCTCGCGTGTGGACGTGTCGATCGCGTATCCGATGCTGTCGCTTGGCTACGTGGTCAACGCAATCGCCGCGTGGTACCTGTTCGGCGAAGTGATGTCGGTGCAGAAGCTGGTCGGCATCGGCATCATTCTGGTCGGCGTGGTCGTGCTCGCGCGCAGCTAGGCGCCGGGCCTCGCGCAGGAACCCGCGCGGCACACGAGCCGCCTAAGCCTGACGTAAGGTAGGGCGCGGTAAGCTGCACGGTTGCGTTTTTTCCGCCGCGGCCTTGGGTTTGCGCGTAGTTTGTGGTTTACTTCGCGCCCGTCGGGCCGCGCCCCTTTCAATCGAGCGATGCATTCATGAGCCAGTCACAAGTCCCGTTTTTGCCGTTTGTCAAACCCGAGATCGACGAGGAAACGATCCAGGGCGTCGCCGACGTGCTGCGTTCCGGCTGGATCACCACCGGCCCGCAGAACCAGAAGTTCGAGGCAGCGCTGTCCGAGTTCTGCGGCGGCCGCCCGGTGCGCACGTTCAATTCCGGCACGGCGACGCTCGAAATCGGCCTGCGCATCGCCGGCGTCGGTCCCGGCGACGAAGTCATCACGACGCCGGCCACCTGGGTGTCGACCTGCAACGTGATCCTCGAAACCGGCGCGACGCCGGTGTTCGCCGACATCGACCCGGTCACGCGCAACATCGATCTCGATCTGCTCGAAAAAGCCATCACACCGCGCACCAAGGCGCTGCTGCCGGTGTTCCTGTCCGGCTTGCCGGTCGACATGGACCGTCTGTACGCGATCGCCCGCGAGCACAAGCTGCGCGTGATCGAAGACGCCGCGCAGGCGTTCGGCTCGACCTGGAACGGCGAGCGCATCGGCAAGCTCGGCGACATCGTGTCGTTCAGCTTCCACGCGAACAAGAACCTGACCTCGGTCGAAGGCGGCGCGCTCGTGCTGAACAACGAGGAAGAAGCGGTGCTCGCTCAAAAATACCGGCTGCAGGGCATCACGCGCACCGGCTTCGACGGCATGGACTGCGACGTGCTCGGCGGCAAGTACAACCTGACCGACGTCGCCGCGCGCGTCGGCCTCGGCCAGCTGCCGCATCTGGAGCGCTTCATCGCACAGCGCAAGAAGCTCGTGCGCGCGTACTTCGCGCAGTTCGAAGGCGGCGCGGCCGTGAAGCTCGGCGTCGGCCTGCCCGTCGCGGACTTCGAAAACAGCAACTGGCACATGTTCCAGATCACGCTGCCGCTCGAAAAACTGTCGATCGACCGCGCCGGCTTCATGGGCGAACTGAAGGAGCGCGGCATCGGCTCGGGCGTGCACTACCCTGCGCTGCACCTGTTTTCCCTGTACCGCGCGCGCGGCTTCAAGGAAGGCATGTTCCCGCACGCCGAACGCTTCGGCGCCACCACCGTCACGCTGCCGCTCTTCACGCTGATGAACGAAGGCGACGTCGAGCGCGTGTGCCGCGCGGTCAACGAAATTTGCGAACACTACGGAAAGTAAGCGGACATGACTTATTCGGAACATCGCGCCGTCGCACCGGAAGTGTCGATCATCATTCCGGTGTACAACGAGGAAGCCGGACTGGCCGCGCTGTTCGCGCGCCTCTATCCGGCGCTCGATGCGCTCGGCACCGGTTATGAAGTGATCTTCATCAACGACGGCAGCCGCGACAAATCCGCGGCGCTGCTCGCCGGACAGTTCCGCGCGCGGCCCGACACGACGCGCGTGATCCTGCTGAACGGCAACTACGGCCAGCACATGGCAATTCTCGCGGGCTTCGAGCAGTCGCGCGGCGACATCGTAATCACGCTCGACGCCGACCTGCAGAATCCGCCCGAGGAAATCGGCAAGCTCGTCGCGAAGATGCGCGAGGGCTTCGACTACGTCGGCACGATCCGCCGGCAGCGCCAGGACAGCCTGTGGCGCCGCAAGGCGTCGCGCGCGATGAATCATCTGCGCGAGCGCATCACGCGCATCAAGATGACCGACCAGGGCTGCATGCTGCGCGCGTACAGCCGTCACATCATCGATACGATCAACCGCTGCGGCGAAATCAACACGTTCATCCCCGCGCTCGCGTACACGTTCGCGCAGAATCCGGTGGAAGTCGAGGTCGCGCACGAAGAACGCTTCGCCGGTGAGTCGAAGTACTCGCTGTACTCGCTGATCCGCCTCAATTTCGACCTCGTCACCGGCTTCTCGGTGGTGCCGTTGCAATGGCTGTCGTTCATCGGCGTGATCCTGTCGCTAGGCTCCGCGGCGCTGTTCGTCCTGCTGCTGATTCGGCGCTTCATCATCGGCGCGGAAGTTCAAGGTGTGTTCACGCTGTTCGCTATCACCTTCTTCCTGCTCGGCGTGATCATCTTCGCGCTCGGCCTGCTCGGTGAATACATCGGCCGGATCTATCAGCAGGTGCGTGCGCGGCCGCGTTATCTGGTCCAGACCATTCTCGAAGAACGCGACGGCGGCGCCGTCGCCGAAGCGCCGCGTCAGACAGTCGCGCAAGGCGTGCAGCCGGTGCCGGTCGCCGATCAGGGACACCAGCCATGAAGCCGCGCGCCGTCGTATTCGCGTATCACAACGTCGGCGTGCGCTGCCTGCAGGTGCTGCTCGCGCGCGGCGTCGACGTCGCGCTCGTCGTCACGCACGAAGACAACCCGAGCGAGAACATCTGGTTCGGCAGCGTGGCATCGGTGGCGGCCGAGCACGGCATCGCCGTCGTCACGCCGGCCGATCCGAAGAGCCCGGAACTGCGCGCCGCGGTGAGCGCCGCGCGGCCGGACTTCATCTTCTCGTTCTACTACCGCCACATGCTGCCGCCCGATCTGCTTGCGATCGCCGCACGGGGCGCTTACAACATGCACGGCTCGCTGCTGCCGAAGTATCGCGGCCGCGTGCCGACCAACTGGGCGGTGCTCAACGGCGAGAGCGAAACCGGCGCGACGCTGCACGAAATGGCCGCCAAGCCCGACGCCGGCGCGATCATCGCGCAGACCCCGGTGCCGATCCTGCCCGACGACACCGCCGCGCAGGTCTTCGACAAGGTCACGGTCGCCGCGGAGCAGACGCTGTGGCGCGTGCTGCCGGCGCTGCTCGCGGGCGAGGCGCCGCATCTGCCGAACGATCTCGCGCACGGCAGCTACTACGGCGGGCGCAAACCGGAAGACGGCCGCATCGACTGGAGCCAGTCCGCGCAGCAGGTCTACAACCTGATCCGCGCGGTCGCGCCGCCGTATCCGGGCGCTTTCACCGATCTGAACGGCCATCGGTTCATCGTCGCACGCGCGCGTCTGGCCGTGCCCGGCGCGCTACGCTCGGATTTGCCGCCGGGCCTGCACGTAAGCGATAATGCCGTTTTCGCAATTTGCGGCGACGGCCGCGCAATCAACATCCACGAATTGCGGCACCAGCACGATGGCGGCGAGACTGCCGTCAGTCCGGCGAAATTCGCCCAGCTCATCCAATCTCATTCATGAAAAAAGTCCTGATTCTGGGTGTGAATGGCTTTATCGGCCATCACCTGTCCAAACGCATTCTCGAAACGACCGACTGGGAAGTGTTCGGGATGGACATGCAGACCGAACGTCTCGGCGACCTCGTCAATCATGAGCGGATGCACTTCTTCGAAGGCGACATCACGATCAATAAGGAATGGGTCGAATATCACATCAAGAAGTGCGATGTGATCCTGCCGCTCGTCGCGATCGCCACGCCCGCCACCTATGTGAAGCAGCCGCTGCGCGTGTTCGAACTCGACTTCGAAGCGAACCTGCCGATCGTGCGTTCGGCCGTCAAGTACGGCAAGCACCTCGTGTTTCCGTCGACCTCCGAGGTCTACGGCATGTGCACGGACGAGCAGTTCGATCCGGAAGAATCGCAGCTGTCGTACGGCCCGATCAACAAGCCGCGCTGGATCTACGCGTGCTCGAAGCAGCTGATGGACCGCGTGATCTGGGGTTACGGCATGGAAGGCCTGAACTTCACGCTGTTCCGTCCGTTCAACTGGATCGGCCCGGGCCTCGACTCGATCTACACGCCGAAGGAAGGTAGCTCGCGCGTGGTCACGCAGTTCCTCGGCCACATCGTACGTGGCGAGAACATCAGCCTCGTCGACGGCGGCGCGCAAAAGCGCGCATTCACGGATATCGACGACGGCATCAGCGCGCTGATGAAGATCATCGAGAACAAGAACGGCGTCGCCACCGGCAAGATCTACAACATCGGCAATCCGACCAACAACTTCTCGGTGCGCGAGCTCGCGCACAAGATGCTGGCACTTGCGGCCGAATTCCCCGAATACGCGGACTCGGCCAAGAAAGTGCAACTGGTCGAAACGTCGTCGGGCGCGTACTACGGCAACGGCTATCAGGACGTGCAGAACCGCGTGCCGAAGATCGACAACACGAAGCAGGAACTCGGCTGGGCACCCACGTCGACTTTCGACGAAGCGCTGCGCAAGATTTTCGAAGCGTATCGCGGCCACGTCGCGGACGCCCGCGCACTCGTCGAACAGCAATAAGGGCGCATCCTTGGCTCGCATCGTCCTGAAGATCGACGTCGACACGCTGCGCGGCACCCGCGAAGGCGTGCCGAATCTCGCGCGCATCTTCGACCGTTTCAAGGCGCGCGCCACCTTCCTGTTCAGCCTCGGGCCCGACCACACCGGTTGGGCGATGCGCCGCGTGCTGCGGCCGGGTTTTCTGAAGAAGGTGTCGCGCACGTCGGTGGTCGAGCATTACGGCGTCAAACAGCTGATGTACGGCGTGCTGCTGCCAGGTCCGGACATCGGCGCGAGGGCGGCGGCCGAGATGCGCGCGATCCACGAAGCCGGCTTCGAGTGCGGCATCCATACCTGGGATCACGTGTACTGGCAGGACAACGTGCGCGCCAAAGATCGCGCGTGGACCGTCGCGCAAATGCAGCAGAGCCACGCGCGCTTCATCGAGGTATTCGGCACGCCGCCCGTCACGCACGGCGCGGCGGGCTGGCAGATGAACGGCCACGCGTTCGAGCAGATCGACGCGTGGGGCATGCACTACGCGTCTGATGGTCGCGGCCACTCGCCGTATCTGCCGGTGGTCGACGGCAAGACGCTCAAGCACGTGCAGATGCCGACCACGCTGCCGACGCTCGACGAAGTGCTCGGTGTCGATGGTGTCGACACGCACAACGTCGCCGCGTGGATGCTGAAACAAACCGAAAAAAATCCGCACGACCAGGTGTTCACGCTGCACGCGGAACTCGAAGGACAGAAGCTCGCGCCGGTATTCGAACAGTTGCTCGAAGGCTGGCGCGCGCAGGGCCACACGTTCGCCACGATGGGCGATTACTACGCCACGCTAGACCGCGACACGCTGCCATCGTACCCTGTTACGTGGGGTGAAATTCCGGGGCGCTCCGGCGAGTTGATCGTCCAGCCCTGAAGGGCCGCGGCGCGTTGCGAAGGTCGTCGGTAAGCACGCCGCTTGCTGCCTGCCCGTTCGCCGCGTGGCCGTCCGATCGGGCAGCCGCAAGGCAACCTCAAGGCAACCGCAAGGCCGCACGCCGACCGAATCCCCGAACAACAACAACCTCGACGACAGACCGGCCGACGCCGCGGCACCTAGCGACGCCGGCCCCAACCACCGGAGAACCTCGTGTCCATCGCAGTCGACCAACCCATCCCCGACTTCACCGCCGCCGCGACGGGCGGCGAAATCACGCTGTCAAAGCTGCGGGGCAAGAAGGTGGTGCTGTATTTCTATCCGAAGGACAACACGCCGGGCTGCACGACCGAAGGTCTGCAGTTCCGCGATCTGTATACGAAGTTCAAGAAGGCCGGCGCGGAAGTGATCGGCGTGTCGCGCGACAGCTTGCGTTCGCATGACAACTTCAAGGCCAAGCTCGAACTGCCCTTCCCGCTGATTTCCGATCCGGAAGAAACGCTGTGCGCGCTCTTCTCCGTCATCAAAATGAAGAAAATGTATGGCAAAGAGGTACGGGGAATCGAGCGCTCCACGTTTCTCATCGACGCCGCTGGCGTGCTGCGCCAGGAGTGGCGCGGCGTCAAGGTGCCGGGTCACGTCGACGAAATTCTGGAGGCTGTACAAGCGCTTTGATGCGCGTTATATTGGGCCGCAATGAGTGCCTGTCCACCCCATATTTTTCTCCGCTGCGCCAGCTCTGACGGCCGCTTGACCGGGTCCACCGGTGCCGTTCCGAGCGTGAGGCGCAATGCGAGCATCATCGTCGAGCCGCTAGCCCCGAATACCGGGGCGGCGGCTTTTTTAATTGCGCGCGACCGCTCGTTCACTGGTTCGCGCGCTTCCGTCAAGGAGCCTATCGAAGACCAGGCGAACCGGCATCTCTAGACCGAATGCGCGCCTCCTCGCGCAGACTGGGTGTTCCATGAGGACATCGTCAGAATGCGACGGGCGGCGCACGATATGCGACCCGATCATTTCGAGGGAAACCATGCCTTTGCCTACTCCCCCCAGCAAGCTCGGCAATCTTTTGTCGCCTGACGAATACAAGGCCAAAGCCGTCACGCCCGCGCGCTCCACTGCGAAAAAACAGGCGCGTGAAGGGGAATCCGCAGAGTCGGCCGATTACGGCCGCGCCAATGTTGCCACCCCGATGGCGCACGCCGCCAACGCCGCCACCACGTTGTGGCCCGTGCCCGCCGTCGAATCGCCGCCCGCCGCGCAACCCGCGCCGGCGCGTGGCCGCAAGACCAAGCAGACCGCCGCGCTGTTGCAGCCGGTTCCATCCGGACGCTCGCAGCTCGGGGGCGACGAGGCCGCAACGCAGCCGGTCGTCGCACGCGCGAAGCACCCCACGGCCGAAACAGCCGCCGCACCCGCCGCGGCGACCCCGGCCACCGCGCGCAAGAAACGCGGCACCAGCGCCGCGCCAGTCGAGGTGCAGAAGCTTTTCGTGCTCGACACCAACGTGCTGATGCACGATCCGAGCTGCCTGTTCCGCTTCGAGGAGCACGACGTCTATCTGCCGATGATGACGTTGGAAGAGCTCGACAACCACAAGAAGGGGATGTCGGAAGTCGCGCGCAACGCGCGTCAGGTGAGCCGCACGCTCGACGCGCTCGTCGCGAACGCGGGCGACATCACCGGCGGCATTTCGCTCGCGCGGCTGGGCAGCCGCGAGGCATCCGGACGCCTGTTCTTCCAGACCCGGCTGACCGCGATCGAGCCCGTCGAAGGGCTGCCCGAAGGCAAGGCCGACAACCAGATCCTCGGCGTCGTGCGCGCGCTGCAGCGCGATCGCGCGGATCGCCAGGTCGTGCTGGTGTCGAAAGACATCAACATGCGCATCAAGGCGCATGCGCTCGGCCTGCCCGCCGAAGATTACTTCAACGACCAGGTGCTCGAGGACAGCGACCTGCTGTACACGGGCATCCGCGCGCTGCCGCAAGACTTCTGGACCCGGCACGCGAAGGGCATGGAAAGCTGGCAGGACACCAAAACCGGCACTACGTACTACCGTGTGACGGGTCCGCTGTGCGCTTCGATGCTGGTCAACGAGTTCGTTTATCTGGAGCCGCAAAACGGCGAGCCGGCGTTTCATGCGCTGGTGCGTGAGCTGAACGGCAAGACCGCGCTGCTGCAAACGCTGCGTGACTATGGCCACCACAAGAACAACGTGTGGGGCATCACGGCGCGCAATCGCGAGCAGAATTTCGCGCTGAACCTGCTGATGAATCCGGAAATCGACTTCGTCACGCTGCTCGGCCAGGCTGGCACCGGCAAGACGCTGGTCGCGCTCGCGGCGGGCCTCGCGCAGGTGCTCGACGACAAGCGCTACAACGAGATCATCGTGACGCGCGCGACGGTGCCGGTCGGTGAAGACATCGGCTTCCTGCCGGGCACCGAAGAGGAAAAGATGCAGCCGTGGATGGGCGCGTTCGACGACAACCTCGAAGTGCTGCAAAAAACCGACGACGCCGCCGGCGAATGGGGCCGCGCCGCGACCCAGGAGCTGATCCGTTCGCGCCTGAAGATCAAGAGCATGAACTTCATGCGCGGCCGGACGTTCGTCGACAAGTATCTGATCATCGACGAGGCGCAGAACCTGACGCCGAAGCAGATGAAGACGCTCGTCACGCGCGCGGGTCCGGGCACGAAGATCATCTGCCTCGGCAACATCGCGCAGATCGACACGCCTTACCTGACCGAGGGCAGCTCGGGCCTGACCTATGTGGTCGATCGCTTCAAGGGCTGGGCGCACAGCGGACACGTGACGCTCGCGCGCGGCGAGCGCTCGCGCCTCGCTGACTACGCGTCGGAGATTCTCTAGGCGTTCGGAAGTCCTTTTCCGGCTTTTCATTGCAAGCCGCGTCCGGTTCGTTCCGGGCGCGGCTTTTTTATTGCGCCGACGTTCTCCGCAGGCAACACTTAGCGCACAAACTTCAAGTAATTTATCAACAATTCTTGCGGCAGCCTTGTTGGGCGGCTACCATCCCGACATCTTCAGTGAGTAAATGGGCGCTTACCGCCCGTGCCGTCTTCATGCGCCGACTCGCCCTATCGCTGCTGCCCGTCCTGCTGCTCGCCGCCTGCGCCGGCGCGCCGCCGAAGAGCTCGCGCGGGTCTGGCGGCACCGTCGTCGCGAACGGCGCCTATCACGCGCCGCCGCCCGGCTTGCCCCATTTCGTCGATCACAGCATCGGCCGCGAGGAAATCTCGATTCAGGCGATGAGCCTCGTCGGCGTGCCCTACCGCTGGGGCGGCAACACGCCCGACAGCGGCTTCGATTGCAGCGGTCTCGTGCGCTACGTGGTGCTGCGCGCGGCGTCGGTGAACCTGCCGCGCACGACGGCCGAGATGAGCGGGCGCGGCGAATCCGTCGAGCCCGAGGAAATCGCGCCCGGCGATCTGATCTTTTTCAATACGACGGGGCGCGCGCATTCACACGTCGGCATCTACGTAGGCAAGCTGCGCTTCGTCAACGCGCCATCGACCGGCGGCACGGTGCGGCTCGACTATCTGACCAATCCCTACTGGGCGAAGCGTTTCGACGGCATCCGCCGGATGGCGGGACCGGCGGCGACGCCCGCGCCATTCGATACGCCGAGCTATCAGGCGGCGGCGCCGCAAACGGAGCGCGCTGCCGCGGGCGCCGCCGCGACGGTGGCGGTTCGGCCAGCATCGACCTCTACCGGCGCGATCCCCGCGACCGGTGCAGGTGGCGGCACGCCCGTCGCGCAAACCGATCAATTCGAGCCGCCGCCGTCGGGCCTCAGCGACGCGCAACTGCAGGCGCGCTCGGCGGGCGCCGTGGCACCGCCGCTGATCCCGGCGGCTCAGACACGCATGTACGAAAGCGGCGCTCCTTCCCCCGCTCAACCGATGCAGACCGCCACGACCGCCCGCGTCCTCCCGGCAACCGCAACCGACGCGATCGACGCCGCCGCCGATGCATTCGAACCACCGCCGCCCGCTTCCATCGCGGAACGCCAGGCCCGTCAGGCACAGCAGACCGACGGCGCTGGAGCAGTGCAGCTGATGCGCGCGTCGACTGCTTCCCACGGCGCGCCCGCACCCACGCAAAGCAGCGACGACCCGATCGCCCGTTTCGCGAACGGCAACTTCTGAGGCCGTGATCTGCTATCGTCATCGATATTCTTTCGACGGCGGGTAACGACCATGGAACTCGGACTCAAAAATAAGGTGGTGCTCATTACCGGCGGCAGCAAAGGCATCGGTTTCGCCTGCGCGCGGGCCTTCGCACAGGAAGGCGCGAAGGTCGCGATCGTGTCGCGCGACCCCGCCAACCTCGCGCGCGCCTACGAACAGCTGAAACAGGAAGGATTCCACGTGCATCGCACGCGTGCCGACCTGCACGAACCGCATAGTGCCGCCGATATCGTCGAAGAAGTCAGCGCCGCGGTAGGCCCGATCGACGTGCTGATCAATAGCGCCGGCGCCGCGCGCCGGTACGACCCCGAGACACTCGATGCCGACGCATTTCGCGCGACGATGGAGGCGAAGTATTTTCCGTATATCTATCCGCAGCAGGAAGTGCTGCGCCGTATGGCCCAGCGCGCAAAGGCCAACGGCGGCGCCGAGCCGGGCACGATCGTCAATATCATCGGCATGGGCGGCAAGGTCGCGAGCGACATCCATATCGCGGGCGGCGCGGCCAACGCGGCGCTGATGCTCGCAACCGTCGGCCTCGCGCACTACTACGCGCGCTATGGCATCCGCATCAACGCGATCAATCCGGGTGCGACGCTGACCGAGCGGGTCGAGGAAGCGGTCCAGCTGGAGGCGGCGCAGCAAGGCATCGGCAATGAGGAGGCGCTCGCGCGCGGCCAGGCCCGGATGCCGCTCGGCCGCTACGCAAAGCCTGAGGAAATCGCCGACGTGGCGCTGTTCCTCGCGAGCCGCCGTGCAAGCTATGTGACGGGCGCGATCATCCCGATGGACGGCGCAAACGCACCGCTTATCTGAACGGATCGAGCGACGCGCCGGTCCTCAGGACGACGCAAGCGCGCTTTCAATCGAACTGCGTAGGGAAACCGATGCGATGCAACGGGCGGCATCAAGCCGAAGCCCGCGCGTGCTGTTTAGCCAGACTCAACCAAATCGAGCAGCGCAGGCCTGCATCGCAAGGTGATTACAGGAAGTGGTGACCCAGCCACCATGCTCCGCCGGACAGCAGCGCGGACGCCGGGATGGTCAGAATCCACGCCCACACGATGTTACCGGCGACGCCCCAGCGCACCGCGCTCAACTTCTGTGTCGCGCCGACCCCGACGATCGCGCCGGTGATCGTATGCGTGGTGGAGACGGGGATACCGAGCGCCGACGCGGTGAACAGCGTGAGCGCCCCGCCCGCCTCCGCACAGAAGCCGCCGACCGGCTTCAGCTTCGTGATTTTCTGCCCCATCGTGCGCACGATTCTCCAGCCGCCGAACAGCGTGCCGAGACCCATTGACAGATAGCAGCCGCCGATCACCCACAGCGGCGGCGCATTCGCCTTCATCGACGCAAAGCCGGTTGCGATCAGCAGCATCCAGATGATGCCGATGGTCTTCTGCGCGTCGTTGCCACCGTGACCCAGGCTGTACAGGCCAGCGGAAAGCAGTTGCAGACGGCGGAAGCGCCGGTCGACCTTGCTCGGCGGAGTGCGGAAGTACAGCCACGACACCAGCAGCATGAAGAACGAGCCGAGCACGAAGCCCAGCAGCGGCGAAACGAAGATGAACGCGACGGTTTTCATCAGACCGTCCCAGTTCAGCGCCCCCCAGCCCGACTTGGCGAGCGCCGCGCCCACTAGCCCGCCGATCAGCGCGTGCGACGAACTGGACGGAATGCCGTAGACCCAGGTGATCACGTTCCAGGCGATCGCGCCGACCAGCGCGCCGAAGATCACGTAGTGATCGACGATGTCCGGATCGATCGTGCCCTTGCCGACTGTTGCGGCCACCTTCAGGTGAAACACGAAATACGCGATGACGTTGAACGCCGCCGCGAACGCCACCGCCTGCTGCGGCTTCAGCACGCCGGTCGATACGACCGTGGCGATCGAATTCGCCGCGTCGTGAAAACCGTTCATGAAGTCGAACACCAGCGCAATGGCAACCAGGCCGGTTACGACCCAGATAGCGAGTTGTATCGATTGCATTATGCGTTTTCCAGCACGATGCCTTCGATGATGTTCGCCACATCCTCACACTTGTCCGTGATCGTTTCGAGCAGCTCGTAGATCGCCTTCAGCTTGATCAGGACCTTGACGTCGTCTTCCTCGCGGAACAGCTTCGACATCGCCGCGCGCAGCACGCGGTCGGCTTCCGATTCGAGCCGGTCGATTTCCTCGCAGGCCTTCAGGATCTGGCTCGCCTGCTTCATGTCCGACAGCAGGCTCACCGCGAATTGCACGCGCTCGCAGGTCGCCGTGCAGATATGCGCGAGCTGGCTCGCCTCCGACGTGACCGCTTGCACGTCGTACAGCGAGATCGCGGTGGCGACGTCCTCCATCAGGTCGAGGATGTCGTCCATCGTCGTGATCAGCTTGTGGATCTCGTCACGGTCGAGCGGCGTGATGAAAGTCTTGTGCAGCAGGTCGATGGCTTCGTGCGTGAGCTTGTCGGCCGCTTTCTCGGCCTTTTGCACGTTTTGCTTGTGGATTTCGGCGTCCTGCAGATTGTCGATCAGGAGCTCGAGTTCGCGGCTTGCCGAGATGATGCACGTTGCGTGCGAATTGAAGATTTCAAAGAACTTGCCCTCGGTGGGCATGAATCGACCGAACATTGGGATCCTGGAAATGGGTCACGTAATGGCTGACATAAAACCGCCATATTGTACCGTTCCGCCATCATTGCCGCACTCGCTACAGCGCCGTTACAACAGCCCCCGGCGCGTCGCGTCACTCGCTGCCGTAGAAGTTCTGCGCACCCGCAAAATTGTCGAATTTCGTGTATTGACCATGGAACGTGAGGCGAACCGGGCCGATCGGACCATTCCGCTGCTTGCCAATGATGATCTCCGCGGTGCCCTTGTCGGGGCTGTCCGGGTTGTACACTTCGTCGCGGTAGATGAACAGGATCACGTCGGCGTCCTGTTCGATAGCGCCCGATTCGCGCAGGTCCGACATGATCGGCCGTTTGTTCGGCCGCTGCTCGAGGCCGCGATTCAGCTGCGACAATGCGATCACCGGCACGTCGAGCTCCTTCGCGAGGCCCTTCAGCGAACGCGAGATTTCCGAGATTTCGGTCGCGCGGTTTTCGCCCGCCGACGAGCCGCTCATCAGCTGCAGATAGTCGATGATGATCAGCCCGAGCTTGCCGCACTGGCGCGACAGCCGGCGCGCGCGCGAGCGCAGTTCCATCGGGTTCAGACCGCCGGTTTCGTCGATGAAGATCTGTGCCTCGCTCATTTTCTGCACCGCGTGCGTGAGCTTCGGCCAATCTTCGTCGGTCAGACGCCCGGTACGCATGCGATGCTGATCGAGCCGGCCGACCGAGCCCAGCATACGCATCGTGAGCTGCGTGCCCGGCATTTCCATCGAGAACACCGCGACGGGCAGTCCGTACTCGACCGCGACGTACTCGCCGATGTTCATCGAAAACGCCGTCTTACCCATCGACGGACGGCCCGCGACGATGATCAACTCGCCGCCGTGCATGCCCGAGGTCATGCGGTCCAGATCGACGAAGCCGGTTGGCGTGCCGGTCACGTCGCTCGGATTGGCGGTGTGATAGAGCGTATCGATCCGTTCGACCACCTGGGTCAGCAGCGGCCCGATCTCGAGAAAGCCCTGGGTGCCGCGCGCGCCGTCTTCGGCAATCGAAAACACCTTCGATTCCGCTTCGTCCAGCAATTGCCGGACTTCCTTGCCTTGAGGGTTGAACGCGTCGGCGGAGATTTCATCGGCGACCGACACGAGCCGGCGCAGCACCGCGCGGTCGCGCACGATTTCCGCGTAGCGGCGGATATTGGCCGCGCTCGGCGTGTTCTGCGCGAGCGCGTTCAGGTAAGCGAGGCCACCGACCTCTTCCGCCTTGCCCGAAGTGCCGAGCGCTTCGTAGACGGTGACCACGTCGGCCGGACGCGTGGCCGCGATCAGCTTGCCGATGTGCTCGAAGATGATGCGGTGGTCGTAACGGTAGAAGTCGCTCTGCGCGAGGAAGTCGGCGATGCGGTCCCATGCCGCGTTGTCGAGCAGCAGGCCGCCCAGCACCGATTGCTCGGCTTCGATCGAATGCGGGGGGACTTTCAGCGACTCGAGTTGGGGATCTTTGGACGGTGCGTTCATGGGGAGGAATTATCGGGCAATCCGACGACGGCTGCGAGCGGAAAAAACGCCAACTCGGGGATACTCGACGCATAGTCGGGCACAAAAAAAGCAGGGGCCGGTTACCCGGCCCCTGCCCTTCACCAGCGAAGTGCTGGCTGATCCTGCGTAATGCTCAGCGGTCGACTTAGACGTGCTCGCCGATCACGGCCACCGTCACATCGACGAGAACGTCGGTGTGCAGCGAAACTTGGACCGGGTGCTCGCCAACCATCTTCAGCGGGCCTTCCGGCAGACGCACTTGCGCCTTTTCCACCGCGAAGCCTTGCTTGCCCAGTGCTTCAGCGATGTCGGCATTCGTCACCGAACCGAACAGACGGCCGTCGACGCCAGCCTTCTGATTGATCTGAACCGTCTGGCCTGCCAGCTTTTCGCCTTGAGCCTGAGCGGCTGCCAGCTTTTCAGCGGCGACCTTTTCGAGTTCTGCGCGGCGCACTTCGAATTCAGCCAGGGCTTCTTTCGTTGCACGGCGAGCTTGCTTGTTCGGAATCAGGAAGTTACGTGCGTAACCGTCCTTGACCTTCACGATGTCGCCCAGGTTACCCAGATTGACGACTTTTTCCAGAAGAATGATTTGCATTCGGATGCTCCTTATCGCGTCGTCGGGTTAGGCCTTGTGCTGGTCGGTGTACGGCATCAGCGCGAGGAAACGCGCGCGCTTGATAGCCGTGTCCAGCTGGCGTTGATAGTGCGCCTTGGTACCCGTGAGACGTGCCGGCGTGATCTTGCCGTTCTCGCCGATAAAGTCCTTCAGCGTTTCGATGTCTTTGTAGTCGATGTACTCGACGCCAGCGGCCGTGAAACGGCAGAACTTCTTGCGCTTGAAGAGCGGGTTCTGTTGCTGACGACGCTTGTCGAATTTCTTACCAGTCGGGCGGGGCATGATTAGTCCTTTCCAATGTCCTGCAATGCTGTGATGTGAAATACCAGAGTTCGCGCGTTTCGGTGCTTTTTAGCCAGAAAACCTGTGAAGAGCGTTTCGACGCCCATCTGACAGTTTTCGAGCTTGCCGCTCGCTTCGCCCGCGGCGACCGCCTGCATGGTCAGTTCGACCTGACGGGCAATGCCCGCCTCGACGACTTCCGTGCGGTGGTGCAACGTGCAGCTTGCAATCGGAACGCCGGCGGGCGTGTACCGCACCGCTTCGCGTTCGACGACGCTCGCCGTGAGTTGCAGCCGGTTCATGTACTTGAGATGCCTTCGTGTACGTGAGCGGAGCGACGCTGCGTGTCTGGTAGCTTAAATAGTGTGTCTTAAGCCTGCGCTTCGGTCGGCTGAGCGGCTGCCGACTTCTTGGCTTCTTCGCGCTGCACTTCCTTCATCATCGGCGACGGGCCGGTTTCGGCCTTCTTCATCTTGACGATCAGGTGACGCAGAACGGCGTCGTTGAACTTGAACGCGTGTTCCAGCTCGTCGAGCGTGGTCTGGTCGCATTCGATGTTCATGCAGACGTAGTGAGCCTTCGCGAGTTTCTCGATCATGTAGGCCAGTTGGCGACGGCCCCAGTCTTCGACGCGGTGGATCTGACCACCGTGCGACGTGATCGTGCTCTTGTAACGCTCGATCATGGCGGGCACTTGCTCGCTTTGATCGGGATGCACGATAAAGACGATTTCGTAATGACGCATTACACACTCCTTGTGGATTAAAGCCGCCCGGGCGTCGGAACCGGTGCGGCAAGTGAGAAGCCCAAAAGTGTAACCCGAATGGGGACGGGTTGCAAGGCATTCCGCCGATTAGACGGCGGAATCGGATGTATTTTCAAGAGCTTAGGGGTTACAGAACCGGGGAAATCGGGCCGCGGCAGCCGCTCAACCCGCTTCCGTGCGTTGACTGCCGCTCTGCAAACGCGCTCTGAGCGCCGCTTCGAAGCCTGTGAGCGCATTGGGCGCGGCGTCCGTGATCGCCCACCAGGTCATGCCCGCCGCGTCCCAGTGCGCGATCGAATAGCCGTCGTGACCGAGCGCCGCCGGCGCCGCGCCCTCCGCCGTGGACTGCGGAAACACGTACACGTCGATCACGTGCTTGCCATAGCGGTACACGAGCACCGCGACCCGCTGATGCGCGAGGTAGTCGAGCCGGCCGCCCTGAAGCGCGAAGCCGGCCGCCGCGAGGTCCTCGACCGGCGGCGAATAGTCGAGCCTGCCGTTGAACCACGGCTTCACGGTGTGACGGTCCGTCGAAATCACGTCAATGTCGCGGCCGGAGACCTGCGCGCGCACATGGCTTTCGACAAGTTCGTCGGTGAACGGCGAGGAATCGGCCGGACGATGCAGCGTCAGCGTCAGGACCGCGGCGGCCGCGCACAACGCGATCACCAGTGCCGCAAGACCGCCGTGCGCGGCCGCGCGGTTTGCACCGCCCGCGCCGAGCGGCCCGCCGAAGCCCCCGAGCCATCCGTCGAGCCACGCGGGCCACCATGCCCCGCGACGCTGACGCCCAGGTTGCTGCGTCACCGGCTGCGTCATCCCGGCGGCGGACTTCTTCGGTAGATCGTCGGGCGCCGCCGTCGCGGCCGACACCGCGGCCCCTTCGTCGACGACGCCGGGCAAGCCCGCCACGATCCGCGCCCGCAACGACTGCGGCGCCCGATGATACGGCGCCGCGCGCAGCGCGCCGCTCAGCGCGCGCACGTTGTCGCTCGCGCGCCGGCAATCGTCGCAGCTCTCGATATGCTGCTGGACCCGGCGCGCATCGGGCGCCGGCAATTCGTGATCGGCATTCGCATCGAGGAGCGGCCGTGCTTCGTTACAGTCCATCCGGCGTCTCCTGAGCGGGGTCGGCGGCAGCGCCGGGAATGTTGAGGGGCCGGCCGTCGGCAAACGCCCGGAGCTGTGTCACTGTTGCGGTGGCGGGCATACCCGCCGACGATGCCGGGCGACCGTCGCCGGAACCTTTTGTCGGCTGGGCGCAGGGGGCGGGGGGCGCGGTGGCCGCCGACCTCGCGAGTCGCCCGGACTGCGCGTCCCTATCCGACGGCGCCTCCTGCCGGCCACCCTGCCCGCCTTTACGCCCCTTGCCTACCGGCTCCCCTCCGCCTCGCTGCTGCGCCATCAACACCTCCGCCAGCTTGCGCCGCCCACGCGCGAGCCGGGACATCACCGTACCGATCGGCACATCGGCCACCACCGCGATCTCCCGATATCCCATCTCTTCGAGCTCACGCAAGATCAGCACCTCGCGATACTCGACTGGCAAACGCGCCAGCGCATCGTGCACCAGTCGCACATCCTCGTCGCGGATCAGCAGTGTCTGCGGATCGTCACCGCCTGCGCTCCAGCCGTCGAGGGTCGCGTCGTCCATCGTTTCGTCGAATTCGAGCATGTCGTGCGCCGGCGCGCGCCGCCGCCATTCCGTGTACCAGGTCCGGCGCACGATCGCGAGCAGCCACGGCCGTGCGGAGTCGCCCCGAAACGTATCGAAGAAGCGGAACGCCCGCATGAACGCTTCCTGCACGACGTCCTCGGCATCGTTCGGATTGCCGCACAGCCAGCGCGCGAGGTTGTACGCGGCGTCCAGATGCGGCAACGCCAGCTGCTGGAAGCGGCGGCTTTTCGCGGCATCGGAATCGGCATCGGCGGCGGCGCGGGCACTAGGCTCGCCCCGCGCGCGGGCGGCGTCTGAGTCGGTGGTCTGGACCACGTGGGTCCCTCCAAGGGCATGGCGGCTGCGTCGTGCGGGTCGCTGCTGTCGAGCGCCCCGCGTGGTGTGCTGACGTGTCTTTCACAGCAGAACTGGCCATAGACCCAGTTTATTCCCGACTTCCGCCAGCAATCGCCAAAAGTTCGGGCTCGCCCGCGCGCGTCTCGCCAACTGATACGCCCGCTAGTACGACGGCCGGTTCCAGTAGTCGTCGCTTGCGTACACGTCTTTCAGATAGTCGATGAAATAGCGCACCCGCGCCGGCACGTAGCGCTGCTGCGGATAGACCGCGAGGATGTCGTAATCGGGCAGCGCATACTCGTCGAGGACGGTTTCGAGCTCACCGCGCGCGAGCTGCTGCTGGATTTCCCATGTCGAGCGCCAGCCGAGTCCGAGCCCTTCCGAAACCCAGCGATGCAGCAGTTCGCCATCGTTGCAGTCGAGCGAGCCCCCCACCCGTACCGTCGCGAGCTTGCCGTTGCGGCGAAAATACCAGCCGCGGTTCTGGCCGCCTTGCAGATTGAACGCGAGGCAGTTGTGGGCCGGCAGATCCTTGAGCGTCTTCGGCTTGCCGTGACGACGGAAATACTCGGGCGTACCGCACACCACGCGCCGGTTCGACGCGAGCTTCACCGCGACGAAGTTCGGATCGACCGTGCCGCCGATGCGAATCGACAGGTCGTAGCCCTCGCG
The DNA here is from genome assembly GCF_040948755.1 of Paraburkholderia sp. BR13444. NCBI lineage: Bacteria > Pseudomonadati > Pseudomonadota > Betaproteobacteria > Burkholderiales > Burkholderiaceae > Paraburkholderia > Paraburkholderia sp. BR13444. The sequence goes on along the minus strand of NZ_JBFPKM010000001.1, from coordinate 484,387 downwards.
CACCAGATCGACGACCCGGTCGGTCAGATTGAACGACATCTGCAACCCGGGTTTGTCGCGCAGAAATGCGGGCGCGAGCGGCGCGACATGCTTGCGGCCGAACGCGGCCGGCGCCGACACGATCAGATGGCCATTCACCGCGCGGCGCCCCGCGCTCAGTTCGTTTTCCGCCTGATCCCACTCGCTGAGGAGCCCGCGGCAGCGCTCGAGAAACGCCGCGCCGTCCTCGCTGACCACCAGCCGCCGCGTCGTGCGATACATCAGCTTCACGCCGAGGCGCTTCTCCAGCGCGTCGATGCGCCGCCCGAGAATCACCGGCGACACGCCCTCCTCCAGCGCCGCCGCCGCGAGACTGCCCGCATCGGCGACCCGCACGAAGGTTTCGATCTGTTTGAAGCGATCCATGCTCGTCTCCCACCTGTCTCTTGCCGGGCTGATGCCGGCCGTGCGCCGGGCGTCACGCCATTCCATACTTTTTGTTTCGGAATAAGCGACCCGGACTGATCTTATCAAACCTTTGGCGCAGGCCTACAGTGTCCCTCAACCGACGTAATTACCGACATTGAGGAGACATCCATGGCCAAGATGAGAGCCGTCGACGCCGCCGTTCTGGTGCTCGAAAAAGAAGGCATCGATACCGCGTTCGGCGTGCCGGGCGCCGCGATCAACCCGTTCTACTCGGCGATGCGCAAAGCCGGCGGCATCAGCCACGTGCTCGCGCGTCACGTCGAGGGCGCGTCGCACATGGCCGAGGGCTATACGCGTGCCCAGCCGGGCAACATCGGCGTGTGCATCGGCACGTCGGGCCCCGCGGGCACCGACATGATCACCGGTTTGTACTCCGCCCAGGCCGACTCGATTCCTATTCTGGCTATCACAGGTCAGGCGCCGCGCGCGCGTCTGTACAAGGAAGACTTCCAGGCCGTCGATATCGAAGCGATCGCGAAGCCCGTCACCAAGTGGGCCGTGACCGTGCGCGAGCCGGCCCTTGTGCCGCGCGTGTTCCAGCAGGCGTTCCATCTGATGCGCTCGGGCCGCCCGGGCCCGGTGCTGGTCGACTTGCCGATCGACGTGCAGCTCGCCGAAATCGAATTCGATATCGACACGTACGAACCGCTGCCGGTCTACAAGCCGAAGGCGACCCGCAAGCAGATCGAAGCGGCGCTGACGCTGCTCAACGATGCCGACAAGCCGTTGATCGTATCGGGCGGCGGCGTGTTGAACGCGGTGGCCGAAGACCTGCTCGTGAAGTTCGCCGAAACGGTCGGCGTGCCGGTGATCCCGACGCTGATGTCGTGGGGCGCGATTCCCGACGACCATCCGCTGATGGCCGGCATGGTCGGTCTGCAGACCTCGCATCGCTATGGCAACGCGACGATGCTCGCATCGGACTTCGTGCTCGGCATCGGCAACCGCTGGGCCAATCGTCACACCGGCAGCGTCGATGTGTATACGAAGGGCCGCAAGTTCGTGCATGTCGATATCGAACCGACGCAGATCGGCCGTGTGTTCGGCCCGGATCTCGGCATCGTGTCGGACGCCAAGGCCGCGCTCGAACTGTTCGTCGAAGTCGCCGGCGAATGGAAGGCCGCTGGCAAGCTCAAGGATCGCAGCGCGTGGGTTGCCGATTGCCAGCAACGCAAGCGCACGATGCTGCGCAAGACGCACTTCGACAACGTGCCGATGAAGCCGCAGCGCGTCTATGAAGAGATGAATCAGGTGTTCGGCCGCGACACCTGCTACGTGAGCACGATCGGCTTGTCGCAGATTGCCGCCGCGCAATTCCTGCACGTGTACAAGGCACGCAACTGGATCAACTGCGGCCAGGCCGGCCCGCTCGGCTGGACGATTCCGGCGGCGCTCGGTGTGCGCGCAGCCGATCCGCAACGGCCGATCGTCGCGCTGTCCGGCGACTATGACTTCCAGTTCATGATCGAAGAGCTCGCGGCGGGCGCGCAATTCAAGCTGCCGTACGTGCACGTCGTCGTGAACAACTCGTATCTCGGGCTGATCCGCCAGGCACAGCGCGCGTTCGAAATGGACTACTGCGTGCAGCTCGGCTTCGAAAACATCAACTCGCCGGAGACCAACGGCTATGGCGTCGATCACGTCGCGGTCGCCGAAGGTCTCGGCTGCAAGGCGATTCGAGTGTTCAAGCCGGAAGAGCTGAAGCCGGCGCTGCAAAAAGCGCAGTCGATGCTCGCCGAGTTCAACGTGCCGGTGATCGTCGAAGTGATTCTCGAACGTGTGACCAACATCTCGATGGGCACCGAGATCGACGCGATCAACGAGTTCGAGGAACTCGCGGAAAAGCGCGAGGACGCGCCGACGGCGATCAGCCTGCTCGACTGAGTGTCACGCGTTCGCGGTACCCGCGGCATTCAGCGCGCACGATGCGCGAGGGCCGGGCTCACGCTCCGCGCCCTCGCCTCATCACGCCCAGCGCCATTCCCTGACCGACCTGAGAGACAAAAGCACCATGCCGAAATTCGCAGCGAACCTGACGATGCTGTTCAACGAAGTGCCGTTCCTCGACCGTTTCGCGGCAGCAGCCAATGCCGGCTTCCACGCGGTCGAATTCCTGTTTCCGTATCCGTATTCGATCGTCGAGTTGAGCGAACGTCTGCAGCAGAACCGCCTGAAGCTGGTGCTGCACAACCTGCCGGCGGGCAACTGGGAAGCCGGCGAACGCGGCATCGCGTGTCTGCCCGATCGGGTCGCCGAGTTCCAGGAAGGCGTCGGCCGCGCGATCGAATACGCAAGCGCGTTGAAGGTGCCGCAACTGAATTGCCTCGTCGGTATTCCGGGCGCGAACGTTTCCGCCGACACCGCCCGCGCGACGATCGTCGAGAACCTGCGCTTTGCCGCGCGCGAGTTGCAGAAGGCCGGCATCCGGCTGCTCGTCGAGCCGTGCAACTCGTACGACATTCCGGGCTTCGCGCTAAACCGCTCCCGCGATGGACTCGACGTGATTCGCGAAGTCGGCTCGGACAATCTGTTCCTGCAATACGACATCTATCACATGCAACGGATGGAAGGCGAACTCGCGGCGACGATCGAGAAGAACCTCGCGCAGATCGCGCATATCCAGCTTGCGGACAACCCCGGACGGCATGAACCGGGCACCGGCGAGATCAACTATCCGTATCTGTTCGCGCTGCTCGACTCGCTCGGCTACGACGGCTACGTCGGTTGCGAATACAAGCCGCGCACGACGACCGAGGCCGGCCTCGGCTGGGTGCAAAGCGTCGCTGGTCAGGCACGCGGCGCGGCACATGCGGCGGCTTGAGACTCGTCACGCTCAACGCACGCCCCCTATAACCCTGGAGATTCACACATGGCAAAGATCGGCTTCATCGGGCTCGGCATCATGGGCGCGCACATGGCGCGCAACCTCATCAAGGGCGGTCACTCGCTGTTCGTGAACGGCGCGTATCCAGTGCCGGACGACGTCGCGAAGAGCGCGAGCGTGGTGGCCAGTTCGACCGCGGTCGCGCAGGCTGCCGACATCGTCATCATCATGGTGCCGGACACGCCTGACGTCGCCAACGTGCTGTTCGCCGACGACGGCGTTGCCGCCGGCCTCAGCAGAGGCAAGCTCGTGATCGACATGAGCTCGATCTCGCCGCTCGACACCCAGGCGTTCGCGAAGAAGATCAACGCGCTCGGCGTCGACTATCTCGATGCGCCGGTGTCCGGTGGCGAGATCGGCGCACGAGACGCGTCGCTGACGATCATGGTCGGCGGTCCCGAGAAAGCCTTTGCTTTAGCCAAGCCGCTGTTCGAGCTGATGGGCAGGAACATCTCGCTGATCGGCGAGAACGGCGCGGGTCAGACCTGCAAGGTCGCGAACCAGATCATCGTCGCGCTGAACATCGAAGCGGTCGCGGAAGCGCTGCTGTTCGCGTCGCGCTCCGGCGCCGATCCGGAGCGCGTGCGCCGCGCGTTGATGGGCGGTTTCGCGTCATCGCGGATTCTCGAAGTGCATGGCGAGCGCATGACGAAGCGCACCTTCAATCCGGGTTTTCGGATCGAGCTGCATCAGAAGGACCTGAATCTCGCGCTCGATGGCGCGCGCAAGCTTGGCATCGCGCTGCCGCATACCGCGAGCGCGCAGCAGTTGTTCAGCGTGTGCGCGGCAAACGGCGGCAAGGCATGGGATCACTCGGCGATGGTGCGCGCGCTCGAGATCATGGCGAATCACGAGGTCGCGCAAACGCCGGATAGCAAGGAGGCGAAGGCGGCCTGAGGTCTGCCTTCGTGGTTCCTGTGTGATTGAGCTCGTCGTCGACTGCGCTGATGGCGGCTTCGGCATCCGCGCGGTAATGATGAGCACAGGTGGGGCGCCCGTTCGTCGCCCGGCGGCTTCGGCTGCTGGCGCGGTGGAACGGGCAAATCGCGCCGCTCTGGGCTGAGAGCGGCAAGTGGGGTCCGCAGCGGCACCCGGCGACGCCGAGGAAGCCTTGGTCGGTCAGACGTCGTCGTCGGGTGTCCGGCTGTCGGATTCGACAATCAGTATGTATCGAACACCTTCTGCAACGCAGCCGGCGCCGTATGGCCCGCTGCCAGCGCCAGCATCAGCAGCACGCGCGCCTTGTACGGATTCAGCGTACCCGCGCTGACGAAGCCGAGCGCGTCGTCGGCGGCGGCGCCGTTGCGCATCACATGCCCCGAGCCGACACGCGACGAGCGCACCACCGCGATACCGCGCGACACCGCCTCGGAGAGCGCCTGCTGCAACGCCTGATGGAACGAGCCATTGCCCGTGCCCGCGACGACGATGCCGCGCACGCCCGCGGCGACGAGCGCATCGACGGCAATGCGCGACACACCCGCATAGCTCGCGACGATCTCCACGTGCGGCCACGCCGTATCGATCGCGAACTCGCTCGCAAGCGTATGCGCGCGCACCACGCCGCGCTGAAACTCGACGCGGCCATCCTGCACCCAGCCGAGCGCACCGATTTCCGGCGACTGGAACGCGTCGACCGCATAGGTGCTCGTCTTCACGACGTCGCGCGCGCTATGAATGCGGTTGTTGAATGCGACCAGCACGCCCTGCCCGCGGGAAGCCGCATGCGCCGCGACCGTCACCGCGTTCAGCAGATTCAACGGACCATCGGCCGATAGCGCCGACGCCGGCCGCATCGCCGCGGTCAGCACGACTGGCTTGTCCGACTTGACGGTCAGATGCAGCAGGTAGGCGGTTTCTTCGAGCGTGTCGGTGCCGTGCGTGACGACCACGCCGTCGACGTCGTCGCTCGCGAGCAGCGCGTTGATACGTTGCGCGAGCGTGGTCCACAGCGGCAGCGCCATGTCCTTGCTGTCGACGCTGGCGATCTGCTCCGGCGCGATCCGCGCAACCGTCGACAGCGCCGGCACCGCCGCGAGCAACTGATCGACGCCGACGACGCCCGCCTGATAGCCGGACGTGTTGGCGGCGTCCGCTGCCGCGCCGGCGATCGTGCCGCCGGTCGCGAGCACGGCGATGCGTGGCAACGAGGAAGTGGCGCCCGGCGTGCTGGGAGGAGTCGGGAGAGAGGAAGTCGAGGTATTCATGGCGGCGATTGTAAGCGATGCGCCGCGCGCCGCCATGCGTGAAAGCGCGAAGCTTAAGCGGCCTCGCGCAACTGCGCGGCGATATCGGTTTCGCTCAATTGCGGCGCGAACATCTCGATCAGCCGATACGCGTACGCGCGCAGGAACGCGCCCTTGCGCAAACCGACGCGCGTGGTGCTCGCCTCGAACAGATGCTGCGTATCGAGCGCGACGAGTTCGGTGTCGCGCTTCGGGTCGTAGGCCATCGCCGCGACCACGCCGATGCCCATGCCGAGCTCGACGTAGGTCTTGATCACGTCGGCGTCGATCGCGGTCAGCACGACGTCGGGCAATGCGCCTGCTTTCGCGAATGCCTGGTCGATATGCGAGCGGCCCGTGAAGTCCTGGTCGTACGTGACGATCGGGAATTCGGCGATCTCGTCGAGCGTCAGGTTTTCGCGGCCGACCAGCGGATGATCCTTCGGCACCACCACCACGTGATGCCACGAATAGCACGGGAACGTGACGATGTCGGGGAAGCGGTCGAGCGCCTCGGTCGAGATGCCGATATCGGCCTCGCCGTTGATGATCATCTGCGCGATCTGCTGCGGGCTGCCCTGGCGCAGCGCCAGATGCACTTTCGGGAACACCGACGTGAACTGTCGAACCACCTTCGGCAGCGCGTAGCGGGCCTGCGTGTGGGTGGTCGCGACGACGAGGTGGCCGCTGTCCTGGTCCGCGTACTGACGCGCGACGCGGCGCAGATTCTCCGCATCGAGCAGCATCCGCTCGATCAGCTGATGCACGGCCTTGCCCGGTTCGGTGAGGCCCGTCAGCCGCTTGCCGCGGCGAATGAAAATGTCGACGCCGAGTTCGTCCTCGAGATCCTTGATCTGCTTGGACACGCCCGACTGCGACGTGTACAGCACATTCGCCACTTCGGTCAGATTCATGTTCTGCCGCACGGCCTCGCGCACGAAGCGCAATTGCTGGAAATTCATCGATATGTCTCCGGTTCTGCCAGAGTTGAGTTATTAGAGCCGCCAAATGCCAAATGGAACCACTCGGTACGGCCGATACGTTTCTCTCCTGCTTCGAGCGCCGCACGGCGGCGCTGCCATCTCACTGCGCCGGAAACACCCGCAGCGCGCGCGGCACCGCGGTCACGCCGTCGCCGACCGCGAGTTGCAGATCACGCCACGTTTCGCGATCGAGTTCGGCTTCGAGCAGATTGCCCGCGCGACCGGCGAGCTCGACGCGCACCGAGCCGCCGAGCGTCACCACGCGCCGCACGTCGACGACGATGCCGTCGCGATGCCCGGCCGCCTGCGGATACAGCTGCAGGTCATGCGGCCGCACATAGGCGAACGCCGGACCGCTGAAACCCGCCGTGATCGCGACCGGCAGCGCGGCGCCATCGACGACGAAGCCTTGCGCATCGACGTTGCCGTGCAGACGGTTCGCCGCGCCGAGAAACTCGTAGACGAACGGCGTCTGCGGATGGTCGTACACGTCCTGCGGGCTGCCCACCTGCTCGACATGGCCGCGATTGAGCACGACGATGCGATCGGCCACTTCGAGCGCCTCTTCCTGATCGTGCGTGACGAAGATCGTCGAGATATGCAGATCGTCGTGCAGGCGGCGCAGCCAGCTGCGCAGTTCCTTGCGCACCTTCGCGTCGAGCGCGCCGAACGGCTCGTCGAGCAGCAGCACCTTCGGCTCGACGGCCAACGCGCGCGCAAGCGCGATGCGTTGCCGCTGACCACCGGACAGCTCCGACGGATAGCGTTGCGCGAGCCAATCGAGTTGCACGAGCTTCAGCAGTTCATGCACCTTCTCGCGAATCACCTTCTCCGACGGACGTTCCTTGCGAGGCTTCACACGCAGGCCGAACGCGACGTTCTCGAATACCGTCATATGACGGAACAGCGCGTAGTGCTGAAACACGAAGCCCACCTCGCGCTCGCGCGCGCCGACCGCCGCGACGTCCTGACCTTGCAGCTCGACCTGGCCGCCGTCCGCGTATTCGAGGCCGGCAATCACGCGCAGCAGGGTCGTCTTGCCGCAACCCGACGGCCCGAGCAGCGCGACGAGTTCGCCCGGCGGAAAGTCGAGCGACACGTTATCGAGCGCGACGAAATCGCCGAAGCGCTTTTGCAGGTTACGAACGGTGATACCCATTTACAGCTCTCCTTGCTTGAGCGGATGTCGCTGCGACGCAGGCGTGGCGTTGACGAAAAACGAATGAGAAGCGGACTGCGCGCTATTGGCCTGTGACGCATCGGCCGGCGCCGGTCCCGCATGCGCGGGCACCTCACGCGCCGCCGACAGTTCCGCCGACATATGACGCTCGGCCAGCAGCTTGAGCCCCAGTGTGACCAGTGCCAGCAGCGCGAGCAGCGAGGCCACGGCGAACGCGGCCGAGAAGTTGTACTCGTTGTAGAGGATTTCGACGTGCAGCGGCATCGTGTCGGTCTGCCCGCGAATATGGCCGGACACCACCGACACCGCACCGAACTCGCCCATCGCGCGCGCATTGCACAGAATCACGCCGTACAGCAGGCCCCACTTGACGTTCGGCAGCGTCACACGACGGAACGTCTGCCAGCCCGATGCGCCGAGCACGTGCGCGGCTTCTTCCTCGTCGTTGCCCTGCGCCTGCATCAGCGGAATCAGTTCGCGCGCGACGAACGGGAACGTGACGAAGATCGTCGCGAGCACGATGCCCGGCACCGCGAAGATGATCTGCACGTTGTGATCTTCGAGCCACGGGCCGAACCAGCCCTGCGCGCCGAACATCAGCACGTAGATCAGACCGGAGATCACCGGCGACACCGAAAACGGCAGATCGATCAGCGTGGTCAGCAGTGCCTTGCCGCGGAAGTCGAACTTCGCGATACACCACGACGCCGCGAGGCCGAACACGAGGTTCAGCGGCACAGCGATCGACGCGGTGAGCAACGTGAGCTTGATCGCCGACAGCGCATCCGGATCGGCGAGCGCTTCGAAGTAAAAACGCAGCCCCTTATTGAGCGCCTGATAGAACACCGCGGCGAGCGGCACGACCAGAAACAGCGCGAGAAACAGCAGTGCGACGCCGATCAGCAGCCAGCGCACCACGGGCGATTCGCTGACCGGATCGGGGCGACGCGCACCGCTCGCCGGGTTGGTCGGAACGCGGCTCATTGCACACCTCCACCGATTGCCGCGACGCTCGTGGCCACTGGCGCCGGCCCCGCATTGCCGCGGCTCGTGCGCCGCTGCAGCCACCACTGCAGCGTGTTGATCAGCAGCAGCATCAGGAACGACACGACCAGCATCACGACCGCGAGCGCCGTCGCGCCCGCATAGTCGTATTGCTCGAGCTTCGTGATGATCAGGAGCGACGTGATCTCCGACTTCATCGGCACATTGCCGGCGATGAAGATCACCGAGCCGTATTCGCCGAGCGCGCGCGCGAAGGCGAGCGCGAAGCCGGTCAAGAGCGCCGGGAACACGGCCGGCAGCACGACGCGGCGAAACGTGAGCCAGCGCGACGCGCCGAGGCACGCGGCCGCCTCCTCCTGCTCGCGCTCGAACTCCTCGAGCACCGGCTGCACCGTGCGCACGACGAACGGCAGGCCGATGAACGTCAGCGCGACCAGCACACCGACCGGCGTGAACGCGATCTTGATGCCGAGCGGCGCGAGGAACTGGCCGATCCAGCCGTTACCCGCATACACGGCCGCGAGCGAAATGCCCGCGACCGAGGTGGGCAGCGCGAACGGCAGATCGACGACCGCATCGACGATGCGCTTGAACGGAAACGTGTAGCGCACCAGCACCCACGCGACGAGAAAGCCAAACACCGCGTTGATCAGCGCGCCGCCGAGCGCCGAGAAGAACGTCAGCCGATACGACGCGAGCACGCGCGGCGACGCCACCGCGCGCACAAACTGGTCCCAGTCGAGCGTCGCGGTTTTCAGAAAGGTCGCCGCCAATGGAATCAGCACCACGAGGCTCAAATAAGCCACCGTGATGCCGAGTGTCAGGCCAAAGCCGGGCAATGCGCTCGGCTTGCGGAAGGTCAACGTGGTCATGCTGGATACTCGTTCATGGTTGATGCTCGCGCGGTTGTTCGTGTTGCGGTGTTGCGGTACTACCGCCCTGCTGGCCACCGGGTCCCGGTTAGCCGAAAGCGCGCCCATTGGGCGCGCCCTTGTTGCCTGTGCCCGTGCTTCAGGCGATGGTTGTTACTGCGGCTGATAAATCGAATCGAATACGCCGCCGTCCGCGAAATGGGTCTTCTGCGCGTTGGTCCAGCCGCCGAACGAATCGTCGATCGTGTACAGCTTCAGCTTCGGAAACTTCGCGGTCAGATCGGCCGGCACCTTGTTCGAACGCGGACGATAGAAATTGCGCGCGGCGATCTCCTGCCCTTCCTCGCTATACAGGAAGTTCAGATACGCGTCGGCCAGCTTGCGCGTGCCGTGTTTGTCGACGACCTTGTCGACCACCGCGACCGGCGGCTCGGCCAGGATGCTCACCGTCGGCACCACGATCTCGAACTTGTCCGGACCGAACTCCTTCACCGACAGAAACGCTTCGTTTTCCCACGCGATCAGCACATCGCCGATACCGCGCTGCACGAAGCTGGTGGTCGCGCCGCGCGCGCCCGAATCGAGCACGCCGGCGTTCTTGTACAGCTTGCTGACGAACTCCTTGGCCTTCTGGTCGTTGCCGCCCGGCTGATGCTCGGCGTACGCCCACGCGGCCAGGTAGTTCCAGCGCGCGCCGCCCGAGGTCTTCGGATTCGGCGTCACGATCGACACGCCCGGCTTCACCAGATCGTCCCAATCCTTGATGTGCTTCGGGTTGCCCTTGCGCACCAGAAACACGATCGTCGACGTGTACGGCGATGCGTTGTCCGGCAGACGCTTCTGCCAGTTCTTGTCGACCAGCCCCTTGTTCGCGATGGCGTCGATGTCGTAAGCGAGCGCGAGCGTCACGACGTCGGCCTGCAGACCGTCGACCACCGAGCGAGCCTGCGCGCCCGAGCCGCCGTGCGACTGCTTGAAGGTGACGGCTTCGCCGGTCTTGGCCTTCCATTCTTTGCCGAATGCCTGATTGATGTCCTGATACAGCTCGCGCGTCGGATCGTAGGACACGTTCAGCAGCGTGGTGTCGGCGTGCGCGACGCCGCTTGCGCCCAACATGCCGAGCGTACCCGCCGCGCCGACGGCAAGCGCCGTGATCAGTTTTCTGGTTCGAGCCGCGAGCCCCGTATGCCGATGGTCCATTTCAATATTTCTCCGCGTGATGTCCGCTGTTGAGCGTCTGGTGTTGTTTTGCGTCGCGGTCACGTGCACATGAGCGCTAACCGGAAGCCAGTCTATCGAAGGGCTTTCATCATTAAAAATAATGTTTCTTCATTTTTTAATGCCCAAAAGTGGTAACGGCAGACGCGCTGGCTGCTCAGACGCCGAAATCGTCGCCATGTCGCCGATAAACGACGCCCCAGCGCGCCCCTTGCGTCGAACTTAAAGTAAAGCTTGAAATGCACCGAATACTGTATAAAAATACAGTCACCTGTTCATACATACAGTGGCCATGACCAAACTCACCGCACGACAGCAGCAGGTTTTCGATCTGATCCGCCGCGCGATCGAACGCACCGGCTTTCCGCCCACTCGCGCGGAAATTGCCGCCGAACTCGGTTTCAGCTCGGCCAATTCCGCGGAAGAGCATCTGCGCGCGCTGGCGCGCAAGGGCGTGATCGAACTCGCGGCCGGCGCGTCGCGCGGCATCCGCCTGCTGTCCGGGCAGGAGGATGCGCCGCACCAGTTCACGCTGCCGCATGCGGGCCTGATGCAGTTGTCACTGCCGCTGATCGGCCGGGTCGCGGCGGGTAGCCCGATCCTCGCGCAGGAACATATCTCGCAGCACTACGCGTGCGACCCGGCGCTGTTCTCGAGCAAGCCCGACTACCTGCTGAAGGTGCGCGGCCTGTCGATGCGCGACGCCGGCATTCTCGACGGCGACCTGCTCGCGGTGCAAAAGCGCAGCGAAGCGAAAGACGGCCAGATCATCATTGCGCGGCTTGGCGACGACGTGACGGTCAAGCGTCTGAAGCGCCGGCCGAACGGCCTCGAACTGATCGCCGAAAACCCCGACTACGACAACATCTTCGTGGAAACCGGCAGCGCGGATTTCGCGCTCGAAGGGATCGCGGTCGGGCTGATTCGCCCCAGCGAGTTCTGATCTTTATTGCCGGAACGCTCGCGCCGGTTTGTCCGAACCAAGCCGCATTAACGCCCGCATTAACGCCCGCATTACGCCGCGAATTCAAGCCGCATCGTCTGGAGAGACTCATGGAACGCCTTGCCCGCCTGCTGCCTTTTCGCCAGTTCGGCCGTCTGCGCCATCTGCGCAAGCTAACGCCTTGCGCGCCGATCGAGGCGCCCGCGGCGCGCACGCCGTCGCTGTTCGACGTGCCTGCCGAAGCTTGCGGTCTGCCGTCGTCGTTGCCGGCGTTTGCGCGCGTATCGCTGAATTCGGCGCTGAATATCGCGGAGCCCGCGCGCCGCGCTCCGGTGCGGGTCTATCATGGACCGTCGCGACTGATCATGGTCGGCACCGTCGACGCCGTATGCCGTATGATCGATCGTTGCATAGCCGACGAAGCCAACGTGCACGGCGCGGTGTTCGAAGCCTGAGCGAATTCTGAGCACGCATGCAATAAGCACTTCGGATGTTCAGAGATTCGCGTGGGATGGGATCGTTTCGACCTCGCCGTGGTCGACGTTAGATCATCACTGACGTGGAGTCCCATTCGATGACAATTCCGAAACGCACACAGGGCAGCGCCACCCGGCCGCTGCTGATCACGCTGATCGTGGTGATCGTGATTGCCGCGCTGGGGTTTATTTACGCGTCGCCGTATCTCGCGGTGAACAATCTCAAACGCGCGGCAGACGCGCGTGACGTGCAAACCGTCAATCAGTACGTCGACTTCCCCGCGCTGCGGGATAGCCTAAAGCAGCAGGTGGGCGCCATGCTGACGCGCCGGCTTGAAGCGGATGCCGGCAACAAGATGGCCACGATCGGCGCGGTGATCGGCGTGACACTGATTGGCCCGCTCGTCGATGCCTATGCGACACCCGACGGCGTCGCGGCACTGCTGAACGGCATGCCGCCGCGCGGCACACCGGGCGAGCAACCGTCAGCACCGCCAGCCGCGGGCGGAGAAGCGCCGGCCGCATCGGCCGCGGGCGACACCACCACGCACACAAGCGCGCCACCGCCCGGGCGTCAAAGCACGGCCGGCTATCGGAGTCTCAACGAGTTTGTGGTCACGTACCGGCGCGGCGAAGGCAACGCGAACTATTCGGCCATCTTTCGTCGCGAAGGTCTGGTCACGTGGAAGCTCGCGGCGATCAATCTGAACGAGTGAGGTTCAGGCCGTGAACTGCGGAGATGCGCGGGCTGGCCATTGGAGCCAGCCGCGTGTCAGGTTTGTTCGTATTACGCCGCGGCCGCCTGCTGCTGCTCCTGCGCTGACGAGCACGCCACCAGAATGCTGCACGACACGCGGTCGAGCAGCGGCGTGTTGCCCGCCCCCATCCACCACCTCGACAAACCGGTCCGGCAGCGATGTCCCACCACCACGAGGTCGACGTGCAACTCGTTGGCAAGATTGGCGATCTCGTCGATCGGATGACCGAATGCGAAATGCCCCTGCGCGTTCACGCCTCGCTCGGTCAGCCAATTCACGCCCTCCTGCAGGATTTCGCGGGCCGTTTTTTCGAAGCTTCCGCAGGCCACATCGGTCAATAAGCCCGCGCTTTGCGCGATGCTCGAACGCATGTCTACTACCGACAGCAGATGCGTTTCCGCCTTCAGGTCCAACGCCAGATCGGCGCCGCAACGCAGGGCTTTGCGGCCTTCGCGCGAGCCGTCGTAGCACAACAGGATTTTCTGATAGCTCGCCATCTGTCTTCTCCCATTCGCGCGGAAAGCGCGGTCTGAATCAATCATGGTGCGCCGCAATTCGGCTTGCAAGGGATGGAAAACGCTAAGTGCATAGTCGGTGCGTGCTGAAGCCGTCTGCACAAGCGTTGGGCCATCTGGAGCAGTGTTCGCACACGTTTGCGGCACCGCAAAAGTTCGTATGCGAACGCATCGCATCCCATGCATTACGCGTTCCCGGACACCCACTCGCGTCAGTGGCCGATACCCTAGAATAAGCGGCCTGTGCGCAATGCGTGCGTCGCAGGTATGTTGTGTGTCTTGCGCGTACGTTATGTCTTCTTCCGGAGCCTCGCTCGAGTCATGCCCGCAGCCCCCATCGAATTCCATCAGGTCAGGAAAAACTACGGCGAAAAAACGGTCGTCGACGGATTGTCGTTTCATGTGAACACCGGCGAATGCTTCGGGCTGCTCGGCCCCAACGGCGCCGGCAAGACCACGACGCTGCGCATGCTGCTCGGCATCGCGGCGCCCGACGCCGGCGCGATCCGCCTGTGCGGCGAACCGATCCCTGGCCGCGCGCGCCTCGCGCGCTCGCGCGTGGGCGTGGTGCCGCAGTTCGACAACCTCGATCCCGATTTCACCGTGCGTGAAAATCTGCTCGTGTTCGGCCGCTACTTCGGTCTGAGCGCCGCGCAGTGTCGCGCGGCGGTGCCGGGTCTGCTCGAATTCGCCCGCCTCGAGAACAAGGCGGACGCACGCGTGAGCGAACTGTCGGGCGGCATGAAGCGGCGCCTCACGCTGGCGCGCGCGCTGATCAACGATCCTGACGTGCTGATCATGGACGAGCCGACCACCGGTCTCGACCCGCAAGCGCGCCATCTGATCTGGGAGCGACTGAGATCGCTGCTCGCGCGCGGCAAGACCATCCTGCTGACCACGCACTTCATGGAAGAAGCCGAACGGCTCTGTCATCGACTGTGCGTGATCGAGGAAGGACGCAAGATCGCAGAAGGCGCGCCGCGCGAGCTGATCGAGTCCGAGATCGGCTGCGACGTGATCGAGATCTATGGTCCCGATCCGTTTGCATTGCGCGACGAACTCGCACCGCTCGCCGAGCGCACCGAGATCAGCGGCGAGACCCTGTTCTGTTACGTGAACGACGCCCAGCCCGTGCATATGCGCCTGAAGCAGCGCGCGGATTTGCGCTATCTGCATCGGCCGGCGAATCTCGAAGATGTATTTCTGCGGCTCACCGGCCGCGAAATGCAGGACTGAACCCGCAGCGAGACAATTGATGGACGCACGCACTTACGAAACCCAAGAAGGCACGCCATCGGCGCAAGAGCCGTTCGGCGCCTTCCCCGCCAATGCCACGAACTGGATCGCGGTATGGCGCCGCAACTATCTGGTGTGGAAGAAGCTCGCGATTGCGTCGATGTTCGGCAACCTCGCCGATCCGATGATCTATCTGTTCGGTCTCGGCTTGGGGCTCGGGCTGATGGTCGGGCACGTCGACGGCGTGTCGTATATCTCGTTCCTCGCGGCGGGCACGGTGGCGTCGAGCGTGATGATGTCGGCGAGCTTCGAGTCGATGTATTCGGGCTTTTCGCGCATGCACGTGCAGCGAACGTGGGAGGCGATCATGCATACGCCGCTCACGCTCGGCGATATCGTGCTCGGCGAGGTAGTGTGGGCAGCCAGCAAATCGGTGTTGTCGGGAGTGGCGATCATGCTTGTGGCGGGCGCGCTCGGCTATGCGAGTTTTCCGTCGATGCTGCTCGCGCTGCCGGTCATCGTGCTGGCCGGTCTCGCGTTCGCCAGCCTCGCGATGATCGTCACGGCGCTCGCGCCGTCGTACGACTTTTTCATGTTCTATCAGACGCTCGTGCTCACGCCGATGCTGCTGCTCTCCGGCGTGTTCTTTCCGATCTCGCAGCTGCCCGGCCCCGCTCAAGCGGTGACCGCCGCGCTGCCGCTCGCCAATGCGGTCGATCTGATGCGCCCGGCGATGCTCGGCCGGCCGATGGAGCACGCGGCCCTGCATGTGAGCGTACTGGCCGCTTATGCAGTCGGCGGCTTTATCGTGTCGGCGATCCTGTTTCGGCGCCGCATGATGAAGTAAGCCGAGCGCGCCGGTCGTCGCTATGTGCGTTTGCTATCGTCGCGCGCTCAGTCCTCGTCATCGGTCCACGGAATGTCGACGTCGGAGATGAACGCGACCGTCGCGAACGGGCCGCCCTCGTGACGCCCGATCTTGCCATCGGCGCGCTGCCATTCGACCCGGAACACGGTGGCCGGATCGTCCGCGATGAGCCGCACCGTGCGCAATTCGTCGGGATCGGCATCCTCGACCGGACCGTCGAGCGAGATCAGCAGCGCCTGCGGCCATAAACCATCTGCGGGATCGTAAATCTTGTCGCCGTCGTGAATCAATGTGAAGGCTTCCACGCCGATGGTCGCCGACGCATCGACGATCATCTTGGCGAGCGCACGCAACAGCGCGGTCGCTCTCGCCGAATTTGCCTGGCGGATTGCGAGATCACCGCGCGTGAGCGCCTGCTCGAGTTTCGGATTGGTTTTCTGTTGCGCCATGGATGTGTTGGTCCTATCGCTCTGTTGTGGGCAACGCGCCATCGGGACGACGCGCCGCGTTTCTTTTTGGGGTGCATCTGTTGCCGCTTGTGTGCATCGCAGCATCGCGGGTTGCGCGGCCGGTCCGCGCTTCGACTGCCGTTGTTCTGCCGTTTCCCCTGATCGTGGCGCGCACCGTCAGGGTCGTTTTCTCAGGGCCGTCCTTGCCGTCCACCACAGTTTAGGTCGTGATTCGGATTCCGGGCGAACATTTGCCGCTTAGTGCGTGGCATGTGTCGCATTTCATGCATCGGCTCGCCGGCGACGCGGCGTGCGCTTGCCGCGCCCTCGGTCCGCTTTCGAGGCCTGAGCCCCGGCTGGCTTCGGATCTGCGATCCGTGCGATCAGATGGTCGCGAAACGCCCGCACCGACGGCGGCAACTCGCGCCCCGCCATCGTCTGCACCTGGATACTGCGCTGGCGCATCTGCGGGTCGGTCAGCGGAATCACGACGAAGCCGTCGGCCGCATAGCGGTCGCGCACCGACAGCAGCCCCGTGAACATGATCGAGCCGGACTTCTGCGCATAGCGATAACTCGCGCCACTGTTGTTGCAGATCAGATCCGGCTCGAGCAGGATGCCTTCGAGCGCGCAGGTGATGTCGATCAACTGGCGAAGCGTGGTGCCGGTCTCCGACAACACCAGCGGATAACGGCTCACTTCGGCGAGCGACAGCTTGGCGCGCGCCGCGAGCGGATGATCGGCGCGCACCAGCACGAACACCGGCGCGCGTTCGGTGTGCTCGACCTTGACGCCCTTCTCCGGCGCGAGGCTGAACGACAACGCGATGTCGACGTCACCGTCGCGCACATGCCGGGTCGCGTCGGCCGGCGACATCACGGTCAACGTGAAATCGATGCCGGGATGCTCGGCGCGGAACTCCGCGATCGCGGCGGGCAGGAAGTCGACCGCGAAGCCCTCGGCGGTCGCGATCTTGATCCGGCTGCCGTGCAGGCTAGCGAGACCGCTGAGCTCCTTCATCACGTGCTCGGCTTCCAGCAGGCTGCGTTGCGCGTATGCGACGAGCCGCTCGCCCGCCTCGGATAGCGCCATGCCGCGCGGACGCCGCTCGAATAGCGTGACGCCGAGTTCGCTCTCGAGCCGCGCGATCTGCCGGCTGAGCGCCGATACCGCGACATGCAGCCGTTCGGACGCGTCGCTCAGCGAGCCGCTGCGCGCGACTTCGACGAAATAACGCAACGCGATGCCATGCAGTGAACGTGCCATCCGGGACGCCTCGATCGAATCAGTTGCAACGGTGCGATGACGCTTTGCCTTTCCGGCAATGCAAGCTTCGAAACATGATCATTGTGACAAAAATGACGCGCTTCTAGAATCGATCGCAATGAGATCGCGGACAAATCGCCCGAAGACCCTGCCATCGGTCCGCGGCCCTCTGCCCGCCTCGCCCATCCCCCGCATTGGAGACACCGACATGAGCCGCCACCAGGCCATCGAGCTTGCCACCCGGCACTTCGAATCCGGCGCTTTTCTCGCCGACCTGAACCGCCGCGTCGGTATTCGCACCGAAAGCCAGGAAAGCGATCGCGGCGCGCTGCTGCGGTCTTATCTGACCAACGAAATCCAGCCCCAAGCGGAGCGCCTCGGCTTCAGCACGCGCATCGTCGATAACCCGGTCGACGGTTTCGGTCCGTTCCTGATCGCGAACCGTCACGAAGGCGATCATCTGCCGACCGTGCTGATCTACGGCCACGGCGACGTCGTGCGCGGCTACGACAGCCAGTGGCGCGCGCCGCTGACGCCGTGGGCGGTGACCATCGAAGGCGAGCGCTGGTTCGGTCGCGGCACCGCCGACAACAAAGGCCAGCACTCGATCAACCTCGCCGCGCTCGCGTGCACGCTCGCCGCGCGCGACGGCAAACTCGGCTTCAACACGAAGCTGCTGATCGAAATGGGCGAGGAAACCGGCTCGCCGGGGCTCGATGCGATCTGCCGCGCGCACCGCGACGAACTCGCCGCCGACGTGCTGATCGCCTCCGACGGCCCGCGTCTCGCCGCGCGTCGTCCGACCGTGTTTCTCGGCTCGCGCGGCGCGGTCAATTTCAAGCTGTCGCTGAACCTGCGCGACGGCGCGCATCACTCGGGCAACTGGGGCGGCCTGTTGCGCAATCCGGCGACGGTGCTCGCCAACGCGCTCGCGAGTCTCGTCGATGCGCGCGGCGTGATCGCAGTCGACGGCCTGCGTCCGCCGCCGATCCCGGAGGCCGTGCGCCGCGCGCTTGCCGACATCACGGTGGGCGACGGTCCTGGCGACCCCACCGTCGACGACAACTGGGGCGAGCCGGGGCTTTCGGCGCCCGAGCGCGTGTTCGGCTGGAACAGCTTCGAAGTGCTGGCCTTCAAGGCGGGCAATCCGGAGAACCCGGTCAACGCGATTCCGCCGTCGGCGTTCGCGGTCTGCCAGTTGCGTTTCGTGGTCGGCACGGATTGGGAAAATCTCGGCAAGCATCTGCGCGCGCATCTCGATGCGCACGGCTTTCAGCTGGTCGAAATCGACGTCGAACGCGGCGCACCGGCCACACGGCTCGATCCCGACGATCCGTGGGTCAGATGGGCGCTAGCGTCGCTCGAAGCGACCACCGGCAAGAAGACCGCGCTGCTGCCGAATCTCGGCGGCACGCTGCCGAACGAGGTATTCGCCGACACGCTCGGTCTGCCGACGATCTGGGTGCCGCATTCTTATCCGGCCTGCTCGCAGCATGCGCCGAACGAGCACCTTCTAGGCCCGGTGGTGCGTGAGGGCCTGCAGATGATGGCGGGACTGTTCTGGGATCTCGGCGAGAATTCGCCGCTTGCGGCGAAGCGCGAGGAAGTGGATGCGGCAAAGGCCGCGACTTGAGTTCGGCTCGCGCCGATTGATTCGCGGTGCCTGCCGCGGCCGCCCCGGCATTCTACCGGGGCGACCGCGGCAAGCGCGTCGCGCTTACCGCGGCACCGACATCAAGGCGCGGGATTCGGCTGCAGCTCGTGCAGCTTGTCGATTTCCGCAAGAACTTCCGGCGACAGCTTGACGTCCGCGCTCGCGATGTTTTCCTTCAACTGCTCGAGCGACGTCGCGCCGATCAGATTGCTGGACACGAACGGTCGGCTGTTGACGAACGCGAGCGCGAATTGCGCGGGCGACATGCCGTGGCGCTTCGCGAGCTCGACATAACGGGTGGTGGCCTGCACGGCTTGCGGCTTGCTGTAGCGCGCGAAGCGCTCGAACAGCGTGATGCGTGCGCCGGCCGGACGTGCGCCGCCTTCGTACTTGCCCGACAGCCAGCCGAACGCGAGCGGCGAGTACGCGAGCAGACCGATGTTGTCGCGATGCGCGTACTCGGACAGACCCGCTTCGTACGTGCGGTTCAACAGGCTGTACGGATTCTGGATGCTGACGATGCGTGGCAAGCCGAGCTTTTCGGCCGCGCGCAGAAACTGCGCGACACCCCACGGCGTTTCGTTCGACACGCCGACATGGCGCACCTTGCCGGCCTTCACGAATTCGGCGAGCACAGTCAGCGTTTCCTCGATCGGCACCGTGTACGCGTCGTCGACCCACGGATATGACGCGCGGCCGAAGGTCATCGTGCTGCGATCGGGCCAATGCAGCTGATACAGATCGACGTAATCCGTTTGCAGACGTTTTAGGCTGTCGTTGAGCGCCTCGGTCAGGTTCTTGCGGTCGAACTGGTTGCCTTCGCCGCGAATATGGCGAGGATTGTGCGGCTGACGCGCGGGACCCGCGATCTTGGTGGCGAGCACGATCTTCTCGCGCGCGCTCTTGTGCTGCGCGAGCCACGTGCCGATGTAGCGCTCCGTCGAACCTTGCGTTTCGGCGCGCGGCGGCACCGGATACATTTCGGCGGTGTCGATCAGGTTCACGCCGTGATCGAGCGCGTAGTCGATCTGCGCGTGTGCTTCCTGCTCGGTGTTCTGCTCGCCCCACGTCATCGTGCCGAGACCAATCAGGCTGACCTGCACGTCGGAGTCGCCGAGTCTGCGGTATTCCATCTAACTTGTCCTGTTGAAGAGGTGAACGGAAAGCGCAGACGTTACCACGCCGGCGCATTACCTGCAGCAAGGCTAGAATGCGGGGCCATGCGTTGCTGCGCGCCGCCTGGCGATTTGCGTAGTACACGCTTTGCGCTCATGAGGCGCGCTTCATCATGACTTCGTTGCCATGAATCACGAACACCTCGAATTGCTGGTCACGCGCGTGATGCCCTACGGGAAATATAAAGGCCGCGTGATCGCCGACCTGCCCGGCCACTATTTGAACTGGTTCGCGAGCCAGGGCTTTCCGCCCGGCGAGATCGGCCGGCTGCTCGCGTTGATGCACGAGATCGATCACAACGGTTTGAAACCGCTGCTCGATCCGTTGCGCAAACCGAAGCCCAACGAGCGTTGAGACCGTCTCCGTGAAAGCGTTGCCAAGCCCGCCGAAAGTCGCGGCGCAGGCAGGCCGCAAGCAATGTCGCGCAGTCCGAATTCAGACAGGTTTTTTCCTTGCGGATCGCGATTGCATGGCCTTTAATCGGCTTAGGTCGTCGCGCTGTGGAACGTCGATAGTGAAGTGGTTCAGTCATCGTTCACTCCACTGTTTCCTTGTGTTCCGGCGCCGTGCGATCCCCCGCCTTCGTGACTGCCTGTATGTCCATGTCGCAATTCAACCTGTCCGCGTTGCTCGACTTCATCGGTCACGATCTGTCGCCGGTGCGTGCGGTCATCCTGTTCTTCGTGATCGGCTACGTCGTGGTCGGACTACCCGTGCATTTCCGCCAGGGCGCGGCCTCGCGTGACGTGTGGGGCACGGCTGCCGGCGTGACGATGGCGGCGATCTATGCGGCGTTCATTGCCGGCGTGTACCCGTGGCTGCATCACGTGCCGGTGATCGCGCATTGAGCGCCGGCCGCCGCCAGCTCGGGGCCGAAGCCTTCCCATAGCAGTTCGAGCAATTCGCGTCGCGGCCGCCAGCGCCGCATCGACGTGCGATACAACGGCCGGCGCACCTGCGCCGAACTCGCGGCGCTCACAGGCCGCGTCGTCTCGTGAAGTAGGAGGCAACTTTCGTCCCACTCGAGTCCGCGATGCGCGAGCATACGACGCACGTTCGGCTCGAGATCGTCGGCCAGTTCCTCGTATTCGATCTCGAGCCTCAAGTCCCGGGGGAAGGACGCGCCGTTAGTGAGCCGTCAACTGATCGTAGGCGCGGTGACCGATAGTCCGCGCCGAGAGCACTCCACTGCGCCGCGCCCGCTTTGTTCAACGTCTCGACGTCGATCCGCAGCGAATTGTCGGCGTCGCATCGCTTGCGACTCAAAAGACGAATCGTCCGACGGCAGTTAGCAGCGATGCCCTTGAGTAGCGTTTCGAATGGTTAACGAAGTGTTACCGCAGCGCCGTTCGGTAAGACGCGGGAAGATTGGCGCAAAGGTCGAGCGTCGCGGCAACGGCTCGGATGGTCGAAGCCCCAAGCGCACAGCGGCACCGCCGACGCCGGTAACGCTCGGACACAAACGCGGCCGAACTTCATTGCGCGCGGTTTTTCTGAGGTTTACGTGAAGGAGAAAATCGTGACCAGGCTCATTGCATCGATGACGCTGCTAGCGGCCGTGGCAGCGAGCATCACTGGATGCGCCGTCGCGCCGCCGGCGGACTACGGCTATGCGCAACCCTATTATCCCTACGCGTACGGACCGCCTTACTACGGGCCGGTGTACGGCTCGATTGGTTTCTACGGCGGTTTTGGCGGGCCGTGCTGCTATTACGGCCATGGCTATTGGCATGGTCGCGGCGGATGGCATGGCGGTGGTTGGCACGGCGGGCACGGCGGATGGCATGGGGGGGCCGGCGGATGGCACGGCGGCGGATTCGGCGGCATGCACGGCGGCGGCAGCGCGTGGACCGGTGGTGGCGGGATGGGGGGACATGGACACTGAGGCATTCAGGCATTGAGGCATCGACGAACCGGTGCCCGCCTCCGTCGCGACAATGACACGGCTTCGGCGCGCCCGGCGCTTTCTGGCCTTGCGGTAAAATTATCGTTTTGATTCAAGCCCGCTCGGCCGTTCCATGTCTTTACCCCGCACTCCCAGCCCCCGCCGCGTGTCCGTCGCCCCGATGATGGACTGGACGGATCGTCATTGCCGCTCGCTGCATCGAATGATTTCGCGCCATACGTGGCTTTACACGGAAATGGTGACGACCGGTGCGCTGCTGCACGGCGACGTGCCGCGTCATCTCGCGTTCACGCCCGACGAAGCGCCGGTCGCGCTGCAACTCGGCGGCAGCGAGCCCGACGATCTCGCGCGTTCGGCAAAGCTCGGCGAGCAATGGGGCTATGACGAAATCAACCTGAATTGCGGCTGCCCGTCCGAGCGCGTGCAACGCGGCGCGTTCGGTGCATGCCTGATGAACGAGCCGCAACTCGTCGCCGATTGCGTGAAGGCGATGCGCGACGTCGTATCGGTGCCGGTCACGGTCAAGCACCGCATCGGCGTCGATACGGTCGAGGAATACGGCTTCGTCCGCGATTTCGTCGGCACGATCGCGCAAGCCGGCTGCGACGTGTTCATCGTTCATGCGCGCAACGCGATCCTGAAGGGCTTGAGCCCGAAGGAAAACCGCGAGATTCCACCGCTCAAGTACGACTACGCGTATCAGTTGAAGCGCGATTTTCCGCAGTTGGAAATCATCATCAATGGCGGCATCAAGACGCTCGACGAAGTCGACACGCATCTTCAGCACGTCGACGGCGTGATGCTCGGGCGCGAGGCGTATCACAACCCGTACTTGCTCGCCGATGTCGACGCGCGCTTCTATGGGGCAACGCATGCGCCGCTGACGCGCGATCAGGTCGAAGCGAAACTGATCGAGTATTGCGCGACCGAAATGGCGCACGGCACCTATCTCGGCGCGATCACACGCCATGCGCTCGGGCTGTATCGCGGCGAAGCTGGCGCGCGCGGTTGGCGGCGAGTTTTGTCCGACAGCAAGCGGCTTGCAGCCCGCGATCTGACCATCTTCGACGAAGCGAGACAGCATCTGCGCGAGCCCCTCGAAATTTTTGAATAAAGGACTAGGCAAAGCCAGATCTAGTCCCTATAATCTCGTTTCTTCGTCGGCGAGACAGGTTTTTAAAGCAAGTCAAGCGGATGTTAGTGGTGGCTGTAGCTCAGTTGGTAGAGTCCAGGATTGTGATTCCTGTCGTCGTGGGTTCGAGTCCCATCAGCCACCCCAAAGAATTCAAGCAAACGGCGTTGTGAGCAATCACAACGCCGTTTTCGTTTTGCTGGCAGCCTTCTGCGTTTTCCATGATGAACGTGCGGTCTTCGGGCCCGCATCACCCCTTCCCGCCTCCTCCCTATCCTCGAAAACCGCTTGGCCAGCAGGGCCGGATCACCGCTCTGCCTTGCAGCGCTTACGTCTGAACGATTGTTTCTTCGTCGGGAATAGTAATTTCAGATTATCGGCACAAATTCTCGATAGTAGGGGTATACACTGCCTTCCATCGACGTTGCAGACACCTGGTTCACTGGCTCCTGCAACATCTTCCTGAAATGCAGTCGAAACGTTATCGGAGTCCTACCATGAAGACCAAGTTTATCGCCGCCCTGCTGGTTGCCGCTTCCGCCTCGATCGCCGCTCCCGCTTTCGCAAGCGGCTATGGTCCGGCGCCGTACTATCGTCCGTCGGTTGGCGCGCCGGCTTCGCAACAAGGCCAGAACGCGCAGACCGTCGCTGCTGAAAGCGCCAACGCGCAATCGAATGCGTACGGTGGCGTGAATAGCGTGTCGACCCAATCGGGCTCGCGCAGCGAGTCCAAGTCGGGCCCGCAATCGGTGTACTTCGGCCACTAAGCCGCCAGCAGTAGCAGTACCGTCGGATCCGCTGCCTCTGCAGGCAGCGATCAAACTGGGCGCCGCGCATGCAGTATCGATGCCGGCGCCCAGTTGCGTTTGCGCCGGCTGTAGTGCGCCCGGCACCGTTCCGTCGCGACGCGGCTATCCGCCATTAGCTTGCCAGCCCCGCATCGATCAACTCGCGCGCCGCACTGAAAGCCGCCTGGGCGGCCGTATGCTCGGTGGACCACAAGCTATCGATATGCACGAGCTGCCAGTCGACCACCGTTGAATCGTCGCGCAGCACCCGGAAATGCGCCTTGACGCCGGTCAGCACCTGTTCGACCGCCACCTCGATGTCATAGTCGCCATAACGCGCCTGATAGTCGCCCATGTCGACGCCCTTCGGCTCCATGTTCGTCTCCGTGGTTTCGCTGATCGCGGGCAAACGAACGCGCGCGACTCACCCGCGACGCCTCGCTCTTCACCCCGGCCGCGCGGCCGGCCGCCGATCAGCGGATCAGTTGCAGTCGCCGGAAAGATACTGCCGGCCGTTGCAGTTGATTTCGACCCCACCGCTGCCCGCTTCGGCGACGAGGTCGCATGCCAGCAACTCCGCCGCGACGGACTGCGCGACTTCGGGCGCCGTCTGTCCGACGCCGACGTCGTTCAGACGCCGCAACGCTTCGACCGCTTCGGGACTCAAGGACTTCGACATGGCCGTCTCCGTCGGAATGGTCAATTCATCGTAGCAAGTTTCATCGGCGGATGCAGGCGTGCGCGCCCGCAGCGGCCCCGGAACACAGTCTGCTACTAGTGAATCGTGCACACAGCCGCGTGTCTACAGACGACGCGCGACATCGAAGGAGAACGACATGAAGCGAGGCAATTGGGCCACCCTAACGGCCACTGCTGCAGCGCTGGCGGCGCTGCTCGCGAGCGGCGCGAACGCCGTCGCGCAGACGGCGTCCAGCGCGCCGCCGGACAGCCATGCGCCGATGGCCAAACCGCCCGAGGCGGCATCGGGCGCCGGGGGTTCGAGCAACCCGGACAACATGCCGATCAAGCGACCGACGAAGCCGACCAACGATCACATGTCGCACGAGCCGCCAGCAAGCGGCGCAAACGCGAAGTAGCCGCTGCGCACGCCGCTCGCGCTAGCGCAACGTCGTCAAAGCCGCGCAATCGACACCTCGGTCGACTTCACGAGCGCGACCACCTCCGAGCCGACTTTCAGTTCGAGTTCGTCGACCGAGCGCGTCGTGATCACCGACGTGACGATGCCGAACGGCGTCTCCACGTCGACTTCGGACACCACCGAGCCGCGAATGATTTCCTTGACCTTGCCTTTGAATTGATTGCGCACGTTGATGGCGGAAATGCTCATTTCAGATAACTCCACAGAAGCGGTTGATAACGGAATGGATCAGATGGGATCGATTTGCTGGAAAGCTCAGACGGCCCAGCGCACCTCGGTCGGCCGCGTCAGACGGCCCGGTTCCGGCAAGCCGTACGGGTCATAGGGCTCGTACGCGCGATGCGCGAGCGTGTCGTCGTTCGGCGCGTTTTTGAGTACGCGTTGCAACACGTGATCTTCAAGCGCGGCGAAGCCCGCCGACGCCCGCGCCCGCGGCCGCGCAAGCGCGACCGGCTGATCGAGCGCGATGCGGCCCTCCTCGATCAGCAAAATCCGGTCGCCGAGCGCGACGGCTTCGTGCACGTCGTGCGTGACGAGCAGCGCGGTGAAGCGATGCTCGCGCCACAGCCGTTCGATCAGCGTGTGCATTTCGATGCGCGTCAACGCATCGAGCGCACCGAGCGGCTCGTCGAGCAGCAGCAGTTGCGGACGATGCACGAGCGCGCGCGCTAGCGCGACGCGCTGCCGCTGACCGCCCGAGAGTTGCGCGGGCCAGTCGTTCGCGCGTTCGAGCAGGCCGACTTCGGCAAGCACCGCGCGCGCATCGTCGCGCGCGCCCCGGCCGCGGCCGAGGCCGAGCATCACGTTCTGCAGCACGCTTTTCCACGGCAGAAGACGCGCATCCTGAAACATGATGCGGGTGTCGAGCGGACCGCCACTGCCGGCGCGTTTTTCGAGCACGCCCGAGCTGGCTTCTTCGAGACCGGCGACGAGTCGCAGCAACGTCGACTTGCCGCAGCCGCTGCGGCCGACGATCGCGACGAAGCTGCCGCGCTCGATCGACAGATCGAAGCCCGACAGCACCTCGCGCTCGCCATAGCGTTTGCCGACGCCGCGCAATTGCACCGCGTAGTCGCTTGCGGGGCGCGCGTCGCTGCGGGCCAGTGCAATGGCGGGTTGCAAGCCGGCCGCCCCGTCCCGCTCGATCTCCGCGGCCTCGTTCGCGTCGTGATCCGCGAGCCGCGGCTGCGCGAGCTCGGTCTCGAGGTCGCTGCCCGCGATGCCGCCGAAGGTCGTCGAAAGTGTCGTTGCGCTCATGCTTTTGCTCCTCGCTGATACGCCGGATGCCAGCGCAGCGACGCGCGCTCGAGGCTCTTCGCGAGCATGTCCGCGAGCTTGCCGAGCGCCGCGTACAGCAGAATGCCGACCACCACCACATCGGTTTGCAGGAATTCGCGCGCATTCATCGTCATGTAGCCGATGCCCGATTGTGCGGAAATCGTCTCGGCGACGATCAGCGTGACCCACATCAGGCCGAACGCGAAGCGCACGCCGACCAGAATCGACGGCAGCGCGCCCGGCAGGACTACGTGGCGGTACAGCGCGAAACCTTTGACGCCATAACTGCGCGCCATCTCGATCAGGTTCGCATCGACCGAACGGATGCCGTGGAACGTGTTCACATAGACCGGAAAGAACACGCCGAGCGCCACGAGGAACACCTTCGCTTGTTCCTCGATGCCGAACCACAGGATCACGAGCGGAATCATCGCGAGCGCGGGGATGTTGCGGATCATCTGCACCGTCGAATCGAGCACGATTTCCGCGGGCTTGAACAAACCCGTCGCCAGTCCGAGCACGAGGCCGATGCCGCCGCCGATCGCGAAGCCCGACACCGCGCGCCACGTGCTGACCTTCACGTCCGCCCACATTTCGCCGGACTGGATCAGCGACCAGGCGGCCTTCAGGACCGCGAGCGGTTCCGGCAACACACGTGTCGACAGCGCGCCGCTGCGCGCGGCGATTTCCCACGCGAGCAGGATCGCGATAGGCGCGAGCCACGGCACCAGGTGCGCGCCGAAACGGCGCAACGCGTCAGCGCGTGTGGCGGACGCGGGCTGCGGGGTTGCCCCCGTGGCCGCGCTAAAAGCAGTGTCACTCATGTTGGCTTTTCTCCTTGCCGGTCGATCAGCTCGCGCTCGCCGCCTTCGGCAGATCGCTGGTGCCGACGATTTCGCCGAACGGCCCCGACAGCGGCCCGTTGGCGACCTTGCTGAAGCGTTGCGGCAGCAGCGGAAACACGAGTTCGGCGAAGCGATAGGATTCCTCGAGATGCGGATAGCCGGACAGAATGAACGTCTCGATGCCGAGTGCCGCATACTCCTTCATACGCGCGGCCACCTGCTCCGGACTACCGACTAGCGCAGTGCCCGCGCCGCCGCGCACGAGCCCGACGCCCGCCCACAGATTCGGATAGACCTCGAGCTGTTCGCGGCCGCCGCGCTTGCCGCCGTGCAGCGCGGCCATGCGGCGCTGGCCTTCCGAATCCATCTTCGCGAACGACGCCTGCGCACGCGCGACCGTGTCGTCGTCGAGCTTGCTGATCAGCTTGTCAGCGGCGGCCCACGCTTCTT
The DNA here is from genome assembly GCF_040948755.1 of Paraburkholderia sp. BR13444. Taxonomy (NCBI): domain Bacteria; kingdom Pseudomonadati; phylum Pseudomonadota; class Betaproteobacteria; order Burkholderiales; family Burkholderiaceae; genus Paraburkholderia; species Paraburkholderia sp. BR13444. Next base: position 456,653 of record NZ_JBFPKM010000001.1, on the reverse strand, counting down.
CCTCGGTCTCGCGCACGATCACGTGCAGACGGATGCCGAAGCGGATCTGCCGGCCGCGTGCCGCGGCGCGCGCGCGAATGTCGGCGATCTTCTTTGCGACCGCTTCGGGCGGCTCGCCCCACGTCAGATAGGTGTCGATGTGCTCGGCCGCGATATCGTGCGCGGCCGCCGAGGAGCCGCCGAACCACAGCGGCGGATGCGGGTTCTGCACCGGCGGATACAGCGCCTTGCCGCCCTTCGATTGCAGATGCTCGCCGTCGAAATCGATCGCTTCGTTGTTGTGCGAGGCCGTAAGCAGCTTGCGCCAGATATGCAGGAATTCGTCGGTGATTTCGTAGCGCGTGTCGTGATCGACGAATACGCCGTCGCCGGCCAGTTCGGCCGCGTCGCCGCCCGTCACCACGTTGATCAGCAGCCGCCCGTTCGACAGCCGGTCGAACGTCGCCGCCATGCGTGCGGCGAGCCCCGGCGACGACAGTCCCGGGCGAATCGCGACGAGGAACTTGAGCCGCTGGGTCGCGGGAATCAGGCTCGACGCGACGACCCAGGCGTCCTCGCACGAGCGGCCGGTCGGCAGCAGCACGCCCTCGTAGCCGAGCGTATCGGCGGCGACGGCGATCTGCCGGAAGTAGTCGTAATCGGCTGCGCGTGCGCCTTGGGACGTACCGAGATAGCGGCTGTCGCCGTGAGTCGGAATGAACCAGAACACATTCATGTTGTTGCTCCTGCCTGCTCTTGAAAGAAAACGGTGGGCGCGAGCGCCGGCCGCGCGCATCGAGCCGGCAACCGGCAAGGCGCTGCGACGTGTTGAAGGATTGCGAAACGGACGGCGGGCTCAGGCCACCGGCAACAGCGCTGAAAGCCTATGCGCCGGGCGGACGACACCGCGAACACGACCGTGCGCGGGCCCTGCGGCAACGGAGATTCGGCATGAGGCTCGACATTGCGACGGTTTTCCTCGACCAACGTGCGCGTGGTGCGCTCGATTTAACGGATGACGGCGACACCCGAGCCGTCTGCATGAGGAAACAGTCTATGGAGCGGTCCGCGGCTTTTGAACGATTTTTTTTAGCTTAGGAATTCCGCTTTCGTGATTAGCCCGGCGCTACCGCATACGGTTGTTGCGCTTTACACACGCGGCCGCGGCCCCCGCACCCCGATCGATATAATGGCGCTCGTTTCCAATCACCCGGTACAGGCGTTGCGATTCGCGTCGCCAGTACGTTGCCGGTGCAATGCATGCACAAAATAATTCTGCCGTTCGTCGCCGGTTTTCTGGCTTCCTTGTTCTTCCGCGAATCGACGCTGGCGCTGATGCACGCCGCCGGCATGATCGACCCCACCGGTTTTTCGACCGCGCCGTTTTTGCCGCTCGGCCTGCCTGAATTCATCGCGAACGCAATCTGGAGCGCGTGCTGGGCCGTGCTGATGGCCTGGCTGCTGCGCGTCGCGCCGCATCGGCACGCGCCGTGGGTACCGGCGTTCGTGTTCGGCGGCATCGTGCTGACCGCGGCGAGCGTGTTCGTCGTCGATCCGCTGCGCGGCATCTGGCCGAGCGGCAACATGCTGCCGCGCCTCGCGGTGGGCTTCGCGGCGAATGCGATGTGGGGCTGGGGCGCGCTCGTGTTCATGCGCGCGTTCATGGCGAGCGAGGCCGAGGAATGAGCGCGTCGCGCGTGAATCCGCGCAACGCGTAGATTTTCGCGGGCGGGTTCGCGAGGCGGCGCGTTCAGTGCGCGCTCAGTGCACGCTCAGTGCACGTTCACCCGCGCAGAGCGACTAGCGGATGCTCGTCCGCCGGCCACGGACTGTCGAACATCTTCTCCACATCGGCCTGGTTGACGTCCTCGATGCGCGCGAAACGCCAGCGCGGCGCGTTGTCCTTGTCGATGATGCGCGCGCGAATGCCTTCCACCGTGTCTCCGAGCAGGAAGCTCGAACGTGTCAGATCGAGATCGACACGAAGCACGTCGGCCATCGACCCCTCCGCGCGCGTGACCACTTCGAGCGAGACCGCCATCGACAGCGGCGAGCGCTCGCGCAGCACCGCGATCGTCCGCTCGGCCCACTCCGCCGCGTCGCCGCCGCGCTCGCGCTCCTGTTCGAGCGACGCGAGTATCCGCGCGACGTCGGGCTGCGCGAAATGACGGTCGATCAACGTGCGCGCCTTCGCGAGCGCGCTCTCCTCGGGCGGCGGCGCGACCTGATAGGCGAGCGTTTCGCGCTCGACGCACGCAACCACATCCGCGCCGCGCTCGAACGGTTCGCGGCTCAACGTAGCGACGAGCGCGGGCAACGCCGCGTCGTCGATGTAGACATCGGCGAGGCCCGCGTACAACGCGTCGGCCGCGCCGATCGTCTCGCCCGTCACCGCCAGATAGCGGCCGAGCGCGCCGGGCGTGCGCGCGAGAAACCAGCTCGCACCGACGTCCGGAAAGAGGCCGATACGGGTTTCGGGCATCGCCATCTTCGTCGATTGCGTGACGACGCGCAGGCCGCCGGTGCGATGCGCGCCCTGCGAAATGCCCATGCCGCCGCCCATCACGATGCCGTTCATCAACGCGATATACGGTTTCGGATACACGAAGATCGCGTGATTGAGCCGGTATTCCTCGCTGAAGAATGTATCGCGGGCCTGCTGGTCGCCGCGTTGCGCCGCCTCGTACATGAAGCGGATGTCGCCGCCCGCGCAGAACGCGCGCTCATGCCGGCTGCGCACGACGACGGCCAGCACCTCGGGGTCGTCGCGCCACTGGTCGAGCGCCGTGTGGATCGCTCGAATCATGCTCGTCGACAGCGCATTCAGCGCTTTCGGCCGCTCCAGTTCGATGAAACCGATGCGGTTGGTTACGTGGGTCGCGATTTCGTCGCTAGTGGCGGGCGAGGCGGACGTGGGCATGGAAAGCTGGGCGCGGCGGCGCGGGTTGACGTGGAACTGAACGTTATCACGGGCCTGCCGCTTTGCGTTTGGTGGCGGGCTCGGGAGCCGGGTCCGTGGATTCGGCAGGCTCGGAGTGGCGCCGCGCGACGGTTTTCTTGCCGTGCACTGCGGCGCTCTTCGATGCGCCCGCTGCCACGGGCTGCGGCGCGCCGAGCCAAGCGTCGAGCGTTACGCCGACGAGCGTCTCGAGCGGCGCGCTCGGAAACACCGGACACGTGAGATTCAGCGCGACGATGCCATGCAGACTCGCCCACAACGCCTCGGCCCACACGGCCGACTCCATCGATGCGACCGACGCCGACAGACGCCCCGCTGCTCGCAACTCGTCGAGCGCGTCGATCATGATGTGCAGCGCGGCGTCGCCGGGGTCGTCGTCGGCGTTGCTTCGGGACGCGGTTGAACCACCGGTCCCGGCGTTCGCGCTTGCATCGTCCCCGTTGCCGCCGTCTTGGCCTGCGCCCGCCGCCGCGCCACCGAGCGCCGCGCCCGTATAGCTCGGATCCTCCATGAAAATCAGCCGGTATGTTTCCGGATGCTGGACGCCAAACGCGACGTACGCGCGCCCGAGCGCCTTCAGCCGTTCGGCGGGATCTGCGATCTGCACGAGCGGCACGAAGGTCGCGAGCAACTGCGCGTAACCCTCCTCGCACAAGGCCCGCGCGATGTCGTCGCGACTCGCGAAATGCAGATACAACGTGGCGGGCGAATATTCGATCGCGTCGGCGATCTTGCGCATCGACAGCGCGGCAAAGCCCTCGCGCACGACGATGCGCCGCGCGGCATCGAGGATGCGTTCGCGCAGCGCCTGTTTCTGGCGGTGTTTTCGTTCAGCGATTCCCATGACTCGCAATTTTCAGGTTGACAAACTGAAAAGTCAAATTAAACTGAACGCTGTTTACTGAACAGTGTTCAGTACATTTTCATCGGTCGAACTGAGTCGCCACGTGCACACGCGACGAGGTCGCGCCGCCATCTGAAGGAGTCGTCATGCAAGCCACGGGAAAGGTCGGTTTATTCGGTGCCGCGGGCGCAGCGGGTCAAAGCATTGCCGCGGCGCTTGGTGCGGCGGGCCGCGATTATCGGGTGGTCGGCCGCTCGCGCGAGGCATTGCAACGCAGCTTCGGTGACGACCCGCACGCTGAGATCGTCACCTGGAACCCAGACGACCCCGCCTCGATTCGCGCCGCGGCCGCCGGTCTGCAAACCGTGATCTATCTCGTCGGCGTGCCCTACGACCAGTTCGCGCAGCACCCGCCGTTGATGGAGAAAACGCTGGCTGGCGTGACGGCCGCCGGCGTCGAGCGCTTCATTCTGATCGGCACCGTGTATCCGTATGGCCGCGCGCATGGCAATCCGATTCGCGAAGGTCATCCGCGCGAGCCGCACACGTTCAAGGGCCGCATGCGGCTCGAACAGGAAAAGCTCGTGCTGGCCGCGCATGGCCGGAAAGGTCTCGAAACGCTGGTATTGCGGCTGCCCGATTTCTACGGACCGGGGGTTGAGCGCAGCCTGTTGCATGGTGTCTTCGTTGGCGCCGCTACCGGTAAGCGCGCACAGGTGCTCGGTCCCGTCGACGTGCCGCACGAATTCATCTTTCTGCCGGATGTCGGCCCCGTGGTCGAACGACTCACGCGCACACCCGAGGCTTACGGCCGCTGGTGGCATCTCGGCGGCGCAGGCACGATCACGCAGCGCGAAGTGGCGCACGAGGCCTACGCGCTCGCGGGCCGCGAGCCGAAGCTGATGGTGGCCGGCAAGGGCATGCTGCGCGTGCTCGGGCTGTTCAATCCGCTGATGCGCGAACTGGTCGAGATGAACTATCTGTTGACCGAGCCGATCGTGCTCGACGATTCCGCGCTGGCGACGTTGATCGGGCCGTTCAGCAAGACTTCGTATCAGGAAGGGATCAGGCGGTGCTTCGAAGCGGCGCGCGAGGCAGTGCCGGCGCATGGCGTGAATTAGCGGCAACGCGTTGACGATGCGTTGGTGGAAGGAAAGTTCCGCTCAGCCTGCCATCTGCCCTGGCGGAAAGTGACCACTCTTGAGCAGCACGGGTGTGCCGTTGCTGATCTGCAAATGCTCACGCGCAACGGCCTCGATGCGCGGCCGGCCCGCATCGAACGCACGCAGCCAGCCGTCGAGGTCCTCGCTGTAAGCGCCGAAATGATCCTCGAGCGCTTCTACCGAGATCGCGCACGGCACCGGCTCACCGTCCACCAGCGCTGAAAACACGACGGTCAGATTGGAGTCACGGTAAGCAGGCGCGTCTTCGGGAAAACGGATTTCCATAGTCGCCTCATCAAAAGGTGGCGGCGGGAACGTAACACGCGTGGAAAGCCGCTATGCGCCGCCGATCCGCGCGGGTCCCGCTATGGTACCCGCGCCGCCGGATCACGGTCCAGCGTGCGCGGGCGCCTGATTCAGGGCATCGTGCGGGAATCGCCGACACGCTCACTGCCCATCCAGCAATCGGTCGACATATTCACGCGCCGCCCGTTCGACGAACGCGAGCGCCTCTTCTTCGCTACTGAAGCGTTGCCGGTCGCCGAGTTCGAGCAACGTTTCCATCCGATGCGGATCGTCCGGGCCGGCTTCGGCGAGGCTAACCGAGCCGACGTAAGTACCATCCGCTTTGGCGTGCGCTTCGCCCGACGCGCCCGACGTGCTGCCCCCCGGCACGAGGCGCGCGGTGGCGCTGATGTAATAGCCGCGATAAGGGCCACTGACCCGTTCAGCCATCTTCGTCCTCCTGTTGCGGTTGCGGAGCTGGAGCCAGTCGCGACGGCGCCGCCTTGATGCTTCAGCATGCGGCGCGCCGCTGCACCGGAGGTGTGCGGGCGCCCCGCCCCATTCCGATAAGGCGCGTTACAGCGCGATAAGTTCTGCGCGCTCGCGAGCCGCACTTTCGCCCCACACCGCGGCCGCGCCGCACGTCAGCCACGCGCGCTGGTCGAACGGTCCAGATCGGCATGCTCCATGCTGTCGAAAGGTACTATGACGACGCCATTTCGAGGCCAGCGAGCGCAATATGGGAAAATATTTTCTGCAGAATCACGAACTGCCCGAGCCGGATGCGGCGAACCGCTGGTTCGAGTACGCCGAAAGTCATGGGATCGATATCCCAAAAGCGATCAGCATCTGGGAAGACGCGGCCACTGAAGAAGGCGCGGAAGCCCGGCGGCTCGTCAGCGCGGCGGGCATCACCGTCGAAGCGACCTGAGCCTTGGCGCGCGCCCTCGCGTTCCACACCGACCGGCTCCAGCCCGGCAGCAACCTCTATCTGAATGAAAGGACACAACACGATGCATTTCACGACGCAACCGCGGCGCGCCGGCCGATTCCACCGCCTCCGATCCAGCGCCGCGCTTGCCTTCGTGCGTCGTGCGTCGCTGACGGCCGCATTGCCCGTCGCGCTGCTGCTCGCCGCGGGGCTCGGCGGCTGCGCGTCGTCGAACACGACCACGCTGATCAATCTGCCGAACGGCCAGACCGGCTTCGCGGTCAACTGCAGCGGCGCCAACGCCGGCTCGAGCTGGGCCTCGTGCTACGTGCAAGCGGGTAAGGCCTGCGGCGCGACCGGCTACGACATCGTGTCGAAAGATAACGACGAGGGTGGCACCGCTGGCGGCAGCGTCACCAACGTGGCGTCGGCGAATGTGAAAGGCCGCTCGATGATCGTGCGCTGCAAATAACCCGATTTATGTTCCGTGCGGCAACCGAGGCGGCATGCGCGGGCCCTCAATGCGCCTGCATCTTCGAGAAGAGATTCAACACCGCGACGCCAGCGACGATCAATCCCAGCCCGATGATCGCCGGCACGTCGGGTACCTGCCGGTACAGCACCAGCGCGACCAGCGTGATCAGCACGATCCCGGCACCGGACCAGATCGCATAGACGATGCCGACCGGAATGCTCCTGAGCGTCAGCGACAGGCAATAGAACGCGATGCCGTAGCCGAGCACGACGACCATCGACGGCAGCAGCCGCGAGAAACCGTCCGAGGCCCGCATCGCGGAAGTCGCAATGACCTCGGCGACGATCGCGATCGCGAGCAGCGCATACGGGGGTATGCGCATCGCGTCAGCTTTTCGCGAGCGCGAGCTTGCCGTAATCGTGACCCAGATGCGCGCACAGCGCTTCGACCACGAGTTCATGATCGGCGCGCTGCGGCAGACCGGACACCGTGATCGAACCGATCACGCCCGCGCCTTCCACCGTCAGCGGGAATGCGCCGCCGTGCGATGCGTACTCGGTGGCCGGCAGACCGTGCTTGTCGGCGAGCGTCGCACCCGCGAGCTGCATTTTCAAACCGATCGCGTACGAGCTACGGCGAAATTGCGCGACGGTGTTGCCCTTGCGGCGCACCCAATCGACGTTGTCGGGCGTCGCGCCGTCGAGCAGGCTGAAGAACAGCGGCTGGCCGAACGTGCGCACGTCGATCGCGGCGGCAATGCCGCGCGCTTTCGCGACCTCGTGCAGATACGCGCCGACTTGCCACGCACGGTCGGCATCGAAACGGGGAAACACGAGGGTCTTTTCCTGAAGAGCGATGACCTGCAGATCGTGAGCGATATCCATGGGTTCAGAACGGGTCGGAGGATCAGAGTCGAAGAGGTCGCCGTCGTGAAGATCCGGCGAGCCGCGTGGAGAATCTGAATTCTAGCGCAGCGTCCGCGCGCGGCTTTCCGGAGCCTTTCCGATAGGTGCGTAGGGGTCGCGGCGCAAGGCGCAATGAAGCCAATCCTTACATGGCTATTGCGCTGTCTGGCTGGCTGGTCTATAATCTTTTCTTCGACGGACGCGGGGTGGAGCAGTCTGGCAGCTCGTCGGGCTCATAACCCGAAGGTCGTAGGTTCAAATCCTACCCCCGCAACCAAAGCCTGATAAAGCTTTGCGCGATTCCGATGTTTTTGGGCAGTCCCCCTCTTTTTGCGTTTTTGGGCAATAGGTGGGCAAAACCCGCGAGAATCAGGCAAGCCGTCTCAAACAGAAGCCCGCACATGCGGGCTTTTTGTTTTGGGTTTCCGGAGTGAATCGCGCGGCCGCGCCCGAGACGCCTCGATCAGTTCGCCGTGCGGCACTGCACCACCTTCCCCAATCGTCCGAGCAGCCCGATCATTAGAGCAAAGACTTTGGCTATTGAGGTGCTGTCGTGCAAATGATCCCTGAGGTAAAACCCGCGAGACTTGACCGATCGGCAGTGGCACGCAAGGCGTGGGAAACGCGCCGCGCAGTGGCGATCCAGACTCGCCGGTCGGCCGCCGCGACCAAGGCGTGGGTAACCCGCCGCGCAGCAGGCGCGCCGGCGAGCGAGCGCGCGACGTATATCCGTCACCTTCGCGTCAGTATGCGCGGTGCGATCAGTCTGGCGCGTGCGCGTCAGGCAAAACGCGCCTCTGAAGGAAAGCGCGCAGTCGCCGTGACAGTCACGGTCGCCGAGTTGATGACGAAGCTCGCCGCACAGGACTACCGTTGCGCGATCAGCGGACTGCCCTTCTATGTGGACGACGCTGACCGCTTCGGCCCCGCATGCCCAAGCCTGGATCGCATCGATCAGGACGGCGACTACAGCGATGCGAATCTGCGCATTGTCTACCTAGGCATCAATAGCCTGCGCGGGCGCGGTTCGGATGCGGATGTTTTGCGCATCGCGCGCGCAATCGTCGGCAGGGCTCGCACGGCCATGTAGCCGTCAGTGCGCTGCGGGTGACGTCCGGCGGATAATGGCGGCATCGTCCAACGGTGCGAGGCTCATTATGACAAAGAACGTAACCGGCAATCGGGACGGCTTGCCGGTTATCGGATGGATCTCTTCGGAGTCGCGCCTTCAGTTTGAGCAAATCTGTACCCACTGCGCTTACTTTCACATTCCTTTTCAGCTAATTGGTTTGTAATCAGATTCAAAAGTCGCCGCGCGCCGCTGCGGCATGTTGATGGCCGCCTATTACCGATCGGCATCATCGCCTGCTACAGGCTTGTGTAAATATTCGTACGACCTATATTGGTATTCAAATTGAGGAGGTCGTATGGGCAAAGTAATCCCGACTGGCATAACAGTGCTAGCCTTGCTGGCCGGCTGCGCACAGCCCGAACTTATTACCAAAACGGAATCCGGCAACCCGGAGGTTGTGATTAAAAATGCAATTCCGGATGATGTTAGAAATCGTCTTGTTAAGGGATGCGCGAGTAAGGGGGTGGAGGTCCTGGAAGCCACGCAATATCACGTCGTTTGCGGGAAAGAATTGAAGGGCGGTCAAGCCACGCTGGCGACGCTTGCGATCGGGAACGCCTATTCGACGACCCCAATTCAAAAAGTTAGGTTCACGATCTTCCAAGAGGGCGACGGCGTAAAGGTGGTCGCGAACCAATGGATTGAATCTCAAATGCCAGGGGGCAAACCAACAGGATGAACTTGACAAGTAACGCGCAAAACAACGACCTTCAACAAGCGCTAAACAGATTAACCAGCCCGCCCGCAGGTACTGATCCAGCATTATTTCCGGATACCGACCTTGCTCCGGCGAAATGAGGAACAAGGCTAGGACCGAAGGTCGCTGCCAGCCGAACGGCCCAGCGCCGGCAGTAACGGAGGCAACCCCACAACTTGCAAGCATTCAGATCGCGAACGCGTGGTCGTCGCTTCCGTAGATTGCGCGGAAAGGAGAGCAGAAGTGTCCCGATATCCATCGCTTATCTTGTTCGCTGTTTCGTGCCTTGCTGTAAGTGCAGCCTCGATCATGTCCACGATTCGAAAATTTGTCATCGCGACGATGGTGTGTGCTGCGCTAACCGCCTGCTCAAAGCCAACGGATGTCGTGCTACCGACAGATGTGAGCCAGTGGAATGACGATTTTGCGAAAAAAATTAAGGGCTTGAGCGACGGAGACAAACAACTGTTGGCTGGCTACATGGCGCGCGTAAAAGTAGGACACGCGTTTGGAGGCCAGGACATCCCCCCCGGCACTACCGTTGGGCAAGCGATCGACGCGCAGAAGCAGTGGATTGCACAACAAGACCAGTACAAGGCGCAGCAAGAACAACTGAAGCAGCAACTGCAAGCCAAGCAAGCAGCCGCCGCCGCAGAGCTAAGTAAGACTATCGTGATGACGTTCTTGGAGCAGAAACATGTGCCTCAGGACTTTCATGCCGGACGATACGAGAACCAGTGGGACATCCGGATTGGGGTCAAAAACACCGGGACCAAGGCGCTGAAAGGAGTACGCGGCCTCCTCATCGTCAAAAACACCTTTGGCGATGTGATTACACAAACCCGATTGAACATTGAAGCAGACATCCCGCCCGGCGGCGACTATGTGTGGAATGGGAGCCGAAAGCTCAACCAGTTTGATAGTGAGGACCAGAAGCTGATGAGTCTTGAGGATGGAAAATTCTCGACGGAAATTCAGCCCATCCTTGCGGTGTTCGCTGACGGCTCCAAGGTCGGGGTATCGGACGATGGCTCGAACTGAAAAATCAGAGCTCGTCGCGGGCATCGCTTTGGTCTCAGTCACGGCCGGCTCACGCGCGGTACTGTGGACGTGAGCGCCGGATTGCATGCCGGTGCGGTGTGGCTCCGCGCCGCATCTGGCCGGGGTAAGACTGGGCCTTAATTCACTATTAGCTTAAGAACCCCGATCCTCGAATCACGCTTTCGGGTTTGCAAAAGCCGCGCGTAGGTGCTGACGGCCTTCGCCCAAAATCTTTTTCACTCCCCCCGGTCTCCGCGCCGACGGCCAGGCCGCCTCGCGCGAGCGGCGGATCGTTTGCGGGAGCGCGAGCGCGCTCACTTCCAGACCAGACTACCGTGACGGTCGACGAGCTCCGGATTGCCGGTCGCATCGTCGGTCGGCGCGTCGTCAACGCTCGGGCGATCCGACGGGCTCGGCGCCAGTGCGATCGAGACGCCGTTGTCCAGGGTAAATTCCAGACGCTCGCCGGCGCCGCTCCCGTTGTCGGTGGGCACGAGCAACGAGGCGTAGAGCACGCGCGTGCTTGCAGCGATTGCCGCGATCAGTGCATGCGGTAGCGCCCTCACCGCAGCCAGGTCGCTGGTCCGCCAGGCGTCGTCGTTGCCGGCCGCGCCATGTGCCGCCAGGATGACACGCGCTAGTATCGCGAGCGACGCCGTATCGCTTGTAGCGGGGTACTTGAAAAACGATGCCGGCTTGATGCCGTTGCCGTTGTTTGCCATTGTCGTTGCCTCCGCTTATGCAACGAGGCGAACCCGACGCGAGTCGACAAGCGCCTCGTGTTGCTCGCCCGTATGCGACCACCAGTAAACGCCGGCATCCACCGTCATGAGGTCCGCGAGGTGCGCGCGCTGCGGCGCGAGCAGTGTGGCAAGTTCGTGCGCGCGGCGCGGCGCGGCGTCGGCCCGCTTGCCGCGCAGCAAATCGAGCACGGCATGCTCCAAGCGGGACGCGGCGGCCTGCCGTGCGCGTTCTTCGCGGTATTGCTGCTCGTTGCCATAGCAACTGCAATGTCTTCCAGTGGTACAAGTGCATGTGGACATAGCGGCCTCCTTACGCGCTCGCCGGTGTGCGCTTCACCTTCGACGCAACCGGCCGGATCGTTGCGGGCACAACGTCGCTGACCAGTCCGCACGCGTCCGGTGCGACCGCGCGCCAACCGGTGTAAAGAACGCCGCGAATGCTCGTCAAATCTTCCTGAAAACAGGAGTGAATCTCGATCGAGTCGCCGTTATTCACGGTCACGACGGCCACGTCGCTTGCGCTCACGTACGCGCCGGCTTCGCTCAATAAGACCAGCGGCGGTACGATCCACCCGACGTCGCCTGGCTTAATGCTCGTCGAGACGACGCACGGAAAGCCAAACAGCAGACCACCAGTGCGGGCGTTCAATGTCGACGCGTCGGCCGCGCCGGAGGCGATCAGCGACGGCACGGACCACGGCGAAACGACCAGCACGAGTTGATCGGCGTACTCTTCGGGCAGCGTCGAGAGCGCCGCGCCGATATCTTCGGCGGCGTTGCCGGTCCCCGGTATCGTGCTCGTGCTGTCGACCAGCGATGGCGGGCGGCTTGCGTCACCGGCCGCGCCGTCGAACAGACTCGCGTCGAGTCGCCGGATCAGCGCGTTTTCAACGCAGCGGCGAATCACCGCGTCAGTGCGGGGTCCGGTTTGCTTGACGAACTCGGCGCTAAAAACCACGAGCGCGCCAATTTTCGTGACCGGAATTCTGGAGACGACGAACGGGTCGATGCCTTCGATCGCCGGAACCGTCATAGCCTCTGCGATCCAGAAACCGATTCCGCTGTCGCTCGCGCGCATGACCGGATCGTTGAACGCCACGCGGTAGAACGGCGCGATACCTTCGATCCTGCCGAGCACCGAACGCCGGACCACGGCATCGGCGAGCGCGGTTGCATACGCGTCCGGCGGCTCGATCGCAGAGCTCGTCGTAAGCACCGAGGCGCGCTCGACGAGCCCGATCGCCGGATCGTTCGCACCGTAGTTTTCGGTCAACCAGGCGCGCGCGGCGGCCGGCAAATTTCCGGAGGCGGCGAGCGCGCGGCCGGCGCGGACGGCGATGGTCGCATTGCGGGCCGTCGATTCGAGTTGTACAGGCATGGCGCATATCTCCGGTCGGTTCCCTATTACGGGCATCGTCGACCACTTCGGCGGGGCTTTCCAGCGCAAACGGAACGAATGGAACGAATGGAACGAACGGAACGAATGAAACGAACGAATGTCAGTTCGCGACCTCGATCTCGCCGTCGACGAGCCACGCGGCGATGTCGGTCACGCGATACCACCGGCGGCCGCTCAGCACGCGCACCGGCCGGATCGGTCCGGTGCCTTCCCAGTACCAGCGACTTACCGTGGCAATCGAGACGCGCAGCGCACGGGCCGTCCCCCGTTCACAGAGCTCGTCGAACAACGAGTCGTAGTCGAAACCTTCGCGCATGGCCCATGCACGCAAGGTCGCGGCGACTTCGTCGATCCTCTCGTGGCGGGTCGGGCGGTCGTTCATTTTCTATTTCGGGTCTTGCCACGAAATCGAATTGCCGCGATCGAAAGTCGAGCGGATCGCACAGAGAAACCCGGTCATTGATTCGCGTTGGACCTTTTCGACGGCCATGCAGTGATCCCATGCGTCGCGGTCAATGAGTGCCGTTATTGCCTCGCGTACGCGCTCGCGCAACGCGCGCGGGTCCATCGCGTCAAGCTCCACGCATAGCGGCCCGTAATGTTCGCGAAACCACCGATAGCGCGGATCACCCGCTTTCGCATCCGCATTAAACTCCGGCAGACCAGAAGTGTCGCTTGCGGTGAGTGCGATCCTGTTCAGCGATACATTGCGCGCTCCGTACCGGTCGAGCCGTCCGGGCAGATCGACTTCCGACATATGCATGCCGGACGGATCGTAATCGCCGATGTAGAGCAAATGCGTCGGCCGGCCGGCGTCCGCGATGTCGTCGGCGATGTCATGCACGGTCGTCGCCGATCCATAGCCGTGCAGCACGCGAAAGGTCACACCCAGCTCGTTGAGCACGGGCGCGATGGTGCCGCGCACGGTGCCCTTTTCGGACAGGATTTCGACGCGGCGCGGTTGATCGTTCCAGTAGTCGAGCCGGTAGCCCCGCACGGCGGCCTCCCATATCTGCCTGGGGTTGTCCCACTGGTCCGCGCGTTCGGGGCGGCGCGTTTCGTCGACGATCCATTGCCACTCGATTTCGCCGCGCTCGCGGGCACGCGCGAGCAGGTCTGACACCCGGTTCGTGTGCGACTTTCCCATGCTCGCGAGCAGTCCGGCCGTGAAGAGCCGGTAGCAGACCGCGCGCACGGTCGCGGGTTGAATCTCGGCGAGGATTTCGATCGCCGCGTCGAGCCGTTCACGCGTTGCGTGATGCATTCCACGTCCCATGTCGAGCTCCGCAAGGTTCGTTTAGCTCGCCGCGTACCGTGCCGCCGGGGACGGCTTCACGTCGCATTCCTTCGCACGCGTACCGCGATCCGGTCGAGAATCGGTACTCGCGCTTTCCTGCTGCGGGTCATCCTTTTGCATGTCGTCGGCTCCTTGTCGGTCATACGGTCGTCGAGTCCTTCGCCGTGCCACGAGCGCGAGGCCCGCAACTCGTCGCCGGCGGCCTTGCATTGCGCCGCGATCAGGCGTTTTTCGAAGTACCGGACGTTCGGCAACAAATCCGAAAGCGGCCCGCAAACGGCGCGCGTCAAGACGGCGGCGCGGTCTTCCTTCGGCCAATGTTCGAGCGCGCTCAACGTCTCGATCAGTTCGAGCAGTTCAGACCGCATCCGGCGCAAATGGTCGGCGTCGAGATACGGTCCCCACGGCAAATACGGCGCGCCCGATTTCGATATCAGCGCGCCTTTGCAGTCGTCCGGAATTAATTCGGCTCGCGTGCGCGGATTTGATCTTTCAGGCGTTAGTGGTCCACAACCGCTTTTTTTTTAACGGCAACGTTCGAAGGGGGAGCGGCTTTCCCTCGTACGTTGCTTTTCTCCGGCGCAAGCGAACCGCACGCGTCCGGGTCGGGCGCGGACGCTCCAGGTTTACCGAACCATTCTTGTTTTCTATTCGGGTCAATGTAGGGTTGACCACTCGGCGGTCCGAAATTGACCACTCGGTTTTTGTCGAGTGATAACTCTCTGTTGACCACTCGCGGTTCTTCAGTCGTCAACGTATGGTTGACCAGTTCAAATTCGGCAGTGGTCAATCCAGTGTTTACCACTTCGGCGTTTTGAGTGGTCAATTCCGAGTTGACCACTTGAAGCCGTTCATAGTGCAAACGCAAGCGACGGATACGACTTCCCTTTTGCGGCGGGTCGATAAATTCCAGCAATCCGTTTTTCGCGAATTCGTTCAGGAGATTCAGCACGACCGGGCGACTAATGCGCGTAATTGCCGCGAGCCTCCGCGTTCCGGGAAAACAAAGCCGGTCGGTATCCATGTGTTCGATCAACGCGCTATACAGGGCAATGCGGCGCGTATCGGATAACGGGTGCGCGCGAAGACATAGCAACGCCACGCGCTGCGCCTTCAACGTCGAATAGTTCGGAATGTCGTCAGCCACGGCTTGCCCCTTCCGCGACCGACACGCGCGAGACCGCGAGCCGGAGGCGCTCGTGCTCGGTCAACGTGATCGAGCCGCGCTGCAAAATCGCGCCGGCGATCAACAGCACTTCGAGCAATTCCAGGTTAATCGCGCCGAGCACCTGTACGGCGTTAAAACGGCGCCTGATCGGCTTCGATGCGTGTACACCGTCGACGTGCGGCGGAAAGAGGTCGGCGAGGTCGACGCCCACGGCCGCGGCGATGTCGGCGACGGCGCATCCATTCCGAAAGCAGTGCAACAGCACCGTACCCTCCGCCGTCTCCGTCAGCGCGAGCACCGCCTTGTGCGATTCGCACACCGGACAGCGCGCCCGCCAGCGGCCCGAGCCGCACCCGCGCACACCTTCGAGCTTGTCGAGGAGTGCGGCGACAGTCATGGCTGTTTTTCGCCGCTTTGGACCGCAAGCGCGGCATCGATGAGCTTCAACGCTTCGGCCGCGCGCTCGCGCATGGAGAGCAACCGATTTTTTGCTGCGCCATTGAGCGCGCGCACGGTGCGCGCCTCCTGCCATTCGCGCGCGGCCTCGTGCGTGATTAGAACGCGGCGCCCGACTTGAACAACATCCGGGCCGCGACCGTCGCGGCGCATGCGGAAGAGGTTTGCGCGGTCGATGTGATAGCGCTCGCAGAATTCCGCAAGGGTCATTACGGGCGACGTGCTCTCGGCGTCCGTCGTGTCAGGTTGCATTTTTGGCCCCCTCGTGTGCCCCAGCAAGCACCATTAAGGCGCGGAAGTGGTATCAGTGCAACCGGGTTTTGAGCGGTCGAACGAGCCGGTGTGCCTATCCCGCGAACAGGTGTGCTCGCGCCCTGAACACAAAGGTTCCCGTTTCGTTGCGCGCTCACGTAATGGCGGCGCGAAAACCAGTTGCTACGCGGACTGGGACGGACGGGGACGGACGGGGACGGACTTGCGAATGAGGGGAACGGGTGGGGGCAGCGGCGCACAGATGTTTCGTTTTAACGTGCCCGGGTGCCGCCGGTTTATTGAAGTGGTATTGCGAGACTAAGGGTAATTACCTATATTTCGGTGGTCAGTTTCGCGCCCTTGTGCTTCGCCTTTTCGCGGCGCGGTGCGTTGAACGCCTGTTCGACGGCGTCGTGAAGGTGATCGGGCGACAGGTGCGCATACCGCAACACGGTCTTGATGTCGCTATGCCCGAGCAGCGCGCGCACGCGGTTCAGGTCAACGCCCGCCGCGACAAGGCGGCTCGCGTAGTCATGTCTTGCGTCATGAAAACGGAAGTTCGTGATTTCCGCCGCCGCAAGCAACGCATCCCACGCGTTGCCGAAGTCGGTCAGCGGCGCATCGGTGTCCCGGTTGCCGAACACGTAGGTTCGATGCGCGAGCGGTCGCCATGCCGCGAAGCATTCGAAAAGTTCGTCGGTTACGGGCACGTCACGGCGTTCGTCATCCTTGGTCGTGCCGCGCCGGACGTGGATTGTCCGAAGGTCCAGGTCAACGTCGGACCATTCGAGCGCCAACAGTTCGCCCTTGCGCAAGCCGCTATTGAGCGCACACACGACCAGCGGCTGAAGGTGATCGGTGTAGCGGACATTCCGCAGCGACGGCGGCGGCGTGAGTTTGCGCATGCGGCGGTGCGCGATGGTCCGGTGTCGTGCGTCGCGGTTCGCTTCCTCACGGGCATCCATTGCCCGATACAGGCGTTCGCGTTCGTCGGCGGACAGGTAGCGAACGACAACGTCTGCCTTGCCGTTGCGCTTAACCTTGCGGGCCGGGTTGTCGCTGATGTGTTCGGCGTCGGTCGCCACGCGAAGCAAGCCTTGCAATGCGTGCAACTTGTTCGCGATGGTCTTCGCCTTGACGCCGGTCTTCGCAACCCGCGACTTCCAGCCCTCGATAAGCCAAGGTGTCAGTTCATCAAGCGGGCGGTCGAGAAATTCAGGGAACGACGACCGGATGACGGCGGCGTTCGCCGTGCTGATGCCGTTCGCTTGCAAATAGGCGGTGTAATCGCCGTCAAGGAATGCGGCGAGGGTCGGACAACCGCGCGCGCGCCGTGTGCTTTCGACGCGCCGCCGCTTCTTTTCTTCGATGGTCGCGGCGGTGTCGCTGATGGTCGGGGTCTGTTCCAGTTCCGCTTTCGCGGCGTCGCGCGCGGCTCCTGGATTCATTTCAGGATAGCTGCCGACGCGCTTTCGTCCGAACGTACCGTCCGGGCGGCGGAAGCGAACGGTAAACTGGATCGATCCGGCCGGCGTCACGCGCACACCAAAGCCTTTCAGCGTGGCGTCGCTGTAATCCTGAAACTTTCCGGACGGGACAAGGGTGCGAACAAAATCACGGGTGATCTCGACGCGGCTTGAGGCTTTGGGCATGGCTTCGACTCATTTGGGCACAATTTGGGCAATCCCCGCCAGCAACAGCGGGCAACATCCTGCAACAACGAAACCAAACTATAAGCCTAAGTCGCTGATTTTTAAACGGTATGCAACACCCTGCAACATCCGGCAACATCCTTCGACAGGTTAAATCGGGCTCATAACCCGAAGGTCGTAGGTTCAAATCCTACCCCCGCAACCACAACGAAATCATTGAAGGGTTACAACGCATTGGCGTGTAACCCTTTTTAGTTTTTGTGGCCACGATCTGACGAGCCCATTCGAAAATCGACTGTCAAGCGTGTCAGACGCGGCGGCGCTCGCCGCATCGAACCTCCCATCGCGCACTCCCCGCCGGCGCCTCAGTAATCGCCCGCCCGGGTGATAAACTCCTATCACCCTTTCTCGTCCCCTTTCCAATGAAATTCTGTTCTGTCTGCGGCCACGGCGTCAGTCTGAGCATTCCGCCGGGCGACAATCGCGAGCGCTTCGTATGCAGCAGTTGCGGCACCGTGCATTATCAGAATCCGCGTAACGTGGTCGGCACCGTTCCCGTGTGGGACGACAAAGTGCTGCTGTGCCGCCGCGCGATCGAGCCGCGCTACGGTTACTGGACGCTGCCCGCCGGCTTCATGGAAATGGGAGAAACGACTGCCGAAGCGGCCTCGCGCGAAACGCTCGAGGAAGCCGGCGCGCGCGTCGAGGTGCAGAACCTGTTTTCGCTGCTGAACGTGCCGCACGTGCATCAGGTGCATCTGTTCTACATGGCGCGGCTGCTCGATCTCGACATTGCCGCCGGCGAAGAAAGCCTCGAAGTGAAGCTGTTCGAGGAGCACGAGATTCCGTGGGACGAGATCGCGTTTCCAACCGTCGGCCAGACGCTGCGCTTTTTTTTCGCCGACCGCGCGGCCGGCAGTTTCGGCCTGCATACCGGCGACATCTTCCGCTCCCTGCGCGAAGGTTGAGCGGCGCGCATGGTTCCCTGGCTCGGAGCTGACGATCCGTTTCCGCCCGTCGAGCGCGCGCTCGGCGCCGCGAGCGGCGCGCCCGGTCTGCTCGCAGCAAGCGGCGATCTACTGCCGTCGCGCCTGATCGACGCTTATCGGCGCGGCATTTTCCCGTGGTATTCGGACGGCCAGCCGGTGTTGTGGTGGAGCCCCGATCCGCGCATGATCCTGCGCCCCGCCGAATTCAAGCTGTCGCCGTCGCTGCGCAAGACGCTCAAGCGGATGTTGCGCGACGACGCGTGGGAAATCCGCGTCGATCAGGATTTCGCCGCCGTGATGCGCGCCTGCGCGCAGGCGCCGCGCCGCGGCCAGCGCGGCACGTGGATCACCGCCGACGTCGTCGAAGCCTATTCGTCGCTGCATCGCCTCGGCGACGCGCACAGCATCGAAACCTGGTTCGAGGGCAAGCGTGTAGCGGGCTTGTATGGCGTGTCGCTCGGCCGGATGTTCTTCGGCGAATCGATGTATACCGACGTCACCGACGGCTCGAAAATGGCGCTGGCCGCGCTGGTCGGGCACTTGCGACGTCACGAAATAGAAATGATAGACTGCCAGCAGAACACGTCGCATCTGGCGTCGCTCGGCGGCCGCGAGATAGCGCGCAAGGCGTTCGTCGCGCATGTTCGCGCGTCTGTCGGCGCACCGGCCATTCCTTGGCGCTTCGACAAGACCGCCCTGCTCGAAATCCTCGTGCGCGCGGCGTAGGAAAAATCAGGCCGAATCCGGGTCCGCCGCCCATCGAATCGCGGCATCAACCGCCAGGCGCGCCGGGTTTGCATTACCAGAGACGCTTCGAGAGCTGCCAACGTGACTCATCCCAACGAGCTGCCTCTTTCGCCGCTTTCCGCGCTGCAATTTTATGCAACGGCGCCCTATCCCTGCAGTTACCTGGACGGCCGCATCGCGCGCTCGCAGGTCGCCACACCCAGTCACCTGATCAATTCGGACGTCTACACGGATCTCGTCAAGGCCGGCTTCCGGCGCTCGGGCGTGTTCACCTACCGTCCGTATTGCGACGGCTGCCGCGCATGCGTGCCGGTGCGCGTGCCGGTCGAGCGTTTTCAGCCGAACCGCACTCAGCGGCGTGTGTGGAGAAAGCACGGCGACCTGATCGCGACCGTCGCGCCGCTGCATTACGACGAGGAGCATTACGCGCTGTATATGCGCTATCAGTCGGCGCGCCACGCAGGCGGCGGCATGGATCGCGACAGCCGCGATCAGTACGAGCAGTTCCTGCTGCAAAGCCGGATCAACTCGCGGCTCGTCGAGTTTCGCGAGCCGGCGCCGCTGCGTCCCGATGGACGGCCCGATCCGCGCCCCGAAGCACAGGGCGCGCTGCGCATGATCAGCATGATCGATATCCTCGGCGACGGCTTGTCGTCGGTCTACACGTTCTTCGAGCCGAACCTGCCGCACGCGAGCTTCGGCACCTACAACATCTACTGGCAGATCGAGCAGGCGCGCAGCCTGAGCCTGCCGTACGTGTATCTCGGCTACTGGATTCGCGAAAGCCCGAAAATGGCGTACAAGGCGAATTTCCGGCCGCTCGAAGGCTTGATCGACGGCGAGTGGCGCGTGCTCGATCCGGCAAGCATCGACTTTCCGCCGGTCGATCTGCCGATGCATGGACGACGCGGTCCGCTCAGGCCGTAGCCGAAGCGCCGTCCGCCGAGTCGTCGCCGGGCCCTGCTCGCCGCCAGCAACGCCCTACCAGTCTCATCAAAGCCCAAAGCCGGTAAAATAGCGGGTTCCCATTTTCCGGCCGTCCGGCTTCATCCCGTGTTCAGTTCCCTTTATCCGCTCGTTCGCGCCCAACTCTTTCGCATGGACGCGGAAGACGCTCACCATCTGACTTTGCGCATGCTCGGCGCTGCCGGCCGCACCGGCCTCGCCGGCGCGCTCGCCGCGCGCGTGCCGGATTCGCCGCGCACCGTGATGGGCCTCACGTTCCGCAACCCGGTCGGACTCGCGGCCGGCCTCGACAAGGACGGCGCGTGCATCGACGGTCTGGCGGCGCTCGGCTTCGGCTTCATCGAAGTGGGCACCGTGACGCCGCGCGCGCAGCCGGGCAATCCGCGCCCGCGCATGTTCCGGCTGCCGCAAGCGCACGCGGTGATCAACCGGATGGGCTTCAACAACGCCGGCGTCGACCAGTTCGTGAAGAACGTCCAGACCGCGCGCTATCGCGGCATCCTCGGTCTGAACATCGGCAAGAACGCCGACACGCCGATCGAGCGCGCCGCTGAAGACTACCTGTACTGCCTCGAGCGCGTGTACCCGTTCGCGAGCTACGTGACGGTCAACATCTCGTCGCCAAATACGAAGAACCTGCGCCAGCTGCAAGGCGCCGACGAACTCGACGCGCTGCTCGCCGCGCTGAAGGACAAGCAGCAACGGCTCGCCGACATGCACGGCAAGCTCGTGCCGCTCGCCCTGAAGATCGCTCCGGACCTCGACGACGAGCAGATCAAGTCGATCGCCGACACCTTGCTGCGCCACCAATTCGAAGGCGTAATCGCGACCAACACGACGCTGTCGCGCGCTGCCGTCACCGGCATGCCGCATGCGGACGAAGCCGGCGGCCTGTCGGGCAAGCCGGTGTTCGACGCGTCGAACGAAGTGATCCGCAAGCTGCGCGCCGAAGTCGGCGACGCGGTACCGATCATCGGCGTCGGCGGGATCTTCTCGGGGGAAGACGCACGAGCGAAGCTCGCGGCCGGCGCGTCACTGGTGCAGCTTTATACTGGGTTCATCTACCGCGGTCCGGCGCTCGTCGCCGAATGCGCGCAGGCGCTGCGCTAAGCATCCGCACCGGCGGTGCATATAGACATAAACAAACGGTATTTAGATTGCGATAGTCTCGTTTGCTATGCTCTCGACCGTCAAAACGTCAGACGTACAAAGGAACACGATGAAATTTGGCCTGCTGAAGAAACTCCTCGCCACCGCGCTGATCGGCGCGTCGTTGACCGCCGTCGCCGCGCACGCGGAAGACCTGCTCGACCAGGTCAAGCAGCGCGGCACGCTGCGCGTCGGTCTCGAAGGCACCTTCCCGCCGTTCAACTCGAAAGCGCCGTCGGGCGAGCTGGTCGGTTATGACGTCGACATCGCCAAGGCCGTCGCGGCCAAGCTCGGCGTGAAGCCGGTGTTCGTCACGACCGAATGGAGCGGCATCATCGCCGGTCTGCAGGCGGGCAAGTTCGATGTGATCGTCAACCAGGTCGGCATCACCGACGCGCGCAAGCAGACCCTCGACTTCTCGCCGGCGTACACGTACTCGGCCGCGCAACTGATCCAGCGCAAAGACGACACGCGCCAGTTCGCGTCGCTCGAAGACCTGAAGGGCAAGAAGCTCGGCGTCGGTCTCGGCACGAACTACATGGACATGGCGAAGTCGGTGCCCGGCATCGACGTGAAGACCTATCCGGGCGCGCCCGAATACCTGCGCGACCTGGCCGCCGGCCGGCTCGACGCCGCGTTGAACGACCGTCTGATGCTCGCGTACCTGCTGAAGAACTCGAACCTGCCGCTGCGCACCGGCGCGAACGTCGGCCCGGGCAACCCGTCGGGCATTCCGTTCCGGAAGGGCAACCCGCAGTTCGCAAAGGCGATCGACGATGCGATGACCCAGCTCGAAGCGGACGGCACCTTCACGAAGATCTCGGACAAATGGTTCG
This sequence comes from Paraburkholderia sp. BR13444, assembly GCF_040948755.1. Taxonomy (NCBI): domain Bacteria; kingdom Pseudomonadati; phylum Pseudomonadota; class Betaproteobacteria; order Burkholderiales; family Burkholderiaceae; genus Paraburkholderia; species Paraburkholderia sp. BR13444. Next base: position 434,588 of record NZ_JBFPKM010000001.1, on the reverse strand, counting down.
GCATCGACGTCAGCAAGCCGATCAAGTAACACCCGTGTAGTCAAACTAAGGGCGGCATCGATTACGATGCCGCCCTTCGCGTTTATGCGGCCCGCGCGGGGCTTGGGACCCGAACCGCGCGTCACGTATACCCCGAGCCGCATTGCGCGACCCGCGCCTGAACGCGCGCCAAAGTTTATGATGTGCGCTTTGTGCGTCAATAAGAACACTACCCATGTCCATCACATCCCTGCTGCTCCAATCGCTGCCGGTACTCGCACAAGGCGCCTTGCTGACGATCAAGTTCGCGATCCTGTCGATGATCTTCGGCTTGATCGGCGGCGCCGTGCTCGCACTGATGGGGATCAGCCACAGCCGGCCGCTGAACTGGATCGCACGCGTTTATGTGAGCGTGATGCGCGGCACGCCGCTGCTGGTGCAGATCTTCGTGATTTACTACGGTCTGCCGAGCTTCGGCATCTCGCTCGAACCGACGCCGGCCGGCGTGATCGCGCTGTCGGCGAACGTCGCCGCCTATCTGTCCGAGAGCATGCGCGGCGCGATTCTGGGCATTCACCAGGGCCAGTGGCTCGCGTCGTACAGCCTTGGGCTGTCACGGCGCCAGACGCTGCGCTACGTGATCGCGCCGCAGGCGCTGCGCATCGCGGTGCCGAGTCTGTCGAACAGCCTGATCAGCCTGGTCAAGGACACCTCGCTCGTGTCCGTGATCACGGTGACCGAGTTGCTGCGCAGCGCGCAGGAAATGATCGCGTCCACGTATCAGCCGCTGCCGCTTTATCTGGCCGCCGCGGCCGTGTACTGGGTGCTGTGCCAGGTGCTCGAGTGGGCGCAGCGCTGGTACGAGCGGCGACTGTCGCTGCCGACGCGGCACTGAGCGCCGCGCACTCCTTTCTTTGCCCTGGCGGCTCATTCGCCAGCGAACTTCAGCCCCAACGCCGCGCGCGCCGCGTCGGCCATCGCGATCATCTGTCGCGACGTGTCGTGCGGCATCAGCGGACTCTGCAGCACACCCGCGCGAATCAGCTCGCAAAAGTGCGCGGTCTCGTAGTTCAAACCACCGCCTTCGAACGGTTCGTCGAGTTCGAGGACGCGGCCGTCCGCGTAACGGATGCTCGCGCGCGACGGGTTCCACCACGGCTCGTGCAGCGTCACGTGACCGCCTTTGGCCATCAGCAGCGCATCGCCCTTGCCATGCAGATCGAGCCCGCAGAATAGCTGCGCGATGCCGCCGCGCTCGTGCTGGCTGTTCAGACTCGCGAACGTATCCACGCCGGTGGCGCCGAGCCGGCCGAAGGTCTGCACGTCGCATGGTGCGCCGAGCCAATCCACCGCAAGAAACATCTCGTAGATGCCGATATCGAGCAGCGCGCCGCCCGCGTGCTCGAACGACAGCGACGGATGATCGGCCGGCACGCCAGGCACCGAACAGCCCGCGCGCACGAGGCCGACCTCGCCGATCGGATCGGCCGCGAGGTGCTCGCGCAACCTTCTGTAAAGCGGGTAGAACGGCGGCTTCATCGCTTCCATGAAGAGCCGTTGCGAAGCGCGCGCGGTCTCGAGCACGCGCTCGAGCTGCGCACGATTGATACACGCGGGTTTCTCGCACAGCACGTGCAACCCGGCTTGCAACGCGGCGATCGCATAGTCGGCGTGGCTGTCCTGCAGCGTCGCGATATAGAGCGCGTCGATGCCGCTCGCGAGCAGCGTATCGAAACTGTCGCAAACGGTACCGCCGAATTCATCGGCGAACGCCTGAGCCGGTTCCACGCGACGCGACCACAGCGCGGCGAGCCGCGCGCGCGGCACGAAGGCGAGACCTTGCGCAAAGCGGCGCGCAATCCGGCCAGTGCCGACGATCCCCCAACGGATCTCACGCGATGAAGTGGTGTCCTGCGTTGCCTGATTGGTCGGTTGGGCGGTGGCTGCCTGCGGTGCCGCTGTCGTGTCTGTCATCGTTGTGCGAGGGTCCATGCGGTTCGGAACAGCCGCTATTGTCGCCGATGCCGTTTGAGAATGCGGCGAACCCGGCCAATCCGAACCATGCGACATCGCAGCGGCGCACCGACCTTCGACACCCGCGCCGCCGCTGTCGCGGCCAGGCACTCAAGCAACCAGGCTCAAACCGACGCTCAAACCGAGGCTCAAACCCGCGCCGGCGGCTCTGCGGAAAACCGGCCGCCGATCTCCTCGGCCGAGTAATCGATCATCGCCAGCGAGGCGATCTCGGCCTCCTTCGGATCGCGCCGCTCGATCGCTTCGACGACGCGCTGATGCGACGCGATCGCGCCCTCCCACACCCCGGTCCGGTCATGCACGAGCGGGGTGACGGTCGACAGCGCGCCGCGAATGATCGCGGCCATCTGCTTGAAGAACTGGTTGCCGCTCGCGATCACGATACGCGTGTGAAACAGCTCGTCGGCTTCCTGATAGGCGGGCTCCCCCGGACGGATCACGCGAAACGCCTCGAACGCCTCGCGAATCGCCGCGACATCCGCGGCACTGCCGCGTGCGGCCGCCTGCGCCGCAGCGCGCGGTTCGATCAGGATGCGAAACTCGATCACGTCACGCAGAAACATCGGATCGGGCTTCGCGCGAAAACGCCAGTTGACGACGTCCTCGTCGATCATGCGCCAGTCGCTCATGGGCCGGATGCGCGTGCCGATCTTCGGGCGCACGTCGAGCATGTCGCGCGCGAGCAGCATCGATAGCGCCTCGCGCATCACGGTGCGGCTCACATCGAATTCCTTCGACAGCACATCCTGCGGCGGCAGAATCGCGCCGTACTTTTCCTCGACGATGCCGCTGACGAGCCCGTCCATCACTTTGCTCACCAGCGAGCGATCCTTGTTTGCGTGTTCCATGACATATCCCCGAAGCGGTGTTGACCCCGCGTGGCCTGTTAATGAAGGGCCCGTACGTATCTGCTATGCAAATAGGATCGTTTTCCGATACGTTGCTAGCTTCGAAACGGATGCGCCAGTTGGGACACTTCCTGACAGGGTTATCCCTCTGAAGATTTGTTTCGTTCGTGTAACGCAATCTGTTCCGCCAGGCTCAAAGCTCGCCCGTCAAAGCGTGCCTGCGTTACCCGGTTTAATTAGTGCGCATTCGCACGTTGGCGTGACGAAATTGTCTGATTTGCACGGACGTGGTCCGGCGATTGCGTGCTCGGGCGAACCAACATGCGATGGCAATCGCATCACGCCGAATCCTCGTTCGACGCGCTCGCCGCCACCGACGCATAGCGGCCGCCGAAAAACAGCAGCGGCGCGTGCTCGTCGAGCGAGAACACCAGCACTTCGCCGACGAACAGCGTATGGTCGCCGCACGGATGGCGGTCGACCACGCGCGCGGCGAAGCGCGCGGCCGCGTGCTCGAGCAGCACGACGCCGGCAAGGCCGTCGACCGCCGCGAAGCACGGTGCGCAAGTCGGCGCGAGGCGGCTTTGCGCCTCGCCCGCGAAATGGCGGCTGTGCGACTCCTGCGCCTCCGACAGCACGCTGACGCCGAATAGCTCGGCTTCCATCAGCCGCGCATGCATGCGCGCACGATGCCCGACCGACACGACGATCAGCGGCGGCTTCAGCGACCCCGACATGAACGCGTTGGCGGTCATCGCGTGAAGACTGTCGCCGCTGCCGGTCGAGATCACCACCACGCCGGTTGCGAAGCGCCCGAGCGCATGACGAAAGCGCCGCTCGTCGAATGACGGCGACCGCGCGTCATCGGCTGGCTTGTCGGCTTGACCTCCATTGACGCGCATGGGCGCGCCGACGTCCGGCCAGCCCTCGCCGAGCGGTACCGTCACGCCGAGAAGACGCGCGTCGGTACCGATGCGCTCCATCACCGCATGGTCGACCGAGTCGGACGGACACGCGGCGAACGCGTCGCGCGCGAGATGCACCGCGCCGGCATCGTCGATGCTCGCTCCCGCGAATGCGTCCTTGCAGGCCGCCGCGATCAGCGGACGGCACAAGCCGATCGCGTCGAGCCATACCGACGCGCGCACCACGAACATGCCGCAGTTCCACCAGTACTCGCCCGCTGCGTAGTAGCGCTCGGCAAGCTCGGCATCGGGCTTCTCGACAAAGCGCCCGATCGTCCGTGCGCCCCGGTTGCCCAAGGGCGCGTCGGTGCGGATATAGCTGTAGCCGATCGCCGCGCGCTGCGGTGGCAACCCGAACGCGACGATCGCGCCGCGCGAGGCATGTGCGAGCGCCTCGGTGAGCGCCGCACCGAATGCAGTGTGATCGGCGCCCGGATGATCGGTGGGCAGCACGACCAGGATCGGATCGTCGCCAGCCACAGCCGACGCGCGCGCGGCGAGCGCCGCGACGCTCAGCGCCGGCGCGGTGTTGCGCACCATCGGTTCGAGCAGCAAGCGCGCAGGCTTGCGGTACCGCCGCTCGACTCGCTCTAGCGCAGGCAGCCGCGGTTCGTCGCGGCAGACCACCAGCGGCGCGGCGGACAGCGTGGTACGGGCCGCGTCGTGCGCGGCCGAGTCGAATGCATCGTCGAGCCAACGCAGCGTCTCTTCGAGTAGCGAGCGGTCGTCCATCGGACCGGCCAGTTGCTTCGAATTACGTTCGCGCGACAGCGGCCACGGCCTCGTACCGGAGTCGCCCACGAGAATCACCGGTTGCACGGTCAGTTCGTGAAGCGCGGCGGCGGCTCGAGCCCCCGGCGCCAGCGGATTACCTGGCTCTACTATTCGGTTCATTTGCGATCCTCTCGAATCCAACTCCTGTTCACCGGCCGGCATGACGCCAGCAGGTGCCTCGTGGTCGCAATCGTTTCTGGTCGTACGCGCGTGCCCCTCTGTCCGCCGCGTGTTCCCCTATGCTTCTCCGAACGGACGCAACGCCCCCGGGCCGCGATGCTCATCGTGTTCCGGGTGCTGCCTGTGCAGTTCGCCGTCGAGCGCGGTGCTGTCGGGCTGACGCAGCTTCGTGAAGCCGCCGCGATAGACGTTCTCGACGTAGGACATGATGTTTTCCTGCGCCACCGACGACAGGATCGCGTGATCGGTGTGCTTGCAAAAGGCCACGTGAATGCGCGTGAAGCGCGCGAGCCGCGTGCCGCGCGCACCGAAGTAGCGCTCGAGCTCTTCGACGCCTTCGTCGAGCACACCGAACACCAGGTGCGTGTCGACGCCCCGCGCATCGAGGTTGGCGAACAGATGCCGCTCATCCCGCGCGCCGAGTTCGAGGCCGCACAACCGCTCGATCCGGTCGGCCAGCGTTTCGCCGGTCTTCGCGAGCTGCCGTACCACCAGCTCGCGCACGAGGCCCCAGCCGCCCGTCTTGCCCTTGAGCACGCGCAGCCATTTGCCCGGCTGCTTCATCGAGCGCATGTAGTTGCGCGTCGAGCCGAACGCGGACACCGGGATCATCGGCTTGCCGTGTTCGTCGCAGACGTTGTGCCATCTGAACTTCTGTACGTTGACGATCACCGCGCCCACCACCGCGGGTTCGCGGGCCGCGGCATGCAGGCCGGTATAGGCGCCCGAGCAGATGCCGACCGGCACCGCGCCCGCATGACCGCGCGCGACGAGCCAGCGCGCTGCGCATGCGGCGTCGGCGGCGCTCGATTGCGAGTACAGCGCGTCGAGACTCAGCGTGTCGCACGACGGCATGCTGTCGCCGACACCGCCGACGTCGATGCGCAGCGAAGCGATCCCCTGGCGGGCAAGACGCCGCGCGAAATGCACGCCGAAACGGCCGTTGCCGATCCGCGACACCGCGCCGGTATTGAGCAGCAGCACCGCCGGCGCGTGCGCCGCCGCGGCGCCGTCGGGCCGGCAGTAGATGCCGAACACCTTGCCGTCGTTCAGCCATACCGGCGTCTCGTGCAGCGTCGGCGCGACATAATGGCCGCCCGCCGGCTCTTCGCCTCGCTCGGGCACGCGCGCTACCGCGTGGCTGGTTCGCGTGCTGCCCGCGAGCAGCCAGTTCTCGATGGTCTCGAACGCGGCGTGCGGTATTTCGCTTTCGAGCGGCTCCATCATGAAGCGGCTGTATTCGTCGAACGGGTGAAGCTCGAGCTCGACGCCATGTTCACTGTAATGCGCGGCGAGCGCGCCGGTGCGCACGGGGTTCAGTGAATCGAGCAGCAGCACGCGCGCGGCCGGCCGGCTCGTCGCGCGATACAGATCCGCCGCGTGCAGGCTCTCGAGCGTGTCGCGATACATGCGGAAGCCGTATGCTTCGACGAACTCGTCGGTATCGGGCTCGACCACGCAATCCATCGCGGCCGGATCGTTCAACCATTGCCGGTAATGCGCGCGCAATTCGCGCTGATAAGTGTTGCCCGACAGCACCGGCGACATCAGCACGAGACCGTGCACGTCGCCGAGTTCCTGCGCGGCAAGCGCGGCCAGCATGCCGCCAAGACGCAGACCGCACAAGCTGACCCGCTCGACACCGGTCGCCGCGCGCAGCTGCGCGACCGCCTGTTTGACGCTGTCGATCCACGCGCGCCACAGGCCGGCGTCGGTCGGATCGCCGGCCGAATCGCCGCTCGCCGGGTAGTCGAAGCGCAGCACCGGTATGCCGCGGGCGGCGAGGCGCTCGGCGAGCCGGCGCATGCCGCGATACGTGCACAGCGTGTCATAGCCAAACGGGGAACACATCACAACGCCATCCGGGCCGTGGGCTGAATGCAACCAGCCGAAGTTGCCGTCGAAGACGATGGGTCTCACTGTCCGCTCCTTACGTTTTCTTCCTTTTCATGCGATTACAACAAAGGCGCTGTCGCCCATATGTGCGTCCCTCCACATTGGTTTGGGCTCCGAATCGAGCAGGGCTCGCGTGTGTGTCGATGAGCATGCTGTGCAGTGCAGCATGCCCCGCGCAGGGACCGAAACGCGGCTGATCGCGTCGTTCATGCGCTGTATTGAATGCCGGCGGCTGCGGTGCGCGTGCCGCGAGCATCAGGTGAAGGAGAAGGTGCGGGCGCGCCCGCGCGCGACGCCAAGGCTCGTGGCCAACCACCACGCGACCCTATGACCATTGCCATTTAACTCCCTACGATCGCGGCCATCTGTACGGCCACCCACACAGTCACGCGGCGCCTGGGGGCAAGATGCAAGACCTGCGACGGCGCCGACGGGAAAGTCATACGATAGGCTCGCCCGTCACCGGCCGGACAAGGGACCATGGAACGAAGCATCGTCAGGAACATCTTCATCAACTTTGCCGGAGCCGTCGCGCCGACCTTCGTGTCCCTCGTGACCGTGCCGGCCTACATTCATCTGCTGGGCGCCGAGCGCTATGGGGTGATCAATCTGGTGTGGGCGCTGATCGGCTACTTCAGCGTCCTCGATCTGGGCACCAGCCTCGCGACGGAAAACCAGATCGCCAAGGCGCGCGCGACCAACGACGATTCGATCGAACCGATTTTCTGGAGTGCGTGGTTCATGAATTTCGGCACCGGCATCATCGGCGGGGCGCTGATTTATGCCGGCACCATCGTCTACATCAACTACGGCGTGAAAATCGAGCCAGCGTTCCAGCGTGAAGTGATGGCGAGCCTGCCGTGGATCGCGGTGGCGGTGCCGATCGCGAACGTCACCTGGGTATTCGCGGGCGCGATTACCGGCGTCGAATGCTTCGCGAGCTACAACATCAACCAGATGCTCGGCACCGCGCTGTTCCAGCTGCTGCCGATCGCGGCGATCTTCTGCTTTTCGCCGTCGCTGGCATTCGTGATTCCGGCCGCGGTGATCGCGCGCTTCATCGCCGGCCTGATGCTCGGCGTGGCCGCCATTCGCGCGCTCGGCATTCGCCGGATGCGGGTGCCGCAATGGCGCCTGATGATCGGGCTGTTCCGATACGGCCGTTGGCTGCTGATGTTTTCCGGCGCCAACATGATTGCCTCGACCCTCGACCGCGTGTTCGTCGGCGGACTGCTCGGCGCGCGCTTCGTCACGTACTACGCGACACCGCAAAACCTGATCAATCGATTGAACCTGCTGCCGCTCGCGATGGTGCGCACGCTCTTTCCGCGTCTGTCGGCCGCGTCACGCGAGGATGCGGACGCGCTCGCGCACCACGCGCTCGCGTTTCTCAATGGCGCTTTTACGCCGTGCGTGATCGTCGCGCTGTTCGCCTTGAAGCCGTTCCTGCTGCTGTGGCTCGGTCCGCAGCTTGCCGCCTCGGCGCCGGTCGCGAGCGTGCTGATCGTCGGCGTGTGGCTGAGCGGCCAGTCGAGCATCCTCGGCAGCCTGTTGCAGGCGCAGACCCATCCCGCGGCGGTAGCAAGCGTCAGCTGGCTTCAGTTGCCGCTCTTCACCGGCGCGTTGTGGTGCGGCATCCACTGGTTCGGCATCATGGGCGCGGCGGTCGTCGTCGTGCTGAAGGCGCTGTTCGATTACTCGGTGTTGCTCGCCTTCTCACGGCTGCATGCGTGGACGATCGTGCGCAACATGCTCGCGCATCTGGCGTTTCTGCTCGTCGCGCTCGCGCTCGCGGATTCGATCAACGCGCTGCTGCTGGCGATCGTCGCTGCCCTCGCGTTGAGCGCAGCGAACTTCGGCATATCGCTGCGCGGGTCCAGCGAATTGCGCGCCGCGCTTTACCGGCTCTGGCTGCGTCTCGTGCCGTCGTCCGGACGGGCACGAGGCTGAGCCCCGGCATCACAACAGTTCGAACGTGTTGGCGAACGATGCGCCGGCGCGCTCGCGCCGCCGCTGCCCGAAGCGCGCCTGAGCGCCACGCACCTGACGCGTGAGACCGATGTACGGCATTCCGTGTTCGAGGTATGGCCCCTCCGTTTTGCGAAAGCCGAACTGCTCGTAGAACCCGCGCAAGCCAAGCGGCGCACTCACGCGCGTGGCGCGGCCAGGCCAGCGTTCGGCGACCGCTTCGAGCACGCGCTCGATCAGCATCTCGGCGGTACCGTCGCCGCGCCGCAGCGGACTCGTCAGCACCTTGTCGATCGTCACTTCCGGATCTTCCGAATCGCCGGGCTGCACCCGCGCATAGGCGAGCACAGGCATTGGACGTGCCATGTCGTCGACCGCGAACACATGCAAAGCGTGCTCGTCGCGACCGTCCGCGTCGAGGCACACATGTGACTGCTCGACGACGAATACCGCACTGCGCGCACGCAGCACGACATACAACTCCCGTGCAGATAGCTGATCGAACTCCAGCGTTTTCCAGTTCATCACGCCCCCGGCGGTCAAAATACCTGGCGAAACCGGCGATGCCTGCCGTGCGCGACGGCCGGCCGATCCATGACGGTCCCTCATCATCGACTACACGGTAGCCTGCGCGAAAGACGTGCTTCCGTGCGCCATCGCACTGACGCTCGGGGTTGCCGATTCTTAAATACGAGCCAATGAAGCGCAGTCTCACCACGTGCCCCGGTATCGCAGATGGCTTCACACAGCCCGCCTGCATCACCGCACCGCACCATCGCGCACACACACTGCGGCCTTCGCACCGCACGAACCTACCTACGAAAATCAGGCGCCCACGATCATTCGATCCCGGCACCCATCGGCAGACCTTTGACCATAAGGGGGAGCACTGCATGAAAACTGCATTGAGACGCATCCTTTCAGAATCCGCACGCCTGGATGTCCCGGTGGAAAACCTCGCCGACGACGCCGACCTCTATGCTGCCGGACTCTCATCGCTCGCGACCGTGCATCTGATGCTTGCCATGGAAGACGAATTCAACGTCGAAATTCCTGACCGTATGCTGACGCGCCGCCTGTTCTCGAGCATCGACTCGATGGCCGCCGCGATGACGGAGTTGCTGCAGGCCAAGGCGGCAGCATGACCGCGCCGCTGCTGGATCAGGCCGCCGCAGCGGCCTGCGGGGCGGCCGCGAACTCGACTACCGACGCACGGACCGGCGCTGGCGAGAGCCCCGCCACCGGGGCGCTGACCGCGCTCGACAGCGGTCCCGAATGGCGTGCTGCAGCGCATCGGTGCGCGGCGATCGCCGCGCAATACGCGGACGCTGTCGACCATGACGCGCGCTTTCCGGTCGAGGCGTTCGCCGCGCTGAAGGCCGAGCGTTTGTTATCGGCGATGGTGCCGACCGCCTACGGTGGCGCGGGCCTGTCGCTTGCCGATATCGGCGCGATCTGCGAAACGCTCGCCCAGGGCTGTGCATCGACGGCGATGATCTATGCGATGCATCAGATTCAGGTCGCGTGCATCGACTCTCATCGCGGCAATTCGGCCTGGCAAGCGAGCCTGCTCGCGCAACTTGCCGAGCAGCAATGGCTGCTCGCGTCGGCGACATCGGAAGAGACGATCGGCGGCAACATGCGTACGAGCGCGTGCTCGGTCGAGCTCGATGGCGCGCGTTTCCGGATCGAGAAGCTGGCACCGACGATCTCGTACGGCGCGCACGCCGACGGCATCCTCGTGACCGCGCGGCGCACCGCCGAAGCGGCCGCGTCCGACCAGGTGCTGATCGTCGCGCTGCGCGCCGAAACGCAGCTCGAGCGACGCGGCGGTTGGGACGCGATGGGCATGCGCGGCACCTGCAGCGAGGGCTTCCGGCTCGTCGCGACGGGACTCGCCGAACAGATTCTTGCGACGCCGTTCGCCGACATCGCCGATCAGACCATGCTGCCCGTGTCGCACACGCTGTGGGCGTCGGTGTGGACCGGCATCGCGATCGACGCGGTCAATCGAGCGAAAGCGTTCTTCCGCGCGCAGGCGCGCGCGAAGCCCGGCACCATGCCGCCGGCGGGCCTGCGGCTAGCCGAAGCCGTCGGGCTGCTGCAGATGATGCAGGCGCGTCTGTCGGTTGCACTGGAGGCCGCGCGCGCCGCGCATCAGGCGCGCGACGGCGCGATTGAGGCGGACGCCCCGCTCGCGGCGATGCTCGGTTTCGCGTCGGACATGAACACGCTGAAGACCAGCATTTCGAGCACCGCGCTGCAGGTCGTACAGGAAGTGCTGATGATCTGCGGCATGGCGGGCTACAAGAACGGCACACCTTATAGCGTCGGCCGCCATCTGCGCGACCTGCACTCGGCGCCCTTGATGATCAATAACGACCGTATCGCGCAGAACACCGCGAGTCTGCTGCTCGCGCAACGTCCTGCCGCGCCGGGGAGACCCTGAATGAAGCTGATGACCGATACCGCCGTTGCTGCCACTGCCGCGGCGGCCTCCACCACCGACGTGGGGCCTTCGCTCACGCTGCGCGACGAGATGCTGGCAGCCGGCCTGCTGATCGACACCGGCGAAAACGGACTGTACGGCCGCAGCCAGATTTTCGAGGACGTGATCGATCGATTGAACGTGGCGATTACGCATCTCGGCAAAGATCAGCAAGCCGAAGTACTGCGTTTTCCGCCCGCGATGCGCCGCACCGACTTCGAGGACAGCGAGTACCTGAAGAGCTTTCCGAATCTCGCGGGCACCATCCATGCGTTCTGCGGCGACGACATGGGCCATCACCGTCTGCTGCGCGCGCTCGACGAGGCGATGGCCGACAGCGACGACGACCGCGGCGACGGGTGGCTAGCGCAACAGAAACCGACCCGCGTCGTGCTGACGCCGGCCGCCTGCTATCCGATCTATCCGGTGATGGCGCGGCGCGGCGCCCTGCCCGCCGGCGGCCGCACGATCGACGTGCTGTCGTACTGCTTCCGCCATGAGCCGTCGCTCGATCCGGGCCGGATGCAAATGTTCCGTCAACGCGAATACGTGCGTCTCGGCAGCCCCGAGCAGGTGATGGCGTTCCGGCAGATGTGGATCGAGCGCGGCTCGTTGCTCGTGAAGCTGCTGGGCTTGCCCGTCGAAGTCGATCTTGCGAACGATCCGTTCTTCGGCCGCGGCGGCAAGATCGTCGCCGATAGCCAGCGCGCGCAGGCGCTCAAGTTCGAGTTGCTGATCGCGGTCGCCGATCCGCGCGGCAAGACGGCCTGCCTGTCGTTCAACTATCACATGGACCACTTCGGTGCGATCTGGAAGATCGCCTGCGACGACGGCACGACCGCGCATACGGGATGTGTCGGCTTCGGCATGGAACGCATCACGCTCGCGCTGTTCCGTCATCATGGGCTCGACGTCGACGCGTGGCCCGACGACGTGCGCGCGCTGCTGTGGGGCGATACCGGGAGCCGTGTCGCGGATGCGCTGCAGGCGGCGCAATCTATGCAAACCGCAGCCGTCGCCGGAGAGCGCGCATGAACTCATCGCCGACTTCGGCGCTTGCCGGCTCGCTCGCCAACTCGTCGCTGCCGCGACGCGCAGGCGATCCGCCGACGCATCAGGCGACCCATGCGGCGCCGCGTGCCGGCACGCAGTTGCGCGAGCACGTAGCGCACGCACTGCATCAGGGCGAACGCGTGTGGCAGGAGACCAACTGCTACGTCGATCTGTGGATCGAGCTGCTGCACGGCTTCGGGCTCGACCCGCGCGCGGCGCTCGCGTTCACGGTCACGCAGGACTTCGAAGGCGATCAGTTCACGTTCTTCAAGTTTCCGCTCGATGATCTCGAACGGCTGTATGGCACTAAGGTGCAGGAGCTCGCGATCTACGATTCGCTCGAAGAACGCGTGCTCGCGCAGACCTTGCGCGGCCACACCGTGCTGGTCGAAGTCGACGGCTACTACCTGCCCGATACGCGCGCGACCTCGTATCGCAGCGAGCATCCGAAGACCACGATCGGCATCGACTTCGTCGATACCGCCGCGCGCCGCCTCGGCTATTTCCACAACACCGGTTACCACCAGCTCGAAGGCGACGACTACGACGGCGTGTTTCGCAAGCTGCCGCATTTCACCGGCCAGCCCGATCTGCTGTTTCCGTACGTCGAGTTCGCCAAGCAGGCGCGGCCCGCGCTCGAAGGCACCGCGCTCGCGGAGGCGTCGGCGGAACTGCTGTGCGCGCATCTGGAGCGGCGTCCATTGAGCAATCCGATTTCGCAATGGCGTGCCGCGTTTCCCGCGCATCTCGATACGCTGTTCGAGCGCGACGAGGCGTACTTCCATTTGTACTCGTTCAATCTGATGCGGCAGCTCGGTGCGAACTTCGAGTTTCTGTCGAAGTATCTGCAGTGGCTGTGCGCGCAAGGCTTCGAGATGCCGCCGACGATACCGGCCGCCGCGCAGCGCATCGCGTCGGAATCGATGGTGATGCAGTTCCGGCTGATTCGCGCGCTCGCGCGGGGACGCCGCGATAGCTGCGAAGACTGCTTCGACGTGCTTGAAAGCGCCTATGAACAAACGCTGCCGCCGCTAGCCGCTCTGGTGCGCTAATGCGTTGATGCGTTGATGCGCGTGCTTCGCGCCGCGCGGATTTTCCGGGAATTGACCGTGGATGTATCGACACTCGATCCGGCGGCTGACGAGAGCGGCGCCGGCCGTCCGCGCGCGGACGGCGCGCTCTCCCTATGGCCACAACGGCTCGACACCGGCTGGGCTTGTCTGAGCACCCCACCCAACGCCTATGCGTCACCGGCCGATCTGCCCGCGCAAGGCTGGCTCGCCGCGCCCGTACCCGGCACCGTCGCGAGCGCGCGGCGCGCCGCCGGTCTGCTCGATGTCGATCACCCGCCACCGCTCGCGTTCGACGATCACTGGTATCGCGTCACGCTGATCGGCACCGGTCGGCGCCGCCTGCGCTTTCATGGACTCGCGACGCTCGCGCAAGTGTGGCTCGACGATGTGAAGCGGCTCGATTGCGCATCGATGTTCATCGCCCATGATGTGGATATCGAACTGAATGGCCGTGCGACGCTCGTGCTGTGCTTTCGCTCGCTGACGCCGGCGCTGGCGGCCAAACGCTCCCGTGCGCGCTGGCGGCCGCGCCTCGTCTCGCCGCCGACGCTTCGCAACGTGCGCACCACGCTGCTCGGCCACATGCCCGGCTGGTGTCCGTCGATCCAGGCGGTCGGGCCGTGGCGTCCGATCGAGATGCTCGGCGACGCGCCGCACGCATTCGACACGATTGATCTGACCAGCCGGCTCGAGCACGACGATGGGGTTGTTTCGTTGACGTTACGTTTCGTACACCCCCACGACGCTGCCTGCCGCGCGACACTCGCGTGCGGCAACCATGTTTCGTGTTTGCAATGGCACGATGCATATACACTCACCGGCGACGTGCGCGTGCCCGATGCGAAACGCTGGTGGCCGCACACGCACGGAGAGCCCGCTTTATATCCGCTGACGTTGCAACTCGCCGACGGCAACGTGATCAGCCAATCTCTGGGCTCGATCGGCTTTCGTCTCATCGAAGTGGATCGCGGCGCCGATGCTGCGGGCTTTACCTTGCGCGTGAATGAGGTGCCCGTGTTCTGTCGCGGCGCGTGCTGGACCAGCGCCGATCTCGTCACGCTAGCAGGCACCGAAGCGCAATTGCGCCATACGTTCGAGCTCGCGCGCGCCGCCGGCATGAACATGCTGCGCGTCGGCGGCACGATGCTCTATGAATCAGATCTGTTTTATGCCCTCGCCGATGAGTACGGCCTGCTGATCTGGCAGGACTTCGCGCTGGCGAATTTCGACTACCCGAACGATGCCGCATTCAGCGCACTGATCGAGCGTGAAGCGAGCCAGTTCCTGACCCGCACGCGTCGCTTCGCGTCGCTGGCGGTGCTGTGCGGGGGCAGCGAGGTCGATCAGCAGGCGGCGATGTTCGGACTGCCCGCGGCGCGGCGCGCGCAACCGTTGTTTACCGAGCTGCTGCCCGCGCTCGTCGCGCGCGAACGCGCGGACGTGCCCTATGTCAGCAATTCGCCATCGGGCGGCGCGTGGCCGTTTTCGACTAACGAGGGCGTCACGCACTACTACGGCGTCGGCGCGTATCAGCGGCCGCTCGCCGACGTGCGGCGCGCGCAAGTGCGCTTCGCCGCCGAATGCCTGGCATTCGCCAACGTCCCCGACGACGCGACGCTGCACGACGCGCTCGGCACGATCCACACGCACGACCCGCGCTGGAAAGCCGCCGTGCCGCGCGATGCTGGCGCAGGCTGGGATTTCGACGACGTGCGCGATCACTATCTGCAGGCGCTTTACGGCGTCGAGCCGGCGCGCTTGCGCTATGAAGACACGGCGCGCTATCTGGATCTGTCGCGCGCGGTGGTTGCCGATCTGATCAGCGACGTGTTCGCCGAGTGGCGGCGCGCGGGCTCACCGTGCGGCGGCGGCCTCGTGTGGCAGTTCCAGGATCTGCGCGCGGGCGCGGGCTGGGGCGTGATCGACGCGACGGGACGGCCGAAAAGCGCGCTGCACGGCTTCGCGCAGACACTGCAGCCGTTGCAGGTCACGCTGACCGACGAAGGCCTGAACGGCCTCGATATCCATCTGATCAACGAGCGCGCGCAAACGTTTAGCGGCGAACTCGAACTGGTCTGTCTGCGCGACGGCAGCGTGAAGGTCACGTCCGCGCGCAGCGCGCTGACGCTTGCGCCGCGCAGCCTGCAACGCATCAGCGCGGCCGCGCTGCTCGGCCAGTTCTTCGACCTGACGCATGCGTATCGCTTCGGCCCGCGCGCGCACGATGTCACGATTGCAACGCTATACGATGCCGCGAGCGGCGACATCGTGTCCGAGGCGTTTCATCTGCCCGAGCGTAGCGTGCACGCGCGAGATGACCTCGGTATGACCGTTCAGGTCGAACGTCGTGGCGACGGCAACGGCTGGCAGCTCGCGATCGAAACGAAGCGCTTTGCGCGCTTCGTTCATATCACTGATCCGCACTATCGCGCGACGCGCGACTGGTTCCATCTCGCGCCGAACCGGCGCTGTATCGTGCCGCTGCATCCGCTCGAACCGCTGTCGCCGACCGCGTTCGCCGCGTCGCCGCAAGAAGTCGTTGCTTCTGCATCAAACGCGGCCTTTAAAGTGGATGAAACAAGCGCGGCGCCCCAAGGGGAAGTCCGCGCGATCAATGCGCTTTCCGCCATCTTTTACGGCTAGTGGTGGTTCCGAACTAGTCGCAGGCCCGCGAGGCGCGCCAGAGCCCGCTTCGCACCTCTCGAACTGTCTGCTCCGCGCAGTCACTGTTGGCTCGAACGCGACTGTTAGCGGCTCTGAAAGGCTTAGTGTGCGACAGCGGACGCACTTCATTTAACACTTCTGAATCATTTCCGACACTTCAGGTCGAGCGCTTCAAAACGTGCATGCGGCGCCAGGTTCAAATCTGAGACAGCTTCGACAGCCCTGCTGTTTTTGGCCGTGAAGCCTTTGATATCAAGGGATTCCCCGAAACCCAAAGCTTTCATACGATGCATTCCCCATCCGGAGGGGGTGTGCAGAACTGAAACAAAAAGCCGCTTTTCCCCTCCCGACGCACTCCAGTTTTGTTCGCTGCGCCGCATCAGCACACGTTTTCCCTGATGTTGGCACGGTCCTCGCTATTACCTTCACGCAACAGAGTGCCACCGCACACGAGCGCAACAACAGAGGCGGTGGCAGACAGGCCTATAACGGGGCCGATGCTGGTCATCCTAGCTGCCCGCCGGGCAGCCCTGTCCCGAGGATGCGGGCATCGGATCAAATAAACGGAGAGAGTCGCGCGCGGTGCGGCTTTCATGCGAGGACCGATCATGTTGACACTTCAATCCGATTTGCACGGTAACCATCTGCTGGGCGCATTGCCTTCGCACGAATGGCAAGCGCTGGCGCCCCACCTCGAACTGGTTCATCTGCGCACCGAGCAACTGCTATGCGACTCGGGTCAACGGATCCATCATGTTTACTTCCCCACCACCGCGATCATCTCGATGCTCTCGACGATGGAAGACGGCAGCTCCGTCGAAATCGCCGCGGTCGGCCGCGAAGGCATGACCGGCGTGCCGGTCCTGACGGGCGGCGAAACCATGCCCAACCGCGTGCAGGTGCAATGCGCGGGCTTCGCCTACCGGATGAGCGCGCAGGCGCTCAAGCAGCAGTTCGCGCGGTCCGACTTTCTGCGCCGCCTGATGCTGCTGTATATGCACGCGCTTCTGACCCAGGTCGCGCAGACCGCCGCGTGCAATCGCCATCACGCGCTCAACAAGCAACTGTGCCGCTGGCTGCTGATCGAAGTGGATCGCGTCGCGTCGAACGATCTGACCGTCACGCAGCAGCTGATCGCCGACATGCTCGGCGTGCGCCGCGAAGGGATCACCGAAGCGGCCGGCAAGCTGCACGACGAAGGCCTGATCCATCATAGCCGCGGTCATATCAAGGTGCTCGACCGCAAGGGCCTCGAAGACCGCGCGTGCGAATGCTACGGCCTCGTGAAACGCGAATTCGATCGTCTGCTGCCGCGCCTGCGCCAGGCGGAGACCGTCGAATAAGCGGGACGCCGTTCGATGACCGGGGTCGATTTGCCTATGCTTAGGGCTACTTCTCGATGTCTCGACGTGCTCTTCGTGATTGCAGGTGGTCTGCTAGCCCACTGGATCCGCTTTCCCGCGCCAATCGCGTTAGGCGATACCGAGCGCCTTCTGATTGCGTTCAACTGTGTGCTGGTTCTGCTGCTGTTTCCGGGCTTCGGCACCTATGAGACGTGGCGCGGCAAGGCGATTGCGCCAGTGCTCGCGAGAATCGCCGCCGCGTGGGTCGTGGTGGTCGCGACCTCGCTCGTGCTCGCGTTCACGCTGCATCGGATGGATGCGGTGTCGCGCCTATGGTTCGGATATTCGACGCTGCTCTCCGGCGCGCTGATCATTGCGACCCGCTGCATCATGCACGTGGTGCTGCGCTTCGTGCGCCGCCGCGGGATGAACGCGCGCACCGTCGCGATCGTCGGCGCACCGGGCTTTGCGCGCACGCTGCTCGCGCATCTCGAGCATGCGCCGCAAGCGGGCTTCAAACCGGTGTGCGTGTTCGACACTAGCGTGGCAGGCCGCGACGCCTCTGGCGCGCGTCTGGCCCGCCTGCCCGTGCTGACCGATCTGGAAGCGTTCGCGACGAAGGTGCGCGACGAACGCGTCAACGAAGTGTGGCTCGCGTTGCCACTTTGCGAGGAACACACGATCTATCGCTTCACGCGCACCTTCAGACACGACTTCGTCAATCTGCGCTTCATTCCCGACGTGCGCGGTCTGTCGCTGTTCAATCATGCGATCGTCGATGTCGTCGGTTTGCCGACGCTGAATCTGAGCGCGACGCCGTTCTCGCCGCCGCAGATGTGGCCCAAGCTGATGTTCGACCGCCTGTTCGCCGCGCTAGCGCTGTTCGCACTCGCGCCGATGTTCGTCGTGCTCGCGATCGGCATCAAGCTCACGTCGCCGGGACCCGTGTTTTTCCGGCAGATCCGCAAGGGCGTCGATGGTCAGCCGTTCTGCATCTACAAGTTCCGCTCGATGACCGTGCACCGGGAAGAGCACGGCCAGATCACGCAGGCGACCCGCAACGACTCGCGCGTGACGAAGCTCGGCAGCTTCATGCGCCGCACGAGTCTCGACGAGCTGCCGCAGTTTCTGAACGTGCTGCTCGGTCAGATGTCGGTGGTGGGTCCGCGCCCGCATGCGATCGAACACGATGATCTGTACAAAGACCAGGTGTACGGCTACATGCACCGCTACCGCATCAAGCCCGGCATCACCGGCTGGGCCCAGGTCAACGGCTATCGCGGCGCGACCGCCAAGGTCGAGAAGATGGAAGCGCGCGTCAAATTCGATCTCTTCTATATTCAGAACTGGTCGTTCTGGTTCGACATGAAGATCGTCTTCATCACGATTTTCAAGGGCTTCGTCGGCCGCAACGCGTTCTGATCATGCGATCGAGCGGATCGCTTCCGACGGTGGCGGCCATCGTGCCGGCGCCGCGGCGCGCTGCAAATAGAAACGCCAACTCCGGCGGCCCGATCGACGGCCGCCATCGTTGACGCAAGACAAAGAGCCGCGACGGACTCCATCATGGATGGACCCGCCGCGCGACACCGCCGCTACAGGAACTGGCTGACGTCGGTCTGAAACCGTACCGCGAGCGCCTTGGCGACTTTCTTGCTGATCGCGCGGCGCCCCGCGAGAATATCGCTGACCACGGTCGGCGACGCGATGCCGGCCAGATCCTTCTGCTTGAGACCATGCGTGGTCAGCAAATGGCGCAGGACCTCGCGCGGCTCCGCTTTTGGAATCGTCAGGTTGCGCGCTTGCCAGTGACCGACCAGCTCCTTCACGATCGCGTGCAGATCCGCGAGCGGATCATTTTCGTCGCCACTTAGATGATCGGACAGCGAGTTTGCGATGCGCACCATCTGGTGATAATCCTCTTCGGTGCGAATCGGCGTGATCGGCAACTGGCTCTTCAGCGCAGTCCAGGTTGCGGCAATGTCGGGAAAGGGTCCCGGAAGGCGATCGGCATTCATGAGTTTAAATTCGTCCTCGTCCAAAAGCCGTCGGCGCGTTAATCGGTGACGCGCGAATGACGACTGCCTGTTGTAGTGAATCGCCGTGGCACGCCGAATTGCCAGCACTGCGAACTTCGCAGTGAGGTCATTCAGCGGTCACGATAGCGAACGTCTGCTTCAGGTCGTTATGGCCACGCGAGGCATGCCGCACCAGCGAATATCTCGCCCGTAGCGCGTGGCGCGCACCCCGATGTAGTTTTTTGAAGTCCAGTCCTGCCTGCTTGACAATGGCCGGCCGCGGCTCGCCTTGCACGCGCGGTGCGTTTCGCGCGATACGCGATACGCACTGCCGACACAAAGCGCGAAGCGGACGCGCCCACACCAATAGCCGCCCGGACGCGTTGGTCAGAACGGCTCGTTACTGCCTGTTGCGAAATCACCGCATGACGACGAAAACCCTTCCCTCTCCTATCGAAAACTCCACGAGGCAAGAACAGCGAAAGACCCTCACCTCATTGCCTCCACCTGCTTTTCGACGCCGTGTCGCTGGCGATGCCGAGTTCCCGGGTCGCGAGATCGGACTCCGCCCACGTCACCTGCTCCCCCAGTTCCGCCGCCGGCAGACCCTGAGCGACCGCCGCAATCGTGCGCGTAACCTCGGCCATGAACGCCCGCCGGAACACCTGAGCCGAAAACCGTTCTGCATTCGCGCGACAGGCCGCCGGCGTGATGTACGCGCTCAGCCGCTCGAAGCGGTTGATCGCGTCGAGCACCGACACCGCCGTCTGACGCGCGAAGAAAACGCCGGTCGGATGCGGATCGCCGACCGGCACGACCGTTTCGAGCGCCCCGCCCTTGGCGAACGCAATGACCGGCGTGCCGCAGGCCTGCGCTTCGAGCGGCACGATGCCGAAATCTTCCTCGGCGGCGAACACGAAGGCTCGCGCGCGCGCCAGATAATCCTTCAGTACGCCAAATGGCTGATAACCAAGGACCGTCACGTTCGGTCCGGCTTTCGCGCGAATCGACGCCATCTGCGGCCCATCGCCGATCACGATCAGCTTGCGCTGCGGCGTCGCGTTGAACGTCTCGACGATCAGATCGATGCGTTGATGCGGCACCATCCGCGACACGCTCAGATAGAAATCGTCTTTCTCGGCGCGCAGTTCGAATTCGTTCACATCGACGGGCGGCGGAATCACTGCGGCATCGCGCCGATAGGTTTTCAGCATGCGCCGCGCGACCGATTGCGAATTCGCGATCAGACGATCGACACTATTCGTCGATTGCGCGTCCCAGCCGCGCAGATAATGCAGCAACACCCGCGCGGCCCACGACTTCGGTCCGCGCAGCAGATTCGCGTCGCGCAGATACTGATGCTGCAGATCCCACGCATAACGCATCAGCGAATGCACGTAGCTGATGTGCGTCTGATGTGGGCCGACCAGTACGCCCTTCGCGACCGCGCAAGAACTGCTTATGATCAGGTCATAGTTCGACAGATCGAACCGTTCGACGGCAAGCGGCATCAACGGCAAATAGGCGCGATACCGGGTGCGCGCAAACGGCAGGCGTTGTATGAACGACGTGGTGACCGGCTTACCGGCAAGCGGCGTGCGATCTTCGAGAAAATCGACGACGCTGAAAACATCGGCGTCGGGAAAGCACTCGATGATCTGCTCAAGCACTTTCTCGGCGCCGCCGGGAGCGACCAGCCAATCGTGCACGATCGCCACTTTCATATTCCGCCCTATCCGTCACGAAACGCCACCTGGCCTTGGAGAAGAGTGTATGTGCCACGTTCCTGACTGTGCGTGCGCGTGCACACATTCGACGTGCGACAGTTCGCGAGTAATTCGCAGAGTCCGTTCGCGTCTGCAAAATCACGGCTTGATTGCTGAGGTTTCGTCTGTGCACCACGGCTGACGTTTTCGTCGTCACCTCTTCTCGCTAGTCCTGGCCACGCGTTGCGATCGGAGCGCTGCGCGGGCGAATCGCACGCGACGCGGCGGGCATTGCGCGCGGCTAGCATCGACGGCGAATGGTCTGCGCGCGGGTCCAGGCATTTTCCGCCAGGTGCGCGCGATTGCCGCTGCGGCGGGCGAGCACAATAAAAAACGCGTGTGAACCGCTGGAGCGGTTCACACGCGTCAGAGCGAACGGAAATGCAGCCGCTTAATTCTGGCCGTACGTGATCGTTTGCACGCCGGTGTCGGTGCCGAGCAGGCACAGATTCGCGCCGCGGCCCGCGAACAGGCCGACCGTGACGACGCCGGGCCATGCGTTGATATGCGCCTCGAGCGTGCGCGGGTCGCTGATGCTCAAGCCCTTCACGTCGATGATCTCGTTGCCGTTGTCGGTGATGAACGGCGCGCCCTCTTTCGTCACACGCACGACCGGCACGCCGCCGAGCGCCGTCACGCGACGGCCGATCGCGGTACGCGCCATCGGCAGGACTTCGATCGGCAGCGGGAACTTGCCGAGCGTCTCGACGACCTTGCTCGCATCCGCAATGCAGACGAATACTTCCGACACCGACGCGACGATCTTCTCGCGCGTCAGCGCGCCGCCGCCGCCCTTGATCATTGCACCGCTGCGATCGATTTCGTCGGCGCCGTCGACGTACACCGGCAGCGAGTCGATCTCGTTCAGGTCGAGCACCTTGAAGCCGTGCGATTGCAGCCGCGCGGTGGTGGCGAGCGAACTCGACACCGCGCCGCGATAGCGGGATTTGGTGGCGGACAGCGCGTCGATGAAGCAGTTCGCGGTGGAGCCCGTGCCGACGCCGATCACCGAGCCTTGCGGCACGTTGGCGTTCACGTAATCGGCGGCGGCCTGGCCGACCAGTTGCTTGAGTTCGTCTTGAGTCATGGGAGAGGCGGGAAAAGCGTGAAAAACCGATAGTTTACCGGAGTGGCGGGGGGAGGGTTCGGTTTGGGCGCGCTTTGTGCCGGGGAGCGCACTCGATTGCCGGACACCTTTGGACACATTGAGTCGTAAGAATCATCCATCGCCCATATCGAACCGCTGTGGTGCTTGCTAGTTTTTAGGCCCGCAAGACCACAGAGGATTCTGGAATGTCGCAGGAATACGATGGAGATGGCGTGCGCTTGGTGCTCAGCGCGCCGCAGCTGGCCGCCATATTGACGCGCGGATCGATCAGCCAGACGGAGATGCTGAGCAACCGGCTCTGGGGCGGCCTGCAGGTCGCCGCAGGCGTAGCGGAGATGGTCGGAGCGGCAGCGCTATGCGTGCTG
Source organism: Paraburkholderia sp. BR13444 (assembly GCF_040948755.1). NCBI lineage: Bacteria > Pseudomonadati > Pseudomonadota > Betaproteobacteria > Burkholderiales > Burkholderiaceae > Paraburkholderia > Paraburkholderia sp. BR13444. Next base: position 412,066 of record NZ_JBFPKM010000001.1, on the reverse strand, counting down.
CCTGAACCGACGATGGCAAGCAAGGCCGGTTGCGTGATGTTCGGCGTGCATGGCTCGGACACGGCGGCGAGCGGTCTGCGTCAGATGCTGACGGGCAAGGACACGGCTACGCTGACACAGCAAAGCGCGACGAAGCTCGCCGAGTCGCTGAAAGCCCGCCCGGACCTGGCTAATCAGATTGGCGTGTCGATCGATATCGCGGTGCCGTTCGGACTCATCGGCTCGATCAGAGCCGCGCGCGTCGCGCGGATTACGATGGGGCGGATTAGTCTGGATGCGCATGAGGCCAAAGCCGGTAGCCGGATCGGCGGGCATACGATACTGAAGCATGTGGGGAGGACTGAGGCGCAGTTGCGGGAGCGGCTGCGATTGGAATCGGAGAGAAGAGTAGTATCGTCGTTTCGGGACTTGGCGGCCGCGGAATGGGCTATCTCCAAGGTGATGGAGTCCAACACGTCGAAAATCAGGAATTGGGCTCAGTCAAACCCAAGGCGTCTTTTGATTCTCTATCAGGACGTAGGGAGCAAGGTGGGCTATGGAGTCGTCCGGGCAACGGGGGAACTTAAAGAAATGAGTACTGTTCGAGTTTCTATTAAATTTGAGGAATACAACGGAATGCCCTATTACATTCTCACATCGTACTTACTGAAATGATCGACGAAACATCGTACCCACAGTTCTATGCATTGTTTGGCGGCTATCTCAATCAGGACTCGGACCTTTGGGGAGAGACTCTGGAGGAGATAGTCTCCTGCTTCAAGAGAGACAGTTCGCCCGAAGAGATCCAGGATACGTTGGCCGAAATAGAGAAATTCAGGCAGGAGGCAGGTGAAAAACTGGATGAAAAATTCGATGAGGCGTGTGGATATGATTTCGATCCCGTTTTATGGGGATATACAACCAGCACCTTCTTTGATGAATTAGCGAGAATTCTCACTACGTAACCTGTTGCGTGAATAGCCAATCCCTTGCACGCAAAACAAAGCGCCCGAAACCACCATCGCGTTTCGGGCGCCATCAATCGACCAACAACAAGAACGACGACAGAAAAACTACTTCTTCACCGCCCGCTGCCGCACCGCTTCAAACAGACACACCCCGCTAGCCACGGACACATTCAAACTCTCCACCGTCCCCGCCATCGGAATGTTCATGACGACGTCGCAGGTTTCACGCGTCAGACGCCGCATGCCCTCGCCTTCCGCGCCCATCACGAGCGCCACCGGCCCGTCGAGTTCCGTTTCGTAGACGCTCTTCTGCGCGTCGCCGGCCGTGCCGACCACCCAGACGCCCGCGTCCTTCAGTTCGCGCAGCGCGCGCGCCAGATTCGTGACCGTGATGTACGGCACCGTGTCGGCCGCGCCGCTCGCGACCTTCGCGGCAGTCGCGTTCAGTCCCACCGCGCGATCGCGCGGCGCGATCACCGCATGCGCGCCGGCCGCGTCGGCGACGCGCAGGCAGGCGCCGAGATTGTGCGGATCGGTCACGCCGTCGAGCACGAGAATCAGTGGCGAACCGCTGATCCCGTCGAGCAGTTCGGCAAGGTTCTGCGCGAGCGGCAGATCGCCCGCGCGCGCGACCACGCCTTGATGGCGCTCGGTGCGCGCGAGACCCCACAGACGGGTTTCGTCGGCGGCGATCAGACGCACGCCCGCGTCCTTCGCGGCCTGCAGGAATTCGGTCATACGACGGTCCTTGCGCGTCGCGTCGTAATAGACATCCTCGACCGTCGACGCATCGTGCCGGATACGCGCGGTCACTGCGTGGAAACCGTATAAAACCTTATGACGTGCCATGACTGAACAACCTTTGATTGGACGCGCATTCAACGCGCGCCACTGTGATGAAGATGAAACCAAAAGGCAGACCGCGCGCAACCGGCACGCGTTCACGTGCCCGCTGCGCGCGGTCCCGGCGCTGTGAAAGCCTCAGCGCTTCTTGCGTGCCTGCTTCGACGCCGCCTTGCTCGCGACGCCATGCTTCCTCGCCGCGCCGCGCGCGGCGCGCGCTTCCTTGACCGCCACGCTCTGCGCGGGCGCGGCTTTCTTGCGCCGCAGCCCCGGCACCGACGCGCCGCTTTCCGCCGACGGCAACACGCGCACTCGCGGGCCAGCGCCTTCACCCTTGTCCGCCGCCATACCGCGCGCCGCAGGCGGCTTGATCGGCGTATCGCGCACGAGACGGAAGTCGATCTTGCGCGCGTCGAGATCGACGCGGCTCACCTGCACGCGCACACGATCCGACAGCCGGTAGCGAATGCCGGTGCGCTCGCCGCGCAGCTCGTTCCTGATCTCGTCGTACTGGAAGTAGTCCGAGCCGAGTTCGGTCACATGCACGAGACCTTCGATGAACAGCGAATCGAGCTGCACGAAGATGCCAAACGACGTGACGCCGTTGACCATGCCGCCATACTCTTCGCCGAGCTTGTCGCGCATGAAATAGCACTTGAGCCACGCTTCGACGTCGCGCGATGCTTCGTCCGCGCGGCGCTCGTTGGCCGAGCAGTGCAGCCCGAGCTCTTCCCAGATCGCCACGTTGTTCGTGCGAGCGCGGGCACCGCGCTTTTCCTCGTCGGCCTGCTGCATTGCGCGGGCGCGCGGCGACAGCGCGGTATTGAGCTCGACGCCGTGCGGCGGCTGCGGCTGATACTTGCGGCCTTGCAGGATCGCGTAGATCGCGCGATGCGTGAGCAGGTCCGGATAGCGACGAATCGGGCTCGTGAAGTGAGCGTAGGCCTCGTAGGCGAGACCGAAGTGGCCGATGTTGTCGGGGCTGTAGACCGCCTGCTGCATCGAGCGCAGCAGCATCGTCTGCAGCATCGAGGCGTCGGGCCGGTCGCGGATCTGCGCCATCAGTGCGGCGTAGTCGCTCGCGTGCGGCGTGTCGCCGCCGCCGAGCGTCAGGCCCATGCCGCGCAGGAACGTGCGCAGGTTCTCGAGCTTTTCCGCGCTCGGGCCCGCATGCACGCGGAACAGGCCCGGGTGTTTGTTGCGCTTCAGGAAATCCGCCGCGCACACGTTCGCGGCCAGCATGCATTCCTCGATCAGCTTGTGCGCGTCGTTGCGCGTGCGCGGCACGATCTGCTCGATCTTGCCCTGCGCGTTGCAGACGATGTACGTCTCCGTCGTATCGAAGTCGATCGCGCCGCGCTTCTGGCGCGCCGCGAACAGCGCCTTGTAGACGCCATACAGATTCTGCAGTTCCGGCAGCAATGCCGCACGGCGGGTCGCCTCGGGGCCCTTGGTGTTTGTCAGCACCGCGGCGACTTCGGTGTACGTGAGCCGCGCGGCCGAATGCATGACGCCCGGATAGAACTGATACGCCTTCACGTCGCCACGCGCGGTGACGATCATGTCGCACACGAGCACGCAGCGGTCGACTTGCGGATTCAGCGAGCACAGTCCGTTCGACAGCTTCTCAGGCAGCATCGGGATCACGCGGCGCGGGAAATACACCGACGTACTGCGCTCGATCGCGTCGGTGTCGAGCCCGCTTTGCGGCAGCACGTAATGCGACACGTCCGCGATCGCGACGATCAGGCGGAAGCCGTCGCCGCGGCCCACCTTGACCGGCTCGCAATAGACGGCGTCGTCGAAGTCGCGCGCGTCCTCGCCGTCGATCGTGACGAGCGGCACGTCGCGCAGATCGACGCGATGGCGGATGTCGGCCGGGCGCACTTCGTCGGGCAGCTTGGCCGCTTCGCCGAGCGCGGCCTCGCTGAATTCGTGCGGCACGCCGTACTTGCGCACCGCGATTTCGATTTCCATGCCGGGGTCGTCGATATCGCCGAGCACTTCGACCACGCGGCCGAGCGGCTGCGAATGACGGCTCGGGAAATCGGTCAGCTCGACCACCACGACCTGGCCGACCTTCGCCTTGCGGGTGTTCTGCGTGATCAGGATGTCGTGGCCGATGCGCTTGTCTTCGGGCGCGACGATCAGCGCGCCGTTCTCGTTGAGCAGACGCCCGATCACGCGCTTGTTCGCGCGGTCCGTGACCTCGACGATGTGCCCTTCGGGCCGCCCACGCCGGTCATAGCCGACGATGCGCGCGAGCACGCGGTCGTTGTGCATGACCTTCTGCATCTCGCCGTTGGGCAGGAACAGGTCGTCCTGGCCGTCGTCGCGAATCAGGAAACCGTAGCCGTCGCGATGGCCCTGCACGCGGCCCGCGACGAAGTTCGACGGATGAGTCAGTTGATAGAGATTGCGCTGATCGAGCCGGATCTGGCCGTCGCGCTCCATCGCGCCGAGACGCTTGAAAAATCCTTCGCGCTCCTGGCGCTTGATCGACAGGGCTTCGGCGATGTCGTTCGCGGCAAGCGGCGTTTCACTCGTGCGCAGCACGCCGAGGATTTCTTCGCGGCTTGGAATCGGATACGGAAATTTGCTCAAGGGCTTGTCGATGATTTTTTCTCGTTGCATGGACGTCGGTCGGCGATGTGGTCCGGCCTGGAAGGCGTTTGCTTAATGCGCGCAGTTGCGCTCGGCTGCATCTGTAAGGCGGCTGCGCTGCCTCGGTCATTACACCTGCTGCTTGCTGCTCTTCTGCTCGACTGCTCTACTGCGATTAGCACAGGAAACTGCCTGGGTTCGGCTCGTTCAACGCGAGGCCGACGCGCGTCTGGCTGATCGCATGTCGACACTCGCGTCGCGACACCGGATGTGCATCGTGCCAACGAACTACTGCGAGGCATTCTAACACCCGTGTCGGGCGCCACGCGGGCCTGCGCCGGTGGTTCGGACGCGTCGTGCGCCGGCTCGCCGCGAGGTTCAAACGCGTTCGGCAAATCGCTTGACAGGTCGGAATCGGTCGCTATAATGGCGGTCTTTGCAGTTCATCACCCGCCCAGGTGGCGAAATTGGTAGACGCACTAGGTTCAGGTCCTAGCGGTGGCAACACTGTGGAGGTTCGAGTCCTCTCTTGGGCACCAGATTCGAAAGTAGAGCCGCCTTCTGGCGGCTCACTTTTTTGTGTAAGGCCTGGCAATCGAAATCGCTGTTCCTATTTCGATTGCCGGATCAGCAGGACGGTGGTTCGGTAGCGGTTGCATCACTCCGCTGCGCGTTCAACCGGGCCGATGAGAAAAGCAAGTTTGTTTGAAGCAGAGATTGACAAACTTAATCATCTTGCTAAAATAGCGGTCTAGCTTGAAGACGTGCCCAGGTGGCGGAATTGGTAGACGCACTAGGTTCAGGTCCTAGCGGTGGCAACACCGTGGAGGTTCGAGTCCTCTCCTGGGCACCACAAGTTGTTCCGGCGTAAGCCGAAGTAGTTCGAGAAACCCCGTAAGATGCTCGTCTTACGGGGTTTTTTGTTATTCACAGCTGGGCTTCCGGAGCGCCAGGCCACGCTCTCAGCCCCACCTGCATTGCGGCACATGCGCCGATCTCGCCACGAAAGCCCATCAACATCAATCCCTCCGCATGCGAACAACCACCGCGAGCAAGCGGGCACGCATTTCATCGGCCGGCAAGTGCGTGGGCCAGCCGTGACCAGGAAGCAACCAGTCGAAGCGATACGCGACTAGCTTGCCAAGCGATTCGGTGAGCTCAGTCCATGAATACCAGCACGCGTCCCTGAACGCGACGAGGTCCCCCGCGCGCGGGCTCCACGCAAGCGAATCACCCGAGAACAACACGCTGTCGTCGAGCAGGTACACCACGCTGCCGCGCGTGTGCCCGGGCACAGGGATCGCGCTTACGCCGACCGCAATGTCCGTTGCCGATCCATCGTCGAGCAGGTCCGTTGCATAAGGCGCGGCCGACATGTCTTCCCGGTGAATCCAGACGCGCGCGCCGAAATGACGGGCGTATTTATCTGCGTCCGCGACGTCGTCACGATGCGATAGAAGGATGTGCGCGATGCCACCGTTCTCATCAAACCATTTCACGAGTTCCGCCGCGTAGCGCGGTGAGTCGATCATCAGATTGCCGTCCGGACGCCTCGCAAAGTAAGAGTGCGCGCCAAACGACGACCGCGCGTTAAATCCGCAGCGCCACACAGCCGACGTGATCGGCTGTGGAAAGATCGCGACACCCGGACGAGGCTGCTTCGTTTCACTCCGTACCGACGCCGTAGGACACACGAGCACCGCACGCCATGCGTCGACGTGCTCTTCGGGCGTAACGGGCTGCCGCAAGAAGACACTCTTGTCGTTTCGTTCGACAATCAGCCCCGGCGCGACGTGACGCGATGCACCGCAATTGATGCACGCTGTGTCGATGTACCACTCGCCTGGGACGGAATCGGCGTTGCGTGTCGGCTTCATTCGATGCTCCTGTCGTCCGGTCGGCAAATCAGGATCCACATACGTTTTCGCCCCGGCGCCCGCGTACGAGAGAAAGGGCGGCTCCATCACCGGTTGTGAGCAAGTTTGCTCCCACAAGCCTTTCCTTGCACACCGCCATCGCCAGGCTCCGCCCTCGATTCTGCATAAGCCATCGGATAGGCCACACCCGCGCGGTCTGATCCGCGGACGCGGTCACCACCCGCTCGCCGTCCGGGCTGAAGGCGGCGGAGCTCACGGCTCCCAAGTGCCCGGTGAGTTGCGCGATCACCAGGCCAGTCGCCGCGTCCCATACTCGCGCGGTCTGATCCGCGGACGCGGTCACTACCCGCTGGCCGTCCGGGCTGAAGGCGGCGGAGTCCACTGCCCGCTCATGCCCGCTGAACTGGCCGATCTGTTTGCCCGTCGCCGCGTCCCACACCCGCGCGGTCCCATCCGCGGACGCGGTCACCACGCGCCGTCCGTCCGGGCTGAAGGCGGCGGAAAAAACGGTGCCGCGATGGCCGCTGAGCACCACGATCTGTTTGCCGGTGGCCGCGTCCCACACCCGCGCGGTCCCATCCCAGGACGCAGTCACCACCCGCTGGCCGTCCGGACTATAGGCGACGGAATCGACCGGCTCCCGATGCCCGCTGAGCACCAGAATCTGTTTGCCCGAGGCCGCGTCCCACACCCGCGCGGTCCCATCCGCGGACGCCGTCGCCACCCGCTGGCCGTCCGGGCTGAAGGCGGCGGAAAAAACTGCCCCGTGATGCCCGCTGAGCTGCACGATCTGTTTGCCCGCGGCCGCGTCCCACAGCCACGCGGTCTGATCCGCGGACGCGGTCACTATCCGCCGGCCGTCAGGGCTGAACGCAGCGGAGTCAACCCACCCCTGATGCCCGCTGAGCAGCGCAATCTGCTTGCCCGTGGCGACGTCCCACACCCGCGCGGTCCTATCACGGGACGCCGTCACCACCCGCTGACCGTCCGGGCTGAAGGCGGCGAAAACGACTGGCTCCTGATGTCCGCTGAGCAGCAAGATCCCCTTCCCCGCGTCCCACGCGCGCGCTGTCCTGTCACGGGATGCAGTCAACACCCGCTGACCGTCCAGGCTGAAGACGGCGACGTTCACCGGCCCCTGATGTCCGATGAGCTGCACGATCGTCTGTCCGGTCGCCGCATCCCACACCCGCGCAGTCTTGTCATCGGAGGCGGTCACCACACGCAGGCCGTCCGGGCTGAAGGCGGCGGAGCTGACCGGTCCCTGATGTCCGGTGAGCTGCGTGATCACGTGGCCGGTCGCCGCATCCCACACCCGCGCGGTTTTGTCATCGGACGCGGTCACCACGCGCCGGCCGTCCGGGCTGAAGGCCGCGGAGAAAACCGGTCCCTGATGCCCGGCGAGCTGCGCGATCACGTGGCCGGTCGCCGCATTCCAAACCCGCGCGGTTTTGTCATCGGACGCGGTCACCACGCGCCGGCCATCCGCGCTGAAGGCCGCGAAGCTCACCAGTTCCCGATGCCCGCTGAGCTGCGCGATCACCTGGCCGGTCGCCGCATCCCACACCCGCGCAGTCCTGTCCGCGGACGCGGTCACCACGCGCCGGCCGTCCGGGCTGAAGGCCGCGGAGAAAACCGGCCCCTGATGCCCGATGAGCTGCACGATCTGTTTGCCCGCAGCAGCGTCCCACACCCGCGCGGTCCTGTCCGCCGAGGCGGTCACCACGCGCCGGCCGTCCGGGTCGAAGGCGGCGGAATAAACCAGATCCCGATGCCCGCTGAGCTTCACGATCTGTCTGCCCGTAGCCACGTCCCACACTCGCGCGGTCCTGTCCGCCGAGGCGGTCACCACGCGCCGGCCGTCCGGGCCGAAGGCGGCGGAATAAATCAGCCTCTGATGTCCGCTGAGCTGCACGATCTGTTTGCCGGTAGCCGCGTCCCACACCCGCGCGGTCCCATCCCAGGACGCGGTCACCGCCCGCTTGCCGTCGGGGCTGAATACGGCGGAATCGACCGCATCCTGATGCCCGCCGAGCAACGCAATTTGCATTGATGCCTGCGCGCCGCGCATGAGCTCCAGCTCTGCGTCAACCGATCCCGGCGAGAGCCAACTCTTGCGCATCGCCAGTATCGCAAAGCGCATTGCGCGATCGTAGATTCCCGCGTCGTTCGCCAACGTCGCCGCCGACGCCAGCACAACAGAAGTCTGGCGTGCGACCGTCCGGGTCTGATGAATGATCCACCCCCCTGTCGCAATCAGAATGAACGCGATTACGCCCATCAGTACCTGGATGAGTCGCTGCGTGGACGCTGTCCGTGTGTGAGCGATTCGCTGCAACTGCGACTCGCGCTCCTCGCGCCCGCGGCAAGCCCGCAAATAGGAAAGGTCATCCGTGCCCAGCATTCGTTCGAAATCCGAACGCTGCAGGATTGCCTCCGCGCTCGTCAGCCGCTCGCCGGCGTGGGCCAGCCAGGCCGTCCCCTGCCCGTGCTTTTGCCACTCGTGCGCCGCTCGCTGCACGCTTGCGACTGTCTTGAGCGCATCCGCGTCCGCGTCGAGCCAGGCGGCAAGGACAGGCCACTGCCGTAACAACGCCTCGTGCGCGATTTCAACGATGGTGGCTTCCGCATTGCCAGCTTCGGCCTTGCGCCGGTCTTGCAATAACAGTCGATACCGGATGAGACGCTTCAGGACGGCACGGGCGGATTCGGGAAGCTCATCCCAGCGTGCCACACGGCGCTTGCGCTGTTGCGTCAGCGGTTCGACGTGCGCGAGCCATGGGATCAAGCCATCGCGCAGCAGGCGCTCGCGCTCGGCCTTATTTGCTGGAACGGCGGGCTCCCGTCCGGGATCGGCAAATGCCGATTCGACCGCGGCCTCGATGGAACCGCGCATACCCCCGATCGCCTGATAGTCGGCTACGCTGAAGCTTCCGGTGGCGCCATAGTCGGCAAATAGCCGCTCGAGCGTGAAGGCCAGAAAGGGCAATGCGTCTGACCCTTCAGTATCTCGAAGAAGCCGCTCGGTCAGCGCTGGCTCGATCGTCAGCTTACGCCCGGCGGCGGTAGCCCGCGCGGCAGGACCCTCGATCACCGCCTTGAATTCCGCGCGCTCCAATGGAGGGAGACTGAAGACACGCGGTGGCACGCCGCGCAGCGTTGGCGCGCTCTGCAATTGCTGGTAAGCGTCTGTGCGGATCGCCACGACCGCAAGCGCACGCTGCCGTTTGCCGATCGTCTGAATGCCCTCGTGTTGCGCCGTGGCGAGCGTCCTCGCAAGCAGGGACAGGAAGTGCGAAGACTCCTCTTCGCCTTCCGCGCTGAACAATTCCTCGCCCTGGTCGATGCAGACCAGAACGGTCGGCGCAACGGCATCTGACCCGAGCCGCGAGCACTGCAGCGTTTGAAGCTGGCCAAGCAATTGCTCGAATCCATCAGGAGTCTGAACTGCCTGGCGGATCTCGGCGCGCGTCCTGAGTACCGCGAGTTCCTGAAAGGCCAGCTCGATACTGACGACGAGTCCCGTGGCGCCAGTAACAACAGCCCGCTCCGGCCGGATCACGGGAAGCGGCAAAAAGTTTCGGTCATCGCGCTTCAGGCGCGGCCACAGGCCGGCCCGCACAAAGGACGACTTGCCCGCTCCGGATGCGCCGAGGATGACCAACATCCGCTCGATCCCCTGCTCGCGGACGCTGCGTAGCGTATCGAGCCCGCGCAATACCGCCGTGTCCCGGCCAAAGAACACGGCCGCATCCTCGGCCTCCAGCGCTCTCAGTCCCGGATAAGGGGGGCGCTCGGCATCGTTGGCCGGCGGCCACGGAAAGCCCGACGGAGCGGAGCCGGCTCGTCGCAGCCCAAGCTCGAGCCGGGCAAGCCCCGCTTTAGCGAACGAGACTTCAGTTGCCGAAACGAGCGGGTCATGCGAGACCCGGAAGCTCTGGCGTTGAGTCCCGGCGGTGAGGTCACAGACCTGCCATTGCGCCGTCAATTCTTTCGGCAAGGCGTCGATCGGCGTCGCCTCGACGAGCACACCGAAGATTGTCTTGCCCAGGAATCTGGCAAAGGTTAACTGAGCCAGGCACGAGCGAGAGTCACACCATGCGGGCGAAATCAGAAACAGCACGGCCTCGCAGCGGTCGGCCGCAGACTTGAGCGCTTCCTGCCAGCGTTGCCCAGCAGCCAACCCCTCGACCGGCTCGAGGTCCAGGAAGTAATCATCCCAGCCGTTATCGGCAAGCCAGTGTCCGATCGCGAGCGCGAGAGCGTTATTCGCGCTGGCGTGGCTGATGAAGATTCTGGGCATCGCGCTGCGAACTTCAGTCCCGCAGTTGACTGCGCTCGGAAAGGACACCGTCCACCTCATGTGTTTGAGTCTGGCATCCCGCGCGCAGCATTGATTGCCTCAATGCTTTATAGCTCGCGCCTGGCGGACACGATGAGGGCGTCCAGCTTGTCCGCGGTCCGGCATTCGTCAAGCGGCGTGTAGACGGTGAGCTTGCGATCGGAGCCGTCCAGCAGCGCGAAACTGGTGTATTCGAAGACCATCAGGCCTTTTCGCGGATGCCTGATGCGTTTGATATTCGATAACGGATTGAGCACCTCGTGTCTGCGCCACCACGTATTGAATTCGTCGCTCCTGTGTCGCAGCGTCGATATCAGCCGTTCAAAATCAGGATCGCCCACATAGCGGGCACTGTCGTTACGGAACATCGCAAGGGACGCACGCGCCACTTCCTCCCAGTCAACGAGCAAACGGCGGTGCCGCGCATTCGCGAAAACCATGAACATCAGATTGCGCTCATCCACCGAAAGCTGCCCGTAGTCACCAAATACCAAGGTGGCGGCCCGATTCCAGCCCAGGATATCCCAGCGACGGCCAGTGACGTAAGCGGGCTGGCCTGACAGGCTGGCGAGCATCCGTTGCACCGGCTCCTCGAGCTTTTCCGGATTCGTCGACTGGAGTTCCGGCGACGGACGATCGCTCAATACGAACAGATGCCGCCGCTCAACGGCGTCCAGTCGCAACGCATCCGCGATTGCGATCAGCACCTCTTCGGACGCGCGGACGTCGCGCCCCTGTTCGAGCCAGGTGTACCACGTGATACCGACGTCCGCGAGCATCGCGACTTCCTCGCGGCGCAGCCCCGGCGTGCGTCGTCGAAAACCGTCCGGCAATCCGACCGCGGCCGGACTCAGGTGCTCGCGCCGCGACCTCAGGAATGCGCCTAGCTCACCACGGCGCCGTTCGGCGGCGAGGGTTCTGACGTTCATCGTCATCGTGGTAGCTCCCTATACCAGTATCGATCCAGCACTGTTTGTCGCGCGGCAAAGCGCACAGGATGAAGACGAAACCAACTTCCAGTCTATTCAATCATGAACATGACGAACAAGCTTGTGCTGGTTACCGGCTCCACCGACGGACTCGGCCGCTGCGTCGCGAATCGGCTGGCAGCCCAGGGCGCGCATGTGCTCGTTCACGGGCGAAACATGGAACGGGGCGAATCCGTCGTTCGCGAGATAGCGGATGCGGGAGGCAAAGCGACTTTTTATCCGGCTGATCTGTCTGCGTTCGCGGAAGTTCAATCGCTGGCAAGCGCGATCGGACGCGCGCACGATCGACTCGACCTGCTTATCAACAACGCAGGCATCGGGACCGGTCCGCGTGGCTCGATCAGGCAAGTCACGGCGGATGGAATCGAATTGCGGTTCGCGGTGAACTACCTCGCGGGCTTTGCCCTGACGAGGCTTCTGCTGCCTCTATTGCTGAAGGGCTCGAGATCGCGGATTGTCAATGTTGCTTCCGTGGGACAACACCCGATCGATTTCGACGACGTGATGTTGAGCCACGGCTATAGCGGTACCGCGGCCTATTGCCAGAGCAAGCTCGCGCAAATCATGTTCACGTTCGATCTGGCCGACGAACTGGCGCAGACCGGCGTGACGGCGAATTGTCTGCATCCGGCCACATACATGGATACGACCATGGTGAGGGATGGGGGAATCACGCCTCTGAGCACGGTCGAGCAAGGTGCTGACGCGGTTCTTCATCTTGCGGCCAGCACCGCAATGGAAGGCCGTACCGGCCTCTATTTCGACGGCATGAGGCTCGCCAGAGCTCATCCCGACGCCTACAACCCTGCGCTTCGCAAGCGACTGCGTCAGCTCAGCTTTCAGTTGACGGACCCGTCGCTGGCACATTGACACATCGAACTTCGATGTCGGTCCGCCCGGGTTCCGGAAACCCGGCATTTTTCAAAGAGCGGAAACTTGAACCATGTCACATCATGTCTTCATTGTCGGCGGTTCTTCCGGAATTGGCTTCGCTACAGCGAGCCGGCTACTGGACCGGAGATACGCGGTTACGATTGCCGGGCGAGATTCGGCGAAACTGGCCAAAGCGAAGGCCGCGTTGCGCGGCGCTGCAAATACGGTGAGATTCGATGCATCCGATGCATCGACCATCGCCGGCACGTTTGCCGAGATTGGCGCAATCGATCACCTGGTTCTCGCGCTCGGCAGTGGCAAGGGTGGCGGCCCGTTTTCAGCCGTCAGTCTCGATGCGGTGCGTATGGGATTCGATGAGAAAGTGTTTCCTCATTTCGCGTGTGCCCAGGCGGCCCTTGCGTCGATTGCGAAAACCGGAAGCATCACTTTTCTCTCTGCCGTATCGGCACACTCGGCCATGCCCGGAACAGCGGGCCTCGGCGCAGCGAACGCGGCGATTGCCGCGATCGTGCCGATCCTGGCGGCAGAGCTACGCCCGTTGCGGATTAACGCAGTTTCCCCTGGCGTCATTGATACGCCGTGGTGGGACTTTCTGTCGGAGCAAGATAAGGAGTCCGCTTTTGCCGGTTATGCGGCGAGAACGCCGGTAGGACGAATTGGCCAGCCTGACGACATTGCCATGGCGATTGAGTTTCTGATTTCGAACTCCTTCATGTCTGGGCAAACCATCATATGCGACGGCGGAATTGGTCTGGATTCGACTGGCCAGACCGTCCCGCTGACCGAGCCTCGCTGACGATCTGCATCAGGTGTCACCAGTGGGAACGATTCCCGCCGCCTCGACCATCAGGATCACCGTTTTCACAGGCGCTCGAGGGCGATGCAGCAGGCCTTTATGCACGACAAACGCCTGTCCCGGGGCTAGATCGACGACCCGGTCCTCGAGGTCAATCAGGAAGCGTCCGCTAACCACATAAAAGAATTCGTCCTGCGCGTCATGTTTGTGCCAATGATATTCGCCCTGCACGACCCCCAGCCGAACTACCGACTGGTCCACCTGACACAGCGTCTGGTTGTACCAGGGATGGCCGTTTGCCGCCACGAGGGCGGGCACGTCGATGACTTCGCCGAAGGAGTAGAGGACGTTAAGGTGGGTCGAGTACGGAAAGGAATCGGTGCTCACATCAGTCTCCGTGAACGTCAGTTCGTGTCGAAGATGCGAGCCACTGTAGGCCTTGCCAGTTCTGTTGGTCTTGTACCGGACCGTCAATCTTTGGTACGGGAGCGACCTTCGAGCAACTGCGCGCGGTACGCGCCTGGTGTCAGCCCCATCCTGCGCCGAAACACGCGCGTAAAGTGGCTTTGATCGGCGAAACCGGCGGCCTGAGCAATCGCTTTGAGCGAATGGCGTCCACCGGTCAATTGAGCGCATGCAAAATCGAGTCGAAGCTGGCGCACGTAATCTCCGACAGTACAGCCATAGTGCTTGCGGAATTCCCGCGCAAGGTGGTCGGCGCAAACATGGCTGTCCGAAGCGATTTCGTCCAACGTCAACGTCTCACGAAAACGATCGTGCAGCAATGCTTCCACGCGAGCGAGCCATCGACGTGAACCGCCAACCGTCGCCGCGCGCGGGACGGCCCGCTCGCACGCCGCAAGAAGTTCGAGTACCAGCCCTTCGACTGCTAGCGACGTAGCCGAATCCTGCTCACGGCACTCGCGGACGAGACGGCGCATGAACGACAACGGAGCTCCGCTGGCGAAGTCATCCGGGCGATCGAGGACTTGGGTCCGACCGCCCAGCCGATCCAGCCACGAAGACGAAAATTCGACATGGAGCGCCTTGCCGCCGGCCCCGTACCAGCAATTTGCGTGCGGTACGGCTGCGGGGAAAAGCGTCAGTGACATCGGCCCGTCTTCGCCGCCGCGTGACGGCCAGGATCGTGTACCGCGTCCGTCCAGCACGAAACAGAAAAACGGATTCACATGTTCGTGCTGCGGAATGATGAGATCCGTTGCGAATTGGGTCTCCACGACCGAAATGCCATCATCCCTGTATTGCAGGGTGGTAGCGCCGAAGTAGTCGCCCGGCTCAAGTACCCGTAGCATGGGATTGCTCCCAAAGAGACGTTGCAGTCGATATTACACACTTGTTGGCCCTGCGAGTCAGCTCCTGCCACGATGTCGGAACGAGCACTTTATTTCAAGAATATTTTTACATTTAAATTACGATTGCATATCAATCGATAGATAATTTTTTGTGAAAAATTCATTCGGAATGCGCATGCTTCAAACGTGTCATTCCACTGACATTCCAAACTGACTAAATGTTGCCGTGCTGAAAGCTCCAGAGCGGCACCGTTGCAATGCGTCCCGCCTGGACGAATCGCTGGCACATATCCTCGATCAGGGCAAACCGACCTGACAAATGATTCCATTCCAATCCAATTTGGCTATTTTGTTTTGATTCTGGAGAGAAACAAAATGCATCGAAATCTCATTCAATCTGGATTTGCATTAGGACTATTGACAAGCTGTATTGCCTTTGCCGCACCGCAGGGCGACATGGAGCTTCTGCCGACCGGGCAGTTCATTTCCCCGCGAGCTATACCGGGTGCCGTGCAGCAGTTGCTCAACCCGCAGCTTTCGGCAAAGCCGACCCAGATCGTCAGCGGCGCCATCAAGTCACAACTCAGCCCGGATGGCAACACGCTCGCCGTGATTACGGCAGGCTATAACACCGTCTACACGGGTGCCAGCAACAGCACGCTGGACAAGACTGACTCGACCCAGTACATCTTCATCTACGACGTGTCGGGCGCTAACAAGGCCACCCCGAAACTCGTGCAGGCCATCCACCAGAACAATGCGTTCGATGGCCTCGCATGGAATGGCAACCAGACGCTGTACGGCACCGGCGGCGCGGACGACGCGGTCTATGTATATAGCCGCCCGTCGGCTCTTGCGTCGGCCCAATGGTCACAAACCGCAGCCATCGCCCTGAATCACAGCAAGGGTGTCGGGTCGGGCGCGAAGCCGAACGCTGGTGGTCTCGCTCTCTCCGGCAATGGCAGGATCCTCGTCGTTGCCAACAACTACAACGACTCGATCTCCATCATCGACACGACGTCGAACACCGTCATGTCGGAATACGATCTGCGTCCGTTCAATACGTCGGGCACGCAGGGCGTTGCCGGCGGCGAATACCCGTGGGCCGTTTCGCTGAAATCCGACGACACCGCGTTCATCTCGTCGGTGCGCGACCGTGAAGTCGTGGTGCTCAACCTGTCGAACCCGGCCGCACCGCAATTCATCACTCGCATTCCGGTGAAAGGCAATGCCTATGGAATGACCCTCTCGCCGGATCAGTCCAAGCTCTACGTCGCCGTAGCGAATACCGACCAGGTTGCGGTCATCGATACTGCCAGCCACCGGGTCGAAAAGACGATCGACATCGCTAGCCAGTCCGGCGACGGCAATGATCACGGCAGCGGCAGCAACAGGAAGTACAGCGGCCGCGACACGGTCAACGTAACCGTATCGCGCGACGGCAGAACCCTGTATGCGGTCAACAACGGCGACAACTCGATCGCCGTGATCTCGCTCGATGGCAACGAGGGCTACCACGTCACCGGCCTGATCCCGACCGCGTATGCGCCCAAGGACGTCACGCTGAGCGCCGACGGCTCGCAGATGTACATCATCAACGGCAAGTCGAACACCGGCCCGAATCCGCTCTACACGTCGGGCACGACGGCCCAGTACCAGTTCGGTCTCGAGCAGAGCAGCCTCGTGAGCGCACCGGTCCCGAGGGGCGACGTGCTGGCCCGGCTGACCAGCCAGGTCGACGAGAACAACCACTATTCGGTCAGAGAGTCGCAAAGCGATCGCCAGACGATGAATTTCCTGCACGATCACATCAAGCACGTGATCTATGTCGTCAAGGAAAACCGGACGTTCGACCAGATTCTCGGCGACCTCGGCAACGGCTCGAACGGTGATCCGTCGCTGACGATGTATGGCAAGGCCACCACGCCGAACTTCCACAATATCGCTGGCAACTTCGTCACGATCGACAACTTCGCCGATCCGGGCGACGGCTCGATGGATGGCTGGTCGTGGGTGCAGCACGCGCACGTCACGCCGACCGAGGAAGTGTCGCAGCAGGAGAACTACGCTGGCGTGAGCCGCGGCATGTCGTATGAATCCGAAGGCGCCAATCGCGGTCTGCCGGTTGGCCTCGCCACCACCGCGATGCGCGATGGTGCCTCGGGCGGGGCCTACAGCACGGTCACGGCGTCGCTGCCGGGCGGCACGGCCAACGCGCTGCCGGGTATCGCCGACATTTCGGTACCGGATGCGCCGTTCGGCTACCAGAAAGCGAGCATCTATGACGCGGTGCTGCAAGCGGGCGGCACGGTCCGCAACTACGGCGGCATGGTCAACAACACCGGTTCGATCGGCACGATCGCGAGCCCCCTCCTCAACCCGTTTGCCGCCGGCAACATTCAGGTGCACCCGCTCAAGCCGTCGCTCGTCACGCTGACGGACCCGTACTACCGCGGCTTCGATCAGGCCTATCCGGACACCTTCCGCGAACTCGAATGGAACCGCGAGTTCCAGCAGTACGTCGCGAACGGCGATCTGCCGTCGTTTGAATTCGTCCGCATGGGTTCCGATCACACCGGCAGCTATGCGCAGAACGTCGGTCAGATGGGGACGGCCGAACAGGAGCAGGCGGACAACGACTTCGCGGTGGGCAAGCTGATCGAAACGGTCGCCCACAGCCCGTACGCGAAAAGCACGCTGATCGTGGTGGTCGAGGACGACTCGCAGGCCGGTTCGGATCACGTCGACTCGCACCGCGCGCCGGCCTACGTCGTTGGCGCATACGTGAAGAAGAACGCCGTTGTCAGCACCGCATACAGCCAGGTGAACGCGATCCGTACCATGGAAGACGTGCTCGGCACCCAGCACATCAACCTGAACACCGCGTATGCGCAACCGATGGCCGACGTCTTCGACACTGGCTCGGATGGTTCGTGGACCTACACTGCCGTTGCGTCGACGATTCTGAGAGGTACGAACGTGGGCAATGTGGCCACCGGCCCGACATCCGCCGGCAACGACGGCAATCAGTATGCACAGGGTCCGGACATTCATCCGCTGCATGACGCGACTTACTGGGCAAACGCGACGAAGGGCTTCGATTTCTCCAAGGAAGATCGGGTTCCGCCGGAGCTCTTCAACCGCGTGCTGTGGGCCGGCGTGATGGGAGACAAGCCGTACCCGGCGCCGCATTCGATCTACACGAAGAGCTCTGCCGAGGGGACGAAGACGGTCGCCGCGGCCGACGACGATGACGATTGATCGAGCGATATCGTCCGAGCTTGCGGCGGGCGGTATCGCAACGCCCGTCGCGTTGCACGCACGGTAGCTGCCATCGGCGGGCGGGCTGTCCAGATGGACAGCCGCCCGCTGCCGTGCACGATCAGAAATCCGCGTGCAGGCGAACGTACGCGGCCAACGGCGAGCCGAGGTAGGCACCGACCACGTTGGTGGCGATGAAGTAGCGCTGGTTGGTGACGTTGTCGATGTTCAGATCGGCTCCCCAGTGACGCTCCGCGTAACCGAACTGCAGGTTCGCGATCACGGAGGCCGGTGCCCAGTCGTAGCCGTTGGCAAAGCCGTTCGTCATCCGGCTCATGTAGTCGATGCCCGCACCCGTATGAAAACCTGCCATGCCGAAGAGGCTGAAGCGGTATGTCGTCCACAGGTTCGCCATAAAGGCCGGCACGCCCTGCGGGGCGGTTCCGACCGCGCCCGGGGTGTCCGGACTATAAGTGATATGCGCCTGCTGTCCGGTAAAGTTCGCGTACACATGCCAGTTCGACGTGAGATCCGCGTCGAACGAAGCCTCGCCGCCGCGCGTGCGCTGCGAATCGAACGCGAGTTGGTCCTCGCCGTACGGGGTCGCCACGTGTTCGCGCTTGACGTCGAACAGCGCGGTGTTGAGCACGTAGCGCCCGTCGTCGAATGACCACTTTATGCCCAGTTCGTATTGCAGCGCTGATTCCGGTGGGCCGATGGAAAAAGCCGTGTTTTCGGAGTTGAAGTTCGCGAGATAGCTGCGCGATACGCCGAAGTACGGCGTCATCCACGGCGTCAGCTTGTACAACATCCCGGCGCTCCAACTGGTCGGGGCATCGTTGCGCGTGTACGTGTTGCCAGGAACCAGCGTGATGCCTTCGTTGGCCGTACGATTCGGCTCGCCGGGGACCGGGTTCAAGGTCAGCGACGTACCGAACCAGTCCTTGCGCACCCCTGCGCGGATTTTGAACCTGTCCGTCACGTCCACCTGATCGGTCGCATAGAGGCTGTAGAAGTTCGCGCTCACATGATCGTTCTGGCACGAGTGAGAGGGCGCGCACTGGAAGTGCAGGCTTGCGATGGATGTTTCCAGCGGCACCGGCGCGAAGATGTTGCTTATGTCCGGAAGGTCTGCTGTGGTCTTCGCGCTGTTGAGATCCTGGTTCAGGTATTCGAAGCCGGTCAGCAGCGTATGGTGGACGCTGCCTGTCGAGAATTTCCAGACTGGTTCCAACTGGTAGTCGAACGTGTTGAGCGAATCGTCCTGATCGCGCAACTGGCGGCCGACGAATGCGTTGCCCTTGACCTTCGCGTGCGTGCTGTCGCCGTTGCTGTAGAAGTCCAGCGTGTGGTGCATGTAGGACAGGCGATTATTGATCGTCAGGTAGTCGGTGACGCGCCACTCGTCCGTCAGCGTGGCACGGAGGTAGTTGCCGTGCGCGTTCGCGAATGGCGTCGAATATTTGGCGTTGAACGGGACATTGCGAATCGGCGCACCCTTGTAGTAGATGATCCCGTATGAGTCGGGCGTTGCCATGTACTGTTGCGCGTCGATCGAGAATTCGACCTTGTGGTCGCCGATTTTCCACTGCAGATCGGGCCGGATTTCCCTATTCCAGGATGCCAGGCCGCGGTAGCCGTCCGAGCGGCTGGCGCTGGCGTCGACACGATAGTCCAGTCCGTCGATGCCGGTTGGACCGGTGACGTAGCCACTCGCGTTGACCGTACCGAAAGAGCCGGCCTGGATATCGCCGCCCCAGTGGAACTGTGCGGACGGCGTGTAGTGGATCAGGTTGATGGAGCCGCCCGGCGGGCCGCTGCCTAGCAGCGCCGAGCCCGGACCTTTGAGCACCTCGATGCGCTCGACGCCCAGCAGCGAATGCATTGGGCCATTGACCTGGTCGCCGTCCGAAAAGCCGTCGTCATAGGTCTGCGCCTGCAGGCCACGGATC
This sequence comes from Paraburkholderia sp. BR13444, assembly GCF_040948755.1. Taxonomy (NCBI): domain Bacteria; kingdom Pseudomonadati; phylum Pseudomonadota; class Betaproteobacteria; order Burkholderiales; family Burkholderiaceae; genus Paraburkholderia; species Paraburkholderia sp. BR13444. The sequence continues at coordinate 392,248 of NZ_JBFPKM010000001.1, read as the reverse complement.
ATGAAGTGGTCGGTGAAGCCCTTCGAATCGGTACCGCCGTAGTTCACTCCGGACACGTTGCCTTTGCGGATCGCGTCCTGCAACGACATGGCGCCTTGTTCGTCGAGAATTCCGCGCGGAACGACCTCCACGCTCATCGGCAGGTCGCCGAGCGGCGTGCCGGTCTTGCTAACGCTCACGATCTGTTCGGGGTCGTCCACGTTATCGGGAGCGGCCGCTGGTCTCGTCGCATTGACAACGATGGGTCCTAGAGTGACCGGTGGTTCAGTCTGTTGAGCGGCCGCGGTTTGAGTCTGTTGTGCATTCGCCCCGGTGGCGAGCGACAACGTTGCAACGGAGACGGCGATGGCGATTCTGGATGGCGATGTTCTCATTGACTCCAGTCCATTGCGGCACATTGCATCGGCTTCATGCTGTGGCAAACAAATCCTGAGCGGTCCTGCCCTTCGACCCGCGAAATTTATCGTTTGCGCGTGTCACAGACATGAACGGTCACACGGACAACGAATGCGAAATCGTTGTCGTGCAAGCGCGACGCCATCGCTTTCTATCGAGGGTGAGCTACGCGAGCTCGCATGGGAAAGATGCCACGCAGCTATGCGGATCGCTTATGCAAACAGATCCGTTTCGCAACTGCGTGAGCGCCGACGGCTCGCCGGGACCCGGCGGGCGTGGCGGCTTTCTTGAGAGCGGGCAGCGCGCACTGAGTCGTGGGGCTGGTCAATCCAGCCAGCCGCGCAGCCGCGCGTGATCGAGAAAACGGTAGACGTCGGGCGCAAGTTCGGACGTGCCGAAAAGCCGTTCGAGTTCGCCGATGATGTCGTCGAGCTCGTGTTCTCCGTCGCAACGCGCGAGGATCGCGCCGGCGCTGGCGTTGAGCTTCACCATCCCTTCGGCATAGACCAGCACGTAGGCGTCCTGCGCCGCTTCCCACTGCAGGCGGAAGACGCTTCGCAGGCGGGGGCACAGCGGCACGCCGCTATCCGAGTCACGCGTGTTCATTGCGATCGCAGAGTGTGTTCATGGTCGTTCGTTGCGCCGCCCGCGGCGCCCTACGTGCAGCGCGGGCGGCACGCCGCAGCCCGCTCAGCGATTGGCGATATACATTGTGATTTCAAAGCCGAAACGCACTTCGGCATACGACGGGGTAATCCATTGCATGGCATGTCTCCTTGTTTGCGATTGGATGAAAAACCGCACTCGATGCGCGGCCGCTCCCTTCAAAGCAAAGGACATGCCGATGTCGTAATGCGAGGCGCGGGCATTCGGGAGATGGACGGTGTTGATTTTTGGAGCACCGCTGCTGCGCGATGCAACAGCGGCGTGACAGCACGTGAGCGAAACAGAAGCGCCGATGAAAACGGCGCGATGGGCTCAAAAGTCCTCCACGGTACGTCCCGGCTCGACCGCGGGCATCTTCCGGTAGATCATGTTGCGCGACACGCCGAGCTCGCGCGCGGCCGCCGAAACGTTGCCGCCATGCCGCGCGAGCGCCGCGGCAATCACAGATACGGTCACGTCCTGCAGGCGCGCGCACTCCGGCACGCACGCATTGCCAGCGCCTCGCGTATCCGTCGCGCCGCTCGACGCAACGCCACAGCGCAGGTCATCGAAGAAGTCATCGGGCAAATGCTCGCGCCGGATCTCGCCGTCCGCGTCGACCATGGCCGCCGCGGTGCGCAGCAGATTGCCGAGCTGCCTGAAGTTGCCCGGCCACGGACAGCGCTCGAACATCGCCATCACGTCGGGCGCGACGTGAAGCGGCTGCCCGCTTGCGCTCGCGAGCGATTCGCGCAGCAACATCTTCTGGATCACGACCGCGAGATCGGTCCGCTCGCGCAGACGCGGCAGACGCACCACGAGGCCATTGAGCCGGTAGTAGAGATCCTCGCGGAAGCGGTTTTGCGCGATCATCACGCGCAGGTCCCGATGCGTCGCGCAGATGATCGCGACGTCCACCGCAATGCTGCGCGTCGAGCCGAGCGGGTTGACGACGCGTTCCTGCAGCACGCGCAGCAGCCGCACTTGCAGCGAATACGGCATGTCGCCGATCTCGTCGAGAAACAGCGTGCCGCCGTTCGCCTGCAGCAGCTTGCCGATTGCACCTTTGCGCCGCGCTCCGGTGAATGCGCCCTCCTCGTAGCCGAACAGTTCGGATTCGATCAGCGTCTCGGGAATCGAAGCACAGTTGACCGCGACGAACGGCCCGGCATGGCGCGGCGAATCGTTGTGGATCGCCTGCGCGAGCAGTTCCTTGCCCGTGCCGGTCTCGCCATTGATCAGGATCGGAATGTCCTTGCCGATCACTCTTTTGACCTTCGCAATGACCGCGGCGACCTGCGGGTCGCCCGTGTCGAGATAGCTCAGACGTGAAAGCCCGGCAGCGGTCTGCGGCGGCTCCTCGCGCGCCGCCGCCCGCGCGCCCTCGTGCACGGCGACCGGGCGGCTGCCTTCGGCCAGCGACGCCCGCCTGAACTGCACGCGCGCGCAGACCACCGCGCCGCTGCTCAGATTGAGCATCAGGTGCGGGTCGAGGCTCGCGCGCGCACGATCGATCAGTTGCGCGCTGGTGGTCTGGAACAGCGACGACAGCGTATGCGCGCGCAGCCCGGCGAGCGGCATGCCGAGCTGAAACTGCGCACTGCGGTTTGCCGACAGAAAACGTCCGTCGCTCGTGAACGCGACGATGCCTTCCATCAGCGTGCCGAGAAACTCCGGACGACTATGGAAGGACACTTGCAGCGTTTCGTGAAAGGTGGTCGTGAACAGATGATTCTCGATCATCTGCACCGACATTTTGGCGAGCGCCATTGTGTGCTGATGATAGCTGCGGTAGTCGCCCGTCACGTCGAGCACGCCGATCGCGTCACCATACGGATCGAGAATCGGCACGCTCGAGCAGGTCAGGAAGCGGTTCGCCGCGAGGTAATGCTGGTCGCCGTGCACGACCATCGCGCAGCGCTCGGCCAGCGCCGTACCGATCGCATTGGTGCCCTGGCGGTCCTCGGCCCAGTTCGCGCCGGGCCGCAGCGCGACTTTCTCCGCGCGCGCGAGAAAATCGTCGTCGCCGATCGAATGCAGGATCAGCCCTTCGGCATTGGTCAACACGATCATGCTTTGCGTGTTGGCGATCTGCTCGCGCAGCGTCTCCATCACCGGCATCGCGTGCGCGCACAGCACCCGGTTCTGCTCGCGTTTGAGCACGAGTCCCGCGTTCGAAAGAACCTCGTAATCCGGCCGCGCCGACGCGCACAGACCAAACGTTTCGGACCGTTCGTGCGCTTTCTGAATCGCCGGCGCGGGAAAGTCATTGGACCGGACGGCCGTCTGAGCCACGGCCGGATGAACGTCATCGCGCATTGTCTCCCTCCAGCAGAGCCTGGTACCTTGCCAGACTTTTCTCCGTTCTCTTAAGCAAGCTCCGGGCCATTCATTTCATCGACGGCGGCGAAGCGAAGAGGCTGTATTACCGCAAATCGATGCGCGTTGCGATATGCGGAGTCACCCCGAGTGGCGCTCGACCCGCGCTGCTGGCGTCGCCCTCGCCCCGAGCGATGTGCGCGAGCGCCGCAATTGTGCTGTTTCTCAACACTCCATCGCCCGGCGTTGTACCGGGACGCAACAGATGGAACGCCACGCAAGCGATATATGCCGCCGCACGTTCAGGCGCGCCGCCCTTTCGGACTCGCTCACAAAAATGGCATGTGACTTGCAGTAACGGCATCGCATCCGGATCGACACGGAACGAAGGGGCGACGCCTCTCCCGGCACTGCATCGACAAACATTCAGGAGACGACCATGAAGAACCGTTCGCCCGCCGCTGGCCGGCTGGCTGTCCTTGGAGCGAGCATCGCGATCGCGATGGCACTGAACGTGGCTCCGGTGGGCGCCGCCCCGGACTATCCCGCCGTGACCTACGAGCGCCTCGCTCAAGCGCAAAGCGACCCTGGCTGGCTCACCTATTACCGCAGCTATAGCGGCCAGTCGCATTCCCCTCTGAAGCAGATCGATGCATCGAACGTCGCCGGTCTCAAGCAGGCCTGGAGCTATCGTTTCCCCGCGGAACTCAAGCAGGGATTCGAAGCAACTCCGATCGTCAACGGCGGGTACCTTTTCGTCAGTACGCCCAAGGACAACGTCTATGCGTTCGATGTCAAAACCGGCGCGCAGCTGTGGAAATACGAGCCGAAGCTCGGCGCGGAATCGTTCAAGACCGCCTGTTGCGATGTCGTGAATCGCGGCGTCGCGCTGTATGGCAAGAACGTCTACGTGGCGATGCTGAGCGGCGAGGTGGCCGCGATCGACGCGCAGAGCGGCAACCTCGTGTGGAAGAAACAGATGTTCGAGCCGGGTCTCGGCTACGCGTTCTCGCTTGCACCGCTCGCGCTCGATGGCGCGATCGTCGTCGGCACGTCGGGCGGCGAATATGGGATTCGCGGCTATATCGCCGCGCTCAATCCCGACGACGGCTCGATCATCTGGAAGCGCTATACGATCCCGAGTGCCGGTGAGAAAGGTAGCGACACATGGCCCGACGGCATGCAGGAACATGGCGGCGGCGCGGCGTGGCTGACCGGCACTTACGACGCGGCCACGCAGACGCTGTACTGGGGCGTCGGCAATCCGGGGCCGTGGCTCGCCGCGCTGCGTCCGGGCGACAACCTGTACTCCGATTCACTGCTCGCGCTCAACCCGAAAAACGGCGAGCTGAAGTGGCACTACCAGTACACGAACAACGACACCTGGGACTACGACGGCGTCAACACGCCGGTGCTTGCCAACATCAGCTACAAGGGCAAGCCGTATGACGCGATCATCCATGCCGACCGCAACGGCTTCTTCCACGCGATCGATCGCAAGACCGGCAAGCTGATCTACGCGGAGCCGTTCGTCAAGGCGCTGTCGGTGACCGGCTACACCGCCGACGGCAAACCGGTTCAGGACGCCAGCCGGTTTCCGAAGGCCGGCACGACGATCAACACCTGCCCAAGCTTTCTCGGCGGCAAGAACTGGTGGTCGACCTCCTACGATCCGGAGCGGCACATCGCGGTGGTGCCATCGCTGCATGCGTGCATGAGCCTGTCCGGCAAGTCGGTCAGCTACATGGAGGGCCTGCCCTACCTCGGCGAAGGCTTCGAGATTCAGCCCGAACCGGGCAGCCAGGGCTATGGCGAGCTTCAAGCCATCGACGTCAATACCGGCAAGAAGCTGTGGGGTCACTGGACCAAAATGCCGTGGAACGGCGGCGTCGCCACGACCGCGAGCGGCCTCGCCTTCAGCGGTTCGCTCGACGGCCATCTGTACGCGTTCGACGTGACGACGGGCAAGGTGTTGTGGGAGAGCCCGCAACTCGCGAGCGGCATCGTCGCGCAACCTTCCGTGTTCGAAGTCGACGGCAAGGAATACGTGGCCGTGCTCGCGGGCTACGGCGGTGCGAATCCGATCTGGGGCGGCCCGATGGCCGACGTCGCGAAGGACGTTCCGCGCGGCGGCACGTTGTATGTGTTCGCGCTCGATCGCAGCTGAACGCAGCCACTGCACCCGCATCGTGCTGCACCTCCGACTCTCGCAGCTGCGTCTCTCCGCGCCCGCACGCAGTTCAGGCGGGCGCGGTGTTCCCGCCATCACAGGAACGCACCATCATGAACATTCGACTCACTCAGGTTGCCCTCGCCAGCGCGCTCGTCGCCGGCGCCGCGCAGGTTGCCGTCCATGCGGCGGCGCAGACGCCATCCAGCGTCCGCGTATGCACGATGCCCGGCAGCCCTTCGGCCGAGCTGGACAAGTCCGTTGCACGCGCGGTGTTGAGCACCGCGGGCATCGCCGCGACCTTCGCGTCGCGCGGCATCGACGACAACGGCGACGACGACGGCATCTCCGCTCGCGAGCTGTCGAAATCGCTGCAGCGCGACTGCGATGTGATCGCGGGCTTTCCGCGTTCGAGCGTGGCCGACGGCTCCGACTCCCAGCTACTCTTTTCCCAGGGCTATCTGCACTCCGGCTATGTCAGCATTGCGCTGCGCGGCGACCATGCGGCCAACACCAGCGTCGCGGCACCGGACGGCAAGATCACGATTGCGGCCACCTGGTCGAGCCCGTCGCAACTGATCGCGGTCGAGCAGAAGAACGCGCGCTTCGATCTGGAAACCACCTCCAAGCTGACCGTCGACGCCGTCGCGAAAGGACGCGCCCAGCGCGCGATCGTCTGGTACCCGGCCGTGGTGGCGTATCGGCGTGCGCACCCGCAGCAGCACTTCGACGTCGCCGTCGCCGAATCGCCCTATGCCGACTGGAATCTCGTGTTCGCGTCGGGACCCGGCACGCAGCAGATGCAAAAGCGCATCGACGGCGCGCTCGCGCGCTTGCGCAGCGATGGCCGGCTCGCGGCGCTGACGCGCAACTGGGCGTTACCAGCCACGATCGCGACCGTTTCGGCGACCACTCGCGCGAGCCTCGTGCGCAGTCCCGCACGCTATCTCGACGGCCCGACGCAGCCGTCGCCGCGTGCGAATGTATGGCGCGTGAGCGGCATGCCGGCCGCCGGCGGCTTCATCAAGGTTGCGGCGACGACCGAGGCACCATCGTTCGATCACGATCAGGTCGCCCACGGCGAACATCTCTACGCCGATTCGTGCGCGAAATGCCACGGCGAAAAGCTCGAAGGCAACACGGCGCCCTCGTTGATCGGACCGGCTTTCGCGCCAGCGGCGAACTCGCATCTGACGATCGGCGGCATCTATCAGTACATGTCGACCAACATGCCCGCGGATCATCCCGGCAAGATGAGCGATGAGGAGTACGCCGATCTGATGGCCTTCCTGCTCTATACGAATGGCTACGACACCGGCAACGCGAAGCTGACCGCGCAGGCCGCGCAATCCTCGACCACACCGCTGAACGCCGGACCGCGCCACTGACACATTGCATCGCACTGCATTGCAATGCCACGCCGCTTCGATCGAATGGAATGCGGCATGGCCGACCCATTTCTTTTCTCAGGACATCATCATGGTCTCTCACAATCGCAGACACTTCATTCTCCAGGCCGCCGGCCTGTGTGCCGCACTCGCCAGCGCCGACCTCGCGCTCGCCGCGCCGCCGCCCGTCGATGAAAACGACGCCACGGCCGGCTCGCTCGGCTATCGTGCGAAAGCGAGCAGCGTCGACGCCGCGAAGTTCCCCAAGTACCACGCGGGCCAGACCTGCGCGAACTGTCGTTTCTATACCGGCGCAGCGGGTGAGGCCGCCGGACCGTGCCCGATGTTCCCCGGCAAATCCGTTGCCGCTGAAGGCTGGTGCAACGTCTATGCGCCACGAGCTTGAGCGCTGATCCGTGGGTGCGCCGCGAAACGGCGCACGCGCGACGGATCTGCCGACGCTTCGCTCGCTGATTCGATGCGATTGCTGAACGACGTTGGAGCTCTGCCAAGCTACTGTCCGCCGCATGTATTCTTAGTCTCCCGAACAAACAGCGAGAACATTTCAACCGGAGCAGATCGATGTCAACTCCCTGGACGGGGCGCTGCCAGCCTGCTATTCGGTACGCCGCGGAACGCAATCGACTGGACGCCCACCTGCCGGACATGCCCCACCATCCGCGAAGAGCCCCCTGACCGGCGCAATTGCAGGGAAACCGGCCTCATCAAGGCCTGCCTTCACGCGGTCGCAGCATTGGCATTGATAACGCCCATGCATCAATGCTTCCAAAAATCGCACTTCTACTCCTGGTCTTCTTGCGCAACTATGTGTCACAGAAGCCCGAGAAAACGGTTCAAAAGAACAGCGCATTAGAAGAAGAACCTGCAAGCGCGTGACGCCGTTCCTATCAGCGCATCCGACTGCGAGCTCGAGTCACGTTCGCGGCGCTGCGCACCGACGCATCTTTTGCACGACACACGTCGCCGTTGATTCGCGCTGCCACAAGCACGCGCGCTCGACGACGCGGGTTTCGCTCGCACCTGCTGCGAGCGAAGCGCAGCACTGGTCGCATGCAAAGCCGCTTTCCGTTCATGTCGCAAGAAAATTCAGGAGACTTCTATATGCAAATCACTGGAATGCTGCACGGCGCGCGCCTGCTGCAATTTGTCGGATTTCCGGCCAGCGAAGTGCTGGGGCCCGGGGCGAGCGAGGAAGAGATCAAGTCGCTGATCGACCGTCACAAGCAGATCTTCATCAAGCCGGTATTCAAGGGCGGCGTGGGCAAAAAGGGCAAGGCCGGATTGCTCGGCCGCGCGACCGATCTCAAGACCGCGCTTGCGGAGAAAGAGCGCCTCTACTTCGCCGAGCATATCGTGGGGCACGTAAGAGCCAAGGCGAACGGCGTGACGTTCGAAGCCGGAGTACCAGCCAAACACGAAGTCTACTTTTCAATCACCGATTCCACCCGCTTTCGCGCTCCGACCATGACGCTCTCGCATAGGGGCGGCATGGATATCGAGGAGGTCGATCCCAGGCACGTCGCAATGGTGCCCTTCGATGCGTTGACCGGCCTGAAAGCGTTCGTCGTCGCCAATGCGCTGAGCGAGATCGGTGCGCCGCGCGAGATCATTTCTCCGCTCGTGCAGCAGTTGCCCAAGCTCTGGGAGCTGTTTCACGACTTCGGCATGACGACGCTCGAACTGAATCCGATCCGCATGCGCGAGGACAAGAAGGGGCGCCTCATTCCGGTGGCCTGCGACTTCAAATGTGGATTCGATCGCGACGACCCGCGCTTCTCGCGTCTCGGCCTGCCCGCTCACCTGTTCGCCGCGGACTACTCGGACTTTGAGCAGGAGATCAATCAGCTTCGCACTCACCAGGGTCAAAGCGATGTCTACGTGATCAACGACAAGGGAACGATCCTCGCGCCCACGTTCGGCGGCGGAGCCAATTCGCTCGTCACGGAGATGTTGGGTGACGCGGCCATCATCTCGTCGGATTTTGGTGGCAATCCGCCCTACGAAAAGATGAAGGAAGTGGCGCGCATCTGCTTCCGACATTGGCTGAAGCAGTCCAACGTACTGTTCATCATCGGCGGCAAGTCCAACAACACCGACATATACGAAACGCTGCGCGCGATGGCCGATGCACTGCGCGAGCACTTCAGCGAGCACGGTCCGACGCCGCTCTATGTCGTCCTCGGACGCGGCGGCCCGAACCTCGTGCGTGGCATGTCCGCACTGCGCGACACCTGTGATGCGCTCGGCCTGCCCTATCGCCTCTTCGGGTTCGATTCCGACATCAGCGAAGTGATCCAGTACGCACGCAAGGCCGATGCGTGGATGCAATCGGGCGGACGCGCGCAGGTCGCGGCGCGTATCGGCGCGCGCGAGGCGCACCCGCAAGCAGAAACGCACGTGGCATAAGGAGATAGACGTGGTCAAGCAAGGAAACAATCATTTCAGGTATTTCGTAGGCATCCAGTCGCTCGCACACATCGCCACGCGCGAAGACCGGGTATGCGTGCTCAACATACTGGGCGGCGAGTCGTCGGAGGTGACGCCGGTGAGCCATGCGTTTTCGGGCGCGAACGTCGTGTTCGGCACGGCGCCTGGCAAAGGCGGACAGGTGCTCGCGACTCCCGCGGGCGATATCCCCGTCTACAACAACGTGCGCGAAGGCCTCGAAGCCGGGCACCGGTTCAATTGCGGCGTCGTGTACCTGCCGCCTTCGGCCGCGCGCGACGGCGTAGCCGAATTGATCCGCGTGAATCCCGATCTGCGCAAGATCTTCATCATCACGGAGAAGATCTCGGTGCACGACGCACGGGAAATTCGAGCGATGGGCCAGCAGGCCGGCATCGACATCTTTGGTGCAAACGGACTGGGCGTCGCGGATTCGTGGCAGCGCGTGCGCATCGGCGGCGCGCTCGGCGGCGACGATCCCGGCGCGACTTTGCGGCAGGGCTCGATCGCGATCTTTTCCAACTCGGGCGGATTCAGCACCACCATCGCGCAATATCTGCGCATGAGCGGCTGGGGCACGTCGACCGTGGTCTCCAGCGGCAAGGACGTCTACATCCACTATGCCGCGCCGGAATTCGCCTTCGCCCTCGCCAACGACGCGCGCAGCAAGGCCGCCGTGCTGTACTGCGAGCCGGGCGGCTACTACGAGGCCGACGCCGCATTCACGAAACCGGTCGTCGCGTGCGTGGTGGGACGCTGGAAGAGCCGTCTCACGCGTGCGGTGGGCCACGCGGGCGCAATGGCGGGCGGCGCCGACGATGCGCGCGCGAAAGAGCGCTGGTTCATGGAGAAGTTTGGCGTCGAGCGGCTCTTCACGCCGGACGATCCCTGCTGCTCGGCAAAGGGCGCGGTGGTGACGAACATCGCGCACATTCCGGCGGCACTCACGGCGGTGATGCGCGAGAACGCGACGATGCCCGACTTCGAGCCCGAAGGCAGCCTTGCGCTCAAACCGTGGTTTGGCTCGGATCAGGGTCTCGCACTGCCCGATGAACTCGCCCTGCCTGTGGTGGAAGCCATCGCGCCGTACAACGAGCAGGTGGCGCGGGTGAACAGCCATATAGGCGCGGTCCTGCCGCGCCAGCCGATGAAGGATGCCTCGGGCGCCTCTCAGATGGATGCGAGCTCGCAGGTGAGCAGCCTGCACGGCGTGTCGATGCTCGAAGCGGCGACCCACTCGCTCGAAGCGAATGTCTGTCTCGCGCTATTGCACGAATTGGGCGGAGCGAACGACGCGAAGCTCATCGACGTGGCGGTTGGCGCGGCGGTGAACTTGCACGGCACGCCGGAACTGGCGGCCGCGCAGGCTTCGCGCGAGGCGGGCAATGCGCCCAACGCCGTGCTCGCGGCTGCGGCGGCGATCGTCGGGCCGATTCGTCAGCGCGCCGCGCGTGAGGCGGCAGCACTCATGATCGACCGCTTCGCGGCAGCCAGGCTCACGGACGCATTCGATGAGACTTTCGATACCGATGCCGTCGATACCACCGGCAGCGCGGCGCTCTTCTCCGATGAACCCGACCCGAAAGCGCAAGCGATGCTCGCGGCGCTCGCCGCGCGCGGCGTGAGTTCCGCAATCATCCGGTGGCTGGCGCGCGGCCCGGGACATCCGCGTTCGGAAGCCGTTCTCGCGGCCATCACGACGACGCTCGCCTGGGGTCCGCTCATGCGCAAGCGCATCTCGCGCCTGACGGCGGAAAGTCTGCCGTGGTGGACGAAACTCTTCGGCACGATGATCGGCGCTTCGGCGGATGCTTCGCGCCACAGCTCCGAGGGCTTTTGCGGCTTCGCCACCGAAGAGCTGCTTGGCGAGCGCACCGTGACCGAAATCGCTTTCGCGGCGCTCCTCAACCTGAAACCCACCGCCGACGATTTGTTCGCCTTCAGGACGCTCGCCGGCTTGTTGCTGACAAACGGACCAGGCGCGATTTCGGCACAGGGCGCAAAGGGCGCGGTATCCGCAGACGGCCCCGAGAGCCCCGAGCGCGTGCAGTTGAACAAGGCGCTCGCGGGGTTCCTCACACACACCGGCTATACGCATGGCGGCAACGGCTATGAAGGCATTGCGTTTCTCAACGAGGCGTTCCGCGACAGCGGCCTCGATGATCCTTCCGATGCGCACCATGCCGTCGACCTGGAAGCGCTCGCGCGCCGCTCCGTCGATCGTTACGCGCAGTACAAGGCACGCCAGAAGCATGCGGGCAGTCTTGACATCGCGAAACTTCCGGGTGTGAATCATCCGGTCTTCAAAGACAAGCCGGTGAATCACGACCCGCGCGAAGTCTTCATAGCGAACCTCTATGAAGCTCGCGGAGAGTACAACGTGTTCCATGCGTATTACCGCGCGCTCGTTCAGGCGCTTTTCGATGCCGGCGTGTCGCGTAACGTCTATTGCGTCAATGTCGACGCAGTGATCGCCGCGCTGCTGCTCAAGATGCTGTGGAAGCCGCTCAGGCGCGGAGCGTTCAGCGAGGCGGATCTCGAAACGGCCGCGTTCACGATCTTTCTCTATCCGCGTATGCTCGGCTGCGCTGCTGAAATTGACGATCACCTGAACCGCGGACGCAATATGGATACGCGCACGGCCGCTTCCCAATGCCACTTCGTTGCGTGACAAAAAAGACCTCTGACGGCCGCCGCCGTGCTCGCGTTGCGCGGCGCGGTGGCGACGGCAGGGCCGCGATTGATAACGGCAGAACATCAATCGTTCCGAAAGTTGCACTTATCGTTTTGCCGCCTCCAGGCCAATATTTCCAAAATCACAATCGGCCGGACCACCGCGTCTTTTCAAGATCTCAGGAGACACCTCGATGCACCCCTCGTCTAACCTTTCCACCGGACGTTCGAAGGCCGCCACGGTTTTCCGTGTAACGGCCGGGAATTTCCTGGAGCAGTTCGACTTCTTCCTGTTCGGCTTCTACGCCACGCAGATCGCCAACGTTTTCTTTCCCGCCCACAGCGAGTTCGCCTCGTTGATGATGACATTCGCCGTGTTCGGCGCCGGCTTCCTGATGCGCCCGCTGGGCGCGATCGTGCTCGGCGCCTACATCGACGACGTCGGCCGCCGCAAGGGCCTCATCGTCACGCTTTCCATCATGGCGAGCGGCACGATCCTGATCGCGTTCGTACCGGGCTACGCGACGATCGGACTTCTGGCGCCCGCGCTCGTGCTGCTCGGACGGCTGCTGCAGGGCTTCTCGGCGGGCGCGGAGCTGGGCGGCGTGTCGGTGTATCTTGCCGAGATGGCCACGCCCGGCCGCAAAGGGTTTTTCACGAGCTGGCAGTCCGCGAGCCAACAGGTGGCGATCGTCGTCGCCGCGGGCCTCGGCTTCGGGCTCAATCAGTGGCTGAGCGCATCGGCCATCGCAGCGTGGGGTTGGCGCGTGCCGTTCTTCGTGGGCTGCATGATCGTGCCGTTCATCTTCATGCTGCGTCGCAATCTGGAGGAAACGCAGGAGTTCAAGGCGCGCCAGCATCGTCCGACCATGAAGGAAGTATTCGGCACGCTGGTACAGAACTGGGCCGTCGTCGTCGCAGGCATGATGCTGGTGGCGATGACCACCACGAGCTTTTACCTCATCACGGTCTACGCGCCGACCTTCGGCAAGACGGTCCTGCACCTGAGCACCGCCGACAGCCTGCTCGTGACGCTGTGTGTCGGCGTATCGAACTTCGTGTGGCTGCCGATCGGCGGGGCGCTCTCCGACAAGCTCGGCCGCCGGCCGCTCCTCGTCGCCATGACGGTGCTCGCCATCGCGACCGCCTACCCGGCACTGTCGCTGCTCGCTCACGCGCCGAGCTTCGTCAACATGCTGCTCGTCCTCCTTTGGCTCTCGTTCATGTACGGCATCTATAACGGCGCGATGGTCGTCGCGCTCACGGAAGTGATGCCGGTGCAGGTGCGCGTTGCCGGGTTCTCGCTCGCCTACAGCCTCGCGACGGCCGTGTTCGGAGGCTTCACGCCAGCGATCTCGACGGCGCTCATTCATATGACTGGCGACAAGGCCGCGCCCGGATACTGGATGAGCCTCGCCGCAGCGTGCGCGCTTTTGGCGACGTTCGCGCTCTATCGCCGCCGCGCAGTAACGCTGACGCCGGCGCACTGATGCGCTTGCCCCGCATCCATCGCAACCGCACACGACCATGACCATGAAAAATCTGCTTCTGAAACTTTGCGCCGCGGCGCTCGTCGCAAGCTCGGCCGCTGCGGCGAACGTGCAGGCCGCCGACCTGCACGTCATGAGCTCCGGCGGCTTCACCGCCGCGTACAAGGTGCTCGGCCCGAGGTTCGCGTCCCAGACTGGCAACACGCTCGACACCTCGCTCGGGCCCTCGATGGGCAAATCGCCCGAAGCGATCCCCAACAGGCTCGAGCGCGGCGAGCCCGCGGACGCCGTCATCATGGTCGGCTACGCACTCGACGAGCTGATCAAGCAAGGCAAGGTCATCCCCGGATCGCGGGTAGAGCTGGCCGATTCGCGCATCGGCATGGTCGTGCGCGAAGGGGCGGTGAAGCCCGACATCAGCTCCCCCGAGGGCCTCAGGCAGACCCTGTTGCAGGCGAAGTCGATCGCCTACTCGGACAGCGCGAGCGGCGTTTATATCGAGCGAGAGCTGTTCAAGAAGCTGGGCATCGAGGATCAGGTCAGGTCGAAGGCGAAGATGATCCCGCGGATTCCGGTGGCGTCGGTGGTGGCAAACGGGGACTACGAAATCGGCTTCCAGCAGGTGAGCGAATTGCTGCCCGTCCAGGGCGCCACGTTCGTCGGCAAGATTCCCGAGTCTCTGCAGTCCGTCACGCGTTTCGCCGCCGGCATTCCCGTCGGTGCGCGGCATCCGAAGGAAGCGAAAGCGCTTCTCGACTATCTTGCTTCACCCGATGTACAAACGGAAGTGAAATCGACCGGGCTCGATTCCGTCCTGGCGCATTGAGGCAGAACCACGGGAAGGCTTGCCTCAGCCAGCATTCCCGTCACCGCAAGGCGTCTGTCGCGGGATCATTCGCGACGTCCGGGCGGGCTGGCTTGGGCGCCCTGAGCATCTGTGCGAGACGCGCTCGATCGCACGTGCCTTCCCACATCGAAACGAAGATCACTGCGCACGCGTTGCTGATGACGCTCGTCAGCGCGCGCGCCTCGGACATGAAGCGGTCGATGCCCACCAGCAGCGCCGCCCCGGCAACCGGCAAGTCCGGAATCACCGTGAGCGTAGCGACGAGCGCGACCAGCCCGCTGCCGGACACGCCGGCCGCGCCCTTGGAAGTGAGCAGCATGACGGCGAGCATCGTCGCGGTCTGAGACGCGGATAGCGGCACATCGCACGCCTGAGCGATGAACATCGAGGCGAGCGTCAGATAGATCGCGGTGCCGTCCAGATTGAACGAATAGCCCGCGGGCAGCACGAGCCCGACGACGCCCTTGTCGCAACCGAGCGCCTCCAGCTTCCCGATCAAACGCGGCAGCACCGGCTCCGTCGACGATGTCGCGAGAACGATGAGCAATTCCTCGCGCATGTAGCGCAGGAGTCGCCAAAGCGCGAAACCGTGCAGCCGCGCGAGCGGCGCGAGCACCAGCGCAACGAACATCACGCATGCGACGTAGAACGACACCATCAGCATGCCGAGCGAGCCGACCGAGCGGATGCCGAAGCGGCCCACCGTGAACGCCATCGCGCCGAACGCTCCGAGCGGAGCGAGCCGCATGATCATCGCGAGGACGCGAAACAGGATCTGGGCGACGCCGTCGATGAGCGCCAGCACGGGCCGGCCGGCCTGCGGATATGAATTCAGAGAGAAGCCGAACAGCAGCGAGAGCAGCAGCACCGGCAGCACCTCGCCCTTCTCGAAGGCCCCGAGCATCGTCTCCGGGATCACGCTCAAGCCGAACGCCACGAGTCCGCCCGCCTGCGCGTGCTTCGTATATTGCGCGAGGATGCTCGAATCGAGATGATGTACGTCGATGTGCATGCCCGCGCCAGGTCGCAGCACGAACGCGATGCCGAGTCCGAACACAAGCGCGACGGCCGTCAGGCAATAAAAGAGCGCCAGCGCCCGGATGATCGTGCGTCCGATGGCCTTCCCGCTGGCGAGCGACGTAATGCCCGAGACGATCGTGCAGAAGACGATCGGCGCGACCATCATCCGCACGAGCCCGAGAAACGCGTCGCTGAGCGGCTTGAGCAGCGCGCCCGCTGCCGGCCAGAAATGGCCGAGGATCATGCCGATCACCATGGCCAGCAGGACTTGCACATAGAGCGGACGAAGCGGTCTTGCCAGCCTCACGATGCGGTCTTCCTTCCTGTCTTGACTGTCGCCGTTACGTTATTGCCCACGGCATCACCGCTTGCGGCTCCGGCGCGCTTCATCTCGATGATCGTCCGATGAAACTCCTGGGCGGCCGGTGTGAGCGGCCGTCCGCGCCGTCTTACGATTCCCACGCGTCGTCTCACCACCGGTTCGACGAGCGGCACGCTCGTGAGGATCGGGTGGTCATGTCCGGGCATGGCCATCGACGGCACGGCGGCGACGCCGAGCCCCGCTTCGATTAACCCGAGCATGGTCGTCACGTGTCGCGTCTCGCAGACGCTCGGCGCACGTGGCGCGACGCTCGAGAGCGCCTGGTCGAGCAACAGACGGTTGCCGGAAGTCTTGTCGACCGAGACGTAATCGTGCTCGTAAAGTTCGGTCCAGGTCACGCGCTTCTTGCGTGCGAGGGGATGATCGCGGCGGCAAGCAGCAACAAACCGCTCTTGCAGCAGGACTTTGAACTCGATCTCGGACTCCTGGCTGCCCATGAAGCTCACGCCGAAATCAGCCTCGCCGCTGATGACGGCGCCAAGCACCTCGTTGGCGCTCGCATCCAGAAGCTTGACCCGGATGCGTGGAAAGCGGCGATGGTAGCTCGCGATGACGCTCGGCAGAAAGTAGTACGCCACCGATGGCACGCACGCGATAGTCACATGACCCAGGCGGCTCGATGAAACATCGCGAATGCCGAGCAGTGCGACGTCAAGGTCATCCAGCAGTTGTTCCGCGCTCGGGGCGAACACGCGGCCGACAGTTGTGAGTGTGACGCTACGCGTGGTTCGCTCGAAGAGACGCACGCCGAGCGCTTCCTCGAGCTTGTCGATCCGACGACTCAAGGCCGGTTGGGAAATGCTCACCGCCTCGGCGGCCTTGCGGAAGCTGCCCAGTTCCACCACCGCGCGAAACGCCTGCAAGTCGTTCAAGTCGAAGTTGACGCCCACGACCGGTCTCCGCATCTTGGAAACCGATTATTTTGCATTATTCAGGAGACGCAGCGATCAAAGATGCTGCGTTTGCTCGGGCGGATTGCCCCAGTCGTTGTGCAACCCATCCCGATAGATCACGGGCGCACTCAACGCCGCATCGAGATCGAGTTCATCGATGCACATGATGTTGACGTTGATATACGGATACCCCGTGCCGTTCGGCATATCGATCCGATCGAATACATGGACCCCGCAGCGCCGGCAGAACGGATGATGCGCGACCGCATTTTTCCCCTGATATTCGCTGAGCGCGGCTTCGTCCGAAAGCAGACGAAAGTCCTCGCGGCGAACCTGCACGTGCCAGAATCGCAGCCTGCTGCAATAACTGCAATTGCATTTCGACGTGCCCTTGTCGAAATCGATGCGAGCCTCGAACTTCACGAATTGGCAATGGCAGCTTCCGAGGTACGTGCGCAGCATGGGGTTCTCCGAGGTTGAGGGCCGCTGCAATTATGGACGGCACGACTTCGCGCTGCCAACGCACGAGCCGTCGCAACCCTCGCAGTAGTGGCGGTCGCGCACCGCGCGATCCACGCGCCAGACGTTAGCCTCGGCCGGCCGCGCCGTTCCCACCGAGCGGCCGTTTTCCCGAGCATGAAAGCTCGGCTCGCCCGCCTTGCCGCGGCGAATCGCTTCATCGATGCCCGGCTCGCCGAACGCCGCTTTCAGTTCGGCCACGAACGCCGCGATCTCGGGCATTGGATGCCCGGCCGGCTTGCGCACTCGCATGTCCATTCATCCGCTCCCGAAAAAAGTGCCTATTCGCCATATCTTAAAAACGATGTAGGATACTGTATATCCATACAGGTATTTTCGCAAATGACAACCGCCCTGCCAGCACCGGAAGCCATTCACCCGTCCTTGTGGCGGGCGTCCCAGCTTGGCGCTGGCCGCGGCCGCAGCGTTGATACCGGCTATCCGGCCCTGTCGGCGGAATTGCCCGGCGGCGGCTGGCCGCTCGGCGCGCTGGTCGATCTGCTGGTGCAGCAGGCCGGCGTCGGCGAACTGCGGCTGTTGCAGCCGGCGCTCAGCGCCGTCGGCGAGCGTCCGGTCGCCTTCGTGCAGCCGCCGCACACGCCGGACGGCCTCGGGCTCAACTACATCGGCCTGTCGCTGCAGCAGGTGCTGCGCATCAACGCGCCGAAAACCGCCGACGCGCTGTGGTCCGCCGAGCAGATCCTGCGCGCCGGCAGTTGCGGCGCGCTGATCTTCTGGGCGCAATACGCGCAGGCGTCGTCGCTGCGCCGCCTGCATCTGGCCGCGCAGTCGTCGGAGACGCTGTTCATCATGGTGCGGCCGCTCGCCACTGCGCAGGACGCGTCGCCCGCGCTGCTGCGGCTCGCGCTCAGGCCATCGGCCGAGGGTCTCACCATCGACATCGTGAAACGACGAGGGCCCGCTCGCGCAGAGCCCCTGTCGATTCCCCTTCAACCCACACCCGTTCTGCTTTCCCGACATGCGCGTCTTTCTCGCCGTTCATCTGCCAAAGTTGCCGCTCGAGGTCTTCAGACCGAAGTGGTCGCCTGAGCCCGCGCATGGCTGCGCGGTGCTGGAGAAAGACAAGGTGGTCATGGCCGATCCCGCCGCGCGCTCGGCAGGCGTGCGTGCGGGCATGAAGCGCGGCGGCGTGCTGACGCTGTCGCCGGAAACCGAGATGGTTGAGCGCGACAGCGGCCGCGAGGCGGCGGCTCATCGCGAGGTTGGGATCGCACTGATGCGCTTCTCACCCGAAGTCGCGCTGCTCGATGAGGCGACGGTGGTCGTCGAGATCGGCGCGAGTCTGCGGCTCTTCGGCGGCCTGCTCGCGCTGTGCCGCGACGCCAAGGCCATCCTCGATGCGCTCGGTTTCACCGCGCGCATCAGTGCCGCGCCGACCGGCCAGGGCGCGTGGCTGCTCGCGAAGTTCGGCAACCGCCGCGTGCTGAAGCTCGCGTCGCTCGAACAGCGCCTCTCAGCGCTGCCGATGCTCGCCGTGCCCGAAGTCCGCCCGTTCGCCGACTGGTTCACGGGCCTTGGTTGCGAGCGCATCGCCGATCTGCGCCGCCTGCCCCGCGCCGGCTTGCAGCGCCGCTGCGGCGAACATCTGCTCGACTCGCTCGACCGCGCGTTCGGGACCGCGCCCGAACTGTTCGACTGGCTCGAACTGCCGCCCACGTTCTCGGCGCGCATCGAGATGCCGGACCGGCTTGAACACGCGGATGGCGCGGTATTCGGCGCGCAGCGGCTCGTCGTGCAACTGTGCGGATGGCTGTGCGCGAAGCAGCTTGCGGTCAGCGGCATTCGCCTGTCGCTCGAACACGAGCGCGGACGCAATGCGATCGAGCCGACCACGATCGACATCGCGCTCGGCGAGCCGACCTGGCGCGAAGAACATCTGATGCGGTTGCTGAAAGAGCGGCTGCATCGCATCGAGCTCGCCGCGCCCGTGATTGCGTTGCGGCTCGACGCATCGAACGTCGAGTCGGCCGCGCCCGCGTCCGCGACGCTGTTTCCCGAACCGGGCGGCTCGCAGGAAGATCACGAGCGCCTGCTCGAACTGCTGGTCGCGCGGCTCGGTGAAGAGAACGTGCTGAAACCCGCACCGACGGCCGATCATCGCCCGGAGATCGCGAACCGCTGGCTGCCGGTGTCGCAGCCGGTCAAACCCGAACCGCTGCCGCAGAATCTGCCGCGCCCGACGTGGATGCTCGACACGCCCGTGCGTCTGTTGATGCGCCAGCACCGTCCGTTCTATGGCTCGCCGTTGCGCATGGTGTCGCCGGGCGAGCGCATCGAGAGCGGCTGGTTCGACGGCGAGCTCGTCACGCGCGATTACTTCGTCGCGCAGGCGGACGACCAGAGCTGCTACTGGATCTACCGCGAACGCGTGAGCAGCCGCGACGCGGAAGAAGAGCAACGCTGGTTCCTTCATGGCCTGTTCGGCTGACAGGCGCGGCTGATATGCGCGGATGAACGGCCATGGACACCACCTTCACGATGCTGCCGGCGTATGCCGAGCTGTTCTGCTTTTCCAACTTCACGTTTCTGCGCGGCGCGTCGCACGCTGAGGAACTGGCCGAGCGTGCCGCGCAACTCGGCTACTCCGCGCTCGCGATCACCGACGAATGCTCGCTCGCGGGAGTCGTGCGCGCGCATGTCGCGGCGAAGGAAGCGAAGCTGCCGTTCATCGTCGGTTCGTATTTCCGGCTCGTCAATGCCGATGGTTCGCCGGCCTTCGGCCTGATCCTGCTCGCCCGCAACCGCAACGGCTACGGCAACCTGTCCGAACTGATCACGCTGGCACGCATGCGCGCGCCTAAGGGCGAATACCGGCTCACGCCGCAGGATCTGTCGCGGCCGGAGAAGGAATATCGCCACCTGCTCGGCATGCCCGACTGCCTCGCGATTCTGGTGCCGGATTTCCCGGCCAGCGAAGACGCGCTCGACGCGCAGGTCGAATGGCTCGACGAAACCTTCACCGGCCGCGCATGGGTCGGTCTCGTGCTGCATCAGCGCGCGATGGACGACATGCATCGCGGCGCGGTCGAATTCGTCGCGAAGAGCCGCGACGTGCCCGTCGTCGCACTCGGCGAAGTCGTGATGCACGTGCGCTCGCGCAAGCCGCTGCAAGACACGATGACCGCGATCCGGGTCGGCAAGCCGGTCCATGAGTGCGGCTATGATCTCGCGCCGAACGCCGAGCAGCATCTGCGCTCGCGGTTGCGCCTCGCCAACCTGTACCCGGAAGACGCGCTGGCCGCGACGGTCGACATCATGAGCCGCTGCACGTTTTCGCTCGATGAGCTGCGCTACGAGTATCCCGACGAGCTGGTGCCGGCCGGCCATACGCCGGCCTCGTATTTGCGCCAGGAGACCTATATCGGCGCGCAGCGGCGTTTTCCGGCGGGGATCCCGCATCACGTGCAGCAGCAGATCGAGCACGAACTCGAACTGATCGCGGACCTGCAGTACGAGCCGTATTTCCTGACCGTCTATGACATCGTCCGCTTCGCGCGCAGCCAGCACATTCTGTGTCAGGGGCGCGGCTCGGCCGCGAACTCGGCGGTCTGTTACTGCCTCGGCGTGACTGAGGTGGACCCGGCGCGCGGCAACATGCTGTTCGAGCGCTTCATCAGCAAGGAGCGCGGCGAGCCGCCCGATATCGACGTCGACTTCGAGCACCAGCGGCGCGAAGAAGTGATCCAGTACATCTATCGCAAGTACGGCCGCGACCGGGCCGCGATCGCGGCGGCGGTGTCGACCTATCGTCCGCGTGGCGCGCTGCGGGAAACCGGCAAGGCGCTCGGCGTCGATCCGCAGATCGTCGATGCGGTCGCGAAGTCGCATCACTGGTTCGATGGCCGCCAGGATCTGCTCGCGCGCTTCGCGGAATCCGGCCTCGATCCGGACAAGCCGCTGATTCAGGCCTGGGCGAAGCTCGCCGCGCAACTGCTGAATTTTCCGCGCCATCTGTCGCAGCATTCGGGCGGCTTCGTGATCAGCCGCGGCAAGCTCACGCGGCTCGTGCCGGTGGAAAACGCGGCGATGGCCGACCGCTCGGTGATCGAGTGGGACAAGGATGATCTCGAATCATTGGGCTTGCTGAAGGTGGACGTGCTCGCGCTCGGCATGCTGTCCGCGATCCGGCGCACGCTCGACCTCGTGTCGGAACAGCGCGGCGAACGTTTCGAAATGCAGGACATTCCGTCTGAAGATCCCGCGACCTACGCGATGATTTCAGCCGCCGATACGGTCGGCGTGTTCCAGATCGAATCGCGCGCGCAGATGAGCATGCTGCCGCGCATGCGGCCACAGACGTTCTACGACCTCGTGATCGAAGTCGCGATCGTGCGGCCGGGTCCGATTCAGGGCGGCGCCGTGCATCCGTACCTGCAGCGCCGCCAGGGCTTCGAGCCCGTCACCTATCCGAGCGACGCGTTGAAGACCGCGCTGGGCCGCACGCTTGGCGTGCCGATCTTCCAGGAGCAGGTGATGCAGGTGGCGATTCTCGCGGCCGGCTTCACGGCCGGCGAAGCCGACCAGCTGCGGCGCGCGATGGCCGCGTGGAAACGCAAGGGCGGGCTCGAAAAATACTATGACCGCATCGTGCTCGGCATGCAGGAGCGCGGCTACGATGAGGCCTTCGCCGAGGCGATCTTCGAGCAGATCAAGGGCTTCGGTGAATATGGCTTCCCCGAAAGTCACGCGGCCAGTTTCGCGCTGCTCGTCTATGCGAGCAGCTGGCTCAAGTGTCACGAACCGGAGGCCTTTCTCGCCGCGATGCTGAACAGCCAGCCGATGGGCTTCTATTCGCCGTCGCAACTGGTTCAGGATGCGCAGCGGCACGGCGTCACGGTGTTGCCGGTCGATGTGACGGTGAGCGGCTGGGACTCCTCGCTCGAACCGCGTGCGGGGGCGATGCGCCCCGCCGTGCGGCTCGGTCTTTCGCTGCTGCGCGGCATGAAGGACGGCGCCGCCGAACGGATCGAGAACGCGCGCGCGGTTCGTCCGTTCGCGAGCGTCAACGATCTCGCGCGCCGCGCGCAGCTCGACCGCAAAGACCTGCATGCGCTCGCGGATGCGAATGCGTTGGCAGCGCTCGCGGGAAACCGCCGCGAAGCGCTGTGGCAGTCGGTCGCCGCGGTGCCGGACAAGGACATGCTCGCGGCCGCGGCGACTCAGGACGAAACGCCCGAACTGGGCGCACCGAGCGAAGCGCACGACATCGTCGCCGACTACCGCTCGCTCGGCCTGACGCTGAACCGCCATCCGCTGGAACTGCTCAGGCCGCAATTGCTCGCGAACCGGCTGATGCCGGCCGCGACGCTGCGGACCTATCGCGACGGCCGCCTCGCGCGCGCCTGCGGACTGGTGACGGTGCGTCAGCGACCTGGCACGGCCAAGGGCGTCGTATTCGTCACGCTCGAAGACGAGACGGGCAACGTCAACGTGATCATCTGGCCGGGCCTGCTCGAAAAACAGCGCAAGGAAGCGTTGGGCGCCACGCTGCTCGCCGTGTACGGCACGTGGCAGTGTCAGGGAGAAGTACGGCACCTCGTCGCGCAGAGGCTCGTCGATATGTCCCATCTGCTGGGCAAGTTGCAAACGACGAGCAGAAACTTCTGCTGACGCGAGCGCGCGAATGCGTATCATCGGAACAGCAAACGGAGGGCATCCATGTGCTATTCGGCTCAGATCGTGGCGGACTACCGGCGCTACGTTCGCATGTTCGGCGCGCAGATGAGCATCGAGGAATTCGCGCGGCTTTTCTTCGAACGCGCGCAAGACAATCAGGCCAGGATTCCCAAAGCGATGGAAGACGCCTTCTCGGAACCGCAGTCCGACGCGCAACGGGAAGTCTGGGCGCTGATCGAACGCTTCCGGTCGCAGCAGACCGTGAAGCTCGAACAGGAACTGTTCAAACAGCGCACCCGCTTCGCCGATGCCGAGCGCTCCTTGCAGACCAAAGTCACCAAGGCGGCGACCGAGAGCCAACGGATCGCCAAAGACAAGATCGACCGCACGCTCGAACGGCTCGACGACCTCCGCCGCGTCGATCCCAAAGCAGCCGACTCGCGCATCTTTCCAGGCTACTACGCGCCGGTACTGGTGATGGAAAACGGCCAGCGCGTGGTCAAGCCGATGCGCTATCAGTGCCGCCTCGCCGGCAAGCCCGCATCGTACGACACCCGCTATCCGGGCACGTACAACGCTCGTCGGGACAGTCTCGAAGGTTTCTGGAAAACGCTATTCGGCTACTCGCATGGACTCGTGCTGGCCAGTTCGTTCTATGAGAACGTATCGCGCGCGCGGATGGAAGGCCGTGAACTCGCGCCCGGCGACAAAGATGAAAATGTCCGGCTGGAGTTCAGCCCCAACCCGCCCCATGACATGCTGGTCGCATGCTTATGGTCACGCTGGAGCGGCAAAGGCGAGCCCGATCTATTGTCCTTCGCGGCCATCACCGATGATCCGCCGCCCGAGGTTGCCGCCGCCGGCCATGATCGCTGCATCATTCCGATCAAGCCCGAGCATATCGACGCGTGGTTGAATCCCGATCCGCACGATCTGGCAGCGCTGTACGCGATTCTCGACGATCGGGACCGGCCGTTCTACGAACATCGGATCGCGGCCTGAATACAACATGCGGTTTTCCAGGCCGCGCAATACGGTGCCGGATCATCCTTGCAATCTTCGCGCAGTAACATATTCTGCGTTATGAATCTTCGTCGGCTGGCAAAAAATACCCGGTCGCAGAGGTTCGCGAACAGGTGCGATCCGGACCCCGTCAATCATCGAAGCGCCTGCGCAACGCGCCCACCACCTGCACCATGCGCATACGCACGCCACGGACCGCGCCGAGGTCGCCGACTGGGTCTGGCCCTTCTGAACCTCACGCGCAGCACGCACCGGGGGAAAGCTCCATGGACGACGCTCCCACCACGACCACGCCGCAAAGCATGGATGCGGCGCGCACCGGCCTGAGCGCCGCCGCGCTGCAGCGCGGCGTGCTCGACAATCTGCTGTGCCTGCTCGGCCGCTATCCGGCCATCGCTTCGCCGCACGACTGGTACATGGCGCTCGCGTACAGTGTGCGCGACCGCATGCTGGCGCGCTGGGCCGCCTCCGTCCAGACCTACGCCGTCAGCGATTCGCGCGTAGCCTGCTACCTTTCCGCCGAATTCCTGATCGGCCCGCAACTCGGCAACAACCTCGCCAACCTCGACATCGAGGCCAACGCGCGTGAAGCGCTGGCCTCGCTCGGCGTCGACCTCGATACGCTGCTCGAGATCGAGGAGGAACCGGGGCTCGGCAATGGCGGGCTGGGCCGGCTCGCGGCCTGCTATCTGGATTCGCTCGCGACGCTGGAAATCCCGGCCATCGGCTATGGCATCCGCTACGAGTTCGGCATCTTCGACCAGCAAATTCGCGACGGCTGGCAGGTCGAAACCACCGACAAGTGGCTGCAACGAGGCAATCCGTGGGAGATCGTGCGCGCCGAGGTGGCGTACTACGTCGGGTTCGGCGGCAGCACGCACAACGAGACCGACGCACGCGGGCACCTGCGTGTGCGCTGGACCCCCACGCGGCAGATCAAAGGCGTAGCGTGCGACATCCCGATGCTGGGCTATCGCGTCAACACCTGCAACACCTTGCGGCTGTGGAAAAGCGAAGCGGTCGAGTCGTTCGACCTGCAGGACTTCAACGCCGGCGACTATTACGAGGCCGTCAACGAAAAGGTCATCTCCGAGACGCTATCGAAAGTGCTGTATCCGAACGACGAGCCCGAGATCGGCAAGCGCCTGCGTCTCGCGCAGCAATACTTCTTCGTGTCGTGCTCGCTGCAGGACATGCTGCGCCTGCTCGAAATCAAGGGCGAACCGCTCGGACACTTCGCGGATCTGTTCAACGTGCAGCTGAACGACACGCACCCGTCGATCGCGGTCGCCGAGCTGATGCGTCTGCTGGTGGACGACAAGGAGCTGCCGTGGGACGAGGCCTGGGACATCACGCGGCGCGCGCTCGCGTACACCAATCACACGCTGCTGCCCGAGGCGCTCGAAACCTGGGGGCTGCCGCTGATGCGCAACCTGCTGCCGCGCCTGCTCGAAATCATCTACGAGATCAACCGGCGTTTCCTCGACGAGGTCCGGCAACGCTTTCCGGGCGATGAAGCGCGCCTCGCACGCATGTCGCTGATCGACGAGCGCGGAGACAAGCTCGTGCGCATGGCGCATCTCGCGACGGTCGGCGCCCATGCGATCAACGGCGTGGCCGAACTGCATTCCGGGCTGCTCAAGCAGACCGTGCTGCGGGACTTCGCCGAATTGTGGCCTGAGCGCTTTCACAACGTCACGAACGGCGTCACCCCGCGCCGTTTCATGCTGCTTTGCAATCCGGGGCTCGCGCGGCTGCTCGACGAGACCGTCGGCGCTGGCTGGGTCACGGATCTGGCGCGATTGCGCAAGCTCGAAGCCTATGCCGACGACGCCGCGTTCCAGCAGCGTTGGCGCAGCGTGAAGCAGTCGAACAAGGAGGTGCTCGCCGAGCATATCCGCCGCGTCACCGGCATCGGCGTCGATACTGCCGCGCTGTTCGACGTGCAGGTCAAGCGCATCCACGAATACAAGCGGCAGCATCTGAACGCGTTGCTGATCGTCACACTGTACCGGCGCCTGCTGCGCGATCCGCAACTCGCGCTGACGCCGCGCTGTTTCGTCTTCGGCGGCAAGGCCGCGCCCGGCTATGTGATGGCCAAGCTGATCATCCGTTTGATCAACGGCATTGCCGAAGTCGTGAATAACGACCCGGTGGTGAACGGCCGGCTGAAGGTCGTGTTCTATCCGGACTTCAACGTGAAGAATGCCCACTTCATGTACCCCGCCGCCGATGTCTCCGAGCAGATTTCGACGGCCGGCAAGGAGGCGTCTGGCACCGGCAACATGAAGTTCATGATGAACGGCGCGCTGACGATCGGCACGCTCGACGGCGCCAACGTCGAAATCCGCGAAGAAGTCGGCGACGAAAACTTCTTCCTGTTCGGCCTGACCGCCGACGAAGTGGCAGGCGTGAAGCGCGCGGGTTATCACCCCGCGGACTATGTGAAGGACAACGCGGAACTGGGCGAAGTACTGCAACTGATCGCCGACGGTCATTTCTCGCGCGGCGACAGTGAAATGTTCCGCCCGCTCATCGACAATCTGCTGCACGCGGACCCGTTTCTCGTGCTCGCCGATTACGCCGCTTACGTGGCGCGTCAGGACGACGTCAGCGCCGCCTGGCAGGACACGCGGCGCTGGACCCGCATGTCGATCCTGAACACCGCGCGCTCGGGCAAGTTCTCCTCCGACCGGGCCATCGGCGAATACTGCAAGAAGATCTGGAGGATCTGCCCGATAAGGATCACCCTTGACCAATGACCCTGAAACGGCATTGCTGCGTGCTCACGCGGTTCGCCCCGGCTCGCGGTTTCCGACGGGCGTCAGCGCGGTGCCCGGGGGCATCAATTTCTGCATCTTCTGCCGCCACGCGACGCGCGTCGAGCTATTGCTGTACGAGGCCGCGGACAGCCCCGCGCCGTTTCAGATCATCCCTCTCTGTACCGATGAGAATCGAACCTTCTTCTTCTGGCATGTGATGGTGGAACGACTGCCGTTCGGCACGCACTACACGTGGCGAGTGGATGGTCCGCGCGATACGCAGTCCGGCGGCTTCGCGTTCGATCCCGAACGCGAACTCCTCGATCCGTATGCCCGCGCGGTCAGCGACGTTCTGTGGACACGGCGTGGGGCCGGCAACCCGAA
This sequence comes from Paraburkholderia sp. BR13444, assembly GCF_040948755.1. NCBI lineage: Bacteria > Pseudomonadati > Pseudomonadota > Betaproteobacteria > Burkholderiales > Burkholderiaceae > Paraburkholderia > Paraburkholderia sp. BR13444. The sequence continues at coordinate 365,234 of NZ_JBFPKM010000001.1, read as the reverse complement.
CCCCGCCGCGCACGCCACGCACCGCGCGATCGTGACGGAACCGCTGCGCGCGCCCCCCAACCGTATCTCGCGCGGCCTCGACAACGCGATCATCTACGAGTTGCACGTGGGCGGCTTCACGCGTCATCCGTCGAGCGGCGTCCAGCATCCCGGCACCTTCGCCGGCCTGATCGAGAAGATTCCGTATCTCACGCAACTCGGCGTGACCCACGTCGAGCTGCTGCCGGTGATGGCCTTCGACGAGCAGGACGTTCCGCCCGGGACGGCAGCCCTCGGCCTGATCAACTACTGGGGCTACAGCACGCATAGCTTCTACAGCCCGCATCCTCGCTACTGCCTGGACCCCGCGCGCGCGCCGCAGGAGTTTCGCGCGCTCACCGACGCGATGCACGCCGCGGGCATCGCTGTGCTGCTCGACGTCGTGTTCAACCATACGGCGGAAGCCGGCGAGACGGGGCCCGTCATCAACTTCAAGGGCCTCGTCAACGATATTTTCTACCACCTCGACGAGACCGACCGGCGTCGCTATCGGGACTACACCGGCTGCGGGAACACGGTCAATTGCAACCATCCGCTGGTGACGGCGTTCATCGTTCATTGCCTCGAATACTGGGTGGAGGAGCTGGGCGTCGACGGGTTCCGCTTCGATCTGGCGAGTGTCTTCGCGCGCGACCAGCACGGCGAGCTGATGGCCGATCCACCGCTGCCCTGGGCGATGGAGTCTTCGCGTGTGCTTGCGCACGTGCCGTTGATCGCGGAAGCGTGGGACGCCGCCGGCATGTACCAGGTCGGCGCCTTTCCCGGCATGGCGTGGGCCGAGTGGAACGGCCGCTATCGGGACGTGATTCGCCGTTTCGTGCGCGGCGACCCGGGCCTGATCGGGGAGGTCGCCACCTGCATCGCGGGCAGTTCGGACCTGTATGCGGACGGCGGCAGGTTGCCCGACAACAGCATCAACTTCGTCACGTGCCACGACGGCTTCACGCTGATCGATCTGGTGAGCTACGAGACGAAACTCAACGAGGTCAATGGCGACGGGAATCGCGACGGCAGCTCCAATAACCTGTCGTGGAACTGCGGGACCGAGGGCGAGACCTCCGACCCGACGATTCTCGCGCTGCGGCTGCGCCAGGCGCGCAACCTGATGGCCATTCTGTTCCTGAGCCAGGGCGTGCCGATGATGCTCGCCGGCGACGAGGTACTGCGCAGCCAGCGCGGCAACAACAACGCCTATTGTCAGGACAACGCGCTCAGCTGGTTCGACTGGACACCCACTGAAACCGGCTCGGCCATGTCGCGCTTCGTGCGTGAATTGATTGCGCTGCACATGCGCCACGCAAGTTTGCGCCGGCAGAATTTCCTGACCGGCCGGCCATCGCCCGGGCAAACGCGGCCGGATGTGGCATGGCATGGCGAGCGCCTGAACGAGCCCGGCTGGCACGATGCCGGCGCGCGGCTTCTCGCCGCCACACTGGGCGGCGAAAAGCCGGGCGAGCCGGCACTGCACATGGTGTTCAACATGAGCGATTGCGCGCGCACGGTCGAGTTGCCCGCGCCAGACGCGCGGCACTGGCGGCGTATCGTCGATACCGCGCGCGACAGTCCGCATGACATCGTGCAAGTTGCGCAGCAGGGCGTCATCGAAAGCGAGCAATGTCGCGTGGAAGCGCGCAGTGTCGTGGTCCTGGAAGAAGCGAGCTGAAGTTACCCAAATCACCCGGTCTGTCGTCCTCTAATGTCGATCGCGGAGGGCATCATGAGAATCAGCGTATATGGGCCGTCCGTCGTCCTCGCGATGGTTGCGCTCGTGGTGCATGGCAGCGCATTCGCGAGGTCCGAAGCGTGCCATCCGGCCTCGGAGAAGCAGATTTCCGCACTGTTCGATCGCTGGAACGACTCGCTGAAAACCGGCGACCCGCAGAAGGTAGTGGCGAACTACGCACCGAACTCGATCCTGCTGCCGACCGTCTCGAACAAGCCGCGTTTGACCGCCGACGAAAAGCTCGACTATTTCAAACACTTCCTCGAAAACAAACCGGTCGGCACGATCGACTTCCGCGACATCATGATCGAATGCAATACGGCGATCGACTCGGGGCTCTATACGTTCAAGTTCGCGGACGGCTCGGTCGTCAAGGCGCGCTATACGTTCACCTACGCGTGGAACGGACACAAGTGGCTGATTACCAGCCATCATTCGTCGAAAATGCCGGAAGGCAATTAGGCGATGAGGTTGAGAAGAAGTCAGGCTGGGACTAGAACCTCATTCACGAATGGCCTGAATACGTCCCGCCTTGACTGCCGCTTTCAAAACCGTCCAATCCGCCTCATTCTGCTCCGCATAAGCGAGCGCGAATTGCACGACGGCTTCGTCGAATGCGTCCGACTTGCCGACATATCCGCTGAGCAATGCGGGGTCGCCTGCTTTCGCCATCGAATGCGCCAGCGCGTGAGCGCAGGACACCGCATATTCGCCCAGATCTTCGACGTCGAACGTGGTGAAGTCGAACGCCCCCTTCATGTCGCGCAATTGCCGCACATAGAAGTCGTTGCCGGTGTGATGCATCTTCGACCAGCCGAGGAAAATGTCGCTGGCCGACTGCAGCAGACGCTGCCCGTTCACCACGCGCTGGCCGTGATTGGCATAGCGGCTCGGCGGCAGATACTCCTCCAGCACGGAAGCCCGCGCCTCCTTGAGTTGCAGGAACAGCGGGCACTCTCCGTCGGCCATGAAGAGCGTCTCGTAGCAACGCGTTCCCACCGAGCCGATGCCCACCACGCGAATGGCGATATCCACCAGCTCATAGCGATCGAACAGTGCGCGCCTGTCATCGGGAAGCGTCAGTCGATAGTCGGCGAAAAAGCGCCGTACCAGCGTTTGGTACTGTTTCTGGTCGTGCTTGCTCTCGAGTGGGACGTGGTACACGAGCGGGGGCGAGTCCTTGATGCGCAACTTGCCGTTGACCATCTCGGTTGCGCGAGTCAGCACGGAACGTGATGACTGCTGCCTCGCCTTTTCGATGACGGCCAGTTCTTTCCGTCTTTCCTCCACCGAATCGGCAATCGCCAGCATGCTCGCTGCCTTGAACTGGCAATACCAGACGTCGAGCGTGTCCATGCTGCTCAATCCGGCGAGCCGTTGCCGGAAGGTCTCGCAGAGCCGGCGTACCACGGCGCGCTGGTCGCGAATCGTAAAGCCTCGTTCGCGCGCGGCAATCACGAACGAAGCGGCGAGCCTGCGCACGTCCCAGTCGAACGGACCCGGCAGGGTTTCGTCGAAGTCGTTGGGGCCGAAAAGAATGCGCCGTTCCGGACTCGCGAACAGCCCGAAATTAGCGAGATGCGCATCGCCGCCCAATTGCACGCTCACGTTGGAATGAGGCAGCTTCGACAGGTCGTGCGCCATCAGCGGCGCGGCACCCCGATAGAACGCGAACGGACTCGCGACCATCCGACCGTAGCGGATCGGTATCAGCTCCGGCACGCGGCCCACGTTGGACGCATCGAGCAGAGCGATGGGATCGCGATCGACGATCTTGCAGATTCCCAGCTCCGCGCGCGGCGCCTTCTTGCGCGCCGCCTTGCCCTGCTCCATGCGCGCGGCCAGCGAGCCACGCCCGGCGAACAGCATGGACGGATCTTCCTGTGCCGCCAGCGTCCTCGGATCGGCGCGATCCGTGGCGGGTTGGATGGACTTCTCAGCAGCGGAATCAGACACGCGTCACTCCTTGTTCGAATCGGGATCAAGCGGCCTTGTCATGTCACTTCCCTTCCCGTCACTTCACTTTGCCTTGCTTTATCCCGGCTTGTCGGCGTCCGGGGCTGCCGCCCACGCGGGTGGCGACAGATCGCGCAGTGCGTCGATCGCCGCATCGACCGTCTCGAAGATCTCGCGATGCGCGCCGCTCATCCGCAGTGCCTTATACCGCTCGAGTTCGTGCCGCACGCCAGCCGGCACCGCGACCACCGCGATACCCAGGCCGCGCTGGTCGAGTTCGGCACCCAGCTGGAGCAAGGTCTTGCCGGCCGTGTAGTCGATATTGCTGATCTCGGTTGCGTCGATCACGACCCAGCGCAACGGAACGTTCGCTTCGTTGACGATTTTCAGCACTTCCTCGGTGAAGCGCCCCGTGTTCGCATAGAACAGATCCGCCTCGAACCGGTAGATGACGATGCCGGGTGCGGCGAGCAGATTCGGCTCGACGTGATGGGGAATCCAGTGGCCGGTGGGGCCGCGCGTCAACACGCGCGTGCGCAGCCGATAGCTATGCCGCGCATGCGCGATCAGCGACAGCACGACGGCGGCAAGAATGCCGTGCATCACATCGACGAACACGACCACGCCCGCCGCGAGCAACGCAACGACGAATTCGTCCTTCTGCATGCGAAACAGTTCGGCCATCCCCTTCACGTCGATCAGCTTCACACCGATCATGAAGACGATTGCCGACAGCACGGCGGCAGGCATCAGGCTGAGCGGCCTCGTGAGGAACAGCAGCACCAGCAGCACGATTACGGCTGTGGTCAGATGAGCGGCCTGGGTGCGTCCTCCCGCATCGTCGATGATCTCGGTCTTGGTCGGACTGCCGTTCACGACGAAGGTGCCGGTAAACGCCGCGGCCGCGTTCGCCGCCGCGAGCCCGATGATATCGGCGTTATCGTCGCCCTTCTCGTTGTTGCGGGCCGCGTAGGCACGCGCCGTCGCCGCGCTCTGCGCGATGATGACGATGAAGCACGAGGCCGCCGTCGCCAGTACCTGGTTGATCTCGCTCATGTGCAGCGGCGGCACGAACAGCGACGGCAGTCCGCCGGGCACTTCGCCCGTCACCGCGATGCCGTGTGCGGCGAAATTGAACACCCCGCTCGCCACGATGGAGCCGACCACGGCGATCAGCGCGCCTGGCGCATGCGGCGCGAGACGCTTGCAGCCGATGATCACCGCGAGTACGGCAAGCGAAAGGAGCGTGGTCGGATAGTTCGCTTCGGCCACACGTTGAACCACGCTCACCAGTTGCATGACGGGGCCATGCCCCTCTTTCGCGAGCCCGAGCAGCCCGGCGAGTTCCCCCGCCGCGACCTGCACGCCTACCCCCGTCAGAAAGCCGATCAACGCGCTTCGTGAAAGAAAGTCGGCCAGAAAGCCGAGCCGAAAGATTCGCGCGATCACCAGCATCACGGCGACCGTCAGAGCCACCGTGCTCGTCAGCCCGATGTATTCCTTGCTGCCCAATGCTGCGACGGTCGTCAACGTACCCGCGAGGATCGCGGCCGTCGCGGAGTCCGCCGCAACTACCAGTTGACGCGAAGCGCCCAGAACCGCGAACGCCACCAGCGGCAACAGGATCGTATAAAGGCCCGTGACGGTGGGTGTGCCCGATATCTTCGTGTATCCCATCACCTCGGGTATGCCGAGAGCCGCCAGCGTGAGCCCGGCGATGATGTCGCGCGGCAGTTGAGAGGAATTGAAGGGCAGAAGCCCTTGCAGAAACGGCGAGTGATGCAGATGAGCGCGTGTGGAAGCCGCTGGTTTCATGTGTCCACCTCCACTCAGGTCGTGAGCTTGCCGACCAGCGCGTTCGCGATGATCTCGTTCGCGATCACCACGTTGGATGCCCCCGCGCTCTCGAACAACATCTTTCTCAAGGGGTTTTCGCCGGGCACTGCAATCGCGAGCGACGCATTCAGCGTATGCGCCGCCAGCGTGATCGCCAGATTGTTGTTGCTGTCGGGGGTCGTCACGACCAGCGCTTTGGCACGGTCCAGCCGCGCGTGCTTAAGCACGTCGTCGAATTCGCCGGGCGGACCTTGCACGACCTGAAAGTCGTGATCCGCCGCCCGTTCGGCCTGCCCCTGATCGCCCACGAGCACGAGCACCGTATGTCCGGCGTCGCGCAGCCGCCCGGCGACCAGTTCGCCGAGCGAATGAAATCCCACTACCACGACATGATCGGCAAGTTGGTCGAGCTTGCGCTCCATGATCCTGTTCTCCCGATAAGCCATCACGTCGTCGCCGGATAGCATGCCAGTGAGCCTCGAAACCGCGAATCCGCCGATCAGCATGGTCGCGATCATGGCTACCAGCATGAAGATCTTTTGAGGCCGATTGAATTCGCCAAAGGCGCCGAGTGTCGTGACGAGGTTGAGCCCATCCCACACCGATGTAAGTACTTTGTTTGGGAACGAGGTATTGGACTGATCCAGGATGAACAGCCCGGTGGCGGCACTGCAGAGCAGCAGAACGAGAAGGCCGACCGTGTGGCGTGCGCGGCGGCGCCATTCGCGAATACGGATGGCTCCAAGACGAGGCTCATTTACACGGAAGATCCACATGGTCACCTCGGATAGTCGAAACGATCGAGACAACAGCGAACCCAATCCAAGCAGACAAGCTCCCCCTTTTTGCGCCGGTAGTCAATAGTCGAGAGCCCCCAGCGAAGAGGCTCTGTAAGCATTTTGAGCGCCTTCTACGACGATGCTCCCCCTGCTTCGGAGACGGGCTCGAACGCCACCCGCTGCTCCTGCGAGTCGTAGCGGCAAACCACCCGCATCCCTTCACCGATTTCGCCATTGATCAGCGCTTTCGCCAACGGATTTTCGACGCGCTGCTGAATCTGCCGGCGCAGTTCGCGCGCGCCGAACTCGGGCCGGTAGCCCTCGGTCGCGAGATGGTCGATGAGCGAGTCGTCGAAGCTCAACTCGATGTCCTGGCTGCTGGCAATGCGCCGCACCTGCTCCAGCAGAATCCGCACAATATGGCGCGTCTCGTCGCGGCCCAGCGACTTGAACACGATGATGTCGTCGATCCGGTTCAGGAACTCCGGCCTGAAATGCTGCCGCAGCACGTTCATCACGCCGCTTTCCACGCTGACGGAGCCCGCCTGGCTGAAAAATCCCGGCCCCGTGCGATTCTGTCCGGTGATCACGTCGGACGCGAGATTGCTCGTCGCGATGATCAGCGTATTGCTGAAATCGACGACGCGCCCTTTGCCGTCCGTCAGGCGTCCATCGTCGAAAACCTGTAGCAGCACGTTGTACACGTCCGGATGCGCCTTTTCGATTTCGTCGAGCAGGATCACGCTGTACGGTCTGCGCCGCACCCGTTCGGTCAGCTGCCCGCCCTCTTCGTAGCCAACGTAGCCGGGCGGCGAACCGATCAAACGCGCGACGGTATGGCGCTCCATGTATTCGCTCATGTCGAAGCGCAGCATCGCATCCTCGTCGCCGAACACGACTTCGGCGAGCGCTTTCGCCAGTTCGGTTTTGCCGACACCGGTCGGCCCCAGAAACAGAAACACGGCGGTGGGCCGGTGCCGCGCCTGCAAGCCGGCACGCGCGCGCCGCACGGCATCGCTGACGGCCACGACGGCTTCGTCCTGGCCGATCACGCGCTGATGCAAGCGCTGCTCCATATTCAGAAGCCGCTCCTTTTCTTCGGCCGTCAACTGCGCGACGGGAATGCCCGTGAGCCGCGCGACGATTTCGGCGACCTGCCCGATACTCACATGCGATGTGTGGGTGCCGACACTCTTCTTCCACGCGTCGGTCGACTCGCGCAACTGCTCTTCCTTCGCGGTGATCTCGCCGCCGAGCGCATGCGCGCGATCGAACTGCTTGCGCGATGCCGCATAGTCCTGCTCGCGGCGCAGTTGACCGATTTCCGCTTCGAGTTCGAGCACGGCGGCAGGACGCGATGTCGACGACAGATTGACACGCGCCGCGGCCTGATCGATCAGGTCGATCGCCTTGTCGGGCAGAAAGCGCCCGGAGATATAGCGATCCGACAACTCCGCCGCGCCGACGATCGCATCGTCCTGGATCGTCACCTTGTGATGCGCCTCCAGCCTGTCGCGCAGTCCGCGCAAAATGTTGATGGTCTGCACGACGGACGGCTCGGCGATCAGCACCGGCTGAAAGCGCCGCTCGAGCGCCGCATCCTTTTCGATGTACTTCTGATATTCGGCGAGCGTCGTTGCACCGATCAGATTGAGTTCGCCGCGCGCCATCGGCGGCTTGAACACGTTGGCGATGTCGAGACCGCCTTCGCCACCGCCCTGCCCCGCGCCGACGATCGTATGCACTTCATCGACGAACAGCACCAGCGAGTCCTGGTTTTCCAGCACTTCGTCGATCACCTGCTTCACGCGCTCTTCGAATTCGCCCCGGTACTTCGCGCCCGCGACCATCGAATTCACGTTGAGCTCGACGAGCCGCTTGTTGCGCAGCGACTCCGGCACGTCACCGTTGACCATCCGCTGTGCCAGCCCTTCGACGACCGCCGTTTTGCCGACGCCGGGCTCGCCGATCAGCACCGGGTTGTTCTTGCGCCGGCGCGCGAGCACTTCGACCATCGTTTCGATTTCGCTTGACCGTCCGATCACGGGGTCGAGCCGGCCTTCGCGCGCGAGGACCGTGAGGTCGCGGCTGTGCTTGTCGAGCTGCGGCGTGCGCGACGGCTGGCGCGGCGCCGCTGGCTTCTGCACGCCGGCCGCACGCAGCGTCTGCTGGCGCAGCGCCGGCGCTTGAACGCCGAGCCGGCCCAGCAGTTGCCCCGCAAAGCTCTCCGGCACTTCGGCCAGACCGATCAGCAGATGTTCGGCGCCGACCGAGCTGTGACCCAGTTGGCGGGAAGCCAGGAACGCGCGATCGAGCGCGCTCTTCAGCCGCGGCGAGACACCCATCGGCTCGCGCGGGCTCGGTGCGGCTGGTTCGCGCTTCTCTGCGTTCGCGTCGATATACGCGCGCAAATCGCTCCCCTTCACACCGAGCGAAGCGAGGATCGCGTCGACGGCCGCATGGTCGGCCAGCACGTATAGCAGGTGTTCGGTATCGACCTCGCGACGGCCGAACTGCGCCGCGGTTTCAGCGGCGCGCTGCAGCATCTCCATTGCGACGTCGCTGAAATGCCGCTCGATGCTGAACGATTCGCCGCCTTCGACGGGCTGCTGCGCGGCATACGGATCGGCAGCGGACGGCTCCTGGGCCGATGCCTGCGCGCGAAACAGCGCTTCGAGCGGCGAGAGAGAGCGTTGATGGCGGGTCAGTTGCGCGTAGTGAAAATCACAGACGTCGAGCACCTGACGCTGGTTGTTCTGAAGTACGGCAAGCCGCACCGTCGCCGGCCGGACACCGCAGATATCGCAAAGCAAGCGTGCCATTGTGTGTCGTCTCCATTGCGTCAAGACTTCCAGGGAAGCATACCGCGCGCCAGCCCGCCTTCCCGACGACGGCGACATCGACATCGCACGGCCGGACTTTGCCCGCACGCGATACCTTACCTCGCTATCCGGTCCTTTGCGCCCGATGCGCGGCCTCCTGCACACCACGTACAGCGGCGGCCACGATCAAGCCGGTGAAGACCACGCTGATCACCGGGTCGGCTTTGCGGCATGGCGCACCGCCTCACTCCACACGGCGGTGTTGCTCGAAAAGCAGAAGCATCAAACATGCGTAGACCGTGACGGCCAGAAAGAGCCCCATTCGCACGGCAAACGCGGTGTAGACGTCCTTGCCCGCCACGCTGTCCTGCACCGATTGCCCGAGCAGAATGATCATCGTCACGAGACTGTTCAGCCAGAAGCCCGGCGAACAACGCGTCGGTTGCAGGCCGTACAGTTTGCGTCCCACCAGCAGGCCGAACAGCAGCATCCACAGAAAGAACATCCACAGATGCACGAACAGCCTCAGCGCAAACCAGAACGCGATCGCGAGCAGACCGCCGAGCAGCGTCGAGCCGATCAGATCGCGTGCGGCGCCGCGAGCCGAGGTCGTGCAGGTTTGTCTGCCGAGGCTGACGGACTTCATGATGATCGGCATGTAATTCGCCGGATCGGTCATCGCGAGCAGATAAGCCGGCATCACGACGAGCGCGGCTCGCAGCGCGATATAGGCGGCCTTGTCTTGCGCCATCGCTGCCGCGGCGGGCTGTTCTCGTGCGTCCGTCCGCTCGGGAAACAGGCTGTGCGCAAGCGTCGACACCAGCACGGCCAGCAGCAGCCCCTTCGCCAGCGCGCCGACTACTGTCAAGGCCAGCTCGAAGTCGGCCGTGCCCGCAGCGGAAATCATCGTCAGTCCCGCGACCAGAAAAGTGGCAACGAGATTGTTGCCGCCGCGCAGACCATAACGAAACGCGAAGAACAACATCAGGCCGACGATCATCACGCCGGCCAGCGCGTAATGACGCAGCAACGGAACCAGCAGCAAGCCGCTGCCGGTGGTCGACGCGACGACCAGCGACAGAATCACGCCGGCCTTCAACGACAGCGGACGATTCTGCGTGGCCAGCAAAAAAACCGTGAATACCGGCGCGACGACCGGGATCGGGAAATCGAGTCCGAAGCTGACCGCAACAGCGATCGCCGTTCCCAGCGCAACACGTATCGCGCGATATCCGAGGCGCTGGGTCATGAGCTGCATAGGCTTCTCAATAGACGTAGGAAAGCCAGCTCATCAGCCGGATGAACGCGTGTCCCAGCGGATTGAGCGGATTGCCCTGGGTCGGAAACGCCATCACTTCGGCCTGCCCGCCCACCCGCAGATCACGCAGACGGGCGCGCTCGCTGTCGTCGAATTCGACGATCACCGGAAAGCGTTGCGCAGGACGCAGCCAGTCGCGGCTATTCTGCACGGTGGGCAGGCTGCCGGCCGGCGTGGGCTGTCCCACGCTCACGCCATAGCCGACACTCCGGACCCGCCCGCCGAATACTTCACCGGGCAGCACGTCCAATGCGATCTCGACGCGCGTGCCGGGTTTCAGATGGCCCAGATTGTTCTCCGTCATGTCGGCGCTAACCCACACGTCGCGGATCGCGATCAGCGTCATCACCGGATTGCCCGCCGCCGCGAACTGACCGACTTCCGTGCGCAGATCGGTCACGACACCGCTCGAACGGGCCCTGATCCGCGCGTTGGCGAGATCGAGTTCGGCCTTCTCCAATGCGCTGGCTGCGCTGCGCAACTGCGCGTTTACCGCCTCATGTCCGCCCTGTTGCTCCCGCGCGCGCTCGACTTCGGCACGTGCTCCGTCGACCTGGCTTAGCGCCTGTGCATGCGTCGCCCGCGCGACCTCGAGACGTCGCAGCGACACGGTGCCCTCGTCTTCGCGATAGAGCCGCTCGAGTCGGTTGCTGTCCTGGCGCGCCTTGACCTCGTTCGCGACGGCGGCCCGCAACGCCGCGAGAGCCGACTCGATGCCGGCCGTGCCGGCACCGACCTGACGGCGCGTGGACTCCAGATCGGCGCGCGCGCGGTCAGCGGCAATGCGGTAGGGCTCGCTGTCGACTTCGAACAGCACGTCCCCGGCGTTGACATCCTGGTTGTTGTGGACGAACACCCGGGTCACGCGCCCCGACACCTCGGCGGCGACGGGCACGACATAGGCCTGAATGCGCGCCTGCTGCGTATACGGCGTGAAACGGTCGGCGAGCAGATACCAGATCAGGCTCAGTACGATCAGACAGACCACCACTTTGACCGCCCTGCCGGAAGGGTCGGCGGCGGGCGTCGACGACTTCGGCGCGGCGGCGGTTGGAGGCTCGCGGGTATCCTGGGTATCGCTCATCGTGACGCCCCTTCGGCCTGCCCCGGCGTACCGGAAGCCGGCGCCGTTTCGTCGAGCAGGTCGCCCCAATCCGTGCGTTGCCGCATCTGCGCGCGGGTCGCCGCATCGACGAGCGGCTGTTCGGTCTCCCAGCCGCCTCCGAGCGCCTTGTAAAGCGCGATCACACTGCCGAGCGCATTGCTGCGATTGACCACGTACGCGTCCTGCTGCGCAAACAGCGCGCGCTGCGCATCGAGCACCCGCTGGAAGTCCGAATACCCTTCCCGATAGATCGTATTGGCGAGCGTCAGCGAGCGCCGCGCCGCGCCTTGCGCGTCATTCAGAATGGTGTCGCGCTGCAACGCGGCGATCAGCGCGGTCGCGGCATCGTCGGCCTCGCGCGCTGCCTCGCGCACCGTGTTCTGATAAGCGAGCGTCAACTCTTGCAGCCGCGCGTCCTGGACGCGCACGTTGTTCGTGATCCTGCCGTAATCGAACACGTTCCACGTGACGCTCGGGCCCGCGGCAAAAAGCAGTGTGCTCGGTGCGCCCGCGAGCGAACTGGCGCTCCACGTCAGCGTGCCGAGCAACGATACGGACGGGTACAGATCCGCTTTAGCGACGCCGATCAGCGCCGACTGCGAAGCCATCTGATACTCGGCCGCGCGAACGTCGGGGCGGCGCAACAGCAGATCGGCCGGCACGTCTTGCAGCACCGCATGATCGACTAGCGGGACCACGCCTTCCTTGCCCGCCTGCACGTCGAGTTCCGGCAGCGGCCCAGGCGCTCGCCCGATCAGCACCGACAGCGCATGACGCGCCAGCACGATCTGGCTTTCGAGATCGGGGATGCTGCTCAGTGTCCCCAGGTACTGCGTCTTCGCCTGCTGGAAGTCGAGTTCATCGGATTCGCCGGCCTTGAAGAGCTTTTGCGCGATGTCATAGCTGCGTTTCTGCAATTGGGCGTTCTCGCGCGCGATACGTAGCCGCGCCTGTGCGACCCGCAGCGTGAAATAGGTATCCGCGACCTGAGCGTGCAACAGAACCAGCGCATCGTCGCGGTTCGCTTGCGCGGCGAAGAACGCGGCGTCGGCCGATTCGATCGCGCGGCTGAAACGCCCCCAGAAATCCAGCTCCCAGCCGATGGCGAAACCCGCGCCGTACTGCACGAACGCACCGGAGCGCGGATTGGAGCCCCCCGAGCGCTTGCGCGCGGAGGCGAGTACATCGGCACTCGCCTGCTGCACCTGCGGATAGCGTCCCGCGAGCGCGATGCCGAGCTGCGCGCGCGCCTCGAGAACGCGCAGTCCGGCGATCTTCAGGTCGCCGTTGTTCGCGTCGGCTTCCGCGATCAGACGTTCGAGATTCTGGTCGCCGAAAATCAGCCACCATTGGCGCGCGTCGGGCTGTGCGCTTTGCTGCGTGACCTGCGTGATCGACGCACTGCTCCAGTGCTCGCTCCACGCTTCATGCTGCGGCTTGAAGTCCGGACCCACCCGCATGCATCCGCTCAGGCCGAGCGCCCCAAAGAGCGCTGCGATCCCGTACGGACGCGTGAACGGTGACACGGAGCCATCCTCGCGCTTCAGGTCTGCTTTGGTTCGTGGATCTGCGCGGTTTGCGTGGGTTGCGGCTGGTCACGGACCCAGCGCCAGAACAGCTGATAGCCGACGGCCAGCATCACGGGCCCGACGAATAGCCCGATCACGCCGCCCGTCACCATGCCGCCGAGCGCTCCGATCAGCACGACGGGCATCGGCACCGCAACGCCGCGGCCCAGCATCAAGGGTTTGAGCACGTTGTCGGCGAGGCCCGCGACGAACACATAGACCGCGAAGATGATGTTTGCGGTGCTCACGCCGTCCGTGACGATCACGAAGGCGATCACCGGAATAGTGATCAGCGTGGCCGGCAGTTGCATGATGCCGAGCAGCAGCACGGCCAGCGCGAGCAGCCCCGCGCCGGGTATCCCCTTCACGACGAAGCCGATGCCGATCAGCAGCATCTGGATAAACGCGATGCCCACCACGCCCTGGGCCACCGCGCGAATCGTCGCCGTGCACAGATCGGCGATCTGAACCCCGTTCTCGGGACCCGAGATGCGCGAGGCGATCTGCACCGCGCTGTGATAGCCCTTCTCACCGTGGGCCATCAGGATTCCAGCGATGATCAGCGCGACAAAAAATATCACCAGTCCGGCGCCGAGGCCCGTCACCGTTGCCAGCACGGCGAGGCCGGCCTCCTTCAGCTGCGGTGCGAACCTGTGTGCAAGGCCGGCCAGATTCGTCGATGCCTGTTGCCAGAAGTCGTACACACGCTGGCCGACCAGCGGCCAACTCTCCACCGACTCGGCCGGAGGCGGAATCTGGAAGCTACCGCTCTTCGCAATGGCTATCGATTTCTCGATCGAATCGGCGACCGCGAGACCCAACGCATACGTGGGCACCAGAATCACGGCAAACGCGACGAGAATGATCAGCGTGGCGATCAGACCATCCTTGCCGCCGAGCGCATGGCGCAGACGGACCTGCAGCGGATACAGCGTGATCGCCAGAATCACCGACCAGGCCATCAGGTTAAGAAACGGCGCGAAGATCCGAAAGCAGAACACGGCCAGGATCGCAATGAGTCCGGCGCGGATCAGCACATCGAGCATCTCTCTCGCAGGCGTGCGTTGTGAAAGCGGTGTGAGCAGCATAGGTTCCTCTCCGGCCAGGTCGCGGCGCGGTTGCGCGGCGACACCGTGATATGCCAGCAACGCGAAAACTCGAACCCACTGGAACGTTTTTGACGCCAATACCAAAGCCTGCCTGCAATTCCGGCATCTTCAGGAAGAGAATCGCGCCGGCCTTCTCGTCGACAGAACGCGGCGTTTCACTACTATTGAACCCGCACCTCAAAGATTCAATTGGACTTTGGTCTCATAGCCTCGAACCGTCCGGCGTTCCAGTCGCCCACGACGATCATGGAGAGCACCGTGAGATTGATGCTTATCGTCGCCGTTCTGCTGGGCTTGGTTGCTGGCGCGCTAGCCCGCGCCGCCGGGGTCGGCTTTCAGAAGGTCGACATACCGAACGGCGCCGAGCCGCCGCTCGCTGCCGGAATCTGGTATCCGACCGACGCGCCGGCCACACCGCACGCGTTGGGCGGCGCTACCCAGACTGTCGCCGCCGACGCTCCGATCGCGGGCAATCATCTGCCGCTGGTGGTGTTGTCGCACGGCGGCGGCGGCTGGTACGGCGCTCATTACGACACGGCTCTCGCGCTGGCTCGCGCGGGCTTCGTCACGGCGGCGGTCAGTCACGCCGGCGATACCTTCGATGATCAGAGCCACGTGCTGGAACTCTGGCGCCGGCCCGCGCAGCTTGATCGGCTGGTGGACTACATGCTCGACGACTGGCCGGAGCGCGAGCGGCTCGATGCAGACCGCATCGGCGCATTCGGCTTTTCCAACGGCGGCTTCACCGTGCTCGTGGCCGCGGGCGGCATTCCGGATCTGTCGAAAATCGCCCCGTTTTGCGAAGTCCACCCGGATCATGACCTGTGCGACGCTTTGCGGCATGCGAGCGTCGACGTTCATTTCGGCGCGCATGTTCCGGCCGGTGTCTGGGTCCACGATGCGCGCATCAAGGCTATGGTCATCGCCGCGCCTTCGTTCGGCTTCGCGTTTGGCCGCGCGGGCTTGGGCCGCGTGCGCGCTGCGCTCCAACTGTGGAGCGCCGCCGACGATCGTCATCAGCCGCATCCGTGGTACGACGAGCCGGTGCGGGACGACCTGCCCCGCGCTGCCGATTATCGTCTGGTGGCTAACGCAGGCCACTATGACTTCCTGCCGCCCTGCGATACGCGTCTTGCGCGGCTGCGCCCGCAGATCTGCGACAGCGCGCCGGGCTTCGACCGGGCGGCGTTCCATCAACGGTTCAATGCCGAGGTGGTACGGTCTTTCGAGGCGATGCTGCGATAGGAAAGTATCGACTTGTGTGCTGGATCAGCTGCGTGCCTGCGTCGATGGTCGTGCAGGAAACCTACGCAAAGCAAAGGGGTGCCCACAGGCGCAAGTTTTGCAGTCCGCGTGGTCCTATTACGCGAAAAATTCGCCGTCAATTGCAAAGCCGTCAATCGCGGATAGGAGAACTTCACATTTTCTTGATTCGTCGTAAAAGTGTTATTACCCTCTACGAGGTGGGCTTTCGGGCGCCAGCTTCATGCCCCCCGAGCGTGGAAGGGTTAGCCGACCAACAACACCAAAGGAGCGAGTCGATGCATGGCATCCTCGACCGATTGGCTTGCATTGCCTTTTCCCGGCCGGCATTCGCCGCGGGCCGCGGCGCATTGAGCGGCGAACACCGCAAGCGCACGAACGGCTACCCCCCACGGCGGCTGCGCAACACGATTCCCCGCTCCACCCATCATCGGTGGCTGCCTGTTGCCCATCATCTACGGCATTGCACCCAACGCTTTGCTGATCCGCGCGGCCTCCTCCAGGTTCCCGCACGGCGTGGTCCGTGTGTCACCGATCATCGCCGGCCTTTTTGGATTGCAATGCGCGCCGTCGATGAAGCCTGCGGGCGAATGAAGCAGCGCCGCCTTCGTTAGATCGTCCGTGATCCGGCTTCGGAGAGATAGAACCTATGCGTGCCTCTCTTTACCTGTCAAAGCTGCTGGCAACCGCAGCCCTCACAGCGGTAACCGCCTCGTCGCAGGCCCAGACCACCGCCACCGGCACCTTCCAGGTCAGGATCACAATCCAGGGCACCTGCCTGATCGCCTCCACCACCGACATCGACTTCGGCGCGCAGCTCTCGGCCGCGACCACGTATACGCAGACCGGCACCATTCAGGTTCAGTGCACCAATGGCCTGCCCTTCACGCTGGGACTCGACGGCGGCACCGTCACCGGCGATGTCAACGCACGCGCGATGCAAGCCACGACCGGCACCACCCAGATTCCCTACACGTTGCGGCGCGACTCGCCGACAGGAACGAACTGGGGGAACACCGCACCGTCGTGGTACACCGGCACCGGGATCGGCATCGGCTCCGACTACACGATCTCGCTGACGGTCTACGCAGCGGCAACCGTGGGCGGTACGGAACCAGCGGGCCAGTACCTCGATACGGTCACCGCAACGATCACCTACTGATGGGGGACGTCCATGCACGCCATGCGATCACTGGTTCAGCCACCCATGCTTCGTGCCCTCTGGAGCGCCGCGGCCATGGTCGCCGCCGTCGGCGGCGTGGCGCCGGCACGAGCCGCCGCGATCCTGCAGGTCGCACCGGTCAGGATGGAATTCGAACCCACGCAGCAAGGCCAGACGGTCCAGATAGCCAACAAGGGGCAAGACCCCGTCGAGGCACAGGTGCGCATCATGCGCTGGACCCAGCAAGATGGTCAGGATCAACTGAGCCCGGCGGCATCGAGCGAACTCGTGGCCAGCCCGCCCATCATGCACATCGCGCCCGGCGGCCAGCAGACGGTGCGGGTGATCCGCCTCCACCCGACGACGCCCGCGAGCGAACTCAGCTACCGCCTGCTGATCGATGAGTTGCCTCAGCAAGGCATGCCGCACGGAACCGGCTTGAGGTTGTTGATGCGCTATTCGATTCCGGTCTTCGTGAACATCACGCACACGACGCCGGTGCCAAGACCACAGCACGGCACCACCCCCATCAGGACCGACCTCAGCCGCGTCCACGCCCAGGTCGCTGCCGGCAACGACGGCAAGGCCGAATTGAGCGTCAGTAATGACGGCACCCACGCCATCCGCATCAGCGCCTTGAGCACTGCGGCATCCGGCGGCCAGACGCAGTTCGTGGATAGCGGTCTGGTCGGTTATGTCCTGTCCGGCCAACGCATGAGCTGGCCTCTGAACGTTCCTTATCCTTTGCCCCCAGGTATGACGCTCAAGGCCCGATTCGATGACGACACTGAAGTGCAGGCGGTGCCATTGGACGGTGCTGGCCGTTAGCCTGAGCCTTTTCGCCGCTGCGCTATCACCTGCCCGGTCCGCGGCCTCTGCGGCAGACATCAACGCCTCGCGTGGACAAGGCCTCTATCTCGAAGTGGCGGTCAATCATGTGGAACTCCGGCGGATCGAACATTTCGTCGTGCGCGACGGACACATCTATGCCGATGTCAACACGCTGCTAGGGCTCGGCTTGAGCTGGCCCGGCGCGCAGACTGCGAGCGGGCTGATCGACCTGAATGATCTGCCGAACCTGCAAACCCGATACGACGTAGCCAACCAGCGTCTGGAGATTTTTGCGCCCATCGAATTATTAAGCGGTCCGCTCTCGGAGGTCGGCTACAGGACGCCGCCCGTGCCGTACCTGGACCCCGCGACGCGGGCGCCCGGCCTGTTGTTGAACTACGACTTCTACACGCAAACGGACAGCAATTCGACCAGCGCCAGTGGCTGGACCGAACTGCGCATGTTCGGGGTCGGGCCTGGCGTCTGGCGCACCAGCAACCTGACGCAATTGTCCAGAGGCTATGGCAGCGACAGCGAACGCAACATCCGTCTCGACACGTCCTGGCAGCTGGATTTTCCGGGCTCCATGGTGACGGTGACGCTGGGAGACGCCTTCAATGGCGCATTGTCCTGGACTCGCACGATGCGCTTCGGCGGCCTGCGTATCTCCCGCAACTTCGACTTGCAGCCTTACCGCGTCACGGTCCCGCTCGCGTCTTTCGTCGGCGAAACGGCGGTTCCATCGCTCGTCGACCTATACATCAACGGCGTGCGGCAGGCGCAGGGGCCCGTGGCGCCGGGTCAGTTCCAGGTCGTCGGCGCGCCGGTCATCACCGGGGCGGGCACCGCGCAGATAGTCGTCACCGACATCACCGGCCAGCGGCGCGTCGTGAGCATCCCGTTCTACAACAGCGCAAACCTGCTACAGAAGGGTCTCAGCGACTGGTCGTTCGAGGTCGGAGCATTGCGCCTCGATTACGGCATTCGCTCGTTCTCCTACGCGGACAACGCGATGTTCAGTGGCAGCGGCCGCTATGGCGTGACCGATTATCTGACGCTCGAAGCGCATGGCGAGACTTCTCATGGCCTGACCATGGGCGGTGTCGGCGCGGCCGTCCGGCTCGGCCAGGCCGGCGTGGTGAGCGCGTCCTTCGCCGCCAGCAACTATGGTCACCAGCGCGGGCAGCAATACGGCGCCGGCTATCAATGGCAAGGCTACGGCTTCAGCATCAATCTCGCGACCTTGCGCCGCAACGACGCGTTCGTTGATATCGGCACGCTCGAGGGCTCGACCTTGCCTCTGAGCAGTTCCCAGGCGTTCGTCGGCTGGAACGTGGGACGGGGTCAATTGGGCGCCAGCTTTGTACGTCAGTCGTATCAGGACCTCCCGAGCGCGAGCTATGCGGGCCTGAGCTGGTCGCAGTCGTTCGGGCGCTTCGGCTATTTCAGCGTGGGCGCGAACCGTGACCTCGAAGGCCATGGCGGAACCTCGGCCTTTGCCTACTGGTCGCTGCCCCTCGGCAACCGGGTTCAAACCTGGGCCAGCGCCGTGCACCAGGGTCGAGGCAACACCGTGACGGTCGGCGCCGCGCGCGATGTGCCCGGCGACGCCGATGGCTGGGGCTGGCGCGTGCAGGGCAGCGCGGGAGAAGATGCGGGTGGCCAGGCCGAGATCAGCCAGCTCACCCGCTTTGGGGAATGGCGGGTCGGCGGCCAGTACCTGGCGAACCAGAGCGCGGGCAACAGTACCGCGTATGCCGACGTCACCGGCGGGCTGCTGCTGATGCAAGGTCATCTGTTCCCCATGCGCAGGGTCTACGATGCCTTCGCGCTGGTATCGACCGATGGCATAGCCGGTGTCCCGGTCAAACTGGAAAACCGGCTGGTCGGCAGCACCGACGATCACGGCCTGCTGCTGGTCACACCACTGAACGCATGGCAGAACAACGATCTGTCCATAGATCCGCGAGCGCTTCCGGCCGATGTCAGGGTGGAGCGCGTGCGCATGCAGGCGGTACCCTCGACAGGAAGCGGCATGCTGGCGCGCTTCGAGATCCAGACCATGCTGATGCTGGACTTCTCCGTGCACAGCGTCGCCGGCGAGGCGATTCCGGCGGGCACGCAAGCCGTGCTCGACCCCGGCAACGTCCCTGTGACGATCGGCTATGACGGCCGCGTGTTCCTCGAGAATCCGCCCGCGGACGCACGGCTTTCCGTGCCCTTGAGCACCGGTCAGTGCGTCGTGACCCTGCCGGCCCAACTACCCCAACACGGCCGGATCGACCTCGGAGATCAGCCATGCCGATAGCCCGCGCATTGCCGCGCAAGCCGACCGCACTGATGATCTGGCTCGTGGTCGTCGTGGCTCTCGCGCTTCATGCACCGCTGGTTCACTCGCAGTCCTGCTATGTCAGCGGCGCGTTCGGGATGAGCTTCGGCACCGTCAGCAGCAGCGGCCGCGCAGCCACGTCCGCGGTAACCGTGAACTGCCAGCCAGACTATTCGGGCGGCCAGACCTACTACTACCAGGTCTGCCTCTATCTGAACCCGGGTGACTGGAGTGTCGGGCAGCCGACACGGCGCATGAGCAACTACAACAACGCTTATCTCAACTATGACCTGTTTTCCGATGCCGCCCATACCCAACACATCGGCGCACCGGGTTCCACGCCCGTCTATCAGGTGCATATTGCGACGCCACCCGCAACGCCACAGACCGTCAATGCTTCCGTCTACGGCTGGGTGTACCCGGGGCAGGCGGTTCCCGCGACCTACCCGTTCCAGGAGACCGGCATAACGGGCGTTCTGGATTACCGGTACAGCACCACGGGCTTTCCCGCTTCGGCGGACTGCAGCGCCGGCGGGACCGGCGGCGGTTCCATCACGTTCAGCTCGTCGGGTGTCAACGCGACCTTCGAATACGGCTGCTGGGTCGCCGCCACCGATATCGACTTCGGGGCGGTGGCGCCGCCTCAAAGCCAGTTGCGCGAGAACGGCAACATCCGTGTCCAATGTGCTCCGGGCACGTCCTGGCGCGTGGGCCTCGACAATGGTCTGAATTTCGATGGCTCCATGCGCCGCATGTCCGGACCGGGCGGATTCGTCCGCTATCAGCTGTATCAGGACGCCAGCACCACGCAGGTGTGGGGTAACGATGATGCAAGCATGGTGGCGGGAACGACCGACGTTGCCGGCAACACGGCCTCGCTGACCGTTTATGGCCTCGTGCCAGCGCAACCCAATCTCGCGGTCGGCGATTACATCGATACGATCGTCGTCACGCTGTACTACTAGGAGAGAAAAAATCCTTCTGATAGGGCGTGACGAGTTGCGCCACTCGCAAGACCGCGCCGGTTTAGCCGAATTCGTCGTGTTGGGGCAGTTGATCAGTGATCGAATACCACGGCGCCTTGGAACCCACGAAAATGTGGGCAGTGGGAGAGATGGAAGGCGAGTCCGTGAGGGTGCCGAGCGTGACGTGAACGTATTCACCGTTACGAACCACTGAGAACATCAGGCTTCCACATTTTTTGCAGCGCACATCGTGCGACGCCTGCTCATCACCGAAGATCAACAGGCTGTCTTCGCCCTCCGTGATGCGCAGCTTGTCGCGCTCGATCCCCGCGAAGGGTTTGAACGCCGAGCCGGTTGCGCGCCGACAGTTCGAACAGTGGCAGTTCAACGCATAGACGAATTCGTCTCTTACCGAGTAATGGACGGCGCCGCAAAGGCATCGGCCGGCAAGCAATGGTTTCATGGCTGCCTTTAGACAGAAGGTACATCGCTAATTGGAAAGTCGCGCAGCCATGATTATTCGCGAGTCGAAGCGCGATGTCGAACCGGCAAACCGCTAGCGCCGGAAAATGACCTGCGCCGTGCCGGCCGCGATCGGAGAAGAGGTGTGCTGGTGGACGATTTTCCATCCGTCGGCCTGCTGCCTCAGCGTCATGGTCAGGCGATTGTCCATCGCACGCAGTTCCACGCCGCCGGCGTCGACGGCTTTGTATGTCGCGAAGGCGTGAACGACGGCAAGGTCCGCGGCAACCATCGTGTGCGCGTCGCTGAAATTCACGATCACCCGCTCCGCACCCAGCGAACCGAACCAGCCCTCAGCCATCGCGCGCCACGATGCGATGCCGTTGTACGACCATGTACCCCACATGTCGAACACCACCGCGTCGCGGTCGTAGAGCGCG
This sequence comes from Paraburkholderia sp. BR13444, assembly GCF_040948755.1. Classification (NCBI taxonomy): domain Bacteria; kingdom Pseudomonadati; phylum Pseudomonadota; class Betaproteobacteria; order Burkholderiales; family Burkholderiaceae; genus Paraburkholderia; species Paraburkholderia sp. BR13444. Next base: position 343,527 of record NZ_JBFPKM010000001.1, on the reverse strand, counting down.
ACGAACGAGTCCACGTCTTTGGCCCATACCGCGGCCTTGTAGCCTTCCAGGACTTGCAGGATCGGATTGTCGAGTTTGTTCACAGTGTGTGCTCCTGAGTGGGACTACGAGGGGTTCCTGACGGATTGTCTTGCCAGGTAACGACGATCGACGCACCACCGGATCGACATCCAGGCGGAAAAAATCTTCAACGCGATATGCCGTTGCATTGATCAGATCACGCGCACGTCACTGGGCGGTCTGCTGACGTTGATACTCGTTGTGCTTCATCTGCAGATAGTCGGCGCGGCTGACCTCGTGCAATTGCCGCGGATACTGCTCGGTCGCATCGAACCAGTCGGCCAGACGTTTGTCGAGACGGGCGTTGGGCGGGCTGGCAAGCGCGCCAAGATAGGCATCGATGGCGAGGAAATAGCGCATCGTATTGCGTTCGACCAGGCCGCGCACGCCGCCGATGTATTGCGGCTCGCTCGCCGACGAATCGGGCGTCAGGGAAAAGCCGACTTTGTCGCTGCCGATCGTCGCCAGATAGGTTTTCATCGCAATCCGTCCCGCGGTGCCGTATCCGTATGCGTAGGTCAGGTGAATAAAGGTGCGGTTATCGCCGACCGGGATCGCTTCCAGCACGATACGGTAGTCTTTCGTGCTCAGCGGACCCGTGGCCGCGGAGAGCTCGACGCGAAAATAATCAGGCGTGCTCGCTACCGGGCGAAAGTTGAATTGCACGCGGTACGACGACGAAAGGGCTTCCTCGGTCTTCTTGCCGATGTTCACGGTGAGGACGGTACCGCTGTCGCTAGTGGACGCGTGGCAGTATTTGGTGTTCTGATGCAGGATCAGCACGTCGCACCAGTTGGCCGGGCCTTGAGTCGGGTCGCTGAGCGCGCCGCTCACTATCGCGAAAGGATGGTTGAGCACGCCGTAGATATCGCCCTTGAGCGCCGACGGCAACTCCTGCGATTCGAGGTACAGCGGTCGATGAAACTGGTTGTGCGCGAGTTGCTGCGTCAGACTTTGATATTTCTCGCGCAGGCGAGCCGCGCTGTCGTCCGCTTGCGCGACGACGTTGTGGCACAAGAAGCAGAACACCGTGGCGATCAGGACGATCCACCGCGATCGCATCCGCCGATTCTCTGCCAGGGATGTGGCAAGCCTGCTCATGGTCCTTCTCCCACTTCGAATCAGGTTGTGGCGCAACGGGCGTGGACACGATCCTGCGAACACTCATCGCTGGCCCGGCTCCCACTCCGGACTATAACCTCCGAGCGCCGGGTGATACATCTCATCGCCCGAGTGCTGAGTGAATTCGACGTTGAGCCGGTCTTCGCGCAAGCCCAGAATCTCGATGCAGAGCGAGCAAAGTGCTTTGGCCAACTCCATGCGTAACTCCGGCGGCCGCCCTCTTCTGATATCGAGCATCATCAATGCGACAGGCACTGGCTCCCCGCTCTCCTCCTCAATGCGCCACACGCTGCCCGGACCGAGTTCTCGTATGGCTACGCTGATTCGCCTGACATCGACCGACATTATTCGGGCATACGTCTCACTCATTTTCGCTGCGAGCAGTCTTTTGCTCTCGACAGAGTAGTGATCGTTTACATCAAGCTGTAGATAAGGCATCGCGTCGATCTCCGAGGAAGTTTTTCGCACGCGCCAACTATATGCCGCACCATCAAATCGATCAAAACCATCGCAATCACTTATTACGTCACCGACGTGCCGCGTGGCCGAGGTGGACTCTGTTTTGGCTATTCACCTTTGCACGATGGTCTTCACTATTTACACGAGTTCGCAGTCGTGAGCTCGCGCCCGCATTCAACAACAATGAGTCGTTTATTTCATTGGCTCTCCTACTGTTTGCGCACCTTCTCGCCAGCAGCGTGCCTGCTGTCAAATCGATCGTCAGGAGAATCGTCATGCGTAAGATGCTTACCCTCGCTGTCGCAGCGTTTTGCATTGCGTCCTTTTCGCACGAAAGTCGCGCGTCTGGCGACGATGACGTCCCACAAGCCCGATGCACGCTACCGCAAGGTACGGTCGCCTTGGTGGAAAAACAGTTGCGTACGGTCGTGAACCTGCCCGATGGCAACGGCGGGATCTTCAAACCCAACCGGATGTGGGCGGCCATCGTCGATCGCCAGGGACATCTCTGTTCGGTGATCGTGACCGGAGATGCCTGGCCTGGCAGTCGGGCCATCGCCATCGCGAAGGCTTATACCGCGAACGGCTTTAGCAACGATGCACTCGCGCTTTCCACGGCAAACCTATACGCGGCCACGCAACCGGGCGGCTCGCTTTATGGACTGAATAATTCGAATCCTTTTGACGCGCGCTTCCTCGAACAGGGCAGCGGCATCGGACACACGCTTGGCGGCGTCATTACCTTCGGCGGCGGCGTCGCACTCTATGCGGGAGGGAAAGTCATCGGAGGATTAGGCGTGAGCGGCGATAGCGCCTGCGCCGATCATGCGATCGCGTATCGCATGCGCAAGCTCGCGGGGCTCGGCAGTGTGCCCGCCGGCCAAGGCCCGAACAACACGGATAACATCGTCTACTCGACGAGCGGATCTCCGATGGGCTTCGAGCATCCGCATTGCTTCCCGAGCGACCTGAGCGCCGCCAAAATCGAGCAGATACCTTCGCATTGACGGCAATCGTCGCCCCATGGAATCTACGACGAATCATCACGGGAGATATCGACTTGCGCAAGACACGCCTGCTCCGATTTACAGAACGCTTCTCGATCAGGGTAAAGGCGTCTGGCTGCCTTGAGCATTGACATCGATACCCTGAACCCGCATCACGGGCTCCGCATCGCCAGGCACGAGCTGGGGTTGCGATGAAAACCGCACCTGCAAAACCGCGGCGAACGCGCGCTCGAAGGCGTTGGCATCGTCGGCCGGCATGATCGCCTCGAGCGCTTTTGCGAAGCCGGATGCGCCTTCGATGTCCGCACGGCTGAAAGCACTGCTGCCGCGCGAAAAGACGCGTTGCACGTCTTCTTTCAACTGCTGAAGGGCCGCGACGACCTTTTCATAGGCGTGAGCAGGCGCTTCCGTGTGGTCCGGAGGTTCGGCTGTGCACAGCGCCGGCATGAAGGCGAGCACGTTCCTGTCGATATCGACGCGCGCAGCAAGGGTCTTGATGTGTGACGCCTGCACTGATGGACCGGCGTCGCGACGGCGACACCACGCTTGCGCGCGTGCCGCACCCAGCATCGCCGCTGCGAAACACCGGAAATCATCGAAGCGCAGATGCCTCGCGGCACAGTCGAGAACGGCGTCGGGCGTCAATTCCAGCTCGTGCGCCACCGCCAGGCTGGTCTTCATCACGATCAGGACAAGCTCACCCCACTCGTCCTGACGCCCCCCTCTCGTCGAGTTCGCGTACATCGTAGGTCCCTCTATGCACGCCCCGGACACGTCGCTAAACCCTCGCCACCGGCGACATGACCGCGCGTCACAGCTCAGGCTAGCCATCGCGGCGACACCAGGCGCAGTTCGGCTCACGGCACCGCGAGCACTTTGCGCACCGGCTTTTCGCCGGTATCGGCGGGCCATTGTGAGCGGATCTTCGTCACGACCAGGTCCGGCAGCGCTACGTAGTCCAGTGCGTTGACCGTCTGTCCGCCGTGGCTCAACGCCCATTCGAAAAACTTCAACGTGGCTTTGTCGTGGCCCGGCTGGTTCGGCGTCGCGGGTAGCAACACATAGGTCGCGCCCATGACCGGCCAGGCGTCCTTGCCCGGCTGGTTGGTCAGCAACTGCGACAGGGAACCCGACCAGTCGGCGCTCGCCGCCGCTGCGTTGAAGGTGGCGGCGCCGGGCTGCACGACATTGCCCGCCGCATTGGTCATGGCCACGTACTTCAAGCGGTTCTGTTTCGTAAAATCCCATGCGACATAGCCTATCGCGCCGGGCAGATAGCCGACGTACGTGGCAATGCACTCGTTGCCTTTGCCGCCGATGCCGAGCGGCCATCGCACGCTAGTGCCTTCGCCGACCCTGCGCTTCCATTCGGGACTGACCTGCGCGAGGTAGTGAGTCCAGATCAGCGTCGTGCCCGAGCCATCCTGGCGACGCACCACGGCGATCGGGTAATTCGGCATCTTGATCTTCGGGTTCAACCGCACGATTGCCGGGTCGTCCCAGAACTGAACCTTGCCGAGAAAGATATCGGCGATGACCGGCCCGGTCAGCATCACTTCGCCGGCTTTGAGCCCCGGAAGGTTCACGACGGGCACCACGCCGCCGATCACGATTGGAAACTGCCGCAGGCCGTTGCGGGTCAGTTGATCGTCGCTCAGTGGCGCGTCCGAGCCAGCAAAGTCGACTTCCCGGGCGATCACCTGCTTGAGCCCATCGGACGAACCCGTGCCCTGATAGATCACCCTGCTTCCACCCGACTTCTGGTAGTCGGCGGCCCAGCGGGTGTAGAGAGGAGCGGCGAACGTGCTGCCGGCTCCTTTAATGTCGGCCGCGTAGGCAGCGGCCGCGCATGAACAGCAAATCAGACCAGCGCTGATGGCGCCCAGTGTTCTCACCAATGTCTCCCGTCGGTTCTTGTTCCGGGACATCGCTGATCCAGACCTGCAGTGCGTGAGCTCGTTGGAGGGCGACCGTGCCGGCGATTCAATGTGCAGCTTTCATCCGGGGTGTGGCTCTCCTGCATTACGCGCCATATCGGACATTAAAGAACGGTGCCTGGCCGAATTCCAGTTGAATCATGCTATCGAACGCGCCACGGCCGGCGCCCGCCGCCGCTTTTGCAGGCACCCCGTGTCGGGAGTTGCCGACCCCATCCCTTCACGTCTTGTCCCACGGCGGCACGCCCGAGAACGCGTTGACCAGAAAATCGATTGCCGCACGAACTTTTGCGCTCACGTGGCGACGGCTCGGATACAGCGCGAGCACATCGATATCCGGCAAGCGGTATTCAGGCAATACCCGCAGCAGCCGGCCCGCGCGGAGGTCCTCGCCGATCAGAAACGTCGGCTGCCAGATCACGCCGTGCCCCGCGAGCGCCGCCGCGCGTGCGGTGTCGCCGTTATTGGTGTGCATCTGGCAGTTCACCTCGACAGCATGCGTTTTACCGTCTTTGTCGATCAGTTGCCAGACGTCCGCCGTGGCCGCATACGTATAGCCGATACATCGATGTCCGAGCAGATCCAGCGGCGTTTCCGGATATCCCGAACGTTTCAGGTAATCGGGCGATGCACACAGGATGTTTGTCGACGTCGCCAGTTTGCGGGCCGCGTGATCGACCGTGCCGGCGCGCGAGATGCGAATGGCGAGATCGAAGCCCTCTTCGACGATATCGACGACGCGGTCTATCAGCGTGATGTCGAGCTCGACGTCGGGGTATTGCTGCATGAACCGCGGCCACAGCGGCGCGAGATGCTGGATGCCGAAGCTGACCGGTGCATTGATACGCAGCCGTCCACGCGGTTCGATCGACGTTGTCGACACGAGTCCTTCCGTTTCGGCAACGTCTTCGAGAATGGCCTTGCAGCGCGAATAAAGCGTTTCACCGGCCTCGGTAAGAGACAATCTGCGTGAGGTGCGATTCAGCAGTCGCGCGCCGAGGTGCGCCTCCAGGTCATTCACGTAGCGGGTCACGTTCGCGGGGGAGGTTTCGAGCGCATCGGCCGCGCGCGCGAAGCTGCCCCGGGTGACGACCGTTACGAAAACCTCAAACGCGCGCAGCCGGTCCATATGGCGCCCCAATCATTCATAAAACCTGAATGATACTGCCATGTTTTTGGTCTTTCTGTCTCAAGAACGGAATCTTATAGTGCTTCTCAACGAGCCGACGCAGTGGGCATCGGCCGCTGATCAAACCGGAGATTCAACATGCAACGCTTGACAGGAAAAGTCGCTATCGTCACCGGCGCCAGCGCGGGCATTGGTCGCGCCGCCGCAAAGTTGTTCGCCGCGGAAGGCGCGAAGGTTGTGGTGGCCGCACGCCGCGAAGCCGAACTCGACACGCTGGTCAGCGAGATCGCTCGCGACGGCGGTACGGCTGTGCCGCTGGCAGGGGACGTGCAATCCGAAGAATTCGCGAAAGCGCTGGTCGCACTCGCCGTCAGCCGTTTCGGCCGTCTCGACATCGCGTACAACAATGCGGGGACGCTCGGTGAGATGGGACCGTCGACCGGCGTGTCGGAAGCAGGCTGGTCGGCGACGCTGGCCACCAACCTGACCAGCGCGTTCATCGGCGCCAAGCATCAGATTCCTGAAATGATCAAGCAAGGCGGCGGATCGATCATCTTCACGTCGACCTTCGTCGGCTACTCGTTCGCCTTCCCGGGAACGGCCGCCTATGCCGCGAGCAAAGCCGGGCTGATCGGACTGACGCAAGCGCTCGCGGCCGAATACGGTGCGCAAGGCGTGCGCGTCAACGCGATTCTGCCGGGCGCGGTGGACACGGAGATGTATCGCGGCATGAACGATACCGCTGAATCGCAGACGTTCGTGACCGGGCTGCATGCGCTCAAGCGGGTCGCGAGGCCAGAAGAGATTGCCCGCTCGGCGCTGTACCTCGCTTCCGACGATTCGTCCTTCGTGACGGGTACGGCTTCGTTGGTCGACGGTGGGGCTTCGATTACGCGCACCTGAGCTGGGTTCGGGCGCGAACGTCGATCAGCGTCGGCTGATCGACGAGTCCGCTACCATAAAAAATAAACGAACACTGTATGGTTCCTCACCTAATCTTTGATGAGCTGACCGCGAAAAGCGAAGCGCGAGTCAGCCGGAGTAATTAACAAGGAGGTGGGCCATCATGAAGACGTTAGTCCACACAGTTTGCGCGGTCGCTGTCATGACTTTGCCAATTGCATCGGTGGCACAGACCGAAAGCACGCTGACGCACGCACAAGTCCAGGCAGAGATCGCGCAACTCGAGCAAGCCGGCTTCAATCCGGCCAATGCGAATACCGTCGACTTTCCTACCTATATGCCGACCGTCACCGCCCCTGCCGCAGGTCAGAGCAGCGGCTATGGCCCTGCGACCAGCGGTACGCAGCAGATGGGCCATCCGGCCGGCGCGACTGGGATGAAGCCGGTGTTCTTTGGCGGATCTTGAGCTTGCTCGTCTGACCGGCTCGACGATGCAGAAAATGCCGTCCCTGCCTGGGACGGCATGGAGAGTCGTGCTTTGCGCGCTTGCTTTTGGAATATTTGCCGAATTTCGCACGCACCCGCACCGCGCGCCATATTGCATGACGCCTGCTGAATTGCTGATCCTCTTTCGCTGAGCGCCTAGGCGCAACCAGCTAACACATATCAACGTTTATTAACGTCGACGGTCAGGATTTCGTATCCGGGATCGGCGTTCTCGGTCGCGACTTTGTTCGCTTCCTCGTATGAGCGAAACGACGTGGCCTCCTTGATCTCCGGCGCCATGCCGATGTCGCCATCCTCCGCGGTGCAGAGGAACTTCTCGCCGGTCTTTACGACGTAGACGGTCGTCATATCTCCCTCCGTAGCTTGCAGGGCAATTTCCAGTCTAGCAGGCTGGAAGAGTTGCGCAGGCTCCGCCGGGTCACCGAGCGCCGCCAACCAGCCGCTCCGCCGAATCCGCCAGCACGTCCCGCAGCTTTTCCAGCGACAACGGCTTGCTCAGATGATGATCGAAGCCCGCGGCAAGCGTTTGGTTGCGCTCCGAGTCCGACGAATAGCCGGTCAGCGCGACGAGTATCGTGCCGTCCAGCTCGGGGTTCGCGCGAATTCTGCGTGCCACCTCGAAGCCGTCCATCACGGGCATCGCCACGTCGACGATGGCAAGCTCCGGCCTGGTTCGCGTGATCAGGTCGATGGCCGCGCGACCGTTGTCGACCGCGGACACGCGATAACCCTCCAGGTCGAGCAGCACGAACAGAACGTGCAACGCGTCGACGTTGTCGTCCACCAGAACGATGCGCAGCGCCCGGAAGTCCCTGCCCTTGTCGGTGGCGTCGCCAGGCGTCGCTGGCGGCTGCGTTCGCAGGATCGGCAAACGCAGTGTGACGCGGGTGCCGCAGCCCGGTCCATCGCTATGGATGTCGATTTCGCCATCGTGCAGTTCCACCAGCCGTTTGGCGACGGCCAGACCGATACCGAGCCCGCCTTCCGAGCGCGCGCTGCCGCTCGAGCACTGCGCGAACAGGTCGAACACATGCGGGGCGATCGACGACTCGATGCCGATGCCGTTGTCGCTGACCTCGATCACCAGCATCCGCGCGTCGGACGGATTTCCCGAGCGAACCGTCAGCTCGATCAGTCCGCCCGCCGGCGTGTACTTCGCCGCGTTCGACAACAGATTGCCGAGCACCTGACTGAGCCGCACATGGTCGGCGCGCACCGGAATCGCGCGGTCCAGACCGGTCAGTTTCAGCGTATGACCGCGCGAGCGTACGTCGTAGTCGATCGCGGCTACGGCGTCGGAAACGATCTCGGCCAGCAACGTATCGCTGCGCCGGATCGTCAGCTTTCCGTGCTTCAGACGCGCGGCGTCGAGCAGGTCATCGACGAGGGTGCGCAGATGCTTCATCTGCCGTTGCGCGATGGTCAGCACCGCGTCCGCCTTGTCGTTATCGACCACCAGACGCTTCGCCGCGGCAATAGCGCCATCGATCGGCGCCATCGGGTTGCGCAACTCGTGCGCGAGCATCGCGATGAACTCGTTGTGGCGGCGGTCGTTGTCCGCGCCGTCGTCGCGAACGTTGACCATCGTCACGGCCGCGCCCGCGACCATCGCGAGATCCGACAGCACCCGTGCGTCTTCGCTGTCGAAGCGGCACCCTTTGTTGTGCGACATCACCCATATCGCGCCGAGGTGGCCGTTATCGCACGGAATGGGTACGACGATCCCCTCGCGTACTTCGACGCCCGGAAAGTTCAGACTGGAAAACTGCTGTTGCGGATCGACGAACAGGCGCGCCGCGCCCCCTTCGAGCGTGACGCCGCATGGACATTCGTCCCACGCGGTCGTGCGCCCCTGCAGGCCGGCGCACAGGCCCGCCACCGCGAGCCAGCGAAAGCGCCGGCCGTCGGGTGGCCCCTCGACCAGGCTGATGCCCGCGCTGCCCGCGCAGCATAACGCCATGGCCTCGCTGGCAATCGCGTTCAGCAGGTGTTCACGCGAGCCGGTTTGCGCGCGCGCGAGCCGCAGCAGCGACTGGTTCTCTCGGGCGTAATCAGCCTCTTTGGCTGGACGGCTCGCTAATTCGTCAGCACTGGGAGCCATGATGTTCCACCGACGTTGACGGGCACCCGCGCACAAGGCGGGCGTAAGGGCCGGTACCGCGCCGATACCGCGCCGATACCGCTGCCGACGAGTGTAGGTCAGCTGGGTCGCGCGGTCTCGGCTTCTGTCATTTGCACAGCGCTTTTTACTTCTATTTGTCCGCAACGTCCTGCTCCGCTCACCGTCGACATGGCGTCCCATGAACAGCGGACGACGCAGTATAGGAACTCAGTGCCACGCTGCGGGTGTCCGTAACTCATGGGCACCGGACAGCCGAGCCAGCCTTGACGCGGGCACGCTTGCAGGCAACTGGACGGCACTATACGGATCGCGAAGTCGCGAAAAGCGTTGTGGCTTGCCGCATATGACGTTCGCTGCGATCGATAGCTGAATCCGTCGGTTAGCGCGATGACATCGGGTTGTTACGATCGCTCGATTCCCCCGTTTTCAACGCTCGACAGGACGCCCACATCATGACGCAAATAACACGGCGCGCATTCACCCGCTTCGCAGTGGCATCACTACTGGCCGCCAGTGCTCCGCGCGGCTTCTCGCAAACTCCGCCTGTCGCGCTGCGCATCGGCTATCAGAAGTCTTCTACGCTCATCACGTTGCTGAAGGCACGCGGATCGCTGGAAAAAGCGCTCGCGCCGCTCAACGTGCGCATCTCCTGGAACGAGTTCGCGAGCGGACTGCCGCTGACCGAAGCGCTCAACGTCGATGCCGTCGACTTCAGCGCCGATGTCGCCGACACCGTGCCGATCTTCGCCCAGGCCGCGCATGCGCGCTTCGTCTATGTCGCGCAGGAAGCGCCATCGCCGGGCGCGCAAGCGATCATCGTGAAGAAGGACGGCACCCTGCGCACGCTGGCCGATCTGAAGGGCCGCCGCATTGCGGTGACGAAGGCGGCGGGCAGCCACTATCTGCTGCTTGCGGCGCTCGCGCGCGCGGGGCTCAAGCCCGCCGACGTCGGCGTGAACTACCTGAGTCCGGCCGATGGCCGCGCCGCCTTCGAGCGCGGCAGCGTCGATGTCTGGATCACCTGGGATCCCTATGTAGCGTCGGTCGAGCGCGAAGGCGACGTGCGCATACTGAGCGACGGCGCGGGCCTTGCGTCCTATCAGCGCTACTACCTCGCGTCGCGCACCTACGCCGACGCGCATCCGCAAATCATCGAGACCGTGTTCGAGCAGTTGCAGACGGCCGGCGACTGGTTGCGCGCTAATCCGCTCGACGCGGCCAACACGCTCGCGCCGGCGTGGGGACTCGACGCGCCGACGATCGAACGCGCCAACGCCCGGCGCAGCTATCTGGTGCGAGCGCTCGCGCCGCCGAACTTCAGCGAGCAGCAGACGATCGCCGACGCGTTCTATCGCGCGGGACTGCTGCCCGCGCCGGTCGAGACGAAGCAGGCGCTGTACTGGGACTTCGCGGCGAAACAGGCGAAGCCGGTCGGCGCGTGAGCGATCACTGCGCGATGGAGCGCCGCACATTGCGGGCAATCCACGCCGCGGCACCGGAGCGGCCCGCGATCGACAGCGTACGGCGCGGCCCCAGCACGATGCCGCCGACCACCAGGGCGAGCAGCAACGCGACATGCGGCGCCTCGGCGAGCGACGCGAGCACCGTCCTGACCGGGGAGCGCGACGCCGCGCGCGCCGCGGGCAACGCGGCAGTCCGGTTCGCCACTACCAGGGCGGTTCGCGATGCCTCCATGCGTTCCAGAATGGCGACCCGGGCAAGCTCGTTTGCGTGACTTGGCTGACTCATTTGAGCGACTCCCTGAGAGCGTCGAGATCGGAGTGAATCTCGGCCTTGAGCACGTGAAGCGATTGCGCCGGTTTTTGCGCCCGCAAAACCAGCAAAGACACGATGCACACGAGCAGCCACGCGGCAGCCACGCCCCACACCACCGCAAGAAAGTAAGGCGTCTGCCACGCGGTGGCGATGATCGCGATGCAAATGAAGGACAGCGTGAACAGCCCCGCGACCGCCAACGCGACGAGTGCGCTCAACTCGCGCACCAGGCGCTTTCGCGTCTCCTCGATTTCCAGCGCGAACAGTTCGCTATAGTCGGTGACGCGTTCGACGCAGAATCGCCCGACGTTGCGCCACCTCGTGACCTTCGCATGGATTGACATTCCGTCCTCCTCACGATTCGTTTGCGCCGACCGCGGTAAGCAAAGACTTCGCTCCTCGGCCGACAGAGCGAAGCGACACCCGCGTTGAACGCAGCGCAAGAGCCGGGCCCGCGCTCACGCGACCGCACGCCGCGTGCCCGTAGCCGGATGGATGCCTTTACGCGTTCGCGCTGGCGGCACATAGTTTGCTGGAATCGGGCAGATCAATTCGCTCGCCGAGGACAGCATGACCCCGCTCCCCCCAACCGATCACACTGACCACACCGCCGGCGCCGGCATCGGCGAGACCGGCTCCGATATGGCTACCGCGGATGGACGCGCGATGCCGGCCGCGCGCGACGAGCGCGGCTTCCACCACGCGATCCATGACGCGCACCGCGGCGCGCTGATCTCGGTGACCACGCATCGGAACTCGCGAGGCGCCTGGATCGCCGACGTGTCGATTTCCCGCGACGGTCGACCGATGGAGATACCGGCCAATTTGGCCAACGTGGAGCCCGTGACGCCGGAATGGCTCACCGAGGAGGAAGCGTTGCGCGCCGGCATCGAACAGGGTCACTATCTGATCGACCGGACTCTGGGCGAGCACGCCGCCACCCTGTCGGCGTCGCAGCCGCGCCGCGACGACGAGCGATAAGCACGGCCCGATTCGGAGGAAACTCACATGCTACTGAGCGATGAAGAACTGGCGCGGCTGGAAGGCGTCGAGCCGTTCCTGCGGGAAGAAGCCAGAAGCGCTCTTCCCGCCGACGCCGATTACGAAGTTCTCGCCGAACTGCACGAGCATTTGCAGCCCGGAATACGCATTCGTGTGCCGGCCGGTCCGGACATCGCGATGGAACCGCGAGTGCCGCCCTACCCGCTCGATCTGTTCGTCGGTTTGCCGCTCGACGAGCTGCGCGACGTCGCCAACGATGAAGGCGCCGCACGCGAAGCGGCGCTCGCGCGGTTCGCCACGACATTCGCTCCAAGGCTGCAGCGAGCGATCGCCGCGCTGACACCGTACCGGATCGATCTTGCGGCAGGAGTGCAAAGCGAGCGAGGAACGCTCACGGTGATGCTGGAGCCGGTGCGCTGACGCGTGAGCCGCACACGCGCATGTCGCAACCGCGTTAATCGTCGCTATCGAGCCCGCCTGGCGGCGGCCCGATCGTGATGCCCGCGCCCGACCCTTTGTGAGTCCCCGGTGGATAGGCATCGGTTGCGGTCTCGGGCGGAACGTCCGCGACGCAGCGGCTCGCACCCCCGTCGCGCAGACATTGCTCGAACCGGTCCGCCTCCTGCGGCGAGCGAAATTGGTAGATCTTGCTGGCAACCTGCACCTGCGTGTCCGACAGTCGCTTCGACAGTGTTTCCATCACCACTCCTTTTTGCTCGTAGATCTATCGCCACGAGCAACGCGCGCGCCACCTCTTCATCAGAGGCCCTAGCGCGCCGCGCTCAAGCGTCTTGCGTCCGCGATGCCGACCGCGGCCCGCAAGTCGTCAGGATGAACCATTAATTCCCGAACCTCACGCAGCGTCGCGTACTGGTCGAGCACCGTCCGCCATCTCGGCGATTCGAGCAACTGATGCCACACCGGTTCGAGATCCGCGCAGTCGGCGTCGCGTCCGTCCGCCAGCGCACCTGCGAAATCGAGGCTCGCCTGGGCCGACAGCAGTTGCATCCGGCTCGCGGGACTCAGCACGCGCGGCGCCGCTTCGACGGGAGCGTCACAGCAATAGAGCACGGTGCTGCGAAGACCGGTTGCGTCGCTCGTCAGCGCGGCAAGCGACGCGCCGCTCAAATGCACCGTCCCCTGCTGCGTGCGAAACGAGTAGACGGTGTGCGGCTCCGCGTGCGCCAGCAGCGTCAGTCCGCGCACGAGCCGCGGCAGATCGGTGGTGGCCGCGTCGACCGATGCCTTCGCTTCCACGAGCAGGCATACGTCCCACGCCGCTGCGTCGGCCGGGGGCTGTGCCTGGCGCAGCAGCACCACATCCCATTCGGTTTTGGCGCGCTCATGGCTTGCGGGTATCGCGGCCGGCACGCGCATCGAGTTCACGACGCGGTAGATGGCGACCGCTCCCTGAGCGTGATTGAGGCGCTGCGCGAGCGCGTCGAGTGCATCGGCGGCCAACGCTTCGACCGCGGCGCCGCGCTGCTTCGAACTCAAGCCTCGCTCGACCGCGCTCGAGCTTCCCGGGCGCGGCCCCTGACGATCCCACAGCGTCTGGTAGTGGCGCACGCGCTCGTCGGACGTCAGCGCGTTCAGGCGCCGTAAGCGCTGCAGCGCGGCACTCTCCAGCAATTGCGCGAGGCCGCGTTGCAGCGCCGCGTCGTGCGCGATTTGCGGCGTATCGATGCAAGTTTGCACGGCTTCGGCCAGTTCGGGCCACGCTTCGGCGACCGCGAGCGCGTGCAGACGCGCCAGCGCGTCGCGTTGCGGACCGGGGAGCAGCCGCTGCTGTTTGGCCGGATGCGCGATCGCATTGACGGCCGCGTAGATCAGCCGGCGATCGACGCTCGCGTGCGCGGCCAGCGACGCGTACTCGCGCACCACCGCGCTGCGATGCCGTAGCAGCATCGCCTGAAACACCGGGTCGCCGGCTTCCTCGCGCAGCGCCTCGCGGATCATGCGCGCCAGCGCCTCGACGAAGAAGCGCCGGTTCGCCGCATCCGGCGCTTCGCCACGCGCGCTCGCCTCGCGAGCCTGCTCGATCGCGAGCGCCAGCACGGTGGCGGGACTCGCTTGCGGCGTCGGCGCGCAGACGGCCGCGAGCGCCGGCAGGCGATAGCGGCGCACGACAGCGTCGAGCATCTCGTCGAGCAACGAAGGCGATGGCGTCGCGGACATAGCGATATGTCGATAAGTTGGCGAAATAACTTTACCTGAAGGTTCGGTGCGGCGCGCGGACCGCACGGGCCGCGCGCGGCTGGCGCGCGTCGTGCTGCATCAGCGCTCGACGGAGCCACTTTATCGTCGCGGCAGCGCGAGCCGAGCGTTCGCGCGCTGCCGCAAGCCGAGGACAGCATGTCAGCACCGCAACCGGAAACCGCAGCGAGACCCGCTCGCTGGCGCCACACGATCAACGTCGCGAGCGACGCCGCCGGCCGTTTTCTGTCGGACCGATGCGCGATGCTCGGCGCCAGCATCGCGTTCTATTCGGCGTTCTCGCTAGCGCCCACGCTGCTGCTCGTGCTCGCGGTCATCGGCTGGATCTTCGGCCGTGATGCCGCGCAGGGGCGGCTTTTCGAGCAGGCGCGGCAGCTGGTCGGCAACGACGCGGCGCACGCGATGCAGGACATCGTCGCCCACGCGCACTACGCGGGCGGCAGCGGCGTCGCCGCGGCGTTCTCGATCGCGCTGCTGCTGGTCGGCGCGTCGGCCACGTTCTCATCGTTGAATACCGCGCTCGACATCGTGTTTGCCGCGCACCCGCGCAAAGGCATTGCCGGGCTGGCGCTGCTGGTGCGCGCGCGGCTCGTATCGATCGGTCTGCTTATCGGGCTCAGCTTTCTGCTGGTCGTGTCGCTCGTCGTCGATGCGGCGATTCAGTCCCTCGGCGGTGCGCTGTTCGGCAATTCGGCGCTGGGCATCGTTGCCTATGTGCTGCAATCGTTACTCGGTTTCGTCATTCTGGCCGTCGGGCTCGGCGCGCTGATCAAGTGGCTGCCCGACGCGGCGGTGCCGTTGCGCCCCGCGCTCGTGGGCGGCAGCGTCGCGAGCCTGCTGTTCACGGCGGGTCGGCATCTGTTCAGCTTCTATCTCGTGCATGCGGGCACGGCGGGCGTGTTCGGCGCGGCCGGCTCGCTCGCGGTGCTGATGATGTGGCTGTACTTCTGCGCGGCGGTGTTCCTGTTCGGCGCGGAAGTCACCGCGTCGTTGTGCCGGGCCTCCCCCGCTCATCCCGGGCTTCGGCGAGCATGAAACCGTTCCGCGCACAAAACGGCATTGCCATAAACTCTGTAAAAAAATTGGCTCGCGGAAAATCCAGATAAATATTACAAAAACGCCGCCAATAAACCGACAATTACATTTGCCCGACATTAGACAATGCATGACGAATTCAGCACGAATATTGCTGTGCGCATTAACACGGAGAAAAACGGCCTCAACCATGCAAACGCTTAATGCTCGGCGTACACTCGCCGGGAAGCGCTTGCCATAAGGCGCAAGGGCTGCGGTTCCGGCCGCGATCGAACGCGGACTTGCGAATACTCAGGAGGACAACCAATGAGCTGGACTCGGGAACAGAGAAACGTCACGATCGCCGCCTATCTAGGCTGGACGCTCGACGCATTCGATTTCTTTCTGATGGTGTTCGTATTGAAAGATATCGCGCAGGAATTCAATACGGACATTCCGTCGGTCGCGGTCGCGATCATGCTGACCCTGATGATGCGCCCGCTCGGCGCATTGATTTTCGGCTGGCTCGCCGACAAATACGGCCGCCGTCCAACGCTGATGGTCAACATCGGGTGCTTCTCGTTGCTCGAACTGCTGTCCGGTCTGTCGCCCAACCTGATGACGCTGCTCGTGCTGCGCGCGCTGTTCGGTATCGCGATGGGCGGCGAATGGGGTGTCGGCGGCGCGCTGACCATGGAAACCGTGCCGCCGAAATCGCGCGGCATCGTCTCGGGTCTGCTGCAAGCCGGTTATCCAAGCGGCTATCTGCTCGCGTCGATCGTGTTCGGCGTGTTCTATCAATACATCGGCTGGCGCGGCATGTTCTTCGTCGGCGTGCTGCCGGCGCTGCTCGTGCTGTACATTCGCGCGCACGTGCCGGAGTCGCCCGCGTTCCAGACGCTCGAAAAGAAGGTACGTCCGGGCCTCGTCGCGACGCTCAAGCAGAACGTCGGCCTGTCGATCTACGCGATCATCCTGATGACCGCGTTCAACTTCTTCTCGCACGGCTCGCAGGATCTGTATCCGACTTTCCTGCGCGTGCAGCTCAAGTTCGATCCGCATACGGTGTCGTGGATCACGATCGTCCTGAACCTCGGCGCGATCTGCGGGGGTCTGTTCTTCGGCTGGGCATCGGAGAAGATCGGCCGCAAGCGCGCGATCTTCATCGCCGCGCTGATCGCGCTGCCGGTGCTGCCGGTATGGGCGTTCTCGACCACGCCGTTTCTGCTCGCGCTCGGCGCGTTCCTGATGCAGATCTCGGTGCAAGGCGCGTGGGGCGTGATTCCGGTGCACCTGAACGAAATCTCGCCCGATGAAATCCGCGCGACCTTCCCCGGTCTCGTGTACCAGCTGGGCAATCTGATCGCGTCGGTCAACGGTCCGATGCAATCGAAGATTGCCGAGATGCACGACAACAACTACGCGCTCGTGATGGCCGTCGTAATCGGCATCGTCGCGATCGTGATCTGCGCGCTGATTCCGTTCAGCCGCGAGCGCCGCGGCATCGACATGACGCAGTCCGCGCGCGAGATCGTCGGCGCGGGCTCGACGGGCGGTGCGGTCGGAGGACAGCGCATATAGCCGCTTCGGGCGTTCGAATGAAAGCCTGGCGCCCATCAAATCGCAACGCAATACGAGGCCGTTCCGATTCGCCCGGAACGGCCTTTTCATTTCCGACGCGGTATCACGAGCCGCGCTTCGCAAGCACGGCTTTCGTCAGATCTTCTAGAGGAGTTAGTCGAGCCCGCTCCTTGCTCGCACCGTCCCTCCTTTTTTATCCTGCAAAAAAACGATTGTTTCAAATATCAATTTGAATCGCGTGTTTGCGAGCCGGCGGCGCCGGCAACTGGGAGACGCAACATGGCAGTTCGCACCACGGGCCGGCATGCCGGCGATACGAAGTCACGCATTCTCGACGCCGCGGAGACGCTGTTCATCGAATGCGGTTATGAGGCGCTGTCGCTGCGCCAGATCACTTCGCGCGCCGAAGTCAATCTCGCGGCGGTCAACTATCACTTCGGCCACAAGGAATCGCTGCTTCATTCGATGCTGTCGCGCCGGCTCGATCCGCTGAACGAGGAGCGCGTGAAGCTCATCGACCGCTTCGACGCGATGCTCGGCGCGCGCCTGACCTGCGAGCACGTGCTCGGCGCGATGTTCATTCCGGCTCTGCGTCTGTCGCGCGATCCGCGTGTCGGCGGCAAAGCGTTCCTGCGCCTGCTCGGGCGTGCGTACACCGAGCCGTCGTCGTTCATCCGCGCCTTTCTGAACGCGCATTACGAGTCGGTGGCGATGCGCTTCTTCGACGCGTTCCAGCGCGCGCTGCCGCATCTGCCGCGCGAGGAGCTCGGCTGGCGGCTGCGTTTCGCGATCGGCGCGCTGTCGGGCGTGCTCGCCGGCACCGATACCGACAGCCTGATTGGCGAGTTCTCGCAAGGCAAGCCGATGAACGATCTGCAGCTGATCGCACGCCTCGCGTCGCTGATCGTCGCCGCACTGAAGGCGCCGCTGCCGGACGGCACGCAACTGGCCGCATTCGCGGCGGTACTCGGCGATGCGACCGACGACCACGGCGCGCTCGGCACGTTAGCTAGTGCGCACCGAGACACCAGCGGCGAGGCGGCGGCTGCGTGCGCCGCGGCATGTGACGCATAGCGCGGCTCACAGGTGGCCCGGCGATTGCATCACCACGGAAAAGGCAGCGAGGAGATCAGCAGAGCGCGAGCGGTCCGCGCCCGTGGGACGCACTCGCCCGCAGCATCGACAGAGGAGGAAGCATCATGCCGTGGTTCATCCTGGCGCTCGTCGTCGCCGCATTCGCTCTCGTCTACGTTCAGGCGCGCGCCTCGTGGTGGCTCGCGGCGCTGATCGTCTGGGTCGCGGCCGCGCACCTGAGCGGCGCGGCCGGCCCGCTGCTGACGACCCTGCTCGCGATCGTGTTCGTGCTCCCCGCCCTCGTGCTGACGATCAAGCCGCTGCGCCGCGCATGGCTCGCGAAACCGGTGCTCGACACGTTCCGCAAGATCCTGCCCGAGATGTCGCCGACCGAGCGCGACGCGATCGAAGCCGGCACGGTGTGGTGGGACGCCGAGCTGTTCTCGGGCCGCCCGCACTGGGACACGCTGCTCGGCTACGGCCCGGCCACGCTCAGCGCCGAAGAACAGGCGTTTCTCGACGTCGAATGCGAGCAGCTGTGCGAGCTCGCGAACGACTGGGAAACCACGATGGTCTGGCAGGACCTGTCGCCGCAAACGTGGCAGTTCATCAAGCAGCACGGCTTTCTCGGCATGATCATTCCGAAGCAGTACGGCGGCAAACAGTTCTCCGCGTACGCGCATTCGCAGGTCATCATGAAGCTCGCGACGCGCTGCACGGCCGCCGCGGTCTCGGTGATGGTGCCGAACTCGCTCGGCCCCGCCGAGCTGCTGATGCGCTACGGCACCGACGCGCAGAAGAACCACTATCTGCCGCGTCTCGCGCGCGGCGAGGAAATCCCCTGCTTCGCGCTGACGAGCCCGTATGCCGGTTCCGACGCCGCTGCGATTCCCGATGTCGGCATCGTCTGCAACGGCATGCACGAGGGTCGCGAGACGCTCGGCTTTCGCGTCACGTGGGACAAGCGCTACATCACGCTCGGACCGATCGCGACCGTGCTCGGCCTCGCGTTCCGCGCGCTCGATCCCGACCATCTGCTCGGTGCGAACGACGAACCCGGCATCACCTGCGCGCTGATTCCGACCAACCACCCTGGCGTGAATATCGGCCGCCGTCACTGGCCGTTGAACGCGGTGTTCCAGAACGGCCCGAACTCGGGCAAGGACGTGTTCATTCCGCTCGACTGGGTGATCGGCGGACGCGCGCAGGTCGGCAACGGCTGGCGCATGCTGATGGAGTGTCTGGCGGCGGGCCGCGCGATCTCGCTGCCGTCGTCGAATGTCGGGATGGCGAAGGTCGCGGTCCGCAGCACCGGCGCGTACGCGGCGATTCGCCGCCAGTTCCGCGCCGCCGTCGGCAAGTTCGAGGGCGTGCAGGAAGCGCTCGGCCGCATGGGCGGCAACCTGTACGTGATGGACGCCGCACGCCGCCTGTCGGCGCTGGCGGTCGATCTCGGCGAAAAGCCGTCGGTCATTTCCGCGATCGCCAAATATCACATCACCGAGCGCGCGCGCAGCGTCATCAACGACGGCATGGACGTCGTCGCCGGCAAGGGTATTTGCATGGGGCCGTCGAATTTTCTGGCGCGCGCGTATCAGCAGATGCCGATCTCGATCACCGTCGAAGGCGCGAACATTCTGACGCGTTGCCTGATCATCTTCGGCCAGGGCGCGATCCGCTGCCACCCGTACGTGCTGAAGGAAATGACGGCGACGCGCGAGCCCGATCGCGCGAAGGCCTTGCGCGAATTCGACGCGGCCTTCTTCGGTCACGTGAACTTCACGGTGTCGACCGCGCTACGCAGCGCCGTCTATGGGCTGACCGGCGGCGCGCTGATTGCGAAGCCGCGCCGCGCGTATGCACCGCTGCAGGCGTACTACCGCGCGGCGACCCGTCTGTCGACCGTATTCGCGCTGCTCGCCGACGTGTCGATGCTGGTGCTCGGCAGTGATCTGAAGCGCCGTGAACGCATCTCGGGACGCCTCGGCGACGTGCTGTCGCAACTGTTCCTGATCTCGGCCACGCTGAAGCGTTTCGAGGACGACGGGCGTCAGCGGGACGACCTGCCGCTCGTGCGCTGGGGCGTCGAGGATGCGCTGTACAAGGCGCAGCATGCGCTCGACGGCGTGCTCGCGAACTATCCGAACCGGCTCGCCGCGACGCTCGTGCGCGTGCTTGCGTTCCCGTTCGGCCTGCCGCATCGCGAGCCGTCGGACCGCCTCGGCAGCGAGATCGCCGAACTGATGCAGACGCCCGGCGCCGCGCGCGAGCGGCTCGTCGCCGATTCTTACGTGCCGCATCCCGACGTCGACGCGCTCGGCTACGGCGAGCTCGTGTTCGCGCTGAATCCGCAGTTCACGCTAATCGAGCACAAGCTGCGCGACGCGGTCGAACAGGGCCTGCTCGAACCGCTGCCGCAAAGCCTGCCGCAGCTCGCCGCATGGACCGATGCGGCGCAACGCCAGGGCCTGATCGACGCCGACGAGCGGCGCGTGCTCGACGACTACGCGCGCTACGGTGCGCAGGTCGTCAAGGTCGACGATTTCCCGGCCGATTTCGACCTGCTCGCGAGCTTGCAACAGCGCAAGCAGGCGCTCGAAAAGGCGCTGGATCTGGCGGCCTGACGCGCGCGCTCACGCAGAAAAAACTACCGATGCGGCGCGGCAAACCGTACCCGAGTCACGCAACTCAAGGCACACTGACACACGTCCGGCGCCCCTGAAACATCGATGGGGCTGCCCGCGGCGCGTCCAGCGGAGCAACCGATAACATGAACGACTCCTACCTGAAGTTCGTCAACTCGCCGTTCGGCGGCCGTCTCGCGCGCTCGCTCGGCCTGCCGAAGCCCGAGGTGCTGCGGCGCTACCGCGCGGACCGGGCCGAGTTCGACGGTCTGATCGCGATCGGCGCGGGCCGCGAGCCGCGCCTGTTCGACGCGCTCGCGAGTCTGATCGCCAGCATCGGCATGACGAGCGTCGCGCACGAAAGCGCCGGGCTGTGGGTGCCGCTCGCCACTCGCCACGGCCTGATGACCGGCCGCTTCGAGCCGGCCGAAGCCGGTGCGCCGGGCAAGCTCGCCGCGCTGCTGTTCGACGCGAGCGGTATCGACGACAGCAGCCAGTTCCAACCGCTGCACGGCTTTTTCCACGACACGCTGCGCTCGCTCGGCAAGTGCGGGCGCATCGTCGTGCTGGGGCGTCCGCCCGAGGCCTGCGCGAGCCCGCGTCAGTGGACCGCCCAGCGCGCGCTCGAAGGGCTCGTGCGTTCGCTCGGCAAGGAAGCGCGTCGCGGCATCACCGCGAATCTCGTGTACGTCGAGGACGGCTCGGAAAGCGCCATCGACGCGACGCTGCGTTTCTTCCTGTCGCCACGCTCGGCCTATGTGTCGGGTCAGGTGGTGCGGATCGCGGGCAGCCGCAACGAAGCGCCGCCGCCCCCCGCGCCCGCGTTCGACTGGCGCCAGCCGCTCGCCGGGAAGCGTGCGCTCGTCACGGGCGCCGCGCGCGGCATCGGCGCTGCTATCGCGA
This sequence comes from Paraburkholderia sp. BR13444, assembly GCF_040948755.1. Classification (NCBI taxonomy): domain Bacteria; kingdom Pseudomonadati; phylum Pseudomonadota; class Betaproteobacteria; order Burkholderiales; family Burkholderiaceae; genus Paraburkholderia; species Paraburkholderia sp. BR13444. The sequence continues at coordinate 322,090 of NZ_JBFPKM010000001.1, read as the reverse complement.
GCGTGCTTGCAGCGGAGGGCGCGCATGTGATCGGCGTCGACATTCCGTCCGCGCGCGACGCGCTCGATGCAACGCTGCGTCAGCTGAACGGCAGCGCGCTCGCGTTCGACATCGCCGCGCCCGAAGCACCCGCGCAGATCGCAGCGGCGCTCGATGAGCTCGGCGTCGACATCGTCGTGCACAACGCCGGCGTCACGAAGGACAAGACCATCGCGAGGATGACCGACGCCGCGTGGCAAAGCGTGATCGACATCAATCTGAGCGCGCAGGAGCGCATCGACGACGCGCTGCTCGCGGGCGGCATCCTGCGCGACGGCGGGCGCATCGTCGCGGTGTCGTCGATCGGCGGCATCGCGGGCAATGCCGGCCAGACCAACTATGCGACCTCGAAGGCCGGCGTGATCGGCCGGGTGCAAAGCATGGCGCCGCAACTGCGCGCGCGCGGCATCACGATCAACGCGGTCGCGCCCGGCTTCATCGAAACGCAGATGACCGCGAAAATGCCGCTCACGCTCCGTGAGGCCGGCCGCCGGATGAACTCGATGAGCCAGGGCGGCCAGCCGGTCGACGTCGCGCAGACCATCGCGTGGCTCGCGCATCCGGGCTCGGCCGGCGTGACGGGCCAGGTCGTGCGCGTGTGCGGTCAAAGCCTGATTGGCGCCTGAACGGGAGCATGGCTATGGACGAACCGCGTGATCCGTTCGGCAGCCGTCAGCTCGCGCCCGCGCCGGGCGGCGACGGCGCGCGGCCGAAAACCGTCGTGATCGAAACGCTGCCCGCGCCGGCGAAACTGTACGGGCGCGCGCTGACGGGCATTGTCAAGCGCGGCCGCGAATCGCGGCTGCCGCCGTTGCGGCTCGTGCGCCCCGCCGTCGTGCTCGAGCCCGGCCCCGCGTGGCGCTATGCGCGCGTGTGCGGCTTCATTCCCGAGCACGGCGTGCCGCTCACCTACCCGCATCTGCTCGCGTTTCCGCTGCATCTGCTGATGCTGACCGACCCCGCGTTTCCGTGGCCCGCGCTCGGTCTCGTGCATCTGGCCAATCACGTGCGGCTGCGCCGGCCGCTCGCCTACAAGGATCTGTTGCGCATCGAGGTCGAATTCGGCGCGCTGCTGCGTCACGACAAGGGCCAGGCGTTCGTCGTGCATACGCGCATCTATCGACGCGGCGAGGCGGTGTGGGACGGCGACAGCATCTATCTGAAGCGCGCGGTGCCGGCGCTCGGCCATCCGCTCGAAGCGCTGACGCTCGACCCCGACGCGCTGCAACGGATCGCGCGCTGGCAGCTCGCGCCGCAACTGGGCCGCGACTACGCGAGCGTGTCCGGCGACTACAACCCGATCCACCTCAGCGCGTTGTCGGCGAAGGCGTTCGGCTTTCCGCGCGCGATCGCGCATGGCATGTGGACGCTTGCGCGCGCCGCGTCGTCGCTGCAGCCGCCGAAGCCGCTCGCCGAAGCGACGCTCGCCGCCGAGTTCAAGCTGCCGATGCTGCTGCCCGGCGAAGCGTCGCTGTGGAGCGCCTCGCCTTCGCTGATCGAGCGCGATCTCGAGGTGCGCGATATCGCCGGGGTCAAGCCGCATTTGCGCGCGCGCATGCAGTGGCGGCTGCTGTGAGCCGCGAGCGCGCCGTTCGTAGCGTTTGCATCGTTTGCTTCCACCAATAATCTGCGTACGACCCAAGGAGCCGAGCATGTCCCACCCGCAACCCGCCGTGCGCCGCGTCGCCGTCATCGGGGGCAACCGGATTCCGTTTGCGCGCTCGAACACCGCGTACGCGAGCGCATCGAATCAGGACATGCTGACCTTCACGCTGCAAGGGCTGGTCGATCGCTACGACCTGCACGGCGTGCGTCTCGGCGAAGTCGCGGCGGGCGCGGTGATCAAGCATTCGCGCGACTTCAACCTGACGCGCGAGTCCGTGCTGTCCACCACGCTCGCGAAGGAAACCCCCGCCTACGACGTGCAGCAGGCCTGCGGCACCGGCCTCGAAGCCGCGATCCTCGTCGCCAATAAGATCGCGCTCGGGCAGATCGACGCGGGCATCGCGGGCGGCGTCGATACCACCTCCGATGCGCCGATCGGCGTCAACGAGCGGATGCGCAAGATCCTGCTCGAAGCGAATCGCGGCAAGAGCACCGGGCAACGTGTTGCCGCGCTCAGCAGGCTGCGGCCCGGCATGTTCTTCAAGCCGCTGTTGCCGCGCAACGTCGAGCCGCGCACGGGGCTGTCGATGGGCGAGCATTGCGAGCTGATGGCCAAGCGCTGGAACATCTCGCGCGAGGCGCAGGACGTGCTCGCGTACGAGAGCCATCGCAAGCTCGCCGATGCGTACGCGCGCGGCTTCGTCAACGATCTGATGACGCCGTACAAAGGCCTCGCGCGCGACAACAACCTGCGCGCCGACCTGTCGCTCGAAAAGCTTTCGAATCTGAAGCCGGTGTTCGACCGCGACGCCGGCACGCTGACCGCCGGCAACTCGACGCCGCTGACCGACGGCGCATCCGCGGTACTGCTCGCGAGCGAAGCATGGGCGGCCGAGCGCGGCTTGCCGGTGCTCGCGTATCTGAGCTGGTCGGAAACCGCGGCGGTCGACTTTTTCGACAAGCAGGAAGGCCTGTTGATGGCGCCCGCCTACGCGGTGCCGCGCATGCTCGCGCGCGCCGGCCTCGCGTTGCAGGACTTCGATTTCTATGAAATCCATGAAGCGTTCGCGGCCCAGGTGTTGTGCACGCTCGCGGCATGGCAGGATGACGAATATTGCCGCACGCAGCTTGGCCTCGCCGGCGCGCTCGGGTCGATCGATCGCACCAAGCTCAACGTGAACGGCGGTTCGCTCGCGACCGGCCATCCGTTCGCGGCGACGGGCGGACGTATCGTCGCCGCGCTCGCGAAGATGCTGGCGCAACTCGACAAACCAGCTGGCGGCGCACGCGGGCTGATCTCGATCTGCGCGGCGGGCGGCCAGGGGGCCGTCGCGATTCTGGAACGCTAGCGCGGCAGCGGATACCAACATCTCAGGAGCAACCGATGATCGAGCCCACCCAAGCGCCGCAGCACGTGCCGGATGCAGGAAGCGCTCGTGCGCCAAACCCGGCACCAAGCCCCGCGCCGAACACCGACGGCATCTGGTACGCGTCCTACCCGGACGACGTGCCGCGCGAGATCGACGTCACGCAATACGAATCGCTCGATCAGTTCTTCGACGAATGCACCGCGCAGTTCCGCGAGCGCGTCGCGTACGTCAGCGTCGGCTCGAGCCTGACGTACGGCGAGCTGGCCCGCAAGGCGAGCGCGTTCGCGGCCTACCTGCAAAGCATCGGCGTGGAGCCCGGCGAGCGCGTCGCGATCATGCTGCCTAACACGTTCCAGTATCCGGTCGCACTGTTCGGCGCGATCAAGGCGGGCGCCGTAGTCGTCAACGTGAATCCGCTCTATACGGTGCGCGAACTCGCGCACCAGCTAAAGGACAGCGGCGCGCAGACGATCGTCGTGTTCGAAAACTTCGCGAAGACGCTCGAAGACGCGTTGCCCGGCACCAGGGTGCGCAACGTGATCGTGACCGGCCTCGGCGATCTGCTCGCCGACGGCGTGAATCTGAAGGGCCACCTGCTCAATTTCATGCTGCGTCACGTGAAAAAGATGGTGCCCGCGTACAAGCTGCCGCAGGCTGTGCCGCTGCTCAAAGCGCTTTCGATCGGGTACGCGCGGCCGCACACGCCGGTGCGCGCGAGCCACGAAGACATCGCGTTCCTGCAATACACGGGCGGCACCACCGGCGTCGCGAAAGGCGCGATGCTCACGCACCGGAACATCATTGCCAATCTGTTGCAGGCGAAGGCGTGGGCCGCGGGGCAACTGTCCGGCGACGGCGAAACGGTGCTCACGCCGCTGCCGCTCTATCACATCTACTCGCTGACCGTGAACGCGCTGATCTTCATGGGGCTCGGCGGGCGCAACATCCTGATCGCGAATCCGCGCGACATGAAGCGCGTGATGATGATCCTGCGTCACGAAAAATTCACCGGCATGACCGCGGTCAACACGCTCTATAACGCGTTCCTCGACAACGAGGAATTCTGCCGGCGCGACTTCTCGGACCTGAAGCTCGCGATGGCGGGCGGCATGGCGACGCAGAAGAGCGTCGCGGAGCGCTTCAAGGCGGTGACGGGCAAGCCGATCGTCGAAGGCTACGGGCTGACCGAGTGCTCGCCGATCGTGTCGATGAATCCGGTCGATCTGCGCGACTTCGAAGGCTCGATCGGCTTGCCCGCGCCGTCCACGCAGGTGCGCTTCAGGAAAGACGACGGCAGCTGGGCCAATATCGGCGAGGCGGGCGAGCTGTGCGTGAAGGGCCCGCAGGTGATGAAGGGCTACTGGAACCGCCCCGACGAAACCGCGAAGGTGATCGACGGCGACGGCTGGCTCGCAACCGGCGACATCGGCGTAATGGACTCGCGCGGCTTTATCCGTCTGATCGATCGCAAGAAGGACATGATCCTCGTGTCGGGCTTCAACGTGTATCCGAACGAAATCGAGGATGTGATCGCCGCGCATCCGGACGTGCGCGAAGTGGCGGCGATCGGCGTGCCCGATCCCGCGCAGGGCGAGCGCGTGAAGGTGTTCATCGTGCGGCGCACGCCGACACTGACCGCCGAGCAGGTGATCGCGTACTGCCGCAAGAATCTGACTGGCTACAAGGTGCCGAAGCTCGTGGAGTTTCGCGACGAGCTGCCGCAAACCAATGTCGGGAAAATTCTGCGCCGTGCGTTGCGCGACGAGGAACTCGCGAAACAGGGGTCTGCCTGACGGGAATAAACATTGCTTCAATGCGTTATAGCTTTGTTGCTTTGCGTTATTGCCTTGCATGTTGCATGAGCGGCCGCGTCACTTTCTGGAGCAATTCATGAAGCACCGCATGTCCGCCCGTTCGCATCGTCTGCGACCCCGCTTGCGACCCCGCTTGCGACCCCACTTGCTGCCGGGTGCGCTGCTCGTCATGCTCGCCCTGCTTTCGGGACCGATGGCGGTCGCGCAGAACGACGACCGTCCGCCCCCGCTCGACACCGCGAGCGCCGTCAAGCCGCCCACCACGCCGCCCGCGCAGGTCGGCAAGCTGACGCTCGACCAGCAGGTCAAATGGCTGCGCGCCGCGCAGCAAAGCGGCACGCTCGAAAAACTCGACGACGCGCAACTGGTCGCACTGTTCAAATCGCTCGATCCGCTGACGCTGCCGCGCTATATCAAGGAAGGGCCGAACGGCTACCCGTCGTACGAATTCACGATGTCGCGCTCCGAGCGTATTCGCGGCATCTGGCCCGACAAGCCCGATCACATGCTCGTGCGCGTCGCGCACGACCCGCTGCGCATCTACGCCAGGTGGCTGCCCGACGGCGCGCACGCGGGCCAGGAAATCATCTACGACGAGTCGAAACGCAGCGACGAAACGTTCGGCCACCTCGGCGGCATCATGAACGTGATGCCGTTGTGGACCTCGCTGACCGGCGCGCTCGCACGCTCGCAATCGAATCACAGCGTGCGCGATCTCGGCACCGAGTACGTGGCCGACCAATACCTGAATGAAGGGAAAAAATACAGCCAGACCGGCTTGCCGCGTTCGGTGCAGATCGAAGTGAAGACCATCGACGATGTGCGCGTCGTCGCGTTCACTTTCGAAACACCGGTCGGCCAGCCGCAGTTCTACGCGAAAAAGGAAACGCTCGGGCTCGATTTGCGGCATCCGTTCTTTCGCACCATCGAGTCTTATGACAACGACGGCAAGATTTTCGAGCAGATCGTGTTCGAGAGCATCGCGCCGAAGACGTTCGACGATTCGACCTTCGATCCGAACAACAAGGACTATAAGTTCTAGCCGGGTTTTAGCCGGGTGTTAGCCGGGTTTTAGCCGCGCCCGCTGCGCGGCGTCAGCGCGAAGGCCACGTGGGCGGGTTGCGCAAGCAGCCCCTCGCGCGCTTCGTGACGATGCTCGACGAAGCGTCCGGTGCGCAGCGCGAGGTGTTGCAGCACGAAGTAGTCGGACGCGCGCGTGAAGCCGATCAGCGCGGGCATCGCGTGCGGGGTCCGGCCGTCGTCTAGCAGGGGTGCGAGGGTGGTGAACCACAGCGCGCCGGCATCGTCGCCGGTTTCGAAGGTCGGCAACCGCAGGTGCGCGGCATAGCGCGCGAACGACGCGCCGCATTCGAGCGTCGAGTCAACGATCGCGAACGCGCGCGCATCGTCAGCGCACGCGGCGGCTCGCGCGAGCCACGGCCATGCGCCGCCCGCTGCCGTCGCGAGCCATGCACCGGTGAGCATGAAAGTGCGTCGATCCATTGGCGTGTACGTTCCATTCACTCGTTGTTCACGCGCTTCTTCACGTATAGCCTCGCCGGTCGCGCCACGCCGCCGGCCAGATGCCCTGCTTGCCCGGCGCGAGAATGCCGTTCGGGTCGAGCGCATCCTTCAGCGTTTCCGCGAAGCGCAGCGACGCACCGTCGTTGAAGCTGTATTGCGCGGCCGCGAAATCCATATACGCGAGATGCGCGCGGTATTCGCCGTAGCCGGCCGCGCGGGCGTCGCTCATCAGCGAGCGCAGCAGTTCGCCGGCCTGCTCCACCTGGTTCGCGTCGTTGCGGTCGAAAATCGCCGCGAAAATGTGATGCAGATGCCGCGTACCTGCCGTGAAGCCGCCGTAGTAGTCGAAGCCGTATTCGGCGGCGCGTGCTTTCACCATCGTGTACTGACGCATCGCGTCGCGTCCGGTCGCCGGACAGATCGGCGCGAAGTCGACGTGCGCGCCCGCGCCGCCGCGCCAGTCGAGCATGCGAAACGCGGTCATCGCGGGGATGCCGGCCATGTTGCGGTCGCCGCCGCCGCTCGGCTGCGCGTCGCCCGCATAACGCGCCGCCGCGAGCCGCGCATCCGGCACCCGCGCGAACGCGCGTTCGATCAGCGCGTAGCGCGCGTCGATCAGCTCGGGCGTGCCGTATAGCGCGAAATGAAGGTTCCAGCGGCCGACACCGAGTTTGTCGAGCATCGCCTGCACCGCGCTCTCGGGCATCGCGCCCGCGCCGTGGTACCACTGCCGGCGTGGCGACAGGCCCGCCGCGCGCCGCAAGCCGCCCTCGATCACCGCGTGATTGCGGATCGTGCCGTCGAGCCGCAACGGCCGCAGAGTCTCGACGATCGCCTCCAGATCGGCCTCGCGGCGAAACTGGATTTCGCCGAGCAGATACGCGGGCGGTGCGGGCATCAGCCACACGCCGAGCTTGGTCACGATGCCGTAGTTCGACTGCATGAACAGCGCATCGAACGACGGCCCGTAGCCCGGCTGATACAGCTGCCACGCAGTGCCGATCTCGACGCCGCCCATGCCGGTGCGCAGCAGGTCGCCGTTGGCGAGCATCACCTCCATCCCGCATTGCGCGGCCGCGTGGTCGCCGTAGTCGGTATAGCCGAAGCCGCGCTCGAGCGTATTGCCGACCACGCTGCCCCAGCCGGCGGCCGGTGGATCGACCCACAGCTTGTAGCCCTTGTCGCGCAGATGCGCGTACAGATCGAAATAGCTGACGCCGGGCTCGACGAGCGCATAGGCGAGCGTTTCGTTGACTTCGAGAATGCGGTTCATGCGCTGCAAGTCGAGCACGACCGACCCGGTCAGACGCGGCGCCGCGCCGCCGTACGCGAAGTTGCGCCCGGTCGACACCGTCCACAGTGGAATCCGGTACTGATTGGCGATGCGCAGCACCGCGCGGATTTCATCGACCGACGCGGGCAGCACCGCGGCGCTCGCGGCGAACGCAGCCGGCTCGCCGGGCGCGAACGGATCGATATAGACGGCGAGGCCGGCGTCGGAACTCAGCACGTGCGCGTCACCGACGATCGCGCGCCAGCCGGCAAGCGCACGGTCGAACTGCGCGGCGGTCAGGTTGGGCGGCAGCGTCTGGGGCAAGGCGTCTCCTTGTCGGTCGGGTAAGCCGAGGGTGCGGTCTCGCGTGGGGCAGCAATGCGTGCGTGACCGCCAACGGCCTTTACGACACGCTACCGCCCGCTACTGCTGCCACGTCTCAGGCTTGCCACCGAGCTCGCTGCACACGTCGATCGCGATCTCGCGCAGCTTGCCTTCCGCGATCGCGCCTGACAGCGCGTAGCCCATGCGGTCGCTGATCCAGTAAAAGGTGCGGCGGTTGCCGTCGCGAAACAGGCGAAACTCGGTTTCGTCACGCGTGACGCCGGTCACGTACAGCGTCAAGCGCGCGCCGTCCTGGTTTTCGTACATGAACTGCGCGGCCGGCCCGGCCTCGCCGGGCAGCAGCCGGCCGCCCACCAGCGAATAACCATACTCCTGCAGCGACGGCACCGACAGCGGGCGATTCAGCCGCTTCGACAGCCACGCGATCAGATGCGCCTCTTCGCTCGCCGCGACTTCGACCGGATGACGCCGCTCCGGTGAGTACACCGCGTACGCGACATCCGCGCGCTGCGCAAAACCGGGCGGCTGGCCGCCGAAGCCGCTCCACGCGCCGCCGCTCAGCCGCGGCGCGAGCGGGCCGAGCACCAGCGCGAGCCCCGCGCCGGCCGCGAGCCAGCAGGCGGCGAGACCCGCGCGCTGCCACCACGGCCGCGCACGCCGCACCACGATAAAGGCCGGCTCCTCCGCCTCCGCGGGCTGGCTGCCTGTGTAGCGTCGCTCGCCCGATTCAGCGGCTTGCTGCTCAAAGTCGGCCCCGTGCCCCGCTTGCGCTTGCCATGCATCGCTGCCCGGCACGCCGCACAGCGCGCGCAGCGCCGCCTTCTGCGCGCGCCACGCCGCGACGCGCGCGGCGGCCTGCGGATGCTGGCGAAGCTGCATTTCGACCGCGGCGCGCTGCTCATCCGTCAATTCGCCGTCGACATAGGCCGACAGCGAGCGCAGATCGGGCTCGTCGGGCAATCCGGATTCGGGGTTATCGTTGTTCATTATCGGTTTCTCACCACTTTCAGCGGCGCTACTTTGTGCGCCGTCCGCGGCGCACGGGGCTGCGGTCCGTGCATTGGCCCCGGTGGCTCCTCGCACAGCAACGCGCGCATATGCTCGCGCGCCCGCGACAGCCGCGACATCACTGTACCGATCGGCACCCCCAATGCACTCGATGCCTCCTGGTACGACAACTCCTCCACGCACACCAGCAGCAGCACTTCACGCTGCTCGAGTGGCAGGCAGTACAGCGCGCGCTGCACGTCGCGCAGTACCAGACCGTCGACCTCGCCGTGCGGCGCCTCGAGATTGCGCCACGGCGCGCTTTCCTCGTCGACGGCGATCTCGCGCCGCCCGCGCAGTTGGTCTATGTACAGATGCCGCAGGATCGTCAGCAACCACGCGCGCAGGTTGCTGTTCGGCCGGAATGCCGACCAGCGCGCAAGCGCGCGCTCCGCCGTATCCTGAACGAGATCGTCGGCCCAGGCGCGGTCGCCCGTCAGTGCGCGCGCATAGCGGCGCAGCTGGGGCAGCCACGCGATCACTTCCGATTCGAAGGTCACCCGGTGTGCCAGGCCCGGTCGCGGCTCTAGTAGCCGCCGCTGCTGTTGCTGTTGCCGCTCGAACTCGACGCGGCGTTGTCGGTGTCGGCCGCGTGAGCAAGGGAGCCGCACGCGAGCGCGAGCAGGACGAAGAGCGCTGACAGAATACGGGATGCTTTCATCATGTTGAATCTCCTCACGGATGCCCAGCGCGCGATCGACCGACGGGCGCGGCGGGCGGTGGGCGGCAGGCCGCGCAGTGCGGTGCTGCCATACTGGGCTTAACGCTGCGACCGTGCGGTTTATTCCACCGCGGTCGTGGCGCCGTGTCGCTGCGCTGCGGTTGCGCTGCTTTCTCCGGAATTTTTGGTTTTTTTCGGGCGCTTCGACGCCGCCGCGGGTGCTCGCGCAGCACACCACCATGTTCTTCCTTTTCCGCCAACCTTGCCGGCAATGCCTGGAGAGACCGGAAGAAGACGCCATTGACCAGCAGATTCGTAACTCAACGTTACAGTCTCGCGGTATCGGATGCTTATGGGCTCACAAGCCGTTATAGTGGACAAAGTTCGCCCGTCGACGCGTACTGCCCCGCCTGGAACAGAAAGGGTAGAATCGCGGCGAACCACCGTCTATCTAACCTGAATTGTCCATGGCTTCCGCAGAATCGCATCCGCAAAACGACTTCATGAACGCCGCGCGCAAGGAACGAAAGCGCGTCGAGATCTATCTGGTCAACGGCATCCGCCTGACCGGATGCATCGAGTCGTTCGATCAGTACCTGGTGATGCTGCGCACGCCGGTTGGCCTGCAAGGCATCTACAAGCGCGCGATCTCCACGATCCAGCTCGATACCGGCACGCGGCCGGCGCCGCGCACGGGCCGAACGTCGCATGGCGAACATGGCGCGCGCGGTCCGCATGGTTCGCGCGAACATCGCGAGCCGCGCGAGGGGCGTGAACCGTATGGCGCGCCGGCGGCGGAACGCGCGCCGGGCGAGCGCAGCGGCAACTCCGAGGGCCCGGTGGTCGTCACGCGGCGGCGGCGTCTATTCGGCACCGGCGGCGAAGGCGGCAATCATGGCGGCAACCACGGCAGCGGCAGCCCCGGCGGCAATCAGGAATAAATACGAAGAAGCGGTAACGCCCGCGCCTCGCTAGTCCGCTGACAGACCGAGGCGCTGCAGAATTTTCTCCAGTTGGATCAGCTGCCGCTCGGTCAGCTCGAAACTCCCCTTGACCGCCAGCACGCGGCGCCGCCAGTAGCCGGCGTCGAACAGGTGCAGCGCCGGTTGCCGCGTCGCCCAATCCAGGTTTTCCAGTTCGGCGTCCACGACGTGGGCTGCGAGCACTCGTCGCGTAGCCGCCGGCTTTTTCCCGTTCATGTGGTTCGCTGTCTGATGGATCGATGGAGGTGTCGCTTGCGGCTAAAGCCCGGCTCAAACGCGGCTCAAGCGCGGCTCAAGCGCGGCAGGGACACTCGGAGAACGAATCGATGCGGGCCGGTTTCAAACGACGCGCCGGCGCGATTCGGCCGACGTTCGTCGATAGCCGCAATGCGCTATGCTGAATCATTGATCCTCTACCGATGGAGCGCGCCATGACCAGCAAAAGCCAGCATGCCTCCCGGCCTGCGCGCACGCGCCGGACACCACCGACGTCCGCCGACACGCGGCTCGATGAAGCGCTGATGGAAAGCTTTCCCGCCAGCGATCCGATCGCCGTCGATGTGACGGAGCCGTTTCGCGAGCGGATGCGCAAGACTCAGGCGGATACGCGCAAACGGCATTGAAGTCGCGCCGTCTTGGGTCGCACGACGGCGCGGCAGCGAGCCATCGTGGCTTGCGAACAATGTCGAGCGGAAATGCCGAAAGGCCCGGCGGCCAGAGTGCGAGGCGCGGGTTGGCAGGTGCGGAAAGCACCCATCAGACTTAACGACGGTAACGTCCGCGGACGGGCCGGACGGCGCATCGAATTGCGCGCCGTCCCGCCCCTCCACCGAAGCTCACATCGTCGTGCTCAATGCAGCGGCAAGCCGCTCTCGAGCTGACGCTGCAGGTTGCGGACCTGACGCTGCGCGACGCGCAACTGATCCTGCGCGGCGGCCTTCTGCTGCGCCAGTTCGGTCGCCTCGGCGCGCTTCTGCTCCTGCTGGCTCGCGACGATGCTCTGCTGCTGACGCGCGACGTCGAGGTCGGCCTGCAGCCGGCTCGCGCGTTCCTGCGACAACGCGACCAGGCGCTGCGTGAACGCCTTCTGCGCTTCGAGTTGCGTACGGCGGATCTCAACGTCCGACAGCTGCATCGTCTGCCGCGCGAAATCCTTGTAGATCAGCTCGGCGCGCCCGGCGTCCTGCGTCTTGATCACGCGCCAGAAGTTTTTCTGTTGGAACAGCGCGACGTAGTAGGTCATCTCCTTGCCGTAGAACAGCAGGCTCGCGCCATAGCTGCCGTTATACGTGGTGCGCAATTCGCTCAGATCCGAGCCGTGGATCATCTGCTGCAATTCAGCCACGTTCCCGGTGGCGGATTGCCGGTTTTCATCCGGCGTCAGCGCAGTGGTCTCTGCCTGGCCGCCCTGCGACGTGTCGGTCGGCGCGCTCGTGGGACCCGGCTGGGACACGATCGTACCGCTCGCATCACTGTTCTGCAGAGCCTGTGCATTCGCGCCCTGAAGGGCCCCCATTACGATGCATGCGGCCAGAGCAATCTTTCGTAGCTTTGACTTTCGGTCCATGTGACACCTGTTGAACAGATCTTGTTTTAGTAGAAAACGGGGAATTATTACTCAATTTTGCGAGTTTCGGGCTCTTCGTCGAAAATATGGCAGTTGCGCGGTTGCTCCCTTGGCGGCGCGGTACTACAGCCTCGATCTTTTCGTCGCGAAAGCGGTCATGGATGCGCTGGTGGACAGCGCATCAACGCGAGGCTCTTCCGAATAGCTGAATTGACACACCTCCGAAGTACCGCGTGCCGATTAGAAGCTCCTCTATCAAACGGCGCATGCACTTTCGCGTATTCTGCGCTGGCGATGCAAACGGCACGCCGTTAGCATCGTCCCGCATCGCGAAGACCGGTGCCGCACATCCGACCACGATGCCCATAATGCCGCGCGACCACGATCGCGCCGTCTCATATCAAGGAGGAAGGTAATGACTCGATTCACTCAACGTGCGCGCGCGCTTGCGCTGCGCACCGCCCGTCACGCCGCGCTCGCCGGCGCCCTGCTCGCCAGCGCCGTGACCGCGATGGCGCAGACTGAGACACCGATCGGCACGTGGCAAACCATCGACGATCATACGGGCCAGCCGAAAGCGCTCGTGCAGATCACACAAGACGCCAATGGCGAATTGAACGGCAAGGTCATCAAGGGTCTCGGCGCGAACGACCAGCCGGATCGCCGCTGCAGTGCATGCACCGACGCGCGCAAGGACCAACCGATCCTCGGCATGACCATCATCAACAGCATGAAGAAGGATGGCGACGCGTGGGATCATGGCCAGATTCTCGATCCTGAAAACGGCAAGGTCTACAAGTGCAAGATGCATCTCGAAGACGGCGGCAACAAGCTCTTGGTGCGAGGCTATATTGGCGTCGCGCTGCTCGGCCGCTCGCAGACGTGGATCCGGCAGCAGTGAGCTTCGACGTGGGGCCCAGGTGCGGCGCCTCGCACATTGCCTGAATGAGCGCCTCATGCCGCAACGATGGCGCGCTCATCCCCAGCGGGTACAGCATAAAAAAACGGCCGGCGATCAACAATCGCGCGGCCGTTCTTCATTGGGGCAAGTTGTTTGCGAGGGTCATGCTGCCTGCTTGAACGATGCAGCGTAACCTAACGGTGTCGCCGGCGCCGACGTGGCGGGCGTAACACGGAACGCCGCGGCTGCGCGACGGGCCGCGGCGCGCTTGTGCTGCGCGCTCGCGTGCGTGCGCATACGCGCTTCCATCAATCTGCAGAGATCTTCGCTCGCGGTACCGAGCAGTTGTTCCGTGACGTGTTTGAGCACGCCCGATTGGTACCAGGACTTGAAGCGGCGATGACAGGTCTGATACGACGGGTAGCGGCGCGGCATGGTGGACCAGGTGGCGCCGCTATACATGACCCAAAGCACGCCGTTGAGCACTGAGCGGGTATTGGCAAGCGGACGGCCACGCATTTCGGTACGCGGCCGGAGTTCGGGCAGCAGTGGCGCAACGCGCTGCCATTCTTCATCGGTGATTTCGCGGTACGAGTTCATGCTTCCTCCTTTGTCAGAACAACGACAAAAGATAGCCAGTCACCCGCGCGCGGAATATAAGACCACTCCGATTCCTAAAAACTGTCGTACGCCGATGCTCAGGTTAGAGACGTGTCGACGATCCGGCGAGGTGTATCGAGATACTCCTTCGACTGCATCTCGACGATTCGCGACACCGTCCGCGTGAATTCGTTGGCCATCGGGCCATCGACGTACAACTCCTCTGGCGGCACCGCGGCCGACATCAGCAGCTTGACCTTGTGGTCGTAGAACACGTCGATGAGCCACGTAAAGCGGCGCGCTTCCGACGCCATGCGCACCGACATCTGCGGCACGTCCGACAGGATCACCGCGTGAAACCGGGTCGCGAGTTCGAGGTAGTCGTTTTGCGAGCGCGGCCCGCCGCACAGCGTCGCGAAGTCGAACCAGACAACGCCGTCCGCGCGGCGCAGCGCCTTCAGCTCGCGCTTCTCGATATGCAGCAGCGGACTTTCGTCGGGCACCGCGGCAAGGCGCGCGAAAGCGTCGCGCAGCGCCTTGCCGGCAGCGGCGTCCAGTGGCGTGTGATAGACCTCGACCTGGGCCAGCGTGCGCTGGCGATAGTCGATCCCCGCGTCGACGTTGACCACGTCGAGCTTCTGCTTGATCAGCTCGATCGCGGGCAGCATGCGGTCGCGATGCAGGCCGTCCGGATACAGCGTGTCGGGCGCGTAGTTGGACGTCATCACGAACTGCACGCCGTTCTCGAACAGCTTGTCGAGCAGGCGATACAGGATCATCGCGTCGGCGATGTCCGACACGTGGAATTCGTCGAAGCAGATCAGCCGATAGCGCTTCGCGATGCGACGCGCGAGTTCGTCGAGCGGATCGGCGCGGCCCTTGAGTTCTTCGAGCTCGCGATGCACTTCGCGCATGAACTCATGGAAGTGCAGACGGGTTTTGCGGTGCAACGGCACGATCATGTAGAAGCTGTCCATCAGGAAGCTCTTGCCGCGGCCCACGCCGCCCCACATGTATACGCCGCGCGGCAGATCCGGGTGAATGATCAGCTTCCTGAACGCGTTCGAGCGGCGCGCCTTATATTCGGTCCACTCTTCATAGCACCGCTGCAGGCGGTCGACCGCCGCGCGCTGCGCCGGATCGGATTGATAACCCCGCGTCTGCAGTTCTTTTTCGTAGTATTCGGTGACGTTCATCGTGTTGCTGCAAAAAGAAAGGCGGGAGGGAGTGAACCCCGCCCGCCTTTGGTGATGCCAAGGTTGCGATTCGGTCGGGCGTGCGCGGTTACATGTTTAGCGCGCGCTTGTCGACGGCGAGTGCCGCTTCACGCATGACTTCCGACAGCGACGGGTGCGGATGGCAAATCCGGCCGATGTCTTCCGACGCCGCCTTGAACTCCATCGCCACCACGGCTTCCGCGATCAGGTCCGATGCGTCGGCCGAGATGATGTGCACGCCGAGCAGTTCGTCGGTCTTCGCGTCGGCGATCATCTTGACGAAACCGTCCGCTTTGTTGATGCCGAGCGCGCGGCCGTTCGCCATGAACGGGAATTGGCCGGTCTTGATTTCGCGGCCTTCGGCCTTCAGCTGCTGCTCGGTCTTGCCGACCCACGCGATTTCCGGCTCGGTGTAGATCACCCACGGAACGCAGTTGTAGTCGATGTGCGGTTTCTGGCCGTCGATCACTTCCGCGACCATCACGCCTTCGTCTTCAGCCTTATGCGCGAGCATCGGGCCACGCACCACGTCGCCGATCGCGTACACGTTCGGCACGGCCGTCGCGCAGTGGTCGTCGACGTCGATGAAGCCGCGCTCGTTGGCCTTCAGGCCGATCGATTCGAGGCCGAGGTTGTCGGTGTTCGGCACGCGGCCGACCGACACGATCAGGCGGTCGGCTTCGAGCGTCTGCGCGTTGCCGTCCTTATCCGTGTAGGCGATCGTCACGCCGTTCGCGCCCGTCTTCACTTCGCCGACCTTCACGCCGACGTGGATGTCGAGACCCTGCTTCTTGAACTGCTTGGCCGCTTCCTTCGACAGTGCCTGGTCAGCCGAACCGAGGAACTCCGGCAGCGCTTCGAGCACGGTCACGTCAGCGCCGAGACGGCGCCACACCGAGCCGAGCTCCAGACCGATCACGCCTGCGCCGATCACGGCGAGCTTCTTCGGTGCCGTGTCGAACGACAGTGCGCCTTCGTTGTCGGCGATCAGCTTGTTGTCGACCGGGATGCCCGGCAGATGACGCGCCTTCGAACCCGTCGCGATGATCACGTTCTTCGCGGTGACGACTTCGGTTTCACCCTCGCCGCTCACTTCGATCTGCACGCCGGCGTCGGTCTTGCCGGTGAACTTGCCGTGGCCCTTGAGCCACGTGATCTTGTTCTTGCGGAACAGGAATTCGATGCCCTTGGTCATCTTCTCGACGATGCCGTCCTTGCGGGCCATCATCTTCGAGATATCGACCGACACGTCGCCCACCGAGATGCCGTGGTCGGCGAGATGATGCGACGCGTTTTCAAACTCTTCCGACGACGCGAGCAGCGCCTTCGACGGAATGCAGCCGACGTTAAGGCAAGTGCCGCCGAGCTTCAGCGCGCCGGCCGGGTTCTTCCACTTTTCGATACATGCGACGGTCTTGCCGAGCTGCGCTGCGCGGATGGCGGCGATGTAACCGCCAGGGCCTGCGCCGATCACGACGACGTCAAATTCTTTGGACATGACAATCCCTTTGATAGCGGAACGGCGCCGGACCACCCAAGGTGGCGCGCGCCGTTCCTGTACTGCGGAATGCGAGATACGTACTGACTAGATGGCGCCGGTTTGCGGATTCACAAGCCGGCGCGGTCCGAGCGGGCGCTTACAGGTCGAGCAGCAGACGTGCCGGATCTTCCAGCGCGTCCTTCATCGCGACCAGCGACAGCACGGCTTCGCGGCCGTCGATGATCCGGTGGTCGTACGACAGCGCGAGGTAGTTCATCGGGCGGATCACGATCTGGCCGTTTTCGACCACTGCGCGTTCCTTGGTGGCGTGCACGCCGAGAATCGCGGACTGCGGCGGGTTGATGATGGGGGTCGACAACATCGAGCCGAACACACCGCCGTTCGAGATCGAGAACGTACCGCCGGTCATTTCTTCGATCGACAGCTTGCCGTCCTTCGCCTTCTGGCCGAATTCGGCGATCTTCTTCTCGATGTCGGCGAGGCTCAGCTGATCTGCATTGCGCAGAATCGGCACCACCAGACCGCGCGGCGAACCGACCGCGATACCGATGTCGAAGTAGCCGTGATAGACGATGTCGTTACCGTCGATCGACGCGTTCACGAGCGGGAACTTCTTCAGCGCATGAACAGCCGCCTTCACGAAGAACGACATGAAGCCGAGCTTCACGCCGTGTTCCTTCTCGAACTTGTCCTTGTACTTGTTGCGCAGATCCATGACCGGCGCCATGTTCACTTCGTTGAACGTCGTCAGGATGGCGTTGGTTTGCTGCGACTCGAGCAGACGCTCGGCGATACGCGCACGCAGACGCGACATCGGCACGCGCTGTTCCGGACGGTCCTTCAACCACTGGTCGGCCGATGCCGGAGCCTTGACGTCCGGCAGCGACGGCTTCGCAGCCTTCGGTGCGGCAGCCGGAGCCGGTGCAGCCTTGGCAGCCGGAGCGCCTGCGGTCAGCACGTCGCCCTTGGTGATGCGGCCGTCGCGGCCCGTGCCGGCGACGTCGCCAGCGGCCAGACCCTTCTCGGCCATCAGCTTGCCGGCAGCCGGCGAAGCTGCGGTGTTCGAGCCCGTTGCGGCAGCAGCCGCAGTTGTCGACTGAGCCGCCGGCGCGGGAGCCGCTGCGGCGACCGGAGCCGGCTTCACTTCGGCTTCGACAGCGGCGGCGCCTGCGGTGCCTTCGGTGTCGATCTTCGCGATCACCTGGTCCGCCGTGACCGTGTCGCCGTCGTTCGAGATGACTTGCGCGAGCACGCCTGCTGCCGGAGCCGGCACTTCGAGCACGACCTTGTCGGTCTCGATTTCGATGAGGATTTCGTCCTGAGCGACAGCCTCGCCGGGCTTCTTCTTCCACTGCAGCATGGTCGCTTCCGAGACCGACTCGGAGAGCTGGGGAACCTTGACTTCAACAATAGCCATTATGAGTATCCTGAATACGTATCGGGTGACGGCGCTTCATCGCGACCGCCTGCGAACCACGAGCGCCGCGCCTGAATCTCATGGGATCGTTCGGCGCGGCGCGGGAAAACGCACTGCGTTCTCCCGGGCTCGTCTGTTTCTTTACTTGGCGATCGACGCGCTCTTGAGGCGGCCGAAAGCGCCTTCGACCAGCGCCTTCTGCTGCTCGTAGTGCTTCGCGTAGTAGCCCACCGCGGGCGAAGCCGAAGCCGGACGGCCGCTGTACGCCAGCTTCTGCCCTTCCTTCATGCCTTCCTTCAGATGGTGCTCGATGTAGAACCACGGGCCCTGATTCTGCGGCTCGTCCTGCACCCACACCACTTCGGTTGCGTTGTCGTACTTCTTCATTTCCGCTTCGAACTGCTTGTGAGCGAACGGATACAGCTGTTCGATACGGACGATCGCGACGTCGTTCACCTTCGCTTCGCGGCGATGCGCGACCAGGTCGTAGTACACGCGGCCCGAGCAGACCAGCACGCGCTTGACCTTCTTCGCGTCGATGGTTTCGTCCACTTCGCCGATCACCGGCTGGAACGAACCCTTCGCGAGTTCCGACAGATCCGACACGGCTTCCTTGTGACGCAGCAGCGACTTCGGCGTTGCGACGATCAGCGGCTTGCGGAACAGACGGATCATCTGGCGACGCAGCAGGTGGAAGATCTGCGCCGGCGTGGTCGGCTGAACGACCTGCATGTTGTGGTCTGCGCACAGTTGCAGGAAACGCTCGATACGCGCCGACGAGTGCTCCGGACCCTGGCCTTCGTAGCCATGCGGCAGCAGCATCGTCAGGCCCGACACGCGGCCCCACTTCACTTCGCCCGACGAGATGAACTGGTCGATCACGACCTGCGCGCCGTTCACGAAGTCGCCGAACTGCGCTTCCCACGCGACGAACGTGTTCGGTTCAGCGGTCGAGTAGCCGTATTCGAAGCCGAGCACCGCTTCTTCCGACAGCACCGAGTCGATCACCGTGAACTTCGCCTGACCTTCGGCGATGTTCTGCAGCGGCACGTAGGTGCCGTCGTTCCAGCGCTCGCGGTTCTGGTCGTGCAGCACCGCGTGACGGTGCGTGAACGTGCCGCGGCCCGAATCCTGGCCGGTCAGACGAACTGCGTAGCCCGATGCGACCAGCGATGCGAACGCGAGGTGCTCGCCCATGCCCCAGTCGAGCTTCGCTTCGCCGCGGCCCATCGCGCGACGGTCGTTGATCACGCGCTCGACGAGCGGGTGAACCTTGAAGTTTTCCGGAATCGTGGTGATGCGCTCGGCGAGGCGCTTCAGTTCCGCGAGCGGCACGGCCGTGTCGGCCGCGTCGGTCCACTTGCGGTTCAGGAACGGCACCCAGTCCACCGCGTACTTGCTCTTGTAGTTCGAGAGCACCGGGTCGACCGTGTGATGGCCTTCGTCCATTGCCTTACGGTAGGCCTTGACGAATTCCTCGCCTTCGTCGGCCTTGATGACGCCCTGCTGCACGAGCTTTTCAGCGTACAGCGCGCGCGTGCCCGGGTGCTTCGAGATCGTCTTGTACATCAGCGGCTGCGTGACCGCCGGGGTGTCCTGCTCGTTGTGGCCGAGCTTGCGGAAGCAGACGATGTCGACGACGACGTCCTTGTGGAACTGCATGCGGAAGTCGATCGCCATCTGGATGGCCAGCACGACCGCTTCGGGATCGTCACCGTTCACGTGCAGCACCGGCGCTTCGATCATCTTGACGACGTCCGAGCAGTACAACGTGGAGCGCGAATCGCGCGGGTCCGACGTCGTGAAGCCGATCTGGTTGTTGATGACGATGTGCAGCGTGCCGTGCGTGCCATAACCGCGCGTTTGCGCGAGGTTCAGCGTTTCCATCACGACGCCCTGGCCCGCGAATGCCGCGTCGCCGTGGATCTGCACCGGCAGCACCTGGACGCCGTTTTCGTCGCCGCGGCGGTCCATACGCGCCTTCGCCGAGCCCTCGACCACCGGGTTGACGATTTCGAGGTGCGACGGGTTGAACGCGAGCGACAGGTGAACCGGACCGCCTTCGGTCGCGACGTCCGACGAGAAGCCCTTGTGGTACTTCACGTCGCCGGCCGGCAGATCGTCGACGTGCTTGCCTTCGAATTCGGCGAACAGGTCGGCCGGCATCTTGCCGAGCGTATTGACCAGCACGTTCAGACGGCCACGGTGAGCCATCGCGATGACGATTTCCTGAACGCCGCGCAGACCGCCGTGACGCACGACTTCGTCCATCGCCGCGATG
The DNA here is from genome assembly GCF_040948755.1 of Paraburkholderia sp. BR13444. Taxonomy (NCBI): domain Bacteria; kingdom Pseudomonadati; phylum Pseudomonadota; class Betaproteobacteria; order Burkholderiales; family Burkholderiaceae; genus Paraburkholderia; species Paraburkholderia sp. BR13444. The sequence continues at coordinate 301,945 of NZ_JBFPKM010000001.1, read as the reverse complement.
AAGCTCTCGCCGCCTTCGAGCGAGAAGCGCTTCTGGCCGACGTACTTGGTGTGCAGGAAACGCTCGAGGCCTTCGGCGGCCGTCAGGCGGTTCAGGATGTGCTTCTTTTTGTCGTTGCTGAAGTTCGGCGTCGAACGGATCGATTCGAGGCGTTCCTTCCACCAGCGCTTCTGTTCCGGATCGCTGATGTACATGTACTCGGCGCCGATCGTGCCGCAGTACGTGTCGCGCAGGGCTTTGACGATCTCGCGCAGCGTCGCGCGCTCGAACCCGAAGTACAGATTCGTAGCGCTGAACTCCTGGTCCATGTCGGCTTCGGTGAAGTCGTAGAACGCGGGTTCAAGTTCGGGGATCGCGGGACGTTCGCGGCGCTTCAGAGGATCGAGATTGGCCCATTGCGAGCCGAGGAAGCGATATGCGCCGATGAGGGACTGGACGTAAACCTGTTTGCGGGCGGTTGCGAGATCTTCGCCGCCGGTAGTAGCGCGCGGCAGGAAGGCATTGGCCTTGGCGCGCTGTGCAAACGATTCGACGATCGGGCCGTGGGCCACGTCGTTGGCGTTGCTGCCATCCGATGCAGGCACGTTCTGCAACGCATCGAAATAGCTGCGCCAGGTCTCGGGCACTGACGCCGGATTATCGAGATACGCTTCGTACATTTCTTCAACGTACGGAGCATTGCCGCCGAACAGATAAGAGTTCGACTGGAATTGCTTCATCATTTTTACGCTCACCTTTCTTCGAGTTTCTCGAGAAATAGCGGGTTACAGAACCTTCCGCGACACGGCCTGACCGTTTAGCGGATTGCGCGAATCAAGTCTTGCTTGGAAGGACCTAAAACTTTGCACCCGGGAGCATAGCACAGAACGAATAGCCCAGATAGCGGACAGCACACGCGGCAAAGCCAGTGATGGCGGGCGTTTCGCGGGTGACGGGGTGCTTCTTCACAGCGCGCAATAGTGTTCTGTAGAAAATGAGAAGGCGAATTGCGCAATAGGTGTCTACACCTGTGCCGCCCGGCAAGTGCATGATGCAGCGCCACACGTGTCGATGCGCCGAAAACGAAAAAGCCACCCGAAGGTGGCTTCCGTTCCCTGCTATCCAGACGGATTCGAAACCCGCTTATTCGCCGGCAACCTTGTTGCGGCTCGCGCTGCGGCGCTCATGTTCCTTCAGGTAGCGCTTGCGCAGACGGATCGACTTCGGCGTGACTTCGACCAGCTCGTCGTCGTCGATGAACTCGACCGCGTATTCGAGCGACAGCTGAACCGGCGGCACGAGACGCACGGCTTCATCGGTGCCCGACGCGCGCACGTTGGTGAGCTGCTTGCCCTTGATCGGGTTCACGACGAGGTCGTTGTCGCGGCTGTGAATGCCGATGATCATGCCTTCATACAGCGCCTCGCCCGGCGACACGAACATGCGGCCGCGATCCTGCAGCTTCCACAGTGCGTACGCGACTGCCGCGCCGTCGTCCTGCGAGATCAGCACGCCGTTGCGGCGCTCGCCGACCGCGCCTTCCTTGACCGGCTGGTATGAATCGAACGTGTGGCTCATCAGACCCGTGCCGCGCGTCAGCGTGAGGAATTCCGACTGGAAGCCGATCAGACCACGCGCCGAAATACGGTACTCGAGACGCGTGCGGCCACGGCCGTCCGACGCCATGTCGAGCATTTCGCCCTTGCGGCGGCCGAGTTCTTCCATCACGCCGCCCTGGTGGGTGTCCTCCATGTCGACGGTCAGGTTTTCGTACGGCTCGTGCTTCTCGCCGTTGATTTCCTGCATCACGACACGCGGACGCGACACGGCCAGCTCGTAGCCTTCGCGGCGCATGTTTTCGACCAGAATGGTCAGGTGCAGCTCACCACGGCCTGCCACTTCGAACGTGGTTTCGTCGCCGGTATCGCGCACGCGCAGCGCGACGTTGTGGTTCAGCTCCTTCATCAGGCGATCGCGAATCTGACGGCTCGTGACGAACTTGCCTTCGCGGCCCGCGAGCGGCGACGAGTTGACGAGGAAGTTCATCGTCAGCGTGGGTTCGTCGACGGTGATCATCGGCAGCGCTTCCGGCTGCTCCGGCGAGCAGATCGTCACGCCGATGCCGACTTCCTCGATACCGTTGATCAGCACGATGTCGCCCGCTTCGGCCGAATCGACCTGCACGCGATCGAGGCCCTTGAACGACAGCACCTGGTTGATCTTGCGATTGAGGATTTCGCCTTCAGGGCCCGAGCGCACCGCGACGGCCATGCCCGGCTTGATGCGGCCGCGCGTGATACGGCCAATGCCGATACGGCCGACGTACGACGAGTAGTCGAGCGACGTGATCTGCAGTTGCAGCGGACCTTCCGGGTCGGCCGGGCGCACCGGCACGTACTGAAGGATTGCCTCGAACAGCGGACGCATGTCGCCGTCGCGCACGTCAGGCGTAAGACCCGCATAGCCGTTCAGCCCCGATGCGTAGACGATCGGGAAGTCGAGCTGCTCTTCGCTCGCGCCGAGCTTGTCGAACAGGTCGAAGGTCTGGTTGATCACCCAGTCGACCCGCGCGCCCGGACGGTCGACCTTGTTGATCACGACGATCGGCTTCAGGCCGAGCGCGAGCGCCTTCTTCGTGACGAAGCGGGTTTGCGGCATCGGGCCTTCCACCGCGTCGACGAGCAGCAGCACCGAGTCGACCATCGACAGCACGCGCTCCACTTCGCCGCCGAAGTCGGCGTGCCCCGGCGTGTCGACAATATTGATGTGCGTGCCTTCGTACTCCACCGCGCAGTTCTTCGACAGGATCGTGATGCCGCGCTCTTTTTCGATGTCGTTCGAGTCCATCACGCGCTCGGCGATCTGCTGATTCTCGCGGAACGTGGCGGTCTGACGGAGGAGCTGATCGACGAGCGTGGTCTTGCCGTGGTCGACGTGAGCAATGATGGCGATGTTGCGTAGGGCGCGGGTCATAGGAAACCTGAAGACGGTTGAGTGCGCCGCTTGCTTATGCTGCTGGTTGATGAGCCAAACCACGACAACAAGCCCAAAGCGCACTTTTGGGAACCCAAAATTATAGCACGCGCGGATGATCCTTTCTGGTATTCCCCGATAGACCGTACGCCCTCCGCGTCCCCGCTGACTTCGCGAATACCGCGTCGCCCGCGCCCTACGCCGATCCGTACGGCATCTTGCTTGAGCAGGAAATAATCCTTGCCTAAGCTGTATTTACGCTTGTCGTGTCAATCAACAGCCAGCTATACTAATGCCTAGTCAACCATTGCAATCGCACGAGAATCATGACGGAGCCGTCCAACGAACCCACGCCGGATCTCAGCGAGTATCAACTCGGCGAAAGCGTCGGTTATCTCATCTCGCGGGTGAAATCGACTCTGCACAATCTGGTTACGCAGCGCAGCATGGCCGAGCTCGGCATCACTAGCCAGCAAGGCAGCATCCTGTTCATGGTGGCGAGCGGCAAATGCCTGCTCGCGGCCGAGTTGGCGCGTGAATATGGTATCGACGCAAGCGCCGTCACGCGCCTGATCGACCGGCTCGAAAAGCGTGGCCTGCTCACGCGGGTGCGTAGTAACGAAGACCGGCGGGTCGTGCGCCTCGCCTTGACGCCGGAAGGCAATGCGATCGCGGCCCGTATGCCGGCAATTTTCAACGGCGTGCTCGATACCCTGCTGAACGGGTTCACCCCGGAGGAAGTGGGCTTCCTGAAGAGCATGCTGCGCCGCGTGCTCGCCAATTCCGGCGAACACTCGGGACTTTCCCGCGATGCCTCAAGCCATCCCGATAACAAATCGTAATGGCTTGCTTGCTGCATCCATCAATACATTCCACTCAAAGAAGAGTCGAGCGATGAAATCCCTTTCCCTGTCCGCGCCCGCGCTGTCGAGCCGGGCTGCTGTCGCCGCCGCGGTGACGGCGCTCGCCCTCACAGGCTGCGCGAACTACTTCGGCGTCAAGAGCGACAAGCAGATCGCGTCGCCGACGCAGTATGAGTCGACGCAGAGTCTGCCCAACGAGGGCGGCCAGTGGCCATCGCTCGACTGGGCCAACCAGTTCGGGGACCCGCAACTGCCGAAGCTGATCGCGGAAGCGCTCGAGGGCAGCCCGTCGATCGCCCAGGCGCAGGCGCGGCTCGCGAAGGCTTCGTCGTATATCGAAAGCTCGCGCTCGGCGCTGTTCCCGAAGGCCGAACTAAGCTATTCGTGGACCCGCGAACTGTACTCGGCGAACGCCCTCTTCCCGCCTCCGTTCGGCGGCAGCTGGTTTAGCGAGAACAACGTGCTCGCGAGCGCGTCGTGGGATCTCGACCTGTGGGGCAAGAATCGTCAGCGCCTCGGCCAGGCCGTATCGCAGCAGAAAGCCGCCGAAGCCGACATGCAGCAGGCGCGCGTGACGCTCGCCGCGTCGGTCGCGAGCACCTACAATCAGCTCGCGCAGCTGTACGCGTTCCGCGACATCGCCGCCCGTGAAATCGCGAACCGCCAGGACGTCGGCCGTATCACGGATAACCGCGTGAAGGCCGGTCTCGACACCAACGTCGAGAAGCAGACCGCCGCCGGCAACATCGCGACGAGCCAGTCGAACCTGACCGACCTCGACGGCCAGATCACCGTCGTGCGCTACCAGTTGGGCGCGCTGCTCGGCAAAGGCCCGGACCGCGGCCTGCAGATCGACAAGCCGGTGCTCACCGGCGGCAACGTGGTCGCGCTACCGGACAACATCCCGGCCGACCTCGTGGCGCGTCGCGCGGACATCGTCGCCGCGCGCTGGCAGGTCGAGGCCGCGATGCACGACGTCAAGGAAGCGAAAGCCGAGTTCTTTCCGGACGTGAATCTCGCGGCCGGCTTCGGCTTCGACGCCTTCGGCTGGGGCCGTTTCCTGACCTCGTCGAGCCGTCAGATCCAGTTCGGCCCAGCGATCCATCTGCCGCTCTTCGACGCCGGCGCGTTGCGCGCGCAGTTGAAGGGCCGCTACGCCGACTTCGAGGGCGACGTCGCGAACTACAACCAGACGCTGATCAACGCGCTGCAGGACGTGTCCACGCAGGTGTCGTCGATCCGCTCGATCGACCGCCAGGAAGGCGACGCCCAGCGCGCGCTCGAGGCGTCGAGCAAGGCGTACCAGCTGGCCGTGATCCGCTATAAGGCCGGGCTGTCGCCGCAACTGCAGGTGCTGACCGCGGACGACAACCGCCTCGCCGCCGAGCAGACGGTCACCGGTCTGCAGATGCGCCGCCGCAGTCTGCAGATCGGCCTGATCAAGGCACTGGGCGGCGGCTTCGACGCGACTCAGACCGGTCTCGTCGTGCCGACCGATGCTCCCGCAGCGGCCAACGCCGCGAACCACGCCACGAGCACCGCCGCGAACTGAGCGAGACCGCCCGCGCCAACCCACACGCATACACACGAACACCCGAATAAACGACGACGTTCAAAAGAACCCGGAGCACATCAATGAGCACCCCCCAGCAGCCCGCCACTCCACCGCAAGCGGCCAACAACGGCAAACGCAAGCGCATGATGACGCTGCTCGTCATCGTGATCCTGATTGCCGCGGTCGCGTACGGCCTGTACTACTTCCTCGACGCACGCTTTCATGAAGACACCGACGACGCCTACGTGAGCGGCAACGTCGTGCAGATCACGCCGCAGGTCACGGGCACCGTGATCGCGGTCAATGCGGACGACACCCAGGTCGTCAAGGCCGGCGACCCGCTCGTCGTGCTCGACCCGGCCGACGCGCGCGTCGCGCTCGAACAGGCCGAGGCCAACCTTGCGCAGGTGGTGCGCCAGGTGCGTGGCCTGTTCGCCGACGACAGCCAGTACGAAGCGCGGGTCGCAGCGAGCCAGGCCGACCTGTCGCGAGCCCAGGACGACCTGAAGCGCCGGATGACGGTGGCGCAGACCGGCGCGGTATCGCAGGAAGAAATCTCGCACGCACGCGACGCCGTGAAGAGCGCACAAGCCGCGCTCGACGCCGCCAAACAGCAACTCGCGGCCAACCGCGCGCTGACCGCCAACACCACGATCGCCAATCACCCGAACGTGCAGGCCGCCGCCGCGAAGCTGCGCGACGCGTACCTGAACCACGCTCGCAATACGCTGCCCGCGCCAGTCACCGGCTATGTCGCGAAACGCTCGGTGCAGGTCGGCCAGCGCGTATCGCCGGGCACGCCGCTGATGGCGATCGTGCCGCTGCACGACGTGTGGGTCGACGCGAACTTCAAGGAAGTGCAACTGAAGCACATGCGCATCGGCCAGCCGGTCGAACTGACGGCCGACGTCTACGGCTCGTCGGTGCCCTATCACGGCAAGGTGATCGGCTTCTCGGCCGGCACGGGCTCGGCGTTCTCGCTGCTGCCAGCGCAGAACGCGACCGGCAACTGGATCAAGGTCGTGCAGCGTCTGCCGGTGCGTATTTCGCTCGATCCGCAGGAACTGGAGAAGCATCCGCTGCGTATCGGCCTGTCGATGCAGGCTGACGTGAACATCAAGGACGACACCGGCGGCCAGCTCGGTCAGGCGCCGTCCACGGCTTACCAGACCAACGTCTTCGATAAGTACGGCGCGGAAGCCGACGCGGAAATCGCGCGCATCATCGCGGAAAACGCTGGCCAGAGCGCGAACGGCGGCGCGCAGAAGTCGACCGCGGCAAGCGCCGCGGCCGCCACGAAACCGGCAGCCCATAAGAGCTAAGGCTCCGCCCGACGATTCCTAGAAGGCTCTTTTAATGGCTCAGGCTCAGGCGCAAGTCCCTCACCCGCCGCTCGAAGGCGCACAACTGGTGATCGGCACCATCGCGGTGTCGCTCGCCGTGTTCATGAACGTGCTGGACACGTCGATCGCCAACGTGTCGATCCCGTCGATTTCCGGCGACCTCGGCGTGTCGTCCGACCAAGGCACCTGGGTGATCACGTCGTTCGCGGTGGCCAACGCGATCTCGGTACCGCTGACCGGCTGGCTCACCGACCGCATCGGCCAGGTGCGGCTGTTCATGGCGTCCATCGTGCTGTTCGTGCTGTCGTCATGGATGTGCGGGCTGTCGCCGAACCTGCCGTTCCTGCTCGCGTCACGCGTGCTGCAAGGCGCGGTGGCCGGCCCGATGATCCCGCTGTCGCAAACGCTGCTGCTCGCGAGCTATCCGCGCGCGAAGGCGCCAATGGCGCTATCGATGTGGGCGATGACCACGCTGATCGCGCCGGTTGCCGGTCCGATTCTCGGCGGCTGGATTTCCGACAACATCTCGTGGCCGTGGATCTTCTACGTCAACATTCCGGTCGGCGCGGTCGCGGCCGCCGCGACGTGGATGATCTTCCGTAACCGCGACTCGGTAATCAAGAAGGCACCCATCGACGGCGTCGGTCTCGGTCTTCTGATCGTCTGGGTCGGCTCGCTTCAGGTCATGCTCGACAAGGGCAAGGACCTCGACTGGTTCTCGTCGACGACGATCGTCGTGCTAGCGCTCGTCGCGGTGATCGCGCTCGCGTTTTTCATCGTGTGGGAGCTGACGGCCGAGCATCCGGTGGTTGACCTGTCGCTGTTCAGCCGGCGTAACTTCACCGGCGGCACGATCGCGTTGTCGATCGGCTATGGGCTTTACTTCGGCAATCTCGTGTTGTTGCCGCTGTGGCTGCAGACCGATCTCGGCTACACCGCGACCGAAGCGGGACTCGTAATGGCGCCCGTCGGCGTGTTCGCGACCCTGTTGTCGCCGATCACCGGCAAGGTGTTGCCGCGCACCGATCCGCGCTATATCGCGACGCTGTCGTTCCTGATTTTCGCGCTGTGTTTCTGGATGCGCTCGCGCTATACGAAGGGCGTCGATACGTACTCACTGATGCTGCCGACGCTGATTCAGGGAATCGGCATGGCCGGCTTCTTCATTCCGCTCGTGTCGATCACGCTGTCGGGCTTGCCGGGCCATCGGATTCCGGCGGCCTCGGGGCTGTCGAACTTCGTGCGGATCATGTGCGGCGGTATCGGCACGTCGATTTTCCAGACCGCGTGGGATCACCGCACGATCATGCATCACGCACAACTGACCGAGCAGGCGAACGCTTACAACCCGGTGTTTGGTCAGTCGATTCATCAGATGGGCGCAGCGGGCCTGGATCAACAGCAGACCTATGGTCTCTTCAATACCATGGTCACGCAGCAGGCGGCGCAACTCGGCGTGAACGATCTGTTCTTCATTTCGGCCGGTATTTTCGTCGCGCTGATCGCGCTGATCTGGATCACGCGGCCGGAACGAGCGGGTGGTGACTCGGGAGCGGCGGCGGCTGCGGCGCATTGAGTGGGTTGTTCGCGGTGTTGCTCGAGTTCGACCGGCTCCACTGTAGGGCATAAAAAAGCGGGATCGCACGATGGCGTTCCCGCTTTTTTATTGTCCGCGCCGTGCTGGAAAAACGGCGGCCCCTAGCTCTCCGTCGTCACGACCAGACGTTCGGGTGCGAGCACGCCTTCGCCCGGTTTCGCGACCCCCAGAAGCCGCCCTTGCGCCGAGTACACCCTCACGCGCGGGGCATTCACGGCATCGGCGGCGATCGTCAACGACGACAGCTTCAGGCGCTGGCCGTGCAAGAAGCGACGCGTGTCGTCGTCGTTCAGCGTGACCTGCGGGAACGTCGACAGCAACGCGTCGACCGGTTGCAGCCATGCGTCGCGTTCGGGTAGGGTCGCGTCGCTCAACGCGTCGAGCGTGACCGAATGGTCGAGCGTCAGCGCGCCGACGCCCGTACGGCGCAGCGCGACCAGATGCGCGCCGCAGCCGAGCGCCTCGCCGATATCCTCGGCAAGCGTGCGCACGTACGTGCCCTTGCTGCACGTCACGCGAAACGTGACATCCGGCAGCGCGCACGCAATCGGCTCGAGCGCGTGAATCGTCACGTGCCGCCCTTCGCGCTCGACCGTTTGGCCGGCGCGCGCGTACTCATACAGCGGCTTGCCGTCGCGCTTGAGCGCCGAGTACATCGGCGGAACCTGAACGATCTCGCCGATGAATCTCGGCAAGGCCGCCCGCACCGCCGCTTCGTCGCAGTCGACGGCGCGGATGTCGAGCGCCTCGCCCTCGGCATCGCCGGTGGTTGTGCGGATGCCGAGGCGCATCGTGGCCTCGTAGGTCTTGTCGGCTTCGAGCAGGTCTTGCGAAAACTTGGTCGCCTCGCCGAAACACAGCGGCAGCAAGCCGGTAGCGAGCGGATCGAGCGTGCCGGTGTGGCCCGCCTTTTTCGCCAGATAGAGACGTTTCGCGCGAACCAGCGCGTCGTTGCTCGACAGGCCAAGCGGCTTGTCGAGGAGCAGCACGCCGTCGAGCGCGCGACGCGGCACGCGGGGGCGTTGAGGTGCGGTCATGTCTAGGGAGGCAGAACGTTCGGGAAACACGAAAAACGGCGCCGCGCGCTACATGGAACGCGACGGCATGGCAGACGCTCAGTCGTCTTTCGCGCGCGTGGAATTTGCCTCGTCGATCAACCGCGACATCTCCACGGCGCGCTCGATCGTCTTGTCGTAGTGGAAATGCAGCGTCGGCACCGTATGGATATGCAGGCGCTTGAACAGCAGATTGCGCAGATGGCCGGCCGCGTGCGTCAGCGCTTCGAGCGTCTGCTGCGGGTCGCCCGTCAGCGTCGTGAAGTAGACCTTCGCGTGCGCGTAGTCGGGTGTCAGCTCGACGCTCTGAAACGTGACGATGCCGATGCGCGGATCCTTGACCTCGCGCAGCAGCTCGGCCAGGTCGCGCTGGATCTGATCGGCGATCTGCACGTTGCGATTGGGAGTAGTACGTTTCTTAGGCATGGTGTTAAGTGCTCCGCTATAACGGATGCAAAAATTGGTTCGCGCGAGCCGTGTTCGTTATCCGTTCGATACGACGGCGTCGCGCTCGCCGCGGCCAGTGAGAGTCCATTTGCGACGAACGCGGCAACGAAGCCAGCGACAAACTCGACGCAGCGGACCCAAAAACAACGGGCGGAGCGGGCGTCAAGCCCGTTCCGCCCGTTGTGCCGATTCGCGTAGATTACAGCGTACGCGCGACTTCGGTGACCTCGAAGACTTCGAACTGATCGCCTTCGACGATATCGTTGAAGTTCTTGATCGACATACCGCACTCGAAGCCTTGACGGACTTCCTTCACATCGTCCTTGAAGCGCTTGAGCGAATCGAGCTCGCCCGTGAAGATGACGACGTTGTTGCGCAGCACGCGCACCGACGACGAGCGCTTGACGAAACCGTCCGTGACCATACAGCCCGCCACCGTGCCGACCTTCGGTACCTTGAAGACCTGGCGCACTTCGACCGTGCCCGTCACGACCTCGCGCTTCTCCGGCGCCAGCATGCCCGACATCGCCGCCTTCACGTCATCCACGGCGTCGTAGATGATGTTGTAGTAGCGGATATCGACGCCATTGGCTTCCGCGAGCTTGCGAGCCTGCGCATCCGCGCGGGTGTTGAAGCCGATGATGACCGCCTTCGACGCCGTCGCGAGGTTGACGTCCGACTCGCTGATGCCGCCGACCGCGCCATGCACGATCTGCACGCGCACTTCGTCGGTGGAGAGTTTCTGCAGCGACTGCACCAGCGCTTCCTGCGAACCCTGCACGTCGGCCTTGACGATGAGCGGCATGTACTGCACTTCGCCTTCGCCCATCTGCTCGAGCATGGTCTCGAGCTTCGCGGCCTGCTGCTTGGCGAGCTTGACGTCGCGGAACTTACCCTGACGGAACAGCGCAACTTCACGCGCCTTGCGCTCGTCCGGCATCACGATCACTTCTTCGCCAGCCTGCGGCACTTCCGACAGACCCTGAATTTCGACCGGGATCGACGGACCAGCGGACTTGGTCGGCTTGCCGGTTTCGTCGAGCATGGCCCGCACGCGACCGTAGGCGCTGCCTGCCAGCACGACGTCGCCACGGTTCAGCGTACCCGACTGGACGAGGATCGTTGCAACCGGACCCTTACCCTTGTCGAGCTTCGCTTCGATCACGAGCCCCTTGGCCGGCGATTCGACCGGTGCCTTCAATTCCAGCACTTCGGCCTGCAGCAGCACGTTTTCGAGCAGATCGTCGATGCCCGCGCCGGTCTTCGCCGACACCGGCACGAACGGCGAGTCACCGCCGTACTCTTCCGGCACGACGCCTTCCGTGACGAGTTCCTGCTTCACGCGCTCCGGATTCGCTTCCGGCTTGTCGATCTTGTTGATCGCGACGACGAGTGGCACGCCGCCAGCCTTCGCGTGGGAGATCGCTTCCTTTGTCTGCGGCATCACGCCGTCGTCGGCGGCCACCACCAGAATCACGATGTCGGTCGCCTTCGCACCGCGGGCACGCATTGCCGTAAAGGCTTCGTGACCCGGCGTGTCGAGGAACGTGATCACGCCGCGCGGCGTGTCCACGTGGTAAGCGCCGATGTGCTGCGTAATACCGCCCGCTTCGCCTGCCGCAACCTTCGCGCGGCGAATGTAGTCGAGCAGCGAGGTCTTGCCGTGGTCGACGTGACCCATCACGGTAACGACCGGCGGACGCGGCAGCGCTTCGGCATCGCTCGCTTCGCCTTCGACCAGCATGGCTTCCGGATCGTCCAGCTTCGCCGCGAGCGCACGGTGGCCCAGTTCCTCGACGATGATCATCGCCGTTTCCTGGTCCAGCATCTGGTTGATCGTGACCATCTGGCCGAGCTTCATCATCACCTTGATGACTTCCGAAGCCTTCACCGCCATCTTGTGCGCGAGATCCGCCACCGTGATGGTTTCCGGCACGTGCACTTCACGCACGATCGGTTCGGTCGGCGCCTGGAACGTGGTGGTCTGCTCCTGATGCTTGCCACGACCCTTCGGACCGCCGCGCCAGCCGCGATCGACGCCGCCGCTCGAATCGCCGCGCGTCTTGATGCCGCGGCGCTTCGCTGCGTCGTCCTGCCAGTTGCCGCCGCCCTTGCCGCCGGCGCCGGGCTTCTTTTTGTCGCCCGCGGACGGAGCGCTTGCGGGTGCCGGAGCCGCGGCTACCGGCTTCCTGGCTGCCGGGCGAGCCGGTGCTTCGCCAGCCGGACGCGCCGGCTTGTGCAGCGTACCCTTGGCTTCGGCCGCCTTGGCCGGCTCAACAGGCTTCGGTGCCGGTTCCGGCGCCTTCACCTGCGCCTTGCGCGGCGTGTTCATCATTTCGCGAATCGCGCGCGCTTCGGCTTCGGCCGCGGCACGGCGCTTGGCGATTTCTTCCTGTTCGGCGCGCGCCTTTTCGGCAGCCACGCGCGCAGCGTCTTCCGCTTTCTTCGCAGCTTCACGTTGCGCGGCGCGTTCCGCTGCCGCGCGTTCGTCGTCCTGCTCGCTTGCCTTCGCGGCAACCGGCGCAGCGGCTTGCGCCGCCGCCTGCTGAGCCTTCTCTCGAGCCGCGGCCTCGGCCGCAGCCGTTGCGCGCTTCTTCGCTTCTTCTTCCGCGCGCTGACGCTCGGCTTCCGCAGCCTGCTCGCGCGCCTGACGCTCGGCCTCTTCGCGCTCGAGCTGTTCCTGACGCGCCTTCAGCTCCTGCGCCTGCTTTTCCAGCAGCTCGGCTTCGTGACGTGCTTCTTCCTCACGACGCTGCAGTTCGAGATCTTCGACGTCCGCGCTTTCGGCCACATGATTCGATGCATCCCCGCCTTCCGCGACGGTCTCGTCGCGGCGGACGAACGTGCGCTTCTTGCGCACCTCGACCTGAATGGTGCGAGCTTTGCCCGTCGCATCGGACTGCTTGATCTCCGACGTATGCCGGCGCGTCAGCGTGATCTTGCGCTTGTCGGCATCGTTCGAGCCATGCGACTTGCGCAAGTGATCGAGCAGACGCGCCTTGTCCGCCTCGGACAGGTTGTCGTCTTCGCTCGCTTTCTGGACGCCCGCTGCCTGCAGCTGCTCGAGCAGCACGCCAGCAGGCATTTTCAGTTCCGCGGCAAATTGGGCTACGTTGTTACTCGCCATTCATTCCTCTTAATGCAAGGACCGATTCCTTGCGGTTAGCATCGGGTCATGCGGCCTCGCGGCCGCGTTCAATTCAGTGCGCCATGGTCATTTCTCACTGGAACCAGTGTTCACGTGCTTTCATGATCAACGCCTTAGCGGCATCCTCTCCCATCCCAGTCATCTCGACCAGTTCATCCACGGCCAGCTCGGCGAGTTCGTCGCGCGTCTGGATCTGATGTTCGGCCAGTTTCGCGAGCAAGTCGGCGTCCATGCCGTCCAGGCTCTTCAGGTCGAGCGCTACATTCTCGACCTTTTCTTCGTTCGCGATTGCCATCGTCAACAGCGCGTCGCGCGAGCGGTTGCGCAGTTCGTGAACGGTGTCTTCGTCGAATGCCTCGATTTCGAGCATTTCGTTGAGCGGCACGTAGGCGATCTCTTCCAGGCTCGTGAAGCCTTCGTCGATCAGGATGTCGGCGACTTCCTCGTCGACATCGAGACGCGCCATGAACAGGTCACGCAGGACGCCGCGCTCCTGATTCTGCTTCTGCGCAGATTCGTCCGGCGTCATGATGTTGATCTGCCAACCGGTGAGCTCGCTGGCAAGTCGCACGTTCTGGCCGCTGCGGCCGATCGCGACCGCGAGTTCGTTCTCGTCGACGACGACGTCCATCGAATGCTTTTCTTCATCGACGACGATCGACTGCACGGCTGCCGGCGCGAGCGCGCCGATCACGAACTGGGCGGGGTCTTCCGACCATAGCACGATGTCGACGTTTTCGCCACCGAGCTCGTTGCGCACTGCCTGCACACGCGAGCCACGAATACCGACGCAGGTGCCGATCGGATCGATGCGCTTGTCATAAGCGACCACGCCGATCTTCGCGCGCACACCCGGATCGCGAGCCGCCGCCTTGATCTCGAGCAGGCCCTGCTCGATTTCCGGCACTTCCATCTCGAACAGCTTCATCAGGAATTCCGGCGCCGTACGCGACAGCTCGATCTGCGGACCACGCGCGGTGCGGTCGACCTTCGCGATATACGCGCGCACGCGGTCGCCCACGCGAAGGTTTTCCTTCGGGATCAGCTGGTCGCGGCGCAGCAGCGCTTCGACTCGGCCCGACTCGACGATGAAGTTGCCCTTGTCGAGGCGCTTCACCGAGCCGGTCATGATGTGTTCGCCGCGCTCGAGGAAGTCGTTCAGGATCTGCTCGCGCTCGGCATCGCGCACCTTCTGCAGGATCACCTGCTTGGCGGCCTGCGCGCCGATACGGCCGAATTCGATCGACGGCACCGGCTCCTCGATGAACTCGTCGAGCTGGATGTCGGGCTGCTGCTCGCGCGCCTCGAACAGCAGGATTTCCTGATCCGGCTCCTGCAGACCGGCTTCGTCCGGCACCACTTTCCAGCGGCGAAACGTTTCGTGCTCGCCGCTTTCACGGTCGATGTGGACGCGGATATCCGCATCTTCTTCGAAGAGTTTCTTGGAGGCCGAAGCGAGAGCCGCTTCGAGCGCGGCAAATACCACGTCCTTGTCGACATTCTTCTCGCGTGCCAGCGCATCCACCAGCATCAACACTTCGCGACTCATTGTTTGCGGCTCCTAAAGTCAACTTTCGGAACAAGGCGCGCCTTGTCCATGTCCGCGAGCGTGAAATCGAGCATCGCGGCGCCTTCTTTTCCTTCAAATTCCAGACCGATCGTCTCGCCCTGCGGAGCATGCAAAATACCCCGGTACGATTTCCGACCGTCCAATGGCTTTTTCAGTGTGATAACCGCTTCGCTGCCCGCGAAACGTTCAAAATCCGCCAGTTTTTTCAGCGGGCGGTCGAGACCGGGCGACGAAACTTCGAGCCGCTCGTAATCGATATTTTCGACCGTCAGAACGTGCTGGAGCTGACGCGTGACTTTCTCGCAGTCTTCGATTGCGATTCCGGCTGGCTGGTCGATATAGATACACAACATGCCGCGCCCGGTGCGCTCGAGATCGACGAGCTCGTAGCCGAGTCCCACGACCGTGGTTTCAATCAGTTCCGTCAGTTGCACAGTGCCCTCTTAGATGTTCGCGCAGCGAGCCTCGCCTCTTCTGCAAACAACCAATGCGGGCCGCGCGCCAAGCCGGCGCACGTTGGTGCGAACCCGAGATGCCGAACCACGATGAACTGAGCGGCAAAAAAAAAATGGGCTGAACGCCCATCATCTTATTGCCGGTGGTCGCACCTGAGCCGCACATGAAACCGTACGCCCAGCGACTTCGCGATTGTAGCCATTTTTCGGCCCAAAGGCAATCTGCAGAACGACGGGCGATGCGCATTTCCGCTTGATTTGATAGGAATCTTTCGACAATGTGGCGGCAAATCCGGGGTTTTGCAAGGTCGCGCGAGCCGTGCGGAAAGGGAGCCGGACAGGTTACCCCAGCGCGTTGCGGTGAATCGTCCTTATGGCATTCGGCGCCGTCTCGCACGGAGTTTGACGCATCGGAAAGCCGCTCGCTTGAACGCAGCAAAAGAGAGGCGGCATCAAATCGGCAAGAACAAAAAACGGCTCGTCCGGCAAGCACTCCGCATTGACGTGCGTCGCGTTCGCCGAACGAGCCGTCTGAAGCGGCCGTCGCCTTGCAGGTCGTACGAACTGTACCGAAGGGTATGACCGCATCGGTACAGCGCCCCGCTTAACGGCCCCGCGAGCGACCGCGCGCCGTTCCACCGCCACGATTCGCGCCACCCGGACCCGCGTTACCACCGGCGCGGTTGGTGTTGCCGCCACGATTGCCACCCGGCCCGCGATTGCCGCCGCTGTTGCCGGCCGGGCCGGCACGCTTGCCGCCCGTGCGCGCACGATTGCCGTTGGGCGACGGCGCGCGATTGCCGTCGACGTCGCGGCCGCGCTGCCCCCCGCTGCCACGCTTGCCTGCGCCGGCACCGAAACCAGCGCCGCTCCCCATGCCCGCGCCGAAGCCGCCGCCCGCCGCGCCGCGGCGGCCCTGGCCGCGCGGCTGCTGCTCGAAGCGGCTATGCGACATCAGCACTGGCTCGCGGCTGATGAAGCCCATCGACGTCTGCATCGGATCCGGCTGACGACGCTCCGGCGCCGCATTGCGGCTACCGCGTTCCTCGGTCGGCGCCTTCAGGCCGACCGAGGCCATCAGCGCGCGCACCTGATTGTCCTCGAGTTCTTCCCAGCGGCCGCGCTTCAGACCACGCGGCAGCGAGATCGGGCCATGACGCGTGCGGATCAGCCGGCTGACCATCAGGCCGGCCGCCTCGAACATGCGGCGCACTTCGCGATTCCGCCCTTCGGCGAGCGCGACGTGGTACCAGTGATTAGTGCCTTCGCCACCGCCATCGCGGATGCGCAGGAAGTTCGCCGGGCCGTCCTCGAGTTCGACGCCGTGCAGCAGTTTCTGGCGCATACCCTCGGCCAGTTCGCCGACGACACGCACCGCATATTCGCGCTCGACGCTATAGCGCGGATGCATGAAGCGGTTCGCGAGATCGCCCGATGTGGTCAGCATCAGCAGACCTTCGGTGTTGAAGTCGAGACGCCCGACCGCAACCCACTTGGCGGTTTTCATCGGCGGCAGCTTGTCGAACACCGATGGACGGCCTTCCGGGTCCGCGTGGCTGACGATTTCGCCGGTCGGTTTGTGGTACAGCAGCACGCGCGGCGGCTTGCTGGCGAGCTTGCGCTTGACCGGCTTGCCGTTGATGCGGACCTGATCGGTCGGCATGATGCGCTGGCCGATGTGCGCCGGCTCGCCGTTCACCGACACGCGGCCGGCGATGATCAGCTCTTCCATGTCGCGGCGCGAGCCCATGCCCGCCTCGGCGAGCACCTTATGCAGCTTCGGCGCGTCGTCATCGGGTGACAACACCCGCTTCGGGCCCGCTGCCTTGCCACGGCGCAGCATCGGCGCGCGTACGCCGCCAGTCGTGGTGTTGTCGGCATCGAATGCAGGCGACGTCACGTACGAGAACAGATCGTCCTGAGCCGATTCGGTAGCCGCGGCCGCATCGGCGCCGCGTCGATTCTGGCGCTGGCCCTCACGTTGACCTTCGCGCGGCGCGCCCTCGCGCTTCGCCGCGCCGCCGGCATTGCGACGTCCGCCCTGTTTCGCGCCCGCGTCCTTGCGCGGTGCACGCGCCTGGGCGCCAACCTCGCCGTCCGGCGGTGTTTCGGCGACGACCGGCGCGCCCTCGGCTGCCTTCGTCTTCGCGCCGGCGCGGCGTCGCGCGATCAGGCTGCGCGGCCCGCGACGCAGACCGCGGCGGGGGCGCTCTTCGCCCTCTGCTTCCGCGCCGTGAGCCGGGCGCTCGCCCTCGCCTGCCGACGCTTGCGTAGTGCGTTCGTCGGTCCGCGCCGACGGCACGGGGCGCTCGGATTCGGACGAATCGGTGTCGTGGGTATGTGTCAAAACAACCTCAAAATGTCAGGTCGCGCGCGCCCATTGCGGGCGCGGCAAAAAAGTTCGGTTACGTCAGGCGCTGCGCGACTCGGTTTCGTCGTCGGTCAGAAAACCTGCGTCCTGCGCGGCATCGCGGCGATCCTCGGGACCGTCGTGCGCCGCCTCGATCGGGTTCGGCTCGGCGGCGTGCTCCGGATTGCGAGCCACGCCCGAGTCGTGCGCGGGTGTTGCCGGATCGGTCGGGGCGACCGGATCTTGATACTGTGCCGAACCGGCGACGCTGGTCTGCGTTGCCGTGGGTGCCGGTTCGGGCTGTTGTTGCGTGTCGTGCGGCGCGCTCGACACATCTGATGCACTTGACGCATTCGTCGTGCCGGACTGCCCAGTCGCTTCTGCACGGGGCTCCGACTCGAACGTCGACGCGGCTACGGTCTCGGGCGGCGCTGCTGCAAATCCCGACGCCGACTGCTGCCCCGCTTCCGGCGAAGCCGGCTCGCCCGCGTCACCCGCCGTGTCGAGTCCTGCATCCTGATCTGGCTGCGGCACGCTATGCGCGTCGCCTTCGGCAAATTCGATTGCGTGCTGACCGAGCAGATCTGCGTTCAGTTGCGCGGACGGATCGGCCAGCGGCGGCAATTCGTCGAGCGCTGTTAGGCCAAGGTCGTCGAGGAACTGACGCGTGGTCGCATACAGCGCTGGACGCCCCGGCACGTCGCGATGACCGATCACCTCGATCCAGCCGCGATCCTCGAGCTGCTTGACGACCTGCGTATTCACCGTCACACCGCGAATTTCTTCGATATCGCCCCGCGTCACCGGTTGCCGGTAGGCAATGATCGCGAGCGTTTCGAGCACCGCGCGCGAATATTTCGGCGGTTTTTCCGGATGCAGTCGATCCAGATACGAACGCATCGCGGGCTTGCTTTGAAACCGCCAGCCCGACGCCAGCCCGACCAACTCCACACCGCGCCCGGACCAGTCCCGCTTCAGGTCTTCGAGCAAAGTCCGAACAGTGTCTGCCGACACGCCGTCGGCAAAGAGCTTGCGCAATTCGCCGAGCTTTAACGGCTCCTGCGCGCAGATCAAGGCAGTCTCGAGGACGATCTTCGCCTCTTGGGTATTCATGCAGCTAGGTCAGACCCTGTGGTCAAAGAACCGGATCAAACAGACGATGTGGAACTGAAGACGCGCTCGCCCGATTCTGATCGGTCATATTGATGGGAGCACGCACCGGGGGGTGGCGAACAGACTTATCGAGCCAGACCCAGCCGGACGGAGCGGCGATATTCCTGAAAGGATTCGCGTGAACTGAGCGCCATATTACGCAAAAACGACCGGGGCGTAAAGCCGCGATCCTCCGTGCATCTTCTGCCGCGGCGGCGACCGGTGTGCCCGCGCTCGCCGGAACCGGGTCGCCAGTGAGAAGATTTCCACGATTCGCGGCCTTTCGCCGCTTGCGGCGCGCCAGGACAATACGCGACGCCATGCGCTCACGCGCCGGCGCGGCGCGCCAGAAACCGCATCAAGCGCTCGACGCCCCCATCGAGCCGCGTCGTATCGCACGCATAGCACCAGCGCACGAACCCCTCGCCTTGCGGCCCGAACGCGCTGCCCGGTGCCACGCCGAGCCCGACCTCACGCACCATCGCCTTGCACAAATCGAGACTGCGCGTCGAGCCCGGCATCGCGAAGAACAGATACATCGCGCCCAGCGGAGCCTTCACGTCGACGCCGGGAACTGTCGACAGCGCGCGCACCAGATGATCACGCGAGCTCCTCAGGTCGCGCACCAGCTCCTGCGTAAAGCGCTCGCCCTGTTCGAGCGCCGCGATGCCCGCCTGCTGCACGAACGACGGCGCGCATGACGTGTTGTACTCGACCAGCTTCGCCAGGTCATCCATCAACGCGGCCGGGGCGACGATCCAGCCAAGCCGCCACCCGGTCATCAGCCAGGCTTTCGAAAACGAATTCACGCAGATCACGCGTTCGTCGCGCGTCGCGAGATCGAGAAACGAAGGCGCCGTGCGCGCGCCGGCCGCCTGCGCCGCGTCATCACCGGGATAGTAGAGCCGCTCGTAGACCTCGTCCGCGACGATCCAGATACCGTGCCGCCGGCAGTGTTCGAGCACGGTGCGCTGATCGTCGCGATTCATCACCCAGCCGGTCGGATTGTTCGGCGAGTTGATCATCAGCATCTTCGTGTCGGGTGTCAGCGCGGCAAGCAATTGCCCGACGTCGAGCGCCCAACCGCGTTCACCGTAGCCGAGCGCGACGGTTTCGACATGCGCGCCGAGAATCTTCGGAATCTCGACCAGATTCGGCCATAGCGGTGTCACCGCAACGACCCGGTCACCGGCGCCGACCACCAGTTGCGCGGCGAGCATCAGCGCGTTGACGCCCGCGCTCGTAACCGCGATGTGCTCCAGTGACGTTGCGCCGTGCAGTTCGCTGACGTAGCCCGCGAGCGCCGCGCGCAACGGCGCGATGCCGAGGTTGTGTGTGTAAAACGTCGCGCCGGCGGCGAGCGCGGTGCTCGCGGCGTCGCGGATGAA
Source organism: Paraburkholderia sp. BR13444 (assembly GCF_040948755.1). NCBI lineage: Bacteria > Pseudomonadati > Pseudomonadota > Betaproteobacteria > Burkholderiales > Burkholderiaceae > Paraburkholderia > Paraburkholderia sp. BR13444. Next base: position 282,070 of record NZ_JBFPKM010000001.1, on the reverse strand, counting down.
TGCGGGTGTGACCCGGTCGGACTCGCCGAACCAGAACGGCAGCACGTCGTCGACGCCGAAACCGGCGTTCGCGACTTCCCGGATTTGTGATGGACGCAGCGCGCGCACGGCGTCGCGCGCATTCGGGATGGGGGGCACGGGCAGCTCCAATTCGCTCATCGAGGCTTCCGGAAGGGTGGAGGATAAGGGGCTCTGGGCGCAACCGCGAAGGCTTGCGCGATGACGGCGGTAGTTTAGCGCGCCGGGCGACCGGACAGCGGCGAAGCAGACGCCGGGTGGGCGGCGGGCCAGGCCTACAGGTCCACCGACAGGTCCACCGCCTCCACAAGTCGGACAGACCGCAGACGATCCCGCCCGTTAATTCAACTCCTCGGCCCGCCCGGGCAACTGCCGGATCAGATTCCACACCGCCTCGGCCGCGGGCGACAGCGACCGGTCGCGCCGCCGCACCAACTCGACGCGTCGCTCCGCGCGCGGCACCAGCGGACGCGCGACCAGCGACGCCCCCGCCGGCAGCGGCAGCGCGAGCCACGGCAGCACGCTGATGCCGACGCCCGCCTCGACGAGCCCGAACACCGTCGCCGAATGGCCGAGTTCCTGCACCACGGTGGCGTTCACACCCTGTGCCTGCATCACGGCGTCGATGAGCGGGCGGCTGCCGGACGCATAGTCGAGCATCACGAGTTGCTCGCCGTCGAGGTCCTTCCACGTAACCTGTTTGCGCGCGGCGAGCCGGTGATCGTCACGCGACACGATGCAGAACGAGTCGGTCATCAGCGTCTCGCTGAGCAGGTCGTCGTCGGAGAACGGACCGATGATCACGCCGAAGTCCACTTCACCCGACTTCACCTTGCGCACCACGTCGCTTTGCACGTCGTCGCGCAGGCCAAGCGTCACATAAGGAAACTGCTGCCCGCACGACGCGACCACACGCGGCATCAGCCGGCACGCGACGGTCGGGCTCGCCGCGACCACCACGCGTCCACGCCGCTGCTCGCCGATTTCGCGGATCTCGCGCAACGCGTCGTCCAGATCCGACAGCAGCCGCGACACGCTCGACACCAGATTGCCTCCGACGTCGGTTAGTTGCACTTCGCGCGTCGTGCGATCGATGAGCTTCAGGCCGATTTCGCCTTCGAGCTCGCGCACGCAGCGACTGACCGCCGACTGTGTGAGGCCGATTTCATCGCCGGCCCGACTGAAGCTTTGCAAGCGCGCCACCTCGATGAAAACCCTGAGCTGTCGCAGCGTGACATTCATTTGTTGACCTCATCAATAAGGCGATTTAATGCACATTGTAGGTTAAATCCGCGCGGCATAGCGTCGGTCACAACGGGCATCGCGATGCAGCAAAAAGGCGCGAACGCCCGCTGGCCGGGCCCATCTGCACAAGATTGGTGATTGTCCCGATTTGCGAGATGGGCTTTTTGGATTCATATACGGCCCTGGTTGGCGCCCGCGTTGGCCCGCCGCCACGGGGCTTTCAGGCAATCGATATCAAATTGGCACACTTCGTGCGTTACGAGACGCGCAGGGTGGGCGCCATGATTTCCGACTGAAATGGCAATCCGTGGCAAGTCCGTCCCCTTTGGCACTCGCCTATCGAGTGTATGAAGAGTGCGCGGCGCGGGGCAGCGCACCGGAGTTAGCTTCGCTGAGGTGATACATGATGCTGTTCGACGATTTGAGAGATAACGAGTGGGCGCTGGTTGAGGCTTTGTTCTGTGCCGAGCCGGCGCGCAGCGAACGGCGCGGTCGACCGCGCGTGGAAGCTCGGGCGGTGGTCAACGCCGTACTTTGGGTGTTGTCGACGGGCGAAGGCTGGTCCAAGCTGCCGGGCCGCTATCCGTCCCCGCCGACTTGCCGCCGGCGTTTCGACGAGTGGCAGGCCGATGGCACGCTCGCTGAAATTGTGAAGCGGCTCGGCACCAGCGGCCGTGAAATCTCGTTGCGCGGCAGGATCGGCGCAACGGCCGCGAAACCGCCGGCACCACCGAGCCGCGACCGTATGCGCGGCGCGTTCTGGACCAATCCGGAATCGTGGCGCGCGCCGGTCAAGATGGCCTGACGCGAAACTACGTTGTCACCGGGCGCCTGCGGGCGCCCGGTTTTTTATCCAGCCGCCTTATTCTCGATTGCGTGCACGCCCCGACCCGCCAGCATTTGACGGTCGCCGCGGCACGCTCCCGGGTTTCGCGCCCGCTTTCGGCGCGCCATCCGCACGGAATGATCGTTGCGCTCTGCCTCAGACTCGCAAACTGCCCGATAGCTCCGGGTGAAACATCCATTTACTATTAATTACAGCACCCTTTCTTACCCCGGCATAACTTAATACCTATGCAAACAGGCCTCGAGTCGACGCGCTCGAGGTTGAGGGGGATTTCGGAATGAAACCAATGTCACTGCTGTTGTGCGGCATTGTGATTTCATCGATGGCCGCGCCGGCATTTGCCCAACAACGCCCGCAAGGGTGGAACTGGCGCCCGGACCGTCAGGCTACGCTGGAAGCGTGGCAGCAAAGCGAGGCCCACAATCGCGACTTCACGCCGCCGACGCCGCGAGGCGATCTGCGCGGCGATATCGCCAGCAATGTGCGGGCACGGCCCGATGCGCCGCGCGCGGAACAGCGACGGCGCTGATGTCGTGTGTCGCCGCATGGATGGCGCGTCGTGCGACGCGGCACCAAGTCTCTCGCATTCCGTATGCACGGTCGGGGAACCACCGGACGCGGCACCAGTCTGACTCAACGCCATTAGCACAGCGTGGCAGTAGTAATTCCGGTATGCCCGTATCCTCGTGATACGGGCTTTTTTTCGCCCCCGTGGCGTTGATGGCATGACAGGCGCGCAACGGCAAACGGCCGGCGCGGAACGCGTCGCCGCATCGTCGATGGGGAAGCCGAGAGTCGCCCGCGGACGCGCACAGCGACCGGCCGACGGTAGAGACCGCCCGCCGTGGGGGTGACAGGCCCGGGCGGACAGTGATTCAGATAAGCGATGAACCTTGAGCTAAGGCCTGACTTCGGCTGTCGCCGCGGACTGCGTTTCAGCCGCGCCGAGAACGTAATCATTCATGCGTTGCGCTGTCCATGTGAGCAGACGCTCGTCGTGCTCGAGCCGCACAAACTCCGCTTTGCCGCGTTCGGTGAGCACGGCGATGTCGACGGGGGCATGAAAGCCCGGCGCCGGTGCGACGGTTCGCTGACGAACGGTGTCCATCAGCCCCAGCGCGCGAAGATATTGGAAGACACCCGGCCTTCTGGCCCAGGGAACCTGGCGATATTGCGCTCGCCGCAGCGCTTCAAGTACCGCTTCGTTGGAATACGTGGTCATCTCACTTCTTTCTTAAAGTGCAGCTATGACACATTCATGCCCACGCGTCGCTGCGCCACCGGCGACGCGCGTAGCACCCGCTCCTGGTCAGAAGCTCGCCGCCTGTTCGACAGCGGATTTCCGCCAGATGCTGCCTGGTCTCGTTTTCGGAACCCCCGTCAGAACGGCATGTTAGCGTTCTCTCCCCGAACCGACGATGCAACCGCCGCGGCGCGATGGCTGGCCCGTGGATTTATCCCGAAAGACATACGTTACCCCATTTAAATTGATTCTATTCACTTTATTAGCGCTTTTTTTTGCAGCAATCGTGCTATGGAAACGTGCGCGACGGCCGCTCATCGTCTGCATGATCGCGCTGTTCTGGCTGCTCGCGGCCGGCTGGCTGAGCGCGCCACTGCTCGATCTCGCGCAGCCGCAACGACAGAGCGCCGAAGCCGCGACCTTCGCGCCACGCACCGCGATCATCCTGCTCGGCGGCGGCACGATCTACGACCATGACCACGTGCTGGTGCCACCGCGCGACGTGCTTTCGCGCATCGAAGTCAGCGCGCAGAACTATGCGGCCTGCAAGCGCACGGCGATCGTCTGCCAGGTGATAGTGAGCGGCGGCAATCCTCAGCGGCACAGCGCGACGGAAGCCGACACCTACCTGCCCTATCTGCTGCGTCAGCAGGTGCCGCGCTCGGACATCGTGCTCGAGAAAAGCAGCCGCACGACCTACGAGAACGCGCGCAACGTCTCGGTCATTGTCGGCCAATCACATTACGACACGTTGATACTCGTCACGTCCGCGTATCACATGCCGCGTGCGCTGCTCGACTTTCGCCGTTTCGGCGTCGAGCCACAGCCGCAGATTTCGAGCGCGCGGCGCGTGCGGCTCGGCGTGTTGCCGCGCTTCGGTAATCTCGTGGCGGCGGAGATAGCGTTGCATGAGCTCATCGGCCTCGCGCAGTTTCACCTGTATCGCGCGATCGGCTGGTTCTGACGAACGATGTAGGCCGACCGCTCTCGCAGATCGACGAAGTCATTACAAAACGTAACAAATGTTGAGCGCGGTTACAAAGCCATCGGCTGGAGCGGAGTTTGCTCGATAGAATGAATTGTCTTTCCCACTGGACGGGCAATACTCGGGTCCACCACCACTCTATGGAGGTAACGATGAAGAAAGTGTCCATGGCGATCCTGGTTTCCCTGTGTGCCGCGGCCGGCGCAGCTTACGCGCAGGACCAGGGCATCACGACGAGCACCGATCCGGCCAAGGCCGCCGACGTCGAGCAGCGTGCGCAAGCTTTGCAAAACCGCGAGCAGTCGATGGAAAGCGCACCCGCCGCCCCGGCCAAGCATCACAAGATGGCTCCGCATCATCCGAAGAAGGGTGCGGACACGTCGGGTACCTGAGCGACTTCGCGGATCTCGCCTCGCGGCGTCGTCGTGAAGGTGAAAAAGCCGAAGCCGGCAGCGCCGGTTTCGGCTTTTTTATTTGCGTGATCGGCTCGCTGCCGACGAGGCACTCCGAACGCACACCGGTCCGGCGAAGCCTCCGGCGCACAGCATTCTGTATGCTAAAGTCGCGCACCGACCGGCGAGCCGCCGGCATCCCCTAACCCGTGCGCACCCTGGTGCGGAGGACAGCATGAGCAACATCCAGCTTGATATCGAATGGACCGAAGCAGCATCTCGCAAGATCGAAAAACTGATGCCGCGTGGCGGTCAGGAAGCGTACCTCGCGCTGCCGCCCGTCGAATGCCTGCCGATGGAAGGCGACGTGCTGTTTCTAGGCCCGGCGGGCAAGCAGCAGCCGTTCATCGTCGCGGAGCGTCAGTATCACCATGACGGCGACGCCGACTGGACCATCATCCTGATTCTCGATGTCCCGCAAGCAACTCACTAATCGCTGACGGCGCGCCGGCGGCCGCGGTGCCGCCGCACCTGGCCGGCGTGTTGTCCGCGCGCCGCTGACGCCCGCACCCGGACTCAGGCGATCTTCGACACTACGCGAATCTCCGCGTGCTCGATCCAATCCGCGGCCGCTTTCTTATAAGCCTGGATATGCGCGGATTTCGCATGCGCCGCGAGCGCGTCCTGGCTTACCCATCGCTCGACGAACACGAACCGGCGCGGCTCCTGCACGTCGCGGTGCAAGTCGTACTGCAGCACACCGGCTTCTTTGCGCGTCGGCCCGACGATGCCTTCGAGCGCCTCGCGCAACAGCTCCTCGTGCCCCGGTTTCGCTACCGAAATTGCGACCACCGCGATTTCCGCCATGCCTGCTCCTCCTTAAGAAAACCAGCAGCATACCCGCCGGTCGCCGAACCTGCCGACGACGGCGCTAACCAGCCTGGCGACGCATGAATCTCGCCTCCGCCCGCCACGCCGGACCACCGTCGCGTCAAGCCAGAATCCGCCCGGCAAAGCAGTGCCAAGCCCGCCGCCCGAACCGCCACATCAGCCACCGCACCGGCGCTAACATGGGTGCACCGTCGGCGCCTGGAGTTTGGCGGGCGACCACTGGGCGCCCTGCTACCCTCGGCGTGGTACGGCAACTGATTGCGATTGAGAATCGGTTTCACGCGTGGCAAGCGCGCGAAACGCTCCGGCGCATGACCGCAACGGGTTGCCGCACGGCCGTTTGCAGCCGTTTTGCGGACAATTTTCGCGCTTATGCCTCTGTGATAACCCGCACATTGATGCACGCTGCAAACTGCTAGACTCATTTTGACCAATTCGCCGGAGTCCAGCGTAGCTGGTACTGCCCTCCGCGTTCGCGGGACCCATTCCTGACGTCCCGGCGACGCTTCGGGTGTGCGGGCGCTGCGCGCCGAATGGGTTTGCGAGCCCCTTCACCCCTTGCCGCAACAATCCCATGTCAGCTCTGATGCCCGCTTCTATGCCATCCGTCAGCGAATTGACCGTGAGCGGCGTGCTCCCGCACCTGGTCCGCGGCGAGTCGGGCTGGACCGCGACCTGGCGCGCATTGACATTGCACAGCGTGTTCCAGCCGGTGCTGTCGGTCACGCATCAGTGCGTGGTCGGCTACGAGGGGCTGTTGCGCGCGTTCGATCCGGTCGGCCTGCCCGTCTCGCCCGAAGTACTGTTCTCCGGCACGCGCTCGGCCGCCGAAGCGCGCGAACTCGACCGCATCGCGCGCTGCCTGCACGTGGCGAACTTCATGGAGCAAGGCATCAGCACCGGGTGGCTGTTTTTGAACACGCGCCCGCAGGTATTCGAGACCGGCTGGCCGCAGCGCGCGTTCATCGACGAGTTGTCCGCGCATTTCGGGCTGCCGCAGGAGCGCATCGTGATCGAAGTGCTCGAGCAACCCGCCGACGATGAATCCGCCGTCGCCAGCATGCTCGCCGCCTCGCAGCCGCGCGATTTCCTGATCGCGATCGACGACTTCGGCACCGGCTTCTCGAACTTCGACCGCGTGTGGCGCTTCCGCCCCGACATCGTCAAGCTCGACCGTTCGCTCGTTGCGCGCGCGGGCAAGCGCGAGGGCGACGAATCGATGATCAGCCATCTGATCGCGATGCTGCATCAGTCGGGCACGCTCGTGCTCGCCGAAGGCGTCGAAACCGATGAAGAGCTGATGATCCTGATGCAGGCCGACGTCGATTTCGTGCAGGGCTTCTGGTTCGGCCAGCCGAAGAGCAGCGTGCGGGCCGCCTGCACGAAGGTGCCCGCGCTCGTCGAGTCGATCTGGAGCAAGTTCGCCGACTACGAGCGCGCGCACGCCGGCCACCAGCGGCTCGGCTTCGAGGGCTTCGCGGAAGCGGTGCTGGCCGCCGCCGACACCTACAAGGCGACCGGCGACCTCGAGCAGGCTGCGCAAAAGGTCTGGCATCTGCCCGAAGCGCGCCGTGTATTCCTCACCGACGGCCACGGGGAGCAGACCCAGCCTTCGGTGACGGCCGCCTCGGTCTCGCCGCCCCCGAAGCGGCTCGCGCCGCTCTATACGGAGACGCGCAGCAACTGGTCGCGTCGTGCGTATTTCCGGCACGCGCTGGCGGCGCCGGGCCGCGTCGCGATGATGGGGCCGCACTATTCGCTCGCCGATGGTCAGGACTGCTACACCGCGGCGATCGCGTTCGAGCGCGACGGCACGAACGTGCTGTGCGTCGACTTCGTGCCGGAGGCATCGCCGCCGGATGTGCGCACCGGCAGACGCGGCGCGAAGCGTTAGCGACCCACACCGCTACTCGTGCACGCGGCCGCGCCCCGACTTCACCTCGCTGCGCTTTGCCTTGCTGTCGAGCCGCCGCAGGTTCGACGCGCGGGTCGGCCGCGTCGCGACCCGATGCTTGCGGGTCACGCTGACACTTTCGATCAGTTCATCGAGTCGCGCGAGCGCCGCCGCGCGGTTCATCTCCTGGGTTCGATGCTCCTGCGCCTTGATGACCACGACGCCGTCGCGCGTGAGCCGATGGTCGGACAGCGCGAGCAGACGCATCTTCAGCACTTCCGGCAGCGACGAGGCGCGCACGTCGAAACGCAGGTGGATCGCGCTCGATACCTTGTTGACGTTCTGCCCACCCGCCCCTTGCGCGCGCACGGCGGTCAATTCGATTTCGTTGGGCGGGATCGGGTAGCGGGATGTCATGGGCGGTCGGGAAGAGAGATGCATCAGTGTACAAGCGCTCGGCGCGAGATGCGCGAGGTCGCCGGAGCACGCCAGAGCGCCAGGTGCAGTGCTCGGCGGCGCCGGCTTGCGATCGCGTTACGAAAAAAACCATTTGCGTCGGCGCGACCGGTTCATCGATACTGGCTCTTTCGCTTACGGCGTAAATTAAAATGAAAATCCGTCCCGGTTTCGTGCTCGAACTGGCGGTCAACTTTCTGCTGCCGTGGCTGGCCTACCGGCTCGCGTTACCGCGGGTAGGCGAGACCGGCGCGCTGATCGCGTCCGCCGTGCCGCCGCTCATCTGGAGCGCGATCGAGCTTGCGCGCTTCAGGCGCGTCGATGCGCTCAGCGTGATGGTGGTCGCGGGCATCGTGTTGTCGCTCGCGGCCATGGCGCTCGGCGGCACTCCGCGCATGCTGCTGTTGCGCGAGTCGCTGGTGTCCGGCGCGGTCGGCGTCGTGTTTCTGCTGTCGCTGCCGATGCGCCGTCCGCTGATCTTCTACCTCGCGCGCGCGACGGTCGCGCGCGAAATGGAAGGCGGCGCCGCGCATTTCGAGGCGCTGTGGCGCGAACGCCCCGGTCTCGCCCCCGCGATGCGAACCATGACGCTCGTGTGGGGCGTCGGCCTGACCGCCGAAACCGCGCTACGCGCGTGGATGGTGCTGACGTGGCCGATCGAACGCTTCCTCGTCGTGTCGCCCTTTATCGGCTACGGTATCTACGCGGGACTCGCGCTGTGGACGCTGTGGTATCGCAAGACGATGCGCAGTCGCGTCGAAGCCATCGAGCGGGCGAGCGGCATGGCCGGTTGAGCGCCGCTCAACGCGACGCCTCCGCAATTCGCGCGGCCAGCCCCGAATCACGCTGCGTCGGCGTCGCGATCGCCTGCGCGAGCACGGCCCGCGCGCCGATCACCTCGACGCGTTCGCGCGCGCGAGTAATCGCCGTGTACACGAGCTCACGCGACAACACCCGGCTGAACGCCGACGGCAGCACCAGCACCGCGTGCTCGAACTCCGAACCTTGCGATTTGTGGACCGTCAGCGCGAACGCGGTGTCGTGCGGCGGCAGCGCGGCTGGCGACACCGCGCGCACCCCGCCGTCGCCGGTACGGAAGTACACGCGCAGCGCGCCGACCGCACCCGGCAACGCAATGCCGATGTCGCCATTGAACAGCCCCAGCGCGTAGTCGTTGCGCGTAACCATCACCGGACGTCCAGCAAACCACTGCGCGCCGACCGCCAGCGTGACGCCTGCGGCGCGGCGCACCTGGGCCGCCATCGCCGCATTGACCTGATCGACGCCGCGCGGTCCGAGCCGCGTCGCACAGAGGATGCGGAAGCGGTTGAGCGCGTCGAACAGCGGCAATGGATCGGGCGTCTCGGTGGAAAGCGCCGCCGCAAGTGCATCGGCGTACGGCGCGAAGCCGGCGGCAAGTCGCGTGACGGTGCGCTCGGCCAGCGTCGTGTGCGCGTCCTCATGCAGCGCCGCGGCGCAGTCCTCGGTCGGGTCGGTCCGCAATACGTCGAGCGCCGCGCTCGCTGAGCCGTTGCGAATCGCAACCGACAAACGCCCGATCGGCGACTCGAGGCCGAACCGGTAGTTGCGCTCGAGCCAGACGACGCAGTCCGCGAGCGGATTGCGTTCGTTCGCCAATTGCATATTACGACCGGCCTCTTCGTCAGCCGCCGCCGTCGCGACACCGGCGAACAGATCGCCCGATGCATCCGGCTCGAACGTGTGCAGCGCCTCGGGTGGCACAAAAAAATCATCGACCGGCGCTTCATCGTCCTGACGCGACGCACGCGGCAAAGCCCGCGCGAGCCCTGCCTCGTCGATGTCGAGCGCCTGCGCGACCCGTCGCAATCCGTTCGCGCTCAACGCCGGCCGCGCGCTGAGTTCGGCGAACACCGCGCCGGCTTCGACCGCGGCGAGCTGATCCTTGTCACCGAGCATCACGAGCCGCGTTTGCGGCCCGATCGCGTCGAGCAGATGCGTGGCCATCGCGACGTCGATCATCGACGCCTCGTCGATCACGACCACGTCATACGGCAACGGATTATCGCGATGATGCCGAAAGCGTCCGCCGGGCCCCGAGCCCAGCAATCGATGCAGTGTGTACGACGTCTGCGGCAAACGCTCGGCGAGTTCTGCCGGCAGCTCGCCCGCACGCGCGAGCAATGCTTCCTGCATCCGTTGCGCCGCCTTGCCGGTCGGTGCCGCAAGCGCTATGCGCAAATCGGCGCGCGCATCGAGCAGACACGCGAGCACCCCGACCACGGTCGTGGTCTTGCCGGTGCCCGGCCCGCCGCTGACGATCGTCAGCCGCCCCGACAGCGCCATCACGGCCGCGACGCGCTGCCAGTCGACTTCGTCGTCTTTCGGCGGGCCGAAGTAGCGCAGCAGGCGTTCGCGCAACGCGGTGGGCGCGGAGTCGGCGTTGACATTCGCAGTGTTCGCGTCGGCCGTCGCCTGTGCGACCAGAGCGTGCGCCAGGCGCCGCTCGTAGTCGTAATAACGCGCAAGATAAAGACGCCCCTGCGCGTCGATTACGAGCGGCCGCAACGCCGCCGCGCCCGCCGCGTCCGCTGCGCCATCGCTTGCCATGCCGCTCGCGAGCAGCGCCGCGCGCACCTCGGCGCTCGATGCGTCGAAGCGGCGCGCAAGCGCCGCGAGCGGCACGCACACGTGCCCTTCGGCGGTCGCACGGCTCGCCGCGAAGGCGCCGCGCGCGGCCCATTTCACCACCTCGGTCGATGCACCACTGCGCCGCGCCAGCATGCCGATCCGACGCGCGAATCCTTCGGCCAGCGCGATGCTGAAATCGGCCGGCGCGGGCAGGTTGACGCCGATGTCTTCTAGCCCGAGCGGCGCGGCCGCGCGCTCGTCAAGCGAGCCGCGCGTACTCATGCGCCACCTCCGACCATCGCCGCGTCGAGCAGCGCCACCAGTTCGAACGGCGCGCGCCGCCTATGCACGCCGGCGGCGCCGTCGACATCGCGCCAGTCCGGCCGCACGCCGCGCACGAACAGATACAGATAGCCGCCGATATGCGTGTCATACGCATAGTCGCGCACGCGCGTCTTCAGATAGCGATGCAACGCGACCGTATAAAGCAGCGCCTGCAAGTGATACGCGTGACTCGCCATCGCCGCTTCGAGCGACGCAGCCGCGTAATCGGCCGCGGTATCGCCGAGATGATTCGATTTCCAGTCGACGATCCAGAAGCGGCCGTCGTGCTCGACGATCATGTCGATAAATCCTTTGATGTATCCACGCAGCACGCCTGGCTCCAGCGCGACGTCGGGATAGCCGTATTCGATCAGCAGCTCGCGCAGCGCCGGAAAATCAAGCGACGGCGCCGCGAACAGAAATTCGAGTTCGTTCAGGCGCCGGCGCGGATCGAGCTGCGCGAGCGTCATGCCCGGCACCAGTTCGGTCGAGACGACGTCGGCGATCAGCCGATGCATCATCGCGGGCAAGCGCGCGGCGAGCTCCGGCGCGGCCGGCGCCGGTCGCTCGCGCAGCGCGCCGCGGATCGCATCGGGCCAGCTGCGCGCGTCGCTGAAATCGGCGAGCTCGAACATCCGATGCAGGCAATCGCCAGCCGCCGCACCGCGCGGGAACGCGAGGATGTCGTCGTCGGCATGCGCCGGGGCGTTGGTCGCGGCGACCGGTGCGAGCAACGGTGCGGACTGTAGCGCGTCGGCGATCTCATCGTGATCGGGCCGCACGTCTTCCTGCGGCGCATGCGCGTGCGCCTCCCCGTTTCTCGCGCCGGACGCGATCAGGCCGCTGAAACTCGCCATACGCCACTGATCGCGCAACGGCCGCCGATTCGCGCGCGCGTGCAGATGCGCGCCCTGGTCCTGCAGACTTTCGAGCGGCACGCGACGCGTCACTTCGGGCAACGCCCGCAACGTGACCGGTCCGCCCGCGAGTGCATGCCAGCTCGCCGCGAGCGCGGCTTCATCGGGCGGTTCGGCGAGCCATGCGTCGAACGTATGGCCGCTGCCGCCGACGAGCCAGTTCAGCACGCTGCGGCGCGACTCCTTGGTCGAGCGCGAAGACAGATAGGTGCCCGCAACCAGGTAGCAGCGATACACGGCGCGCGTGAGCGCCACATAAACGAGCCGCGCGCATTCCGCTGCCTGCTCGCGCACCGCGTAACGCGACGCGCGCTCGGCTTCCTGTTCGTCGCAACCGTAGTGCAGCACCGCGTCGCCGCTGTCGTCGTGATACTCGCGCGCATCGGGCAAGCCCGACGACGGCGGCTCGCGCAAGCCACCATCGTTCAGGAACGGACAGAACACGACCGCGTATTCGAGTCCCTTCGATTTATGGACCGTGACGATCTGCACGAGATTGCGATCCGACTCGAGCCGCAGTTGCGCCTCTTCCCCGCCGCCCTGCTCGCGCTGCGCGGCGAGCCAGCGCAAGGTCGGCGCGATGCCGGGCTGGGTGGCCGCGCGCGCCTGTACGAGCTCGGCGAGATGGTTCACATTGGTCAGCCGGCGCTCGCCGTCGACACCCGCCACGAGCCGCTGCGCAACGCGCAGCTCGCGCATCAGCGTACGCCACATCACGGCGAAGCCGCGTTCGTGCCACAGCATCCGGTAGCGCGAAAAACGTTCGACCCAGCCCATCGCGTCGGCGGGATCGAGTGTTGGCGCGGGTTCGTCAAAGGCCTCAGGCGCTGGCGCCCCGGCGACCTGCGTAAGACGCCACAGTGCGGCGGCGTCGAGCCCGAGCCAGTCGGTGGCGAGCGCGGCGCGTAGACGCCGCAGATCGCCGGGCGTGTCGATGGCGGCCAGCACGCGCTCGATCTGCTCGGCATCCAGCGTCGCGAACACCGACGCCTGCGCAAGCTCCACGCTGCCGACGCCCCATGCCGCGAGCACGCGTTTGACGAGGCTGCCCTGCTTGTGCGTCTGCACGAGCACTGCGATATCGCCCGGCGCGAGCGGCTTGTCGCCAATCGTCACGACGCCTGCACGCGCCCCTCGCAACAGCCGCACGATCTCGGCCGCGCACGCTTCGCTCGCCGCGCGCTGCGCGTCGCGTTTGCTCAGCGCGGTCTCGCCTTGCGGCAACGTCCAGATGCGGAAATCGCCGCCGCCCGCGTCGGGATCGGCGAACGGGGCACGCCGCCGCTCGCCCGCACGCACCGGCTGATAGTCGAGCCCGTCGAGCACGAACGCTCGAGGGTTCGCTTCGAAGATCCGGTTGCACGCGTCGACGATCGGTGCGGTCGAGCGCTGGTTGACCGCGAGCGTGTAGCACGCGGACGCCGCCTCGCGCGCCGCAAGGTACGTATGCAGATCCGCCGCACGGAAGCTGTAGATCGCCTGCTTCGGATCGCCGACGAGGAACAGCGGCCCGGCCGGCGCGAAGATGCGGCTGAAGATCGCGAATTGCAGCGGATCGGTGTCCTGGAACTCGTCGATCAGCGCGGCCGGATAGCGGCTGCGCAACGCGTCGGCGAGCCACGGATGCGCGGCCAGCGCGCGATACAGATTCGCGAGCAGATCGTCGAACGACACGACGCGGCGCGTGCGCTTGCGCGTCACCAGCTCGGCCGGCGCGAAGTCGAGCCATGTCTGCACGAGCCCGAGCCAGCGCGCGCGCTGCGCGGCCTCGGCGGCGACCACGGCCGCGGCCAGCGCTTCGGCATGCTCGAAGAACGGATGCGCGGGCGGCTCGAACTTGACCTTGGTCGCCTTCTTCAACGCCGACGCCGTCAGCTTCAACGCCGCGCGCGGCGGCGGCGCATGGCAGTCGCCCCGCGCGAAGTAGTCGGTCCACGCGGCGATCGCGGCGCTGACGTGATCGGGCTTGTGCGTGGTCTTGCTCAGGCGCTCCTGGGCCTCCGCTAGCAACGCGACGATCGCGTCGCGCTCGGCCTGCCAGATCGCGCACGCGACATCGAAGCCGGCCTGCGGATCGGCGCTGGCGCCGTCCGCGTCGACGCTGCCCCAGCGCAATTGCGCGAGCGGCTTTTTCAGGCGTCGCGCCAACTGTTCGTCGAGCGACGCTGGACCGGCGCGCCTCGCCACCAGCCACGCGGCGAACGCCGGATGCGCATGCGCAACCGGCTCGACCTGCTCGCGCCAGAAGTCGGCGGCGAGTTCGAAGCGCAGCGCCGCGTCGTCGGCTTCCATCTCGAACGCGAACGGCATCGCGGCGGCGAACGGCGCTTCCTGCAACGCGCGCTGACAGAATGCGTGGATCGTGTGGATCGCGGCCTGATCGAAGGTGCGCAGCGCACGGCGCACGACCTTCGACGCCGCCTCGCGCTCGATACCGTTCTGCGGCGCGAGCGTCGTTTCGAATAGCCGGCGGATGAATGGATCGTCGCCGTCGTCGTCCATCTCGATCGCGCGATGCAGTTCCGCGAGACGGCCGCGAATGCGCTCGTGCAACTCCGCGGTCGCGGCCTTCGTGAACGTGACGACGAGAATCTGATCGGCGTTCAGGTTCTTTTCGAGCAGCAGCCGCACGTACAGCGCGCAGATGTTCCACGTCTTGCCGGTGCCCGCCGACGCTTCGATCTGATTCACGCCGTCGAGCGGACACGCGAACACGTCGAGCTCGTCGGCGACGAGGTTTTGATGGCGCAGCGCTTCGCTCATGAGGCGCTCCGCACATGCTGGATCAGTGGCTTGAAGACGATCGCGGCGAGGCTGCCGAACGGTTCGGCGAGCGTGAGCGGCGTGCCGCGCAGCGCGATGCGCAACGCGGGGTCGTCGGATTCGCCGCGTACACGGTCGTTGATCCATACGCCCTGTGCCGCCGATTCGCTTTCGCTGACTCTCGCCCATGCGCTCTTCGGAAAGAAGCGCAGCGGCAGCCGGCGGCCGGCATTGAAGAGTGCCGCCAACGGCGCGAGTTCGTCGAGCGGCGCCGCGACGGGCGCGAGCTCGAAGCTCTCGCCGCTGCCGTGCCACACGGTGCGGCGCGGACCGTCCGGCTGCGCCGCGCAATAGACCAGATGCGCGAGCCACGCGGACAGATAGTCGCGCGCGCTGGCTTTGGCATAACGAAAGATCACTTGTCCCGTTCCGGTCAGCAGGTTCAACGTGCCGCGCATTTGCAGCGGCGTTTCGGCGGACTCGCGCAGCAGCGCGTCGTAGTCGCCGAACAGCGAATTGGCGCTGTCGGTGCGATCACCGTCTTGCGGCCAGCGCGGCATGATGTCGAGCACGAACGGCAAGCGCTCGATACCGGCGGCCACTTCGCGCCGCACGCTTTGCGCCAACTGCCGCAGCGCGGACAGTTCGCGCGCGCGCCACACCGCGCCGGTCGCGCCGCCCGGCAACTCGGGGCTCGCCTCGGCGACGCGCTGTACGCGGCTGTACATCACCTCCTCTGCGGTGTCGGCGTCGAGCAGCACCGGCAGCAGGCGCTCGGCGAGCGCGTCGCGGCCCGCATAGTCGAGATCGAACGGCTCGGTATCGAGCAGCTCGCCCTGCGCATCCGACAACGCAATGCCGAGCCGGTCGCGCAACAGCGCGCGCGCCGGATGACGCCAGAAACGCACGAAGTCGTCGAACTGCACCTCGTGCATATCTTCCGGCGGCAGCGGTTGATCGAAGAACGGCGCGGCGGCGGCATGCTGCGGTTCGGCGAGCAATGTGGCCAGCTCGGCGCGATCGGCGTCGTAGGTGAACAGATCGGGCTTCGCCGCAAAATAGTCCGACGCGAACGCCTGCAACGGATGCTCGACGATGAACTCGCGCCGCGCGCTGTCGACCTCGGCCGGACTCGCGTCCTCGCCCGCCGACACCTGCGCGAGATGATCGAGCAGTTCGTCGACGAGCGCGGCCGGCGGCAGCGGCGCGTTGTCGCGAATGCTGCGGCCCGTGTACGCGATGAAGAGCCGCTCGCGCGCGGCGAGCAGCAGATCGAGGAACAGGTTGCGCTCGTCGTCGCGGCGCTGACGGTCGCCGGCCTTGCCGAACGCGGCCATCAGATCGAATTCGTCGGCGCGCGCGAGCGACGGCAGCACGCCGTCGTCCATGCCGAGCAGACAGACCACACGGAACGGCAAACCGCGCAGACTCGTCAGCGAAGAAAACGTCACGCTGCCCCACGGCACGCCGCCGCGCGCGGGGTCGTCGAGCGCTTCGGTGAGCGCGGTGCGCACCACCGAGGCCGGCAGCAACACATCATGCGCGCCGGCCTGCATCGCGGCGCTCATCGCATCGAGCGCGTCACGCACGTCCGCGAGCGAATCGGCGAACTCGACGCCGCCGTCGAAGCACTGCCCGAGCGTTTCGAGCAGCAGCTGCGACCAGTCGGCGGGCGTGCGCTCGATCGCGCAGCTCGCCGCGAAACTGTCGATATCGTCGACGAAGCGCGACAGACGGCCGAGCAATTCGGCGTCCGAACCGTCCGCGCCTTCGACCGGCAGCCACGCCTCGACCGGCTCGCCGCCGGCCGGCATCGCATAGCCGAGGTACAGGCGCGTCAGCGCATCGGCGAACGTATGACGCGCGACCGGGACATGCTCGCCGACCGGTTCGAGCGGCGCGAGCCCGCGCCGCGCGCCGGCGGCCGCGAGCCATTCCTGCGCGGCTTCGAGCGAATTCGCATCGATGCCGTAACGCACCGCGACCGCATCGACACGCAGCCATTCGATCAGATCCGGCGCGCCGACGCTGCGCTCGGGCAGCGCGAGCCAGTCGAGCAACAGACGCGCGACCGGATTGGCCTGCGACGGCGGCAAGCCGGTGATCCGGTACGGAATGCGGCGGGTGTCGCCGGCGGGCGTGGTGCCGAACACCGCATCGATCAGCGGACCGGCCGCCGCCAGATCGGACACCGCGACCAGCACGTCGGACGGCTGCAGATCGTCGAACTCGTCGAACCAGCCGAGCAGGCGATCGTGCAGCACTTCGAGCTGTCGGGACAGGCTATGGCAAACGTGTACCTCGATACCGCGCTCGACAGGCAACTCGTCGGCATCGGCTTCATTGCGCAGATCGAGGATGCCGTTCTGCACGGCGGCGAGCCAGCTCGGCTCGGGGTTCTCGGTGAAGTCGCCGGTCTCGGCCGATGCCGCGCTTTCGGTCAGCTCATGCAGCATATGCAACTGCGCCTGAGTCTGCCGTCCCCATTCGGCGAGCAGCGGATGACCGACTTCCTGATAGTCGAGCTGCCCCGCCGCGTCGAGCGCCTGCACGCGCCCTTCGCTGACCACGTCGAACCAGAACTCGCGGCATGGGTTCATCACGTACAGACGCACGTCGATCCAGCGCGACAGCGCGCGCAACAACGCAATGTGCAGCGGCGGCATGGTGGGCAGCGCGAACACGCTGACCGCTTCGGGCCATTGCGCGTTCGAGATCGCCTCGAGATCGAGCGCAGCGATTTCATCGAGGAACCGATACGCGGGCGGCAGCGCGGCCGCGGATGTTTGCTCATGACCGCCGGCTTGCGCGAGTTCGGCGAGCACCGCGCGCCACAGCGCCGCCTGCCAGCGCTCGTCCTCGCGGGCGGCATCGCTCGCGCCGGTCAAACGCGGTCCCGTGTCATCCGCTGCGCCACTCGCGAAGATCGAGCCGCCCTTCTGCCACTGCAGTAGCCATTCGGGACGATAGGTCAGATAGTGGTCGAGCACGGTCGCGACGCGCCGCGCGAGTTCGTAGCGCATCGACGCGTCGGCCGCATCGAGATAGGTGCGCAAACGCGGCGACGCATTCCACGGCAGCGCCTCGTCCGTGTCGTCGAGCAGCCGGTAGCAGCGCCACACGAGGCGGTCCGGCGCGAACGGCGAATGCTTGGGCACCTCGATCACGCCGCCGATCTGCGCCCACAGCCATTGCGCGAGATAACCAAAGTTCACGTTCGCGCAGATGCCCTGGCGCGCGGCGATATCGAGTTCGAGCCGCCGGCGCACGGCCGCGCTCGGCACGATCACGGGACGCGCAGTCCAAGGGTCGGACGGCGCTTGCGCGAGGTCGTCGAGCAGCGCGCCCACCAGCGTTTCGTAGCGGTTCGAGTAGAAGAGCTGAAGCATGGATTCCAGATCACATTTGGCACGCTGATGGCCCGCGAGTGATGCTCGGGAGCCGCGGCGGACATTGAAGCGACAGCATAACAAACCGATCCCCCAGGGCATAACCTGGCCGAATGGGCGAGGTCAGAACGCGCGCAAAATCAGTTAGACTCGACGGCAGTTTCGCGCTGTCTTTCCAACTGCGGTTTTCTCGATGAATGGATTCAGGTAGTCGATGCGCTATTCGGTCGAAATAAGAAAATTCCTTTATAGCCAGTACTTTTATGGCGGCCTGCGCATCGCGGTCGGCGTGTCGTTACCGGCCATCCTGTGCCTGATCGTGTTTCACAATCGTGAACTCGGCTTCACGATCGCGACCGGCGCGCTCGGCGCCTGTGTCGTCGACATGCCGGGCCCGCTCAAGTACAAGCACAACGAGATGCTGGCCTGCTCGGTGATCGGCTTTCTGTCCGCGCTCGCCACCGGCCTCGCCACCGTCAATCCGATCGCGCTGTGGTGTACGGTCGTGCCGCTTACGTTCGTGCTGTCGCTGATCGTCGTGTACGGCAACCGCTGGCCGCAGATCAGCTTCGCGACGCTGTTCATGATGATCATGACGCTGGAGGAGCACTTCACGCCGCTGCAGGCGCTCGTCAATGCGTCGTGGATACTGCTCGGCGGCCTCTGGTACACGTATTGGTCGACCCTCGTGAGCCGCTGGATGGTGCATCGGATCGAGCAGCAGGCGCTCGCCGAAAGCGTGTTCGCGTGCGCGGACTATCTGCTTGCGCGCGCCGCGTTCTACGATCTCGACAACGACCTCGACGAGTGCTACCGCAACCTCGTCGACAAGCAGATCTCCGCGGTAGAGCGCCAGGACGCCGCGCGCGACATCGTGCTGCGCAACCTGCCCAGGCTCAAACGCGGCAAGCTCGAACCACGCCGCGCGATGCTGTACAACCTGTTCATCAATACCGTCGATCTGCACGAGCTGTTCGTCGGCGCGCAAACCGATTACACGCTCGTGCGCAGCACGTTCGGCGGCTCCGACCTGCTGGTGTTCTATCGCGATCTGATCCGCAAGGCTGCCGAAGATCTCGAGGAGATCGGCCTCGCGGTGCTGCAGAACCAGGCGCCGCGCAAGCGCGTGAACGTGAAGGCCGAGTTGCGCGCGATCGAGTATGAAATCGAGCTGATGCGCAAGCAGGAACTGCCGACCCAGAACCCGGAGGCATATTCGGCGGTGTCGTCGAATTTCCGCCGCATCTGGAGCGCCACGCGGCTGATCGACAAGATGCGCCGCAGCCTCACCACCGAGCCGAGCCCGACCGAAACGGAACTGCGCATCGATCAGGCGCTGAGCCGCTTCGTGACGAGCCGGCGCGTGCCGTTCGGGCAGATCTTCTCGAATCTGACCATGGCCTCGCCGAGCTTTCGCCATGCATTGCGCGTGACGATCGCGGTCGCCGTGGGCTTCTGGCTCGGCCGCCTGCTGCCGCTGACCAACGCGTACTGGATCGTGATGACCACCGTCATCATCCTGAAGCCCGGCTACTCGCTGACCAAGCAGCGCAACGGTCAGCGGATCATCGGCACGCTGATCGGCTGCGCGGCGAGCATCGCGCTGATCATCTTCGTGAAGGAGCCGCACATCCTGATGGTCGTGATGTTCGCGTCGATGGTGATGAGCTACAGCCTGCTGCTGTTCAACTACACGGCGAGCGTCGTGTTCACGTCGTCGTATGTACTGCTGCTGTTCCATCTGCTTGCGCCGGGCAGTCTGCGCATCATCGGCGAGCGCGCGATCGACACCGTGGTCGGCTGCGCGATCGCGATCGCGGCGAGCCACCTGTTCCCTTACTGGGAGTACCGCTTGATGGGCAAGCTCGTCAACAACATGATCAGCGCGACGCGGCAGTATCTCGAAGCGAGCTGGTGGTGGAGCGGCAAGCCGGCCGCGGCGGTGGTCGCGGCCGTGACCGAAGCGGGCGCGCGTGCGCCGGCGGCCGCGATGGCGGACCCGGCGCTCGGCTTTGGCGGGCCGGCGCTCGCTGTCGCTGCAGCCGAAGCCGAAGCCGAAGTGGAGAGTGGCGCCGGTGCGCGCCGCGCGGAGCGCGCGAGCCGTGCACAGCCGGTCGCCGACGCTGGTGCCGAGGCGAACGCGGGCGACGCAGCCCAAGGCACCACCACGATCCGCAATCCGACCGCGCGCCCGGCAAGCGGCGCATCGGCCGCCGCTGCCGCGGCGGCGACCGCGCTCGACCGTGATTACCGCTACCGGCTCGCGCGCAAAAACGTTCACGTCGCGTTCGCGAATCTCGGCCAGGCGTTCCAGCGCATGATGCTCGAACCGAAGTCCGCGCAGAAGTTCGTGCCGGAGTTGAACGGTCTGCTGGTGCGCAGCCACGTGCTCGCCTCGCAGATCACGGCCGCCGCGCCGCTGCTGCGCACCTCCGCGCAACAGCAGCAACAGGTCGAGGACATCTCGCTACAGCCGCTGCAGCGCGCATTGAGCCTCGTGCGCGACAACCTGAGCGCCGCCGAAGCAGGCACCGCGTTGCCCGCCGAGCAGAGCGAGCAGATCAAACTGATGAGTCGCGAACTCGATGCGATGGTCGTCAAAACGGAGAAATCGCCGGACTATACGGCCGATGCGGTGCACGACACGAAGCTGCTCGCGCATCAATGCAAGCAGATGCTCGCGGCGTCCGCGCAGATTCGCAAGGACGCGAGCGTTATCCGGTTGCCGGAGGAGTGAAGCTGCGAGGCGCGCGGGCGTTATTGCGCTGCGCCGCTCGCCGGTTTCAGTGCGTTGACTGCCGCGGCTGCCTCCGAGGCCACCGGCGCCACCTGCGTGGGCTGGCTCTCGAACTCGTGCTTTTCACGGATCGCGTTGTAGATCAGCGTTGCGATCACGAGCAGAATCGCCACCACGATAAAGACGGCAATGCCAAAGGTCGGGTTCTTCTTGCGCGGCGGTCTGGTCATGAAGCGGGCTCGGTTCGCGTAGCAGTCGCGGAAGGGTCGGAGAAGGCGGCATTCTACGCCCAGTGAGCTTGCACGCGGCTTGCAGCCGATGGGGTCGGCATGGATGCGCCATAGCGCATTTGCTATCGGAACAGCAAGCCGCGCTCCTGACGCTCACGGTTGCTCCACGAGCATCACGTTACCGCCGACGAACGCACCGGCAACGCCGTCGAATACTTGATCTGCTCCATCGCGAAGCTCGAACTCACGTCGTACAGCGGCACGGCCGTGATCAACTGCTTGTAGATCCGGTCGTAGTCGTCGATATCGGAGACCACCACGCGCAGCAAATAGTCGGTCTCGCCGCTCATCCGGTAGACCTCGACCACTTCGGGAATATCGCGCACCGCCTGCGTGAACGCGGCGGCCCATGTCTCCGTGTGCTGGTTCGTGCGCACCGCCACGAACACCGTGGTCCCGACGCCGAGCTTACGCGCGTCGCACAGCGCCACTTGCGCGCGAATCACGCCCGCCTCCTTCAGGCGCTGAAGCCGCTTCCAGCAAGGCGTCTGTGACAGATTCACGCGCTGCGCGAGTTCGGCGATCGGCATCGTCGCGTCCGCCTGCAGCAATTCGAGCAGCTTCCGATCGATGATATCCATACCCATATCCCCACCCCTCATAGGAAATTATTCTACTTTTCTGTTGGTCGAGGGAATTATATGGAAACTCTTTCTCCGGGCAAACCGGTATAAATATCGATACCGAAAATTGCCAACCAGCAGCGCCCGCGCTGCATCAACACCATGAGCGACGACCTTCGCGCCACCGCTTTCGAGCATCTTCCCGACTACCTGAAGTCGCTGCCGGACCCGGCCCGACTCGAAGCGGTCGCGTTATCTACGCACACGCTGCGCGATATGAAGCGCACACCGCTCGAGCGCCTGTGCGACACGCTCGACGCGATGTTCGAAGCCTGCGCGAAATTTCCGGAACCGTCGCATTCGACGTTCTTCGCGCGCAGCATGCGGCTCGCGCTCGCCGAGGCGGCCGCCGATCCGGCGCTGCTCGCACCGATACAACGCGAAGGCTCCGCCGACACCTATCGGCGCCATCTGCTCGTCGCCGATCCGCAAGGCCGCTATGCGATCGCCGCGCTGGTCTGGCAGCCCGGCCAGGCGAGCCCCGTGCATGCGCATCACACGTGGTGCGGTTACGTGGTGGTCGAGGGCAAGCTGAGCGAAACGGTCTTCGAATGGGACGACGCGCAGCAATGCGCGAGTGCGCTGCGCATTCAGACACGCAAACGCGGCGCGGTGTCGTACGTGCGCGGCGGCCGTGCCGCGATTCATCGGCTCGGCAACAGCAGTGATGCGCCGGCGGTGTCGCTGCATATCTACGGCGTCGAAGGCGCGCGGATCGGCACGCACGTGAACGACATCGTGCGCACGGCCGACGCCGCGGAGATGGCTTAACAACGGTTGCACGTCACGACGACACGTGACGTGATGTGATGTGACGCGTTCGCGCGACTACGAAGTCATGCGAGCACACCAGCACGCGACCGTCCTCGCACGTTCCCCAACAACCCCCGCCTCAACTCTTCTCACCGACATCGCCAGCCGTCGGAATTTGCGGCGGAATCGGCGCGGTCTGTCCGGTCGGCGGCGGCGCCGGACGCGGTTCGTGCGACACGTCACGCGCGGGCGCAAGCGGCACATTTGTCGATGCGCGCGCCGACGGGCCGACGGCGCCCACTTCACCCACTTCATACTCCGCTTCGCGCAGATGCTCCTGCGCCGCTTCGCGGGTTCGTTCGCGCGCGGGTTCATGCGCCCTTTGATGATCTTTGCCGTGCGCGCCGTCGCGCGCCCGCTGGTGCGCGTCGGCACCCGCATCCACAGGCGCGACGAACCCGGTCATCTCATCGTCGCGCAACGGCTCGCCCTCGCTATCCTTCGACGACGTGTACACCCGCATCTGCGCGACCGGAATCTCGATGCCCGCCTCGTCCATCTTGCGCTTGAGCCGCAAATTGAACGCCCGCGCGACGCTCCATTGTTGCAGCGGCCGCGTCTTGATCTGCCCTTTGACGACCATCCAGTTCGGATCGAAGCGGTCGAGACCCCACACCTCGATCGGCCCGAGCATCTCGCGCCGGTAGCGGAAGTCGGCCATCAGCTCCGCGCCGACTTCGCGGATCAGCTGCGTGATCTCGTCGACATCAGTCGAAAACGACATGCGCACCTCGAACACCGCATACGCGAAATCGCGCGACAGGTTCTTCACGATCTTGATCTGCGAAAACGGAATCGCGTGGATCGCGCCCTGCCCGTCGCGCAGCCGCACGGTGCGGATCGACAGATGTTCGACCGTGCCCGCATGGCCACCATCGACGTCGATCCAGTCGCCGACCGAGATCGTGTCCTCGATGATGATGAAGAGCCCGGTGATCAGGTCGGTCACCAGCGACTGCGCGCCGAACCCGATCGCCAGACCGATCACGCCCGCGCCGGCAAGCAGCGGTGTCACGTTGATGCCGAGGTTCGCGGCGGTGACGATGCCGCCGATCGTCATGATCGACACGAGCAACACGTTGCGCACCAGCGGCAACATCGTGCGGGCGCGCGTGCTCGGACTGCGCGCCTTGTTGCGCGGGCTGCCCGGATTGAGCGTTTCGGTGATCGCGGTGTCGACCAGAATCCACAGCAGCCACGCGATAAAAACGGTGGCGACGATCGCCGTCATCGCATGCGCGATGCCGCGCGCCGCCACGTTCCTCTCGATCACCTCGGCCAGCGACACGTCCCACAGCCGCGCGGCCAATTCGAAGAAAAACAGCCAGATGAATAAGGTCAGCAAGGTGCCGCAAAAGCGCAACAGGCGCGTCAGATACGGCGAGCGGCGCCGCGCGCGGGCGCTGCGCGGGCGCGTCATGCGCAGCACGATCGCCGACAGGAAAAACGCCAGCACCAGCAGCAGCGCGGTCACGATCGAGATCTGCAGCACGTTTTCGCTGGAGCCGGAGCCGCCCAGCGTCGCGACCACCGACGCGGCCGCCAGCACCAGCACCGGCACGTGCCACATCGCGGCAAGCACCTCGAACGCATCGGTCGCTGCCCTGTGGTCGTTGCGCTGCTCGTACGGCCGGTTGCGGATCAGGTGCGCGACCGGCCGGCGGAAAGCGAGCGCGAAATAGCCGGTCAGCACGGCGGCCGTCATGTTGGCCGCGGTCGAAATCAGCGCGGCGAGGTTGGTGCCGATCTGATGCTCGACGTCGTAATTGACGGCCGCGTCGCCGAGCGCACCGCACACGCCGATCACGAACAGCACGCGGCGCGCATGATCGATCAGCAATCGCACCGCGACACGCCGGTGGCCCGAGCCGAACAGCGAGAACATGATCAGGCAGATCGCGGAAAACACCGCGCCCGCGACGATCGCATACGCGACCACCATGCCGAGCGTGCGGCCGAGCGCATCGGGCATCGCGCGCATGAACAGTAGCGCCGCGATGAACGCGATGATCCACGGACCGACGCGGCGCAACGCGAAGATCAGCAGCTCGCGCGTGGTGGGATTGGGCCGCAGCACCAGCTCGACGCCGAAGCGCCGGTGCAGCCGATGCTGCAGATAGATCAGCGCGCCGGCACAGGCGCCCCAGCCGGCCAGCATCCCCAGCATCGCCAGCAGGATCGAGCCGAGACCCTCGCGCCCCTGGCCGGAGACGATCGTGTACAGCTCATTGCCGGCAGCGGTCACGCGCCCGCTCCAGTAGCGCACTGGCGTGCGGCCCTGATGCACGTCGGATTCGAACGACGCGATGCCCGATGCGATCGCGCCGAGCAGGCCCGGGCTAGGTTGCACGGCGGTCGGCGCGGGCGGGCCGACGGTGTGCGCGGCGCTTTGCGATACGTCGCGCAACTTCTTCAACTGGGCGACGAGCGCGCTGCGCTGGCGATCGTTGTCGAGCGTGGCGATCACGCTGTCGAGCGAGCGCGCAAGCTCCGCCTGGCTCGCGGGCGACGGCGCCGACGCCGCCTCGGGCGCCGACGCACCCGAGGCCGCGGACGCGGGCGTCGCGTTCACCGTCGCGCTGTTGATCAGGCTCTGCAATGCCGGGATCACCGGCGTGCCGCCGCCGACCGCGGGGCCGGCGGCCTGCGCGATGCGCGGCAGCGCGCCGAGGCACAGAATCAGCGTGGCGCACACGAGCGCGGTCAACCAACCCAGCACATATGCGCTCGCGCGCGGGTGGGCGTCGCCGCTGGCAGTGCCGCGAGCGGCGTGATCGGAGGAGAGATGAGGGGCGGTGAGAATCGCCGGCTGCTGCCCGCCGCCAGACGGCGCAGCCTCGGACTCACGCCGCGACGGGCATGACTGCATGGCAATCCGTGAGAAAACGGCAGACGCCAGTGTAGCCGCAGTTACGCCCGGCGCGCCCGAACATGCGTAACCGAATGTTAGTACGCTTGCGCGGCCGGCGAATTAGATGCGCCGATCGTCAGTACGCGACCGTCGCGATCTGGCGGACGAAGCGGCCCTGCTCCAGTTCGTCGACGAACGCGATCGCGTAGTCTTCGGCCGAAATGCGGCTGTTGCCGGCCGCATCCGCGATCAGCGTATTCGCGCCCGTGCGGAACTTGCCGGTGCGCTCGCCCGGCGCGATCAGCGCGGCCGGCGCGAAGAACGTCCAGTCGAGATCGGTCACGCCGCGGTAGTAGTCCAAGGCGTCGCGATGCGCGAGCGCGATGCCCTTGTACGCGGGCGGAAAACTGTCGGTGTCGACCAGTTGCTTGCCCGGCGCGACTTCGAGCGAGCCCGCGCCGCCTACCACGACGACGCGCTTCAACCCCGCCGCGCGCACCCCTTCGACCAGCGCGCGCGTGGCCTGCGTCAGCGTGGCGAGATCGCCTTGCGGCGGCGCATACGCGCTCGCGACCACGTCCTGACCGCGCACCGCCGCGCCGACGCTCGCGGCGTCGAGCAGATCGGCCTGCGCCGCGTGCAGATTCGCGACGCCGGCCGGCACGCGCGCCGGATCGCGCACCAGCGCCGTTACCTGATGCCCGCGACGCGCGGCTTCCGCGGCAATCCGCGAACCGATCATGCCGGTCGCGCCAAACAAGGCGATCTTCAGTTGCTTGCTCATATCAGCATACTCCTCAGGTTGTCTTATATGTAACTCTCATAGTTACATATAACGAGAAAAAAAGCGGGGCTCTCACCCCGTTCATTAGTTAGTCACCGTCAAGCCCGGCGCTTGCGCTCGCGATGCTTCTCCGAGCGGACTACGTCGGCGGTCGCATCGGCGAGCGTGCGCGCGGCCAGCGCCGCTTCCATCGCCTGCTGCGCTTCGTCGATGATCCCGCTCAACACGCTCTGGATATTGCGCCCCACCATGCACGCGGGATTCGGCTCCTCGCGATGCAACGCGAACAACTGCGCGTCCTCCACTGCGCGATAGACGTCGAGCAGCGTGATTTGTTCCGGCCGCCGTGCGAGCAACGCGCCGCCACCGGCTCCCATCTGCGACGTGGTGAGGCCGGCCTCCGAGAGCATGGCCAGAAGCCGGCGGATCAGCGCGGGATTCGTGTTCACGCTGCCCGCGATCATCTCCGACGACAACGGCACGCCGCCCTGTAACGACAGCAATGCGAGCACATGCACGGCAAAGGCAAACCGGCTACTCGTGTTCACGGCAGATCCGTCCCGCAACGACAATGTGTAACCATCGTAATTACATATACCTCTAAAGTCAAACGGCGAAAGCCGGATCGAACCGCGCGCGGATCATTTGTCCATCTGCTTCTGCGCGTCGGCGGACTCGGTCGATGCGCTCGACGAAGCCGACGAGCTCGCATTCTGCGCCGACCACGCCTGCAGCTTGCGCCCCGCCGTTTCGAGGCCCTGGCCCGTGATCGACGCCGCCCTGCCGAGCTGCGCGTTGGCCGCGCTCGCCGCGTTCTGCAGGTTGGCCTGCGCGCTCGACGCGAGCGCGGCCGGGTCGATCCTGATCGACGGCGCGGAGGCCGAGTCGAGGTTCTGCTGTGCGGCGTCCTTGGTCGCGGTGACCTGTTGGCCGACGTAGCTCGCGGCCTGATCGAGCTTCTGACCGGCAAGCTGCGCGGCGTCGTTGAGCTTGCCCGCGACCTGGCCGGCCGAAGCGTCGTTTTTCTGGCACGCGGCCAGCGCGCCGAACACGAAGACCACGACCGCCGCGCGGCGCAATAAGGATGAGGAAACAGATGAAATCATGATCAGAAGGAGCCACACCGAGCGGCTCGCACTTGCGAAGATGTGCCCATGATACCGCCGTTGCGCCGCGCGGCCGCTTCGAGTCACCCCGGCGAGCCATCGACGATTACGACGAAACTTCGGGTGCGGTTCGCCGCAAGGCCATGCAACCGAACCACAACCAGCCAGGCGACCCGACCAGGCTTGCGGCCGCGATGATCGCATTGGTCGACGCGGCGTCCCCGCCGTTGCGCCTACCGCTTAGGACGGACACGCTGGCCGCCATCGCCGCGAAAAGCGCTTATGCGACGCAGGAAACGGAAGCGTGGAAACAGCTGTCTTCATCGCCCGACTTCACTGCGTAAGCGAAGAAAGCAGCGGTTCGGCATTTCGCCGAGCCGCTGCTCGCCTGAATCGCCGTTGCGCGAATATCACCGAGCCAGTTAATTCGCCGGCGTTAGTATCGGTGCGCCGGCATCCTTCAGCAGAAAAACCAGGAATTTGGCCGGCTTGGTCTTGCTGGCATTGCGCCCGACCGTGTGCACGTCGTTCGGCCCTTCGTAGAAGGTTTGCCCCGGCTTCAGCGTGACGGTCTGGCCGCCGCGCACGCCCATCACGATCGAGCCTTCCAGCACATAGATGAAGCCGTGTGCATCATGCCGATGTACCGGGTCCGCACTGCCGGGCGGATACTCGACCGAGAGCACCGTGACTTCCTTGCCCGGATAGTCTTCCAGCGCCCTGGTCATCAGCGGCGTAGCTTGCGCTTGCGGCGGCTCTTGCGCGTGTGCGGCGCCCGCTGCGAGTAGCAGCGATGCGATCAGCCACCTGGAAATATGCATGACGGTGCTCCTACGCTTATCGATCAGGCGAGGCCCGACTTGTCCACGCCAAAGGCTTTGTCGTAGATGCCCGGCGGGATGCGAAAGCCGATGTTGACCCGATTCCACGCGTTGATCGACATCACCTGGAAGGTCAGGTCGGACAACTCCTTCTCCGAGAACTGGGTTCGCACGCGATCGTAGATTTCATCGCTCACACCGAGCGGCGAAATCTGGGTCAGCGCCTCGGTCCAGGCTAGAGCGGCACGCTCGCGCGGCGTGAACAGATTGGACTCGCGCCACACGGCCACGTGATGAAGGCGCAACGGACGCTCGTCATGGATCGTGGCCTCCTTCACGTGCATGTCGACGCAGAACGAGCAGCCGTTGAGCTGCGACGTGCGGATGTCGACGAGATGGCGGATGGTTTCCTCGATTGCGGACTTCTTGAGCACGAGGCTGAACTCGACGAACTTCTTGAACAGTTCCGGGGATTGCTGCTGGTAGTCGATGCGTTGGGTCATGGCATGTCCTTTGTGCGGTTGGAGAAAGGAGAAACGTTGCGGGAATGCGCTTCAGTCCTTCGCGACGGACCGGCTGAGCCAGGTGTGGAAGCGCGTCGGGCCGATGCGATGACCGCCGCCGGCGACCAGGGTGCGGTCGTCCAGCTCTGCGCCGAAATAGCGAGCGTGGACATCGGCGATCACCGTGCGTGGATCGTTGTGCGCGGCGAGGAACTTGCGAGCGAGTTCGTCGAGTGGGAAGCGGTCCGGACCGGCGAGTTCGGTCATGTCGTTCAGCGGCATCCCCGCCGCAAGATCGGCGAGCACTGCGCAGACGTCATCGGCGGCGACCGGCTGGATCAGCGCGGGCGAAAGGCGCACCTCGCCTCGCTGGGCGCTGGCCTCGATGATGCCGCCGACGAATTCGAAGAACTGGGTGGCACGCAGCAGCGTGTACGGGACGGGCGACGCCTTGACCAGCGTCTCCTGCGCAGCCTTGGCGCGAAAATACCCGCTTTGCTCCAGGCGTTCGGTGCCCACGACGGACAGAGCAAGATGGTGCTCGACGCCCGCCGCGTGTTCGGCGGCCAACAGGTTGCGGCCCGCCGTCTGGAAGAAGCTCATCACGGCCTCGTCCTCGAAGGACGGCGCGTTGGCGACATCGACGACGACATGCGCGCCTTCGAGCGCTTTCGCCAACCCGTCGCCCGTCATCAAGTCCACCCCGGTCGACGTGGATGCGGCCACCACGTCGTGACCATCGCGGCGAAGCCGCCGCACTACGTTCGAGCCGATCAGTCCGCTGCCACCAATGACGACCACTTTCATGTTTCACTCCCTCCGGTTCGGTTGACGAAGCGCTTGCTGCTTGATCCGATGGGTGCAGTATCATTTCCAGCCGCCGGCGCCGCTTTGTCTGCGCCTTGTATTTCCGTCCAAAATTCCTCCATCCGCTTCATCAGCGCGCCAGGTAGCGCATACCTGGCGGCTTTCTCGTCCTGGAGTCCCCAATGCAATGGGTTTTCGCTGACTGCACGCTGGACCTGGAGCGTCGCGACTTGCGCCGCGCTTCCCAGGCGGTCGCCACGACGCCGAAAGTGTTCGATCTGCTGGTTTATCTGGCGAGCCATCGCAACCGGGTCGTGGGCCGGGATGAGTTGATCGATGCGGTGTGGGACGGACGCGTGATTTCCGAATCCACCATGGCCAGCCACGTGAACGCCGCGCGCAGCGCGGTCGGCGATGACGGTCAGCAGCAGCGGGTGATCAAAACCGTGGCGCGCAAAGGATTCCGATTTGTCGCCGACGTCATCGAACATCCGGCATCGGATCAGGCCCGCGAGAAAACATCGACGCCAACCGAGACGTCATCGCCGGATGCGGCGCAGGCCAGCAAGCCTTCCATCGCCGTCCTGCCTTTCGTCAATCTCAGCGGTGACCCGGAGCAGGACTACCTGGCCGACGGTGTGATCGAGGACGTCATCACCGCGCTGTCGCGATACCGCTGGTTGTTCGTCGTCGCGCGCAACTCGAGCTTCACTTACAAGCATCGCAACGTGGATGTGAAGCAGATCGGGCGAGAGCTCGGCGTGCGCTATGTGCTCGAAGGCAGTTGGCGGCAGGCACAGGGCCGCGTTCGCATCACCGGCCAGCTCGTCGATGCGGGCAGCGGCGCGACCCATTGGGCTGGCCGCTTCGAAGGCGTGCTCGACAATATTTTCGAGTTCCAGGACCAGATCGCCGACAGTGTGGTCGGCGCGATTGCGCCGCAGGTCGAACAGGCCGAGATCGCTCGCGCGCGGTTCAAACCGACCGAAAGTCTGCGTGCGTACGACTACTACCTGCGTGGCATGGCGCAGCTTCATCGAGGCAGCCGCGAAGCGATCGACGAAGCGTTGCCGTTATTTCAGCGCGCATTTGCGTGCGACCCTGAGCTTGCATCGGCGTACGCGATGGCGGCCTGGTGTCATTGCTGGCGCAAGGTCAATGGCTGGATGCACGATCGCCCAAGAGACATGGCGGAAGGCTCCCAGTGGGCGCGTCGTGCCGTGGAGTTGGGCAAGTACGACGCCGTCGCTCTCGCGCGCAGCGGTCATGCGCTATCGCATCTGGCCGGCGACCTGCCTGAAGGTATCGCCTTGCTGGATCGGGCGCTCGAATTGAATCCCAATCTTGCCGCCGCGTGGTTTCTCGGCGCATTTCTCCGCTTGTGGCATGGCGAAACCGAACAGGCGATCAGGCAATTTGCCCACGCGATGCAATTGAGCCCGTTGGATCCAGAGCGTTATCGGATGCAGTTCGGCTTGTCGGCTGCGCATTTGTTCATGGACAACTTCGTCGAAGCCGCTCTGTGGGCTGAGAAAGCCATCCGGGATTTGCCGAGTTTCGGCCTGGCCTACGCAACGCTCGCCGCGAGTCAGGCCTGGCTCGGCAAACCAGCGGAAGCTCGACGAGCTGCGATTCGCTTACGCGAGCTAATTCCCGACTTGCGCCTCGGCAACTTGACCGACTGGATGCCGATCCGGCGCGACGAAAACCTTGCCGTCTTCACGGAAGGCTTGGCCAAGGCGGGATTCGATTCTGAACCCTGCGAGGATTGATGCAATCCTGCAGCGGGCGTCGGCATGCAGCGGCGCTCGCCTCGACATCGTTCAACGCTCTCCCATATTTCAGAATCTTCCGACGGTTGTAGACGAAACACCTCCCTATAGTCGCGGCTGCTTTTAGGGAGTGCTGTTTCGATGAAACTGATCGACTGGATCGTCACCCTCGTCATCATGCTGATGGTGATCGTCTTCTTCTGTGCGCGCCGGCCGCCCGCCTGGTCGCACGACTCCCGTGCCCGGCATATGAAGGGAACCCGTCTGCTGATGCAGGCCGCGTGCGCGCTGTGGGCGGCGCTTCTGGCTGTCACGAACGGCCTGTTTGCCGTCGAAGGGATTGCCGGCGTTCGGCCAACGGCGGCCGAGTCGTCCGCCGGCATCGCCGTGCTGCTGGCATGCAGTTGCTACTGGTCGGTGCGCGGCCGGAGACTGCTGAAGCCGCGACGGATTTTCGCCGGTTAAGGAGCGGGCGGGCGCCACCCGCACCGCACGCACGATCGGGCGCCCTACCGCGCAGTGATTCCTCGCACCGCATCGATCGAAGGCGCGGGCAACCCGGGGCCGGCGCTAAGTCCTGCCCCCGCGGCGCCCTGCGCGCTCTCGCGCGCACCGCGCGCCGCCGATGCCGGAGCCGCCACGACGAGCGTTGGCGCGCCAGCCGCAGCCGGTTCCGAGCCCGCGGCACCCGCCGCCTCTGGCAGCGACAGATAGAACGTCGTACCCACCCCCTCCTTCGATTCCGCCCACACTCGCCCGCCGTGTCGCTCGACCATCCGCCGCACGAGCGCGAGGCCAATGCCCTCGCCGGCCGCCGCGTTGCCGTGCAGGCGCTGGAACGCGGTGAACAGCCGCGGCAGCGCGATCGCCGGGATGCCGAGGCCGTTGTCGCGCACGTAGAAGATTCGCAGCGAATGCACGCCCGGCGGCGCGGGCGTCGTGCCGATTTCGACGCGGCCCTCGCGCGCCGGGTCCAGATAGTTGACCGCGTTGCCAATCAGGTTCGCGAAGATCTGCTCGAGCGCGGTCGGATCGCCCCATACCGCGGGCAGTTCGCCGACCGTCACGCGCGCGCGCCGCACGCGGATCGACCCCTGCATCGCATCGACGACGCGCTGCACGATGTCGCGCACATTGACCTTCTGGCGCCGGTACTCGACACGCCCGACGCGCGACAGCCGCAGCAGCGCGTCGATGATGTGCGACGCGCGCATCACCGCGGTCTGCAGATAGTGGAGCGCCTCGCCAATGTCCTCGTCGACGATCCGCTCGATCCGCTCGCGCGTGCTGGTCGCGAGCGACGAGCCGCGCACCGCGTCGCGCAACTCGTCGCAGGCGCGAATCAGCTCTTTCGAAAATCCCTGCAGGTTCACCAGCGGCGCCCGCAGATCGTGCGACACGCTGTAGATGAACATTTCGTTTTCCTGAGTCTGCTGGCGCAGCGTCTCGTTGATGCGGGCAAGCTCGGCGGCGCGGCGTTCGAGGTCCGCGTGAAAACGCGCCTCGATGCGCTCGGCTTCGAGCAGACGGCGGCTCGTCTCGTGCAAGGTCAGATCGAGCCGCGCGATTTCATCGCGACCCGCGCCGAGCGGCGCGAGCGGTTCGTTGCCGGCAAGCCTGGCCGCGTTGTCGGACAGCAGCGCGAGCCGGCCGCGCACGCCGCGCGTGAACATCCCGATGGCGAGCGCGACGAACAGCAGCGAGCCCAACGCGGCCGCGACGATCAGCGTTTGTTCGCGCTCGCGCACGGCGGCGACGGCAATCGAGCGCGACATGTCGAGACGGCGCTCCTCGGCCTGGAACGCGCTCACCTGCAAGCGGAAATGATCGAGCACGTCGGCCTGGGCGAGATCGTGGAAGCGCGCGAGAATCTCGGCGCGCCGCCCGGCGCGCAGCATGTCCTGTATGCGGTCGGACCACTGGCGGTATGCCTGCACCGCCTGGCGCACCTCGACCACGCGCTCGACTTGCGCGGGATTGTCACCGACGAGATCGACGAGTTCGTCGATGCGCCGGTCGACGTCCATCCATACTGCGATCGGGGTCGTGAAGCGTACGTCGTTGGCAAGTACCGCGCCGCGCAGCGCGACCGATTCGGACAGCACCGGATCGAGAATCGCCGTGCTCTGGCGCAGCACCTCCTCGGTATGCATCGCCCGGCGCTCGGCCATCGTCGCATCGGCCTGCGCCTTCACGACGCCAGTGAGCAGCGCGAGTTCGAAAACGGCCGGAATCGCGATCAGCAACAGGCCTTTAGTGGTCAGTCTCATGCGGGCCCATGGGAGGGGTTGGCCGGCGGATCGTGCACGGAGTCGGCACATTATGTCGGCGTTTGCGCGGGAAAATAAAGAGGGACACGAACCCGTCGCCCACCGTACCCCGCTGGTTGATTGCGCGCCAGGATTGGGCATCGACAGCATCTCGTTGCGTCAGGATTCCGAATAAAGATGTAATTTAAATCGAATATTTCGCCCTTTTCTGGGTCATCATGCGTAGCCGTGACGATTTATGCACTTTCGCTGTGCCTCGCCTCTCTGTTCAGGTGCATGGCGCGCTCGGACGGCGCATCGCTCGAAACCATCCAGATTCCCATCCCGGTGCCCGATTGCACCGGGCCGACGCGGCCAGCACAACTATGGCCCGTTTCTTGCTCGCATAGCGCACTTTTTTGGCACAAGCGGGACATATCGATGGAAAGTCTGAAATACGGCGCCGATACCGAGTTTCTTTTGATCGGCGCCGCCATGGTGCTGGCGATGCACGCAGGATTCGCCTTCCTGGAGCTCGGCACCGTGCGCAAGAAGAACCAGGTCAATGCACTGGTCAAGATTCTGGTGGACTTCGCGGTGTCGACGATCGCGTACTTCTTCATCGGCTACACGATCGCATACGGTGTGCAGTTTTTCGACGGCGCCGCGACGCTCGCCCAGCATAACGGCTATGCGCTCGTGCGCTTTTTCTTCCTGCTGACGTTCGCCGCCGCGATCCCCGCGATCGTGTCGGGCGGCATCGCCGAGCGCTCCAAGTTCAACCCGCAGTTGTTCGCGACGTTCGTGCTGGTCGGCTTCGTCTATCCGTTCTTCGAAGGCATAGCATGGAACGACCGTTTCGGCATTCAGGACTGGCTCACGCAGGCGTTCGGCGCGCCGTTCCATGACTTCGCGGGTTCGGTGGTGGTGCACGCGTTCGGCGGCTGGGTCGCGCTGCCGGCCGTGCTGCTGCTCGGTGCGCGCCACGGCCGCTATCACCGCGACGGCGGCATCGCCGCGCATCCGCCGTCGAACATTCCGTTTCTCGCGCTCGGCGCATGGGTGCTGACGGTCGGCTGGTTCGGCTTCAACGTGATGAGCTCGCAGACCCTCGACAAGATCAGCGGCCTCGTCGCGGTCAACTCGCTGATGGCGATGGTCGGCGGCACGCTGAGCGCGTGGTTCGCGGGCCGCAACGACCCGGGCTTCACGTACAACGGCCCGCTCGCCGGGCTCGTCGCGGTGTGCGCGGGCTCGGACATCATGCATCCGCTCGGCGCGCTGGTCACGGGCGGCATCGCCGGCGTGCTGTTCGTCTATATGTTCACCTGCGTGCAGAACCGCTGGCGCATCGACGACGTGCTCGGCGTGTGGCCGCTGCACGGCCTGTGCGGCGCATGGGGCGGCATCGCGGCCGGCATCTTCGGCGCTCACGCGCTCGGCGGGCTGGGCGGTGTGTCGTTCGCCTCGCAGATCATCGGCACGCTCGGCGGGATCGTCGTGTCGGGGCTCGGCGGCACGGCCGTGTACGGCGCGATCCGCATGACGGTCGGCCTGCGGCTCGACCAGGAAGAGGAATACAACGGCGCCGATCTGTCGATTCACAAGATTTCGGCGACGCCGGAGTGAACCGGGGCGGCGCTCGCGGGGAACGGGAGAGACGCGGGCCACATGCCTGTCCCCAAAATCCGCGCGCCGATGTTAGACTTCGCGGCTGGAGATGGCATTCTCCATTAACCGCCCATGGGGCTGATGATGCCTGCTACGCCCGGTTATGCGGACGCGGCATCAATTCGCCCGCATCAACCGGTTTGTCGACGTTCCCGGTTCGATCCTCTTCCATGTATTGGTCTTTTCTCGCTGTCGCGATTGGCGGCGCACTCGGCTCGCTGTTTCGCTGGTTCCTCGGCTTTCGACTGAACCCGGTCTTTAGCGACCTGCCGCTTGGCACGCTCGCCGCTAACGTGATCGCCGGCTACATCATCGGTGTGGCGGTCGCGGGCTTCGCGCGGGTGCCCCAGCTCTCGCCGGAATGGCGGCTGTTCGTCATCACCGGTCTGATGGGCGGGCTGTCGACCTTCTCGACGTTCTCCGCGGAAGTCGTGCAGCGCCTGCAGGACGGCCGGCTCGGCTGGGCGGCTGGCGAAGTGGCGATTCACGTGAGCACGTCGCTGATCATGACGATTCTCGGCATCGCGACGGTTTCGCTGCTGGCGCGCTGAGGCGTGTTGATGCTGCCTGGCATTGCAGCAATGTTCGCGGTTCCGTATCACACGCTCTTTCACCCGACCAGCGCCGTGCTGTTCGGAACCGGCTACGGCCTCGCCTATCCCGTGATCACATTGCCGAGCCGTCTCTCCAGGCAGTCAGGCGCGGCGACGCGTTTTGCAGCGCGCTCGCGCAAAGGAAAATCACCGCGACTTGCCGCCCCGCATCGCCATCAGCATCGCCCACTTGGAGCGCATCGACAGCAGCCGTGGCGCGAGCGCCGGAAACAACAAGAAGAAAAAGACAGCGTCGACAACAACCACGACGGAATGTTGAATGACAAATAAAGGGAATTCCACGCCTGCAACACCAGGAGCTGTAAAGCCGCATTGACGGCTACCTCGACACCGCTCGTGGTGTGCACGATCGGCGGCGCTGAATCGATGTTATTCAGCTCAGTGTCGAAAGGGTGGGAGTTCACAGCCATTAATGCAGCGCTCAGCGCTAGCGTAATAACGTGAATCGGATAAATATGCTAAAGCAGTTGATAAAAAATTCTGCGCCGAGACCGTACGACAGATTAAATCCCGACATGATAAAGAAGAAAATCGTCGCGCAGCCGCGGAATTTTCATAACTCGGCCATTGATATCACCCTTGCATCGTGGTACATGACGAGCGTGCGAAAGCGGAGCATGATTCGTTTAACCGCACCAAACGGGCATGGGCACTTTCTCACCATTTGCGTTTGCAAATAAAATCACAACTAACTGGATATTAAACGAGACAGTAATTTCCCCGGTAATTGTTGCGCATCGTCCTTTTGGCGGAGACGGAAGTCTCGTGAGATTTGAGAAGGCGTGATCTAATGCCTGCATTTGGGTGCCGATTTTTTTGCGAACTTTCTCGTGCGGAATACTACGGTGCATTGACATTAGATGTCGGCTGTTGTGCGGTTATATGGCCCAAAAAAAAGGCGTCACGTTGCCGTGACGCCTTAAAAGTTCTAGCCATTCCGAGGGCCGTGCTAGAACCTGAGAGAAGGTATTTCGAAAGGCGCAAGCGCCTTGGACGGGGCGATCGATCCTGGATTCCGGGATTTTCCGCTTGCGTGCACCAAAATGCAGCGGAAAGATGCGACTTTCGAAATGAGGTTCCATTTTTTATGGTTATCCTGACTAAGTCAAGCAAAAAGATATAGTCGCTCATCGATCGGCAATTTGTTCCGATACAATGATTTTCCCAACATATATGAAATGGATGCCCCGGTTTGGAGATGCCCCCGCCCCGCGCGGGCGGTCGTCAATAGGTTAACGAACGAACCACCTGAAATACTGTTCCAAAAAAAGCGCATGAACCGATCCACACCCAACCAGGCCGTCGTCGCCAAAGCCCCCGCGAGCAAAGACCGGGACGGCCCGGGCGATGAAGTCACCGCGCTCGCGCGCGGCCTGACCGTTTTGCGCGCCGTCGCCGCCGCGCACGCGCCGCTCAGCAATCGCGAACTCGGCGAGTTGACCGGCATCCCGAAGCCCACCGTGTCGCGCATCACCGCGACGCTCGTGGGCACCGGTTTTCTGCTGCGACTGCCCGAAAGCGAGCGCTTCGTGCTGACCTCGTCGGTGCTCGAACTAAGCAACGGCTTTCTGCGCAACTTCGACATCCGCTCGCGCGCGCGGCCATTCCTGATCGAACTCGCGGAACGCACCGCGTTGTCGGTGCATCTGGCGGTGCGCGACCGCTACGACATGGTCGTCATCGACGCGATCCGGCCGCGTTCGGCGGTGCTCGTATCGCGACTCGAAGTCGGCTCACGCATGAGCTTGACGCGCACCGCCGTCGGCCGGGCGTATCTCGCCGCGCTCGCGCAAGCGGACCGCGACCGCCTGCTCGTCGGCCTGCAGACGGCCGAGGGCGATGATTGGGGCTATATCGGCAGCCGTCTCGTCAGTGCGATCCAGGACACGCTCGAACGCGGTTTCGCCATCGCCACCGGCGAGTGGTACAACGGGCTGAACGCGATCGCGCTCGGCTTCGTCGGGCCGTCGGGCGAGCGCTACGCGGTCAATTGCGGCGGCTCGGCCGATCAGTGTCCGCGCGACTGGCTGATCTCGGACGCCGCACCCGCGCTGCTCGAATGCATCGACAAGATCGTGCTTGAGGTCGGCGGCACGCCGGGGCGCCGGCTCGACGAATAGCCGGGCGGCGGCAATGAGCGCCACCCCGGCGCCCCGCACAGACCTAACGCGGCGCCCGCCGCCTGCGGTCTGTGCAGTGACGAAGGCATCCCGCCCACCTTGCCCTGCAATTCGCCGACATCCTGTAACCTTCGTAATTAACCGAAAAATACGCGGCTGGACTGTTACAGACACCGCAACGTACGATCACGCATCCCCGTCGCGGGACCGCGCCGCGAGCCGCGAGCGCTGTCAAAAAGGCCTCGCCGATCCGTGATGATTCCGCATTGCGTTAACATCTCTGTCCCGCGCCTCGGATAGCATCGCGCTGAATATTGCGCGGCGCGCGCCGCCACGACCGCCTGACACGCCGCCCATATGCCGGCCCGCCGTCTTTCGAACGGCGGCGACCGCATCGGCGGCTCACATCACAAAGCCAGCCACCTGACCGAACCGATGGACGAACAACAAAAGCACCCGGAAACCCAACGCCCCGCCGCTTCCCAGCCGTCCGCGAGCGGCGCGCAATCGAGCGCGCCCGCCGCGGTGAAACGCCACCGCGGCCGCACTGTCGCGCTGATCGTCGCGGCGCTGGTCGTGCTCGGCGTTGTACTGTGGCGCTGGCATCCGTGGGGCAGCCCCGGCAGCGGGGCGAGCGCGCCGGGTGCCGCGAGCGGCGCGCGCAGCGGCCGCCTCGGCCGCGGCGGTCCGAACGCGATGGCCAACATGCCGCAGCCGGTGCACGTCGCCGCCGCGACGCAGGGCGAGATGCCGGTCGTGCTGACCGCGCTCGGCACGGTCACGCCGCTCGCCACCGTCACGGTACTGCCGCAACTGAGCGGCGTGCTGCAGGACGTGTATTTCAAGGAAGGCCAGATGGTCAAGAAGGGCGACGTGCTCGCCCAGATCGATCCGCGCCCGTATGAGATTTCGCTGCGCAACGCCGAGGGCACGCTGGTGCGCGACGAGGCGCTGCTCGCCACCGCGCGTCTCGATCTGAAGCGCTATCAGACGCTGCTCGCGCAAGACTCGATCGCGAGTCAGCAGGTCGACACGCAGGCGTCGCTGGTGCGGCAATACGAAGGCACGGTGAAGGCCGACCAGGCGAACGTGGACAGCTTCAAGCTCGACCTCGTGTACGCGCGCATCACCGCGCCGGTGTCGGGCCGCGTCGGTCTGCGTCAGGTCGACCCGGGCAACTACGTGACCTCGGGCCTCGCCAACGGCATCGTCGTGATTACGCAACTCGATCCGATCAGCGTAGTGTTCTCGACCTCCGAAGACAATCTGCAGCAGATCATCCAGCACACGCGCAACGGCGAGTCGCTGTCGGCCACCGCGTATGACCGCAGCAACACGCATCCGCTCGAAGTCGGCTCGCTGAAGACGATGGACAACCAGATCGACACGACCACCGGCACGATCAAGCTGCGCGCGATCTTCGAGAACAAGGACAACGGCCTGTTCCCGAACCAGTTCGTCAACACGCGCCTGCTCGTCGATACGATCAAGGACGCGGTGATCGTGCCGACCTCGGCGGTGCTCAACGGCTCGATCGGTACCTTCGTGTACGTCGTGAAGCCCGACGACACGGTCACCGTGCGCCAGGTCAAGGTCGGCCCGGTCGATGGCGAGCGCACCAGCATCCAGTCGGGTCTCGCGGTCGGCGAGCGCGTCGTGATCGACGGTTCGGACCGGCTGCGCGAAGGCTCGAAGATCACGATCCCGGCCGAGCGGCCGCGTGGCGCGTCCGGCGCGCACGGCGCGAGCGCTCCGGCGGCCGCCTCGGGCGCACCAGCGCGTCGCGGCCGGCGCGCGCAGCAAGCATCGCAATAAAGTAAAGGCACGGCACTTACCGCATGAATCCATCCCGCGCATTTATTCTGCGTCCCGTCGGCACCGCGCTGCTGATGGCGGCGATCATGCTGGTCGGCCTCGTCGCGCTGCGCTTCCTGCCGCTGTCCGCGCTGCCCGAAGTCGACTATCCGACGATCCAGGTGCAGACCTTCTATCCGGGCGCGAGCCCGGACGTGATGACATCGTCCGTAACGGCGCCGCTCGAGCGGCAGTTCGGGCAGATGCCGTCGCTGAATCAGATGTCGTCGCAAAGCTCGGCCGGCTCGTCGATCATCACGCTGCAATTCAGCCTCGATCTGCCGCTCGACATCGCCGAGCAGGAAGTCCAGGCGGCGATCAACGCGGCGGGCAATCTGCTGCCCTCCGACCTGCCCGCGCCTCCGATCTACGCGAAGGTCAACCCGGCCGACGCGCCGATCATCACGCTCGCGATCACGTCGAAAACGCTGCCGCTCACGCAGGTGCAGGATCTCGCCGACACGCGTCTCGCGCAGAAGATCTCGCAGGTCGCGGGGGTGGGTCTCGTGAGCCTGTCGGGCGGGCAGCGCCCGGCGATCCGCATTCAGGCGAACCCGCGCGCGCTCGCCGCGTACGGCCTGAATCTCGACGATCTGCGCACCACCATCTCGAACCTGAACGTCAACACGCCGAAGGGCAATTTCGACGGCCCGACGCGCAACTACACCATCAACTCGAACGATCAGCTGACCGACGCCGACGAGTACAAGAGCGCCGTCGTCGCATACAAGAGCGGCCGCCCGGTGATGCTGACCGACGTCGCGAGCATCGTGCCGGGTCCGGAGAACACGAAGCTCGGCGCGTGGGTCGACAACACGCCCGCGATCATCCTGAACGTGCAGCGCCAGCCGGGTGCGAACGTGATCCAGGTGGTCGACAGCATCAAGGCGCTGCTGCCGCGCTTGCAGCAGTCGCTGCCCGCCGCGCTCGACGTCGAGGTCGTCACCGACCGCACCACGACGATCCGCGCGTCGGTGCGCGACGTGCAGTTCGAGCTGGCGATGTCGGTCGTGCTGGTCGTGCTGGTGATGTACCTGTTTCTCGCCAACATCTACGCGACGATCATTCCGAGCCTGTCGGTGCCGCTGTCGCTGATCGGCACGCTCGCCGTGATGTACCTGTGCGGCTTCTCGCTCGATAACCTGTCGCTGATGGCGCTGACCATCGCGACCGGCTTCGTCGTCGACGACGCGATCGTGATGATCGAGAACATCGCGCGCTATGTCGAGGAAGGCGACAGTGCGCTCGAAGCCGCGCTGAAGGGCTCGAAGCAGATCGGCTTCACGATCATTTCGCTGACGGTCTCGCTGATCGCGGTGCTGATTCCGCTGCTCTTCATGGGCGACGTGGTCGGCCGCCTGTTCCATGAATTCGCGATCACGCTCGCGGTGACGATCGTCATTTCGGCGGTCGTGTCGCTGACGCTGGTTCCGATGATGTGCGCGAAACTGTTGCGCCACACGCCGCCGCACGACAGTCATCGCTTCGAGGCGAAGGCGCACCGCTTCATCGACTGGGTGATCGCGCGCTACGCGGTCGCGCTCACCTGGGTGCTGAACCGTCAGCGCTCCACGCTGGTCGTAGCTGTCCTCACGCTGGTGCTGACCGGCCTGCTGTACGTGTTCATACCGAAGGGCTTCTTCCCGGTGCAGGACACCGGTGTGATCCAGGCGATCACGCAGATGCCGCAGTCGGTGTCGTTCGCGTCGATGGCCGAGCGTCAGCAGGCGCTCGCCGACCAGATCCTGAGGAACCCGGACGTCGAAAGCCTGACCTCCTTCATCGGCGTGGACGGCAGCAACATCACGCTGAACAGCGGCCGCATGCTGATCAACCTGAAGCCGCGCGACGACCGCAGCAACACCGCGAGCGAAGTGATCCGCCAGTTGCAGAAGGACGTCGCGCATATTCCGGGCGCGTCGCTGTACATGCAGCCGGTGCAGGACCTGACGATCGACTCGACGGTCAGCCCGACGCAGTATCAGTTCATGCTGACCGATCCGAACATCGGCGAATTCGCGACGTGGGTGCCGAAGCTGGTCGAGCGCCTGAAGCAGTCGCCCGAACTCGCGGACGTCGCGACCGATCTGCAGGACAACGGCCGCTCGGTGTTCATCGAGATCGACCGCGCGACCGCCGCGCGCTTCGGCATCACGCCGGCCACGATCGACAGCGCGCTGTACGACGCATTCGGCCAGCGCATCATTTCGACGATCTTCACGCAGTCGAACCAGTACCGTGTGATTCTCGAAGCGCAGCCGACGATGCAGCACTACATCACGTCGCTGAACAACATCTACCTGCCCTCTTCCACGTCGGCGGGCGGCCAGGTGCCGCTGTCGTCGATCGCGAAGTTCATCGAGCGGCCCGCGCCGCTGCTGGTTACGCACCTGAGCCAGTTCCCGGCCACCACGGTGTCGTTCAACCTCGCCCCGGGTTCGTCGCTCGGCGCGGCCGTGAAGGCGATCGAACAGGCCGAGAAGGACATCGGCCTGCCCGCGTCGTTCCAGACGCGCTTCCAGGGCGCGGCGCTCGCGTTCCAGGCGTCGCTCGCGAACGAGCTGTTCCTCATCCTCGCGGCGATCGTCACGATGTACATCGTGCTCGGCGTGCTGTACGAGAGCTTCATCCATCCGATCACGATTCTGTCCACGCTGCCGTCGGCAGGCGTCGGCGCGCTGCTCGCGCTGCTGATTACCGGCCACGATCTCGACATCATCGGCATCGTGCTTTTGATCGGTATCGTGAAGAAGAACGCGATCATGATGATCGACTTCGCGCTCTACGCGGAGCGCGAGGAAGGCAAGCCGCCGCGCGAGGCGATCTACCAGGCGTGTCTGCTGCGTTTCCGGCCGATCCTGATGACCACGCTCGCCGCGCTGCTCGGCGCGCTGCCGCTGATGCTCGGCACCGGCGCGGGCTCGGAACTGCGCCGGCCGCTCGGTATCGCGATCGCCGGCGGCCTGATCGTGAGCCAGCTGCTGACGCTGTTCACGACGCCGGTAATTTACCTCGCGTTCGATTCGCTCGGCCGCCGGCTGCGCGAGCGCTTTAGCCGCGGCGATTCGTCCGGTAGCGCCACGCCGCCCGCCACCGATGCAGGGAACTGAGCGATGAACCTGTCGCGTCCGTTTATTTCCCGCCCGGTCGCCACCACGCTGCTGGCGATCGGCATCGCGCTGTCGGGCGTGTTCGCGTTCACCAAGCTGCCGGTGGCGCCGCTGCCGCAGGTCGACTTCCCGACCATCTCGGTGCAGGCGACGCTGCCGGGCGCGAGCCCGGAGACCGTCGCGACCAGCGTCGCGAGTCCGCTCGAGCGGCATCTCGGCTCGATCGCCGACGTCACCGAGATGACGTCGCAAAGCTCGGTCGGCTCGACGCGCATCACGATGCAGTTCGGCTTGAACCGCGACATCGACGGCGCCGCGCGCGACGTGCAGGCGGCGATCAACGCGGCGCGCGCCGACCTGCCCGCGAGCCTGCGCAGCAATCCGACCTACCACAAGGTCAACCCGGCCGACGCGCCGATCCTGATTCTCGCGCTGACGTCGAGCACGCGCACGCCCGGCCAGCTCTACGATTCGGCCGCCACGGTGCTGCAGCAGTCGCTGTCGCAGGTGCAGGGGGTCGGCGAAGTGGACGTGAGCGGCTCGGCGAATCCGGCCGTACGCGTCGAGCTGACGCCGCATGCGCTGTCGCATTACGGCATCGGCCTCGAGGACGTGCGCGCGGCGCTCGCCTCGGCCAACGCGAACAGCCCGAAAGGAGCGATCGAGTTCGGCGAGAACCGCGTGCAGCTGTACACCAACGACCAGGCCACCAAGGCGTCGCAATACAAGGATCTCGTCATCGCCTATCGCAATGGCGCGCCGGTCAAACTCGCCGACATGGGCGAGGTCGTCGATTCGGTCGAGGACCTGCGCAACCTCGGCCTCTTCAACGGCAAGCACGCGGTGCTCGTGATCCTGTACCGGCAGCCGGGCGCCAACATCATCGAGACCGTCGACCGCGTGAAGGCGATGCTGCCGCAACTGCATGCATCGCTGCCCGCAGACGTCGAAATCTCGCCGACCTCGGACCGCTCCACGACGATTCGCGCGTCGCTGAAAGACACCCAGCGCACGCTCGTGATCGCGGTCGCGCTGGTCGTGATGGTCGTGTTCCTGTTCCTGCGCAACTGGCGCGCCACGCTGATTCCGAGCGTGGCCGTGCCGATCTCGATCATCGGCACGTTCGGCGCGATGTACCTGATGGGCTTCTCGCTCGACAATCTGTCGCTGATGGCGCTGACCATCGCGACCGGCTTCGTCGTCGACGACGCGATCGTGGTGCTCGAAAACATCTCGCGCCACATCGAAGACGGCGTGCCGCGCATGAAGGCCGCGTTCCTCGGCGCGCGCGAGGTCGGCTTCACGGTGATGTCGATCAGCATCTCGCTCGTCGCCGTGTTCCTGCCGATCCTGCTGATGGGCGGCATCGTCGGGCGGCTGTTCCGCGAGTTCGCGCTGACGCTGTCGCTCGCAATCGCGGTGTCACTGATCGTCTCGCTGACGCTCACGCCGATGATGTGCTCGCGCCTGCTGCGCGAGCCGCACGAGAAGCAACAGGAAAGCCGCCTCGGCCGCTGGCTCGAACGCGGCTTCACGTCGATGCAGCGCGGCTACGAGCGCACGCTCGGCTGGGCGCTGCGGCATCCGCGGCTGATCCTGCTCGTGCTGCTGCTGACCATCGGGCTGAACGTCGCGCTCTACATCATCGTGCCGAAAGGCTTCTTCCCGCAGCAGGACACCGGGCGCATGATCGGCGGCATCCAGGCCGACCAGAGCACGTCGTTCCAGGCGATGAAGGGCAAGTTCTCGCAGATGATGGACATCGTCAGCAAGAACCCGGCGGTCGACAGCGTGGTCGGCTTCACCGGCGGCCGGCAGACCAACTCGGGCTTCATGTTCCTGTCGCTGAAGCCGAAGAGCGAACGCAAGCTGTCCGCCGACCAGGTGATCCAGCAGTTGCGCGCGCCGCTCGGCGACGTGGCCGGCGCGCGCACCTTCCTGCAGGCGGTGCAGGACATCCGCGTCGGCGGCCGGCAATCGAACGCGCAGTACCAGTTCACGCTGCTCGCGGACTCGACGCCCGATCTGTACAAGTGGGGGCCGAAGCTCACCGAGGCGCTGCAGGCTCGCAAGGAACTCGCGGACGTGAACTCCGACCAGCAGCAAGGCGGTCTCGAGGCGATGGTGACGATCGACCGCGCCACCGCCGCGCGCCTCGGCATCAAGCCCTCGCAGATCGACAACACGCTGTACGACGCGTTCGGCCAGCGCCAGGTATCGACGAT
This sequence comes from Paraburkholderia sp. BR13444, assembly GCF_040948755.1. Taxonomy (NCBI): domain Bacteria; kingdom Pseudomonadati; phylum Pseudomonadota; class Betaproteobacteria; order Burkholderiales; family Burkholderiaceae; genus Paraburkholderia; species Paraburkholderia sp. BR13444. The sequence continues at coordinate 237,146 of NZ_JBFPKM010000001.1, read as the reverse complement.
CTACAACCCGCTGAACCAGTATCACGTGGTGATGGAAGTCGCGCCGCGCTACTGGGAGAGCCCGGAAATGCTGAGCCAGATTTACGTCAGCACCTCGGGCGGCAGCGCGAGCGGCGCGCAGACCACCAATGCGCCGGCCGGCACTGTAACGAAGGCGACCAGCACGGCGGCCACGACGAGTGGCGCCGCAACCGGCGGCACGGCAGCCACCACCGCGACGAGCGCGGCCAGCATCGCGGCCGACTCCGCGCGCAACCAGGCGATCAACTCGATCGCGGCGAGCGGCAAGTCGAGCGCGTCGTCGGGCTCGCCGGTGTCGATCGCGAAGGAAACGATGGTGCCGCTGTCGGCGATCGCCAGCTTCGGGCCGGGCACCACACCGCTGTCGGTCAATCACCAGAGCCAGTTCGTCGCCTCGACGATTTCATTCAACCTGCCGCCGGGCGTCTCGCTGTCCACCGCCACGCAGGTGATCTACGACACGATGGCCGAGATCGGCATGCCCGCCACGATTCACGGCAGCTTCCAGGGCACCGCGCAGGCGTTCCAGCAGTCGATGTCCGATCAGCCGATCCTGATCCTCGCCGCGCTCGCGGCGGTGTATATCGTGCTCGGCATCCTGTACGAGAGCTACATCCATCCGCTGACGATCCTGTCGACGCTGCCGTCCGCGGGCGTCGGCGCGCTGCTCGCGCTGCTGCTGTTCAACACCGAGTTCAGCATCATCGCGCTGATCGGCGTGATCCTGCTGATCGGCATCGTCAAGAAGAACGCGATCATGATGGTGGACTTCGCGATCGACGCGTCGCGCAAAGGGCTGTCCTCGCGCGACGCGATCCACCAGGCCTGTCTGCTGCGCTTCCGGCCGATCATGATGACCACCTTCGCCGCGATGCTCGGCGCATTGCCGCTCGCGTTCGGCAGCGGCGAAGGCGCGGAGATGCGCGCGCCGCTCGGTATTTCGATCGTCGGTGGGCTGATCGTCAGCCAGATGCTGACCCTCTATACGACGCCGGTCGTGTATCTGTACCTGGATCGCATCCGCGTGCGCTGGGAGGCGAGAAAGGCGCGCCGCACGGGTGGCGCGGCGCCGACCTCGTCATGATGTCGTGAAGGTGGCGCTCACAGCTTCTGCTCGATGGCCAGCGAGAAAATCCGCTGCCATCGGCGCGCCATCCGCTCGTTCGACATCGGCACGAGCCACTCGCCGCGCCGTGCGTCCTTGACCTTCACGGCGAGCCGCGCCTGCGCGTCGCGGCCTTGTGCTTCGGCGCCGAGCAGATCCGCGAAGATATACGCACCCTGCTCGTCGCCGACGCGAATCTCGCAGAGCCGCTTGCCCGCCGCGAGCCGCACCAATCCCCAACTGCCCTTCAGCTCGTGCGTCCAGTCGCCGTCGCGCACGTTCGGCGCGACTTCGCGGCGCCGCTGCCGCCAGTAAGCGAGCGCACCGGCAATCAGCAACGCAACCAGGACCGCCACGCTTTCCGCCACCGCCAGCCCGAAACCGGCCTGCAGCGCATCGAAGGCGCGTACCGCGCCGTATCCCAGCGCGACCAGTGCGATCAACGCAACGAGAATCGGCATCGCAAGCTCATCCGGTAAATGGTTTCAGCCTGGCACGGGCGTGACACTAGCAATGCGCGATGCCGCGCGCGGCCCCTTCACTGCCCCTTGTGCGCGGCCGCCCATTCCTTGAGCGCGTTCAGCGTGTTCTCGACATGCTTGTCGGGCTGCAGGCTCGTGTACTCATAGATGATCTTGCCTTCGGGCGAGATCACGTATGACACGCGATTCGCCATGCCGGCCTTCATCGGCATGGCCGCGTCGTATGCGTCGATCACCTTCGCGTCGGCGTCGGCCGCGACCGGAAATTTGCTGCGGCATTCGCTGACCGAGAACTTCGTCAGCGTATCGATGTTGTCGTGTGATACACCGATCACCGTCGCACCGTACTTCTTGTATTCGTCGACCGCATCGGCGAATTCGTGCGCCTCGATCGTGCAGCCCTTCGTGAACGCGGCCGGATAGAAGTACAGCACGACCGGCCCCTTCTTCAGCTGATCGGCCAGCGAATACGTGTAGGTCTTGCCGCCGAGCGAGGCCTCGGCGGTGAACGCCGGCGCCGTATCGCCGGGCTTCAGGGTTGCCGAGGCGAGCGGCGAATGCATTGCGAATCCGAACGCCATGACGGCGGCCAATACCGCCGGTATGTGTTTTGTCTTCATCTGCTCCTCCATGCGTGAGCGCACGCAGTTGATCCCGTCCATCGAAGACAGCTTCGGCCGGCGTCACAGGCCACCGCTGAACGTTCTATTGGACCACGGATGCGCACGCGGCGTCGGTCGCCGCCAGGACCACAAGCCAATCGAAAGGATGCGGCGCGCGGGCCCGGCGCATCAGGCGTCCGGCTCCGCCACGTGCGCGCCGAACCACGCCGCCGCCGACAGGTTCAGCTGCGATAGCACCTCGGGCGTCAGCGCGTGAAAGCCCGCCGCCGTCGCGACCGGCGCGGCGTCGCCGCCCTCGCCCGCGACCTCGGCGATCAGCAGCAGCGCACCCAGCTCGCCCTTGCGCGCGACGATCGCCTCGCGGATCTGCGGCGCGAGGCCGAGCTTTTCGAGGACCGCGTCCGGGGTGCTGTCGAGCACGATATGCACCAGCGAGAAAATCCCGGTCATGAACGCGGCATCGGCGAATTCGCCGTCGGCCGGACGCAGCCAGTTCGCGGCAAGCTCCATGAAGCGCGAGCGCGTCGCGGCCAGTTGCACGAGCGGATCGGCGCGCCACGGCAGGTCGCCGGTATCCGCGTACAGCAGCAGTTGCGCCCAGCGCGCGATTTGCCGCGTGCCGGTCGCGATGATCGCCTCGCGCAGCGACGCGATATTGCGCCCGAGGCCGAACGCGCTCGAATTGACGAGCCGCAGCAGTTGCACGACCACGCCCGGATTGACCTTCAGCTCCGCCTCGAGCTCGACGATGCCGGCGTCGCGCGACAGCAGCGCGAGCAACCGCAATAGGCCCGGGCGCAGCGAGCGGTTGCGCGGCGCGGCCAGCACCTGCGGCCGCGCGAAGAAGTAGCCCTGAAACAGATCGAAGCCGAGTTCGTGCGCGAGCGCGAAGTCCTCGCGCGATTCGACCTTCTCGGCGAGCAGCGTCTTGCCGTAGCCGCGCAAGGCCGACGCGAGCTCGGCGACCTTGCGGCGCGGCGTTTGCAGAAAGTCGATCTTGACGATGTCGGCGTACGGCAGCATCGCCCTCAGCTCGTCGGTCAGGTCGTGCACGTCGTCGAGCGCGACCTGGAAGCCGGCGCAGTGCAGCTCGTCGAGCCGACGCGCGAGCGAAGCGTCGTAACGCACGGTTTCGAGGATTTCGAGCACGAAGCGCTCGGGCGGCATCAGATGGACGATGTCGCTAAAGAGCAGCGCGCGGTCGATATTGACGAAGCCGCGATGCTGGCCGAGCACGGCCGGCACGCCGATTCCGCCGATCGTGCGCGCGACCACCTGCGCGGTGGCCTGCGCGTCGTCGCTGATTTCGGCGTAGTTATAGGTGCCGGCGCGGAACAGCAGCTCGTACGCGTGCAGCGCCCCATCGCGATCCAGAATCGGCTGGCGGCCGACGTAGACATACTGCGGGACCGCGTCCGGGTCCCCGCGCTCAGGATAGCCGGCCGACGCGCCGGCGACGACATCACGCACCTCGACGTCCCGCGGGACGGGCCGTGCGGCGCTGGCGGACCTGATGACGGAGCGTTCGAAGATGGATCATCGGTGCAAGGTTTGGAAGTCGACGCAGCGCGACGCCATCAGCGTCGCCAAACTAAGGGAGATTCGCCGTATTAACGGCCGCGAATCAGCGTCACTTTAACCGAATCGTCCCGGCGACTGAACCGCGCATCTCCTTACCGGATGTTTTTCTGCGCGCGCCGCTAAAGATTTCCCCGCTTGCGTCGTTATCTCGTTCTGATAGGGCGGGCTGCTATCTCCCGGCCGCCCGGACCGGCGGACAAGCAGCCCCGCCCGCGGACGAACCCAGGTTGCCAGCGACGAACATGGAAGCGAACACGATCACCGCGCCCCGCCGGGGCTCCTTGCGCACGGTCATCGACCGGCTGCGGGCGTTCGGCCGGCGCGAGGACGACGACCGGCCGAGCAGCGCCAACCGCCCGCCTCCACTGGAACAGGTGGTCGGCGCGGTCGACCTGCTAGCGCACGTCGACGATGCGTTGCGCTTCATCTACGTGTCCGACGCGAGCCTGCGCTTCATCGGCTATCACCGCGAATACCTGAAGACCGCGACGCTGCACGATCTGGTCGCGCCCGCCGACGTGCCGCGCCTCGATGCGCTGCTCAAGCAGGCGGCGGCCTCGGGCAACGTCGAGAAAGCGACGCTCGGGCTCGTCAAGTCGCTCACCTATCCGATCACGGTCGAACTGCGGGTCGTGCGCAGCAACCACGACGGCGTCGACGGCTACGCTATCGCCGGCTTCGACGTGTCGTCGTGGCGCGCCACCGAAGAGCGGCTGACCCAGGCGCTGCATCTGGACCGGCTGACCAGTCTGCCGAACCAGTCGGGTCTGGTGCACGCGCTGCTCGACGCACAACAGAAGGCCGACGCGCACGGCACGCCGGTCGCGCTGCTGCTGCTCGATCTCGACGACTATCAGCGGGTGAACCGCGCGCTCGGCTACGACGCCGGCGACGAGATGCTGCGCGACACCTCGCGGCGCCTGTTGAACATGACGAGCCCGAACGAAACGATCGCGCGCGTCGCCAGCGACGAGTTCGCGATCCTCGTGAAGCCGGCCGCGAGCCGCACCGACGCGGCGGCGGCAGCCGAAGCGCTGGCGCGGCGTCTGTTGACCGCGATCCAGCAGCCGTATGTTTTCAAGGGTCAGCAGGTCCACCTGTCGGCCAGCATCGGCATCGCGCTCTACCCGGACGTGCGCCACGCCAACGACACCGGCGGCCACGACACGCACCTGCTGCGCTGGGCCGACCACGCGCTGTTGCAGGCAAAGGCCGCGGGCGGCAACACGCTCGCGTTCTACGTGCCCGACGACAACCCGGCCGACGCCGAGCGTCTGAAACTCGAGGCCGACCTCTACGACGGCGTACGCAACGGCGAGTTTTCGCTACACTTCCAGCCGATCACGAGCAGCCGCACGCGGGGCGTGGTCGGTGTCGAGGCGTTGATCCGCTGGACGCATCCGGTGCATGGCCTCGTGCCGCCGTCGATGTTCATTCCGCTCGCGGAGTCGATTGGGCTCATCAACTTCCTCGGCAACTGGGTGATGAAGGTCGCGTGCATGCAGCTGATCCAGTGGGACGCGAAGGGCATTCCGCTGCAGTACGTGGCCGTCAACGTGTCGCCGCAGCAGTTTCGCGATCCGCGCTTCAAGGACTCGGTGCGCGAGGCGATCGAGCTGACCGGCATCGATCCGCGCCGGCTCGTATTCGAGATCACGGAAAGTCTGCTGATGCACGACCCGGCACACGCGAAGGGCTTGCTCGAAGACCTGACCGCGATGGGCATCCGCTTCGCCGTCGACGACTTCGGCACCGGCTATTCGAGCCTCGCGTACCTGCAGCGCTTTCCGCTCGCGAAGCTGAAGATCGACCGGAGTTTCGTCGAGAATCTGCTAACCTCGCGAAACGATCAGGCAATCGTTAGCGCTGTCGTAGGCCTTGCGCAGACGCTCGATCTCGAACTGGTTGCCGAGGGCGTCGAAACGGAAGCGCAGCGCACCCTGCTCACCGAGATGGGCTGCGATCACATTCAGGGCTGGCTCGTCTGCAAGGCGCTGCCGTCCGAAGAGCTTGCGCAGCGCTTCGAAACGCGCGAGCTTCAGCTGCACGGCGCATAACGGGCGATGCGGACACGACGCCCAGGCAGCGCAACAAGCCGGCTTGCGACCGGCACGGCATTCACTGGAACACGTATGGCATTTGCGGGACACACATGGTAAAGGCGGCAGTGCTCGACCGGCTCTGGACGCGAATGAGCGAGCGCGGCGATTTCCCTATGCTGTCGCAATCGCTGCGCACCACCATGGCGGCAGTGACCAACGACGACCTCGACTTCACCGGCCTCGTGCAAGTGGTGCTGTCGGACTTCGCGCTCACGCAGAAGGTGCTGCGGCTCGCGAACTCGGCGATGTACATGGCGTTCGGCGGCAATATCACGACCGTGTCACGCGCGCTGATGGTGCTCGGCATGGATGCGGTCGGTCACCTCGTAGTCGGTCTGAAGATCGTCGATCACTTTCATCAAAGCGCGCCGCGCCGGATCGACGCGAAACTCGAATTGAACCGCACGCTGCTGTCGGGCTGCGTCGCGCGCAAGCTGACCGAGCGCGGCGACCTGCGCGCCGGCGAGGAAGCGGTGGTCTGCACGCTGATGCGGCAGATCGGCAAGCTGCTGGTCGTGTTCTATCTCGACGCCGAGTGGGACCAGATTCGCCGCCATATCGACGGCGGCGCACTCGAAGCCGATGCGTGCGTGCTCGTGCTCGGCGTAACCTTCGATGAAATCGGCGCCGAAGCCGCGGTGCGCTGGCGCCTGCCCGACACGATCCGCTCCGGCATGGGCGAGTTCGATCCGGAAGACGTGACGCAACCGCGCCAGGTGCAGTGGCTGCGCGCGATCACCAACTACTCGACCGCGGTCGCCGACGTGCTCACGCAGCAGAACATGCCCGAGGGCGAGCGCGAGGCGCGCATCGGCGAGCTTGCGCACGAGTACGGCAGCGCGCTGAACACCGACCCCGAAGTGCTGCTGCAGATGAGCGTCGCGCTCGCGCGCGAGGATGGCGGCGACAGCGTGATGCGCGAAATCGTCGAGCTGCGCGCCAATGCCGATGCGATCGCGCGCGAGGCGCTCACGCCCGAGGCGCGCATCGAGGTCGGGGTGAAGGATCTGCGCGACCTGCCCGAAGGCAGCCCGCTCGCGCCGGCGCTCGCGATGGCCGCCGAGACCGTGCTCGCGGCGCTCGGCTTCGCGCGCACCGTGGTCTACGTCAAGCATAGCAACGGCACGTTCAGGGCGCGCATCGGCTTCGGGCCGAAGATCGACGCGGCGCTGCCGAAGCTCGCGTTCAGCACCGCGTTCGAGCCCGATGTGTTTCATCTCGCGATCGCGAACTCGGTTGGCATCTTCATCGAGAATGCGCGCGATCCGAAGATGGTCGCGCGGCTGCCCGAGTGGTTCCGGCGCTCGTTCGACGACGCGCGCGCGTTCGTGCTGCTGCCGATCATCGACGAAACCGATCAGACCGTCGCGCTGCTCTACGGCGACTGGTCGCATACGCAGGAGGCGCGCCGCATCTCACAGAAGGAGATGGGCGTGCTCAACGAACTGGCAAAGGAGTTAGGACGTTTTTTCGGCCAGGGGCAGATGCGGGAAATGGAGACGATGTGAAGACCTGGCGTGATCGCTGATCACTCTGCTTCACTCGATTCTTTCCGTGTTTGCCCGAAAACGATTTTATCCGGGCATCTGTGGGGCTTTCACCCCACTCAATCCTCGATCCGCTCCAGCCCTTGCGCGCTGCGATCCGCGACACCGGCCCATGCGCCGGCCGCGAGACCCATCTGCGCGACGTCTTCCAGCGTCAACGGCGCAAGACGTTCGGACAGCGTGGCGACGCGCTCCCATGCGCCGCCTTCGAGCGCCTCGACCGCGCTCAGCAGCAGACCCAGCCTGCCCTCGCGATGCAGGATTGCGGCTTGAATCGGCCGCGACAGCGTGAGGATGTTCAGCGTTTTTTCGAGCGAGCCACCGAACACCGCATCGACGAACGAAAACACGCCGGTCAGGAAGGCCGCGTCGGCTTCGTCGCGGCCCGCTTCGGGCATGCGTTCGATCGCGAGCTCCATGAAGCGCGCGCGCGTGGCCGCGAGTTGCAGCAGAGGGTCGTCTTCGAGCGCAACTTTGCGGCCGTCGGCGTAGAGCAGCAGTTGCGTCCAGCGCGCGATGCGATCGGTGCCCGTCGCGTTGATCGCGTCGCGCAGCGTCGTCACCTTGTGACCGACCGCGAGGCCGCTCGAATTCGCGAGCTTCATCAGATGCATGACGAGCACCGGATTCAGCTTGAGCTCGGCTTCGAGCTGCGCGACCGTCGGGTCGCCCGCGAGCAGTTGCAGCAGATTGAGCAGCGCGTGGCGCGGCGCGCTGACGCTGCGACTCGATGCGCTTTGCGCCCGCGCGAAGTAATAGCCCTGGAAGCGGTCGAAGCCGAGCTCATGCACCGTTTCGAAGTCGGCCTGCGCATCGACACCCGATGCGAGCAGCAGTTTGCCCGCCGACTTCAGCACGCTCGCGAGCTTCGGCAACAGCGCGCGCGGCGTGCGCGGGACGTCGATCTTGACGACTTCGGCGTACGGCAGCAGCTTCGCGAAAGTCTCGTTGGGCTGCGTGACGTCGTCGAGCGCGAAGCGATAGCGGCGGCCATGCAGATACACGAGACGCGCGATCAACTCGTCATCGACTTCGAGCGATGAAGGCAGCTCGAGCATGAAGCGTTCCGCGGGCAGTCGCAGGATTGCGTCATCGAGCAGCAGCTCGCGGCTCACGTCGACGTAGGCCGGATGGCCAGTCAGCGCGCCGCGCACGTCGCTTTGCACGAGCCCGCGCACGATCGCGCGCGCCACGCGCTGCACCGGCGTAGGCGCGCGACCCGGCAACGCATCGGCGTTGGGATGAAGATCGGTAGGGGTTCGTGGGGCGCTGAGGTCCGCGTCGGCGAGCGGCAGCTCGGGCGCACGCACCTTGATCTCGTAACCGCACAGCATGCCGTCCCGATTCAGAATGGGCTGCCGCGCGTAGCTGGCGATGAGCGACGCGTCGTCGGTCGTGCCGCCGTGGCTCAGAGTCTCGATTGCGATGGTGGTCATTCCAGTCCCCCGCTCGGCGCCGCTGGCGCCTGGCCCTATGTTCTGTTTTTTCGCTGCACGTAAGCGCATTTCAGTGACGTTGGAAGCTCGTCGACGCGCGGCAACGTGCGTCGCAATTTTATCGCAGCGTCATTGGCCACGAACAGGCTTACAGGGCAATATCTCGAAATATTTGTTGAACGTTTGCGACCCGCGTACAAAAAGCAAAACGGCCGCATCAGCGGCCGTTTTGCACATTTCGATGCCGCGTTACTTCAGCACGACTTTCACGTCGAAGTATTTGGCGGCGAGGCGGTCGATCGTGCCATCGGCCTTCAGATCCTTCAACGCGCCGTTCAGCGCATCCTTGAGCGCCTTGTCGTTCTTGCGCACACCGTAGCCGACACCCGCGCCGAGCAGCTTGTCGTCGCTTACGGCCGGACCGGCGAACTCGAAGCCCGCGCCCTGCGGTTTCTTCAGAAAGCCCTTCGATGCCGCCTCGGCGTCCTGGAACGACGCGTCGAGACGACCCGACGCGAGGTCCGCGTAAATCTGGTCCTGGGTCTGATACGGCACGACATCGACACCGGCCGGCGCCCAGCGCGCCTTCGCATAGGTTTCCTGGATCGTGCCCTGCAGCACGCCGACGTGCTTGCCCTTCAGCGATGCGGGCGTCGGCTGCAGAGCGCTGCCCTTCTTCGCGATCATCTGATTCGGGATCTTGTAGATCGGATCGGTGAAGTCGATCGCCTGGCGACGCTGGTCGGTGATCGTCATGTCCGAGTTGATCGCGCTGAACTTGCGCGCTTCGAGCGCCGGGATCAGGCCGTCGAACGAATTCTCGACCCACACGCATCTGGCCTTCAGCTTCGCGCACACGGCATTGCCGACGTCGATATCGAAGCCCTGCAGCTCGCCCGCGGGCGACTTCGATTCGAACGGCGCATACGAAGCCTCGACGCCGAAGCGCACTTCCTTGATCTCAGCCGACGACGCGCTGCCTGCGCTCAACGCCGCCGTCGCGAACAGCGCGAGCGCGGCCAGGTTGGGCCAATTCTTCTTCATTACGGGTGTTCCTTTACGGTGTTGACTGAAACGGAGCCGATTCGGCGCGCACAGGCGGATTACGCCTGCCGCGCTTCGGACTCGCGCGGCCGGCGTAACCGGTAGATGCGTCAGCCGCGAAGCCGGCGATTGTACACGGAACCTGTCTAGACAAGCTTGGGCAGCGTCTCGGCGGTGGTATCGACGACGAGCAGACCGGCACGCAGGCCGGGCTTGACCGCCGGGTTCGGAAACACGATGCGCTCTTCGTCGCGCTGCACCGTGTATTGATAGTCGCCGTCGCGCGCGAGCAGCGTGCCCTTGGCGAGCGGCGTGAAGTTCGGCACGTCGGGCGCGAGCAGCAACTCGAATGCGTCGCTTTGCTTGGTCAGCTGCTCGACGACGGTGAACACGCGCGGCAGCGCAGCTTGCGCGTCGCCTCGTGCGTTCATTCGCGTGCCGGCGAGCAGCGCGCGCATCGCGAGATCCGCGCCCTCGAAGCGCGTCAGGTCGTTCTGGCCGAACGGCCGCACTTTGCCGAGTTCGAGCGTGCACGCATCAGCGCCGCACGCTTGCGCGGTGAAGTGCGAATAGGTGTTGCCCTTCGTCGTGTGCAGCAGCACCGCACTGATGCGCGCGTCGCCGAGCCATTCGAACATCGCGCGCGAAAAGGGCTTGCCGGTATGCGGCAACAGCGCGAAGCGCTCGAATACCGACGCGCGGATCGCTGTATGCATGTCGATATGCCAGCGCGCGCCGGGCGCGTCGGACGCGTCCGCGAAAAAGCGCGTCGCGGCCTGTTCGAGCGCGGCCGCGCGCGGCGCTTCGTGACTGTGCGGCAGTTGCAGATGACGGCCGCTGAACAGCCGGTTCAGATCGTCGTCGCGATAGCGGCCGCCGTCGCGCATCGCATCGATGTTGCCGAGAATCACGAGCAGCCGGCACGCGAGCGCCGCGCGGCCGTGTGCGATATCGGCGACGATGCGCGACAGCAGTTCGATCGGCGCGGTCTCGTCGCCATGCACGCCGGCCGAGACGAGCACGCTGCGCACGCCCGCATGCTGCTGCGCGGGCTCGATGACGAGCACGCCGTCGCCCTGCCACGTCCAGCGCACACCGTTCGCACACGTGCCTTGCGCTTGATGCGCGGCAGGCCGCGAACCCGCGAGCGTCCACGCGAGAAAATCGTCGAGCATCGTGCTCGGGGCGGACATCGCGTAATCAGCGCTGGAAGTCATACAGCGAGCCCAGAGCGAGGATTTGCGTCAGGTCATCGAGCGCGGTGCGCGATTCGACCAGCAGTTGCGGATCGCTGAGATCGGCCGGTGCGAGACGATCGCGATAGTGCTTTTCGATCCACGCATCGAGTCGGCCGAACAGCGTGTCGTCGATCCACACGCCCGGCGCGACCGCCGCGCGCTCGGTGTCGTCGAGTACGACGCGCAGACGCAGACAGGCGGGGCCGCCACCGTTCTTCATGCTCTCGCGCAGATCGAACACGAGCACTTCGTCGATCGGACCGCTGTGCGAAGTCAGCTCATCCAGGTACGCGGCGACGCGCGGATTTTCGCGGCACTCCTGCGGCACGACCAGCACCTGCTTGCCATCGGGCCGAGTCAGCAGCTGGCTGTTGAACAGATACGACGTCACCGCATCGGCGACGCTGACCTGCGCGTCGGGCACTTCGATCACGTTAAAGCTCGCGTGAAGGCTCGCTAGCTTCGAGCGCAACTCGTCGTACACCGCTTGCTGATCGACGAACGCGAGCTGATGGCAGAACAGCGTGTTGCGATTGCCGACCGCGATCACGTCGTTATGGAACACGCCCGCGTCGATCACTTCCGGGTTCTGCTGCGCATAGACGGTCGCCGCGTCCTGCAAGCCATGACGATGCGCGACCGCGCGGCTCGCCTCGAACGTCTGACGCGCCGGATAGCGCTTCGGCTCCGGCCCGCGACGATACTCGCTGCGGCCATACACGAAGAATTCGACGCCGCGCGCCCGGTATTGCTCGCAAAAGCGCGTGTGATTCGCCGCGCCCTCGTCGCCGAGCGCGGGCGTGCCGGGCAGCGCCTCGTGCACCACGAAGCGGTCGGTGTCGCTGAACATCGCCCGCAGCGTGCGGCGCGTCGATTCATGCTCGATCGCGCGATGCAGCTTGCTGCACAGATTGGCCGGCGTGAAATGCACGCGGCCGTCGTGCGTATCCGCGGACGGGCTCACCGTCGCCGCATTCGCGGTCCACATCGCGGATGCTGAACTCGCCGCCGCGAGCAGTTCGGGCGCGTTCTTCGCGACGCGCTCGATCACCGAAGCGTCGTCGCCGGAAAAACCGAGCTCGCGCAACAGACGCATCGACGGACGCTCTTGCGGCGGCAGCACGCCCTGATGAAAGCCGAGGTCCGCCAACTGCTTCATCTTGCGCAGACCCTGGCGCGCGGCGGCCTTCGGATTCGCGACCGACTTCTCGTTACTCTGCGACGCGACATTGCCGAATGACAAGCCCGCGTAGTTGTGAGTCGGGCCGACCAGGCCGTCGAAATTGGCTTCAGTGGCTTGCAGCATCGTCGATCCTTAGAATTGAAGGCCCGGCGAGACGCTCGCGGGCATGTTCAGTTGCGCGCTTTCGACAGAGGCCATCGGGTACGCGCAGTAATCGGCCGCATAGTACGCGCTCGGCCGATGGTTGCCCGAGCGGCCTGGCCCGCCGAACGGCGCACCCGACGAAGCGCCATTGGTCGGCCGGTTCCAGTTGACGATGCCCGCGCGAATCGTGCGCTGGAAATGCGTCCACAGCGCTTCGTCGTCGGCGAGCAGGCCCGCGGACAGACCGAACTGCGTATCGTTCGCCTGTTCGAGCGCATCGTCGAAGTTGCGGTAGCGGATGATCTGCGCGAGCGGGCCGAAGTGCTCCTCGTCGGGCAAGTCCTTCACTTCGGTCACGTCGAGAATCGCGGGCGTCACGAAGCCGAGTTGCGGATCGCGCTGCTCCATCTTCAACAGTGCCTTCGCGCCGCTCGCGAGCAGACGTTGCTGCGCGCTGATCAAACGCGAGGCCGCGCGCGCCGACACCACCGCGCCCATGAACGGCTGCGGCTCGGCGTTGTATTCGCCGACGCCGATGCGCGCGGTGACTTCCGTCAGGCGCGCGAGGAAACGCTCGCCGAACGCATCGTCGGGCACGAAGATGCGGCGCGCGCACGTGCAGCGCTGCCCCGCCGACAGAAACGCCGATTGAATCGTGTGATGCACGGCGGCGTCGAGGTCAGCGACCGGGCCGATCACGAGCGGGTTGTTGCCGCCCATTTCGAGTGCGAGCACGATCTCTGGACGGCCACCGAACTGTTTGTGCAGCAATGTTCCCGTATCCGAACTACCGGTAAAGAACAGTCCATCGATCTGCCGGTGATTCGCGAGCGCGACGCCGGTGTCCTTCTCACCCTGCACCAGATTCAGCACGCCGGCGGGCAGCCCCGCATCGCGCCAGATTTGCACCGTGAGCGCCGCGACGCCGGGCGCGAGTTCGGACGGCTTGAACACGACCGCGTTACCGGCGATCAGCGCGGGCACGATATGCCCGTTCGGCAGATGGCCCGGGAAGTTGTACGGCCCGAACACCGCCACCACGCCATGCGGACGATGCCGCAGCACGGCGGTGCCGTCCGCCATCGCCGTGCGCTTTTCGCCGGTGCGCTCGTTGTACGACTGGATGGAGATCTCGACCTTCGCGGCCATCGACGCTGCTTCGGTGCGCGCTTCCCACAGCGGCTTGCCGGTCTCGCGGCCGATCGCTTCGGCGAGCGCTTCCTTGCGCTCGGTCACGAGCGCGGCGAAGCGGCGCACCACCGCGCAACGCGCGTCGAGCGACAGCGCCGACCATGCGGCGAATGCGCGGCGCGCGCTGCGTACCGCGCGATCGACGTCGTCCGCCGATGCGCTGTTGCCTTGCCACACCACCGCGCCCGTGCCGGGATTGTGCGATGCGAATACCGGTCCTGTGCCGGCGACCCATTCGCCGGCGATGAAAAGCTCGCTCATGATCATCCTTGTTTGTGTTTCACCGGCAGCACCCGCAGCGGATCGCCTGCCTTTACTCGAAGCGCGTCGGCTTCGGCCGCGCTGAGGCGGAACACACCGTTGCGCGCCACGCCCGCCACGACGCCGACACGAAAATCCCCGAGCGACGTATTCGATACCATCGACTTCAGTCCGTCCTGCGCGGCCGGCTCTGCCGCGTCGCCGATCTCAGCCGCTACCAGCACGCTCTCGCGCACGGTGCGCAAGTCGGCGATATGGCATTCGAGCACCGGACCCGCATCGAAAATATCGACGTGGTTCTCGTAGCGCAGCCCTTCGGCTTCGAGCATCCGGCGCGCGGGGATCGTGTCGCTATGCGTGAGGCCGACGCAGCGCTGCGCCTCTTCCGGCAACAGCTCGACGTACACCGGATAGCGCGGCATCAGCTCGGCGAGAAACGCCTTGCGGCCGTGCGAGCTCAGATAGTCGGCAGCGTTGAAATCGATCTGGTAAAAGTGCGAGCCGACCGCGCGCCAGAACGGCGACGAGCCCTGCTCGTCAAAATGGCCGCGCAGCTCCGCGCACAGACGCTGCGGAAAGCGCTCGCGAAACTGCGCGAGAAACATGAAGCGCGAGCGCGACAGCAAGCCGCCGACGCCGCTCGTGCGATAACGCGGGCTCAGGAACAGCGAGCACACTTCCGCATAACCGGTGAGGTCGTGCGAGATATTCAGCGCGTGCATGCGGGTCCAGATGCCGAGATCCTGGCTCGCGTGCACGACCGTGCTCACGCGATAGTTGTAGAACGGCTGCTGCAGCCCCACCTCCGCTTCGATCCCGCAGACACCCGCCACGTCGCCGGTGGCCGTGTCTTCCATCACGAAGAAATAGCCGGCCTCGTGCGGTTCGGCCCGATCTTCCATCGTGCGGCGCGCGCGTTCCACCCGCGCCGCAAGCGCATCGCGATCCGGCTTGAACGTGGTCAGGCCCGGCCCGGTTTCCTGCGCGAGCCGCATCAGCGCATCCACATCGCCTCGTTGCACTACGCGAACGACGATCATTGCGCGTCTCCCGATTGTTCGTCCTGCGGCTGATGCAGCGGCACGCAGCGCACCGTATCGCCTTCCCGTACCCCGAGCGCGGCGAGCGTCGCCTGCGACAACGCGGCGCCCGACTCCTTGCCCGGCGCGAGCTCGCCGAGCACGCAACGGAACTCGCCGGCGGCGCCGTTGTGCGCGATCAGGTACGTTGCACCGTGCGGCGCCGGTGCCTCGCGCACGACGCGCGTCTCGTTGTGCTTCACGCTGACGCTGCGATCCATCTGCGCGGTCAGCACAGGACCCGCGTCGAAGATGTCGACGTAGCGATCGGTCTCGAAGCCTTCCTCGAGATGAATCTCGTACGCGAGCAGCGCGTTCGCATCCGGCTCGCCCAGCACGCGCTGCGCCGCTTCGGGCAACAGCGGCACATACACGGGATAGGTCGGCATCACTTCGGCGATGAACGTGCGGCTGCGGCCGCCCGATTCGACTTCGATGTCGGCGAAATTGCGGCCGAAGAACTTGCGTCCCACCGCTTCCCAGAACGGCGACATGCCGTTTTCGTCGGTGACGCCGAGCAGCAGCGAGAACACCTCGGGCGTGAAGCGCTTGCGATTCGCGGCGATGTACATCATCCGCGCGCGCGACATCAGCTGCGCGGCCGCGTCGCCGCGCAGCGACGGGTCGATGTAGTAGCCCGCGAGCCGGCTCTTGCCGGTCAGCTCGTGCGACATCGTCAGCGCGTGAATCTTGCGATTCACATGCAGCTCGCGCGACGCATGAATCAGCGCGTCATTGCGAAACACGTAGAACGGGTCCGCGTAACCGGCCGCCGCGACGATGCTCGCGGTGCCCATCAGCTTGCCGGTGTCCGAATCTTCGAGCACGAACAGATAGAACTCCTCGCCCGGAAAGTCGACTTCCGCGCGAAACGAGTCTTCCGACAACGCGACGCGCGCTTCGAGCGCGCGCCGGTCGTGCGGCAGGGAATGCAGCACCGGTTGCGCGGTGCGCGCCATATGCTCGAGCGCATCGAGATCGGCAAGGCGGGCGGGACGTACGAAGTACATCATCGTTCCTGTTGAATGTGACGCGTGAATCGCCGCATCGGCGTGGGCAGCCGAGCAGGACTGGACTGCCTGAACATCAGTGCGACGCCGCCTGCGCATTCGCGCCGACGAGTTCGCCGAACGCCTTCTCGAGACGCGCGAAGCCTTCGGCCATATCGTCGAGCGGCATGATCAGCGACGGCACGAAGCGCAGCACGTCCGGGCCTGCCATCAGCATGATCACGCCGTGCTGGCCGGCTGCGGTGACGAAGTCCTTCGCGCGGCCCCGATACGCGTCGTTCAGTTCGGCGCCGATCAGCAAACCCTTGCCGCGCACTTCGCTGAAAAGCCCTAACCGCTGGTTCAACTTCGCGAGATGGCCTTTCAGCACTTCGCTGCGCGAGCGCACGCCTTCTAGCAGCTTCGGGTCGCTGACGAGTTCGACCACTTTTTCCGCGATCGCCGAGCCGAGCGGATTGCCGCCGTAGGTCGTGCCGTGCACGCCGACCTTGAAGTGAGCGGCGAGCTCTTTGGTGGTCAGCATCGCGCCGATCGGGAAGCCGTTGCCGAGCGCCTTAGCGGTGGTCAGGATGTCGGGCGTCACGCCGGTGTCCTGGTACGCGTAGAAGTAGCCGCTGCGGCCCACGCCGGTTTGCACTTCGTCGAAAATCAGCACCGCGTTGTGCTGATCGCACGCTTCGCGCAGTGCTTTGAGGAACGCCGGATCCGCCGGGATCACGCCGCCCTCGCCCTGGATCGGCTCGACGATCACCGCGCAGGTCTGCGCGCCGATCGCCTTCTTCGCCGCTGCGATGTCGTTGTACGGCAGATGCGTGATACCGGCCGGCACCGGGCCGAAGCCTTCCGAATACTTCGGCTGGCCGCCGACGCTGACGGTGAACAGCGTGCGGCCGTGGAACGACTGCGTAAACGAAATGATTTCGTCTTTCTGCGCGCCGTAGCGGTCGAACGCGACGCGGCGCGCAAGCTTCAGCGCGGCCTCGTTCGCCTCGGCGCCCGAGTTCGCGAAGAACGCGCGATCGGCGAAGGTGAGGCTTTCGAGGCGCTTCGCGAGACGCAGCACCGGCTCGTTCGTGTAGCCATTGCCGATGTGCCACAGCTTGCTGCCCTGCTCATGCAGTACCTTCATTAGCTCAGGATGCGCATGACCGAGCGCGGTGACGGCGATGCCGCCGGCGAAGTCGATATAGTCGCGGCCTTGCGTGTCCCACACGCGCGAGCCGAGACCGCGATCCGGTACGAAGGCGGCGGGGGCAAACACCGGCACCATGACTTCGTCGAAGGTCTGGCGTGTCACAGTCAGGTCGTTCATGGCTAATCCTTTTGCGGGTGACAGGTAATACAGCTAGTGTAGGAAACCGTGCGCGGCGCGTCTTGCGCATACGCGACGCTTTCTATGAGGTTCCGCGCGTCGTCGCGCCACGGCGGGTACTGCGGGTACTTTTCGAGCAGGCGTCTCGTTCGTACTGTGTGAGCGGTTCGTGTCGGGTTTGTGTCGCGCTCGTGTCGGGCTTGGGCGGTGCAGCCGCGCAGCCCGCGCCGGACGTGCCCCGGCTTCGCTTTCAGACGGCTTCCAGCTTACGCACGAGCCATGCCTGATTGCTCGCACCGCTTTGCATCAATCGAGTTCGGGCCGCTCGATCAGCGCGGCTGGCCGCGGTTCGCTCGCGCCGCCGTGCGCACCGGTCTGCCGCTCGATCCAGTTGCGGCGATCCTCGCGCGGCGTGACGCCGAAGCGCTCCCGATAAGCATTCGAAAAATGCGCCGCCGACGAAAACCCGCAGGCGAGGCTGATCTGCACGACCGATTTGCTGGTGCGCTGCAATTGCATGCGCGCCTTCGACAGCCGCAGCCCCAGATAGTATTTGGACGGCATCGAGCCGAGATACTGGCGAAACAGGCGTTCGAGCTGCCGCCGCGAGACGCCGACGAGGCCGGCGATTTCATCGGTGGTCAGCGGGTCCTCGATATTGGCTTCCATCAGCAGCAGCGCGTCGTTCAGGCGCGGATGACGCTCGCCCGGCGCGGTCACGAACGGAATGCGCTGACGCTCCTCGCCGGCGCGCAACGTCCCGACGCCGAGCGTATCGGCGATCCGCTCCGCCAATTCGGGTCCGTGCTCGCGGCCGATCATCGCGAGCATGAAGTCGACGGTCGCCTGACCGCCCGCGCAGGTCGCGCGATCGCGGTCGATTTCGAAGATCTGCTGCGTGACGATCGAGCGTTCGAACTGTTCGGAGAACTGCTGATAGGTTTCCCAGTTCACGCTGACGCGATAGCCGGACAGCTGCCCCGCCATCGCGAGCCACCACACGCCGTGATGAATGCCGGTGACGAGCGGCGTGCGCTGGCCGACGCGCGCGAGGCTCGCGAGAAACAGACGGTAGTCGGCGAACTGCTGGAACCGCTCGCTGACGATGATCAGCCAGTCGCACGCGATCGCGTCGCCGAACGCGGCATCGGCGGGCCATTGCGCGCCGCCCGACAGCGGCACCGCGCGGCCGTCCCACGAACAGACCTGCACGCGATACAGCGCGCGGCCGTCGATTTCATTGGCGAGATTGAGCGCGTCGACGATCGGCCCGACGCCCGACATCGACACGGGCGGCAAGGCGACGATCGCGACCTGGGTCGTGCGAGCCGGGCTGGACGTGCGGGCCATCGGGTGTCCGTGAAAGCGGGCCGCGCGTTACTTCAGGCTGCCGGACAGGAACTGCTTCAGGCGCTCGCTGCGCGGCGCGCTCAGCACCTCGGCCGGATTGCCCTCCTCCTCGGTGCGGCCCTGGTGCAGGAACATCACATGGTTCGACACATTGCGGGCGAAGCCCATTTCGTGTGTGACGACGATCATCGTGCGGCCTTCCTCGGCGAGCTTTTGCATCACCTTCAGCACTTCGCCGACGAGTTCGGGGTCGAGCGCGGAAGTCGGTTCGTCGAACAGCATCACGTCGGGATGCATCGCGAGCGCCCGCGCAATCGCCACCCGCTGCTGCTGGCCGCCCGACAGATGCGACGGATACTGCTTCTCGAGACGCGGCGCGAGACCGACCTTCTCCAGATATTCGCGCGCGCGGTCTTCCGCTTCCTTGCGCTTCAGACCGAGCACATGAATCGGTGCTTCGATGATGTTCTCGAGCACGTTCATGTGCGACCACAGATTGAAGTGCTGGAACACCATCGCGAGCTTCGTGCGGATGCGCTGCAACTGTTTGTGGTCGGCGACTTCGAGATTGCCGGCGCGATCGGTCTTCGTCTTCACCGCCTCGCCATCGACGATGATCTGCCCGGCGTTCGGCCGCTCGAGAAAATTGATGCAACGCAGAAAGGTGCTCTTGCCCGAGCCGCTCGCGCCGATGATGCTGATCACGTCGCCCTTGTTCGCATTCAGCGACACGCCCTTGAGCACCTCGTTGTCGCCATAGCGCTTGTGGATGTCCTGTACGGCGAGCTTGCAAGCTTCGGTTTGAGTGGTATGGAGCAAGATGCTCTCCCAGTGAAGATACGGATCGGTCTGGTGCGCACGCCGCCGTGCGCAAGCGCGCGGCGCCCGCTGCAATGTCGACGCGCGCTCAATGCGTGCGCACCGCGAGATGCGCGAGCCAACGGCGCTCGGCGCGCCGGAACAACGCAACCAGCGCAAACGACACCACGAGGTAAATTAACGCCGCGAGCCCGAACGCGTTGAACGACTGGTAGGTCGCCGAGTTCGCATCGCGGGCGACCTTCAGGATGTCGGGCACCGTGGCCGTGAACGCGACCGTGGTCGCGTGCAGCATCAGGATCACTTCGTTACTGTACAACGGCAGCGCGCGACGCAGCGCGGACGGTATCACAATGCGCCGGTACATCGTGAACCAGCTCATGCCATAGGCGCGCGCCGCCTCGACTTCTCCATGCGAGGTCGAGCGGATCGCTCCCGCGAAAATCTCGGTCGTGTACGCGCAGGTGTTCAACGCGAACGCGAGGATCGCGCAGTGAAAGCCGCTGCGAAAGAACGCGTCGAGCAGACTGTGCGAGCGCACGAACGCGAGGCTGTACACGCCGGTGTAGATCAACAGCAGCTGCACGTAGAGCGGCGTGCCGCGAAATACGTAGGTGTACAGACGTACCGGCGTCGACAGCCAGCGCTTCTTCGACACGCGCGCGACCGCGAGCGGCACCGCGCACACGAAGCCGATCGCGATCGACGCGACCAGCAGCCACAGCGTGACCGCGAGACCCGACAGGCGCTGCCCGTCCCAGAACAGATACGCCTTCCAGAATTGATTGAGGATATCGATCATGACGTTCAGAGCTCCGCGTGTCGCACGCCGATCGAATAGCGGCGGTTCAGCCAGATCAGCGCGACGTTCGAGACGGTGGTGATCGCCAGATAGATCAGCGCGGCGACGAGGATGAAGAAGAACATGTTGAAGGTGCTCTTGCCGGCGTCCTGCGCGGCTTTGACGACGTCGGCGAGACCGATGATCGACACGAGCGCGGTGGCCTTCACGAGCACCTGCCAGTTGTTGCCGATGCCGGGCAGCGCGAAGCGCATCATCTGCGGAAACAGGATGCGAGTGAACACGCGCACGCCGCTCATGCCGTACGCGCTGCCCGCTTCGAGTTGGCCGCGCGGCACCGCGAGAAAGGCGCCGCGGAAGGTTTCGGTGAAGTACGCGCCGTAGATGAAGCCGAGCGTCAGCACGCCGGCCACGAACGGATCGATGTCGAACTGCGGCAGATTGAGCGCGTCGGTCAGATCGTTGACCGCCATCTGGATGCTGTAGAACAGCAGCAGCATCAGCACGAGGTCGGGCACCGAGCGGATCAGCGTCGTGTAGCCGGTCGCGATGGCCCGCAGGGGCCGGTTGAACGAGAGTTTCGCCGCCGCGCCCGCGAGGCCGAGCAACACAGCGGCCGCCAGCGACAGAACGGATAGCTCGATCGTCTGCAGCGTGCCGGCGAGCAGCAGGGGACCAAAGCCGTATAGGAACACGCGTGTCTCCATCCAGGTTCGTTGAATTGGCGCGGATGGCGACAGCTTCGTGGGCGGCTCGCTGCTCCGGCATGGCGCGGAGTCTCGCAAGCGGAAATCAATTTCTCAAATACCGGGCGGGTGGCTTGCTGCAACGCAGCATGGCGCTACCGGCGCGCGCGGAACGCTCGTAGCGCTTGGTATCACGAGGGTTATCGTTTTGTCAGGTGTGCGGCGCGCGCCTCGCCGCGCCGCGATTTCGCAAAGTTCGGGTCGCTTTTTCGATAGGCCGCGGCGACGAACAAGCCGCGCTCATTCGAGCGCGAGCCGAGCGCGAATCGCCGGCAGCATGTGCTCGACCGCCGCGCGCCCCTCCTCGATGGCCGGCGCCGCGCGATGAAAATCGAAGATGCCCATGCCGCCGAGACGCGGCTGGATCAGGATATCGGCCGGTTCGCCCGCGAGCCGACTGCGCGTGATGCGCACCTGCATGATGTCGATGCTTTGCGCGATCGAACTCAACATCGACGGCACGTGCGCGCTCGGCTTCGGCGGCACGCGCACGTCGTCGGTGGCGCTCGCTTCGGCTGGCGCCAACCAGCGCGGCCACGGCTTGCCGTTGCGGCGCAGCGCGACGGGCGGCGGCGCGGTGGGATCGAGCGCGGGGGTTTCGATGACCGGGCCGCCGAAGTCGCGGCCGTTCAGGATGTCGTTGTTCAGATCGATCGCGATCACACAGTCCGCGCGCATGCCGCGAGCGACCGACACCGGCACCGGGTTGCACAGCCCACCGTCGACGAGCCACACGCCGTTGTGCCACACCGGCGTGAAGATGCCCGGAATCGCAATCGACGCGCGCACCGAGTCGACCGTGCTGCCGTCCTGCAGCCAGATTTCGCGGCCCGTGTCGAGCTCGGTCGCGACTGCCGCGAACGGCATGTTCAGTTGCGCGATCGAGCGGCCGGCGAATTTGTCGGCGAATAGCTGGATCACCTTGCGCCCGCCGAGCAGGCCGCCCGAGATGCGCAGATCGAGCAGCCGCACCACGGTCTGCCACGTGAGACGCGACACCCACTCCTCGAGCCAGTCGAGATCGCCGTTCGCGTAGACCGCGCCGACCAGCGCGCCGATCGACGTGCCGCAAACGACGTCGGGCTTGATGCCCGCGTCTTGCAGCGCGCGAATCGCGCCGATATGCGCCCAGCCGCGCGCGGCGCCGCCCCCCAACACCAGCCCGATCCGGCTGTATCGACGTCGACGTATCATGCCTACCCCGCTCTTTCGGCCCGCTTATCCGGGCGTCTTCTAATCGACATTCTTCCCACCTATCGCCCACGAATCACGTCCGAGCGTGACGTGGTGTACACCCTTTGGTTCCGGTCGAAGTGAACGTTGAAGATGCCTTCCTCGGTCACGCCGCGCTCGCGCCATTTCCAGCTCCGCACGGTTTCCGGCTTCAGTGGAAACACCGCGACCTCTCCAGGCTTACCAAGCAATCGACGCACCTCGTCCTCGGTCATGCCGGAGCGGATTTTCGCGAAGTTGTCCGCCGTCAGCACCTGCGTGATCGCCTGCAGCTTGCCGTCGCGATCGATGTCGACCATGTAGGTGTTCAGGCCTTGCGGACCGCGCGGATACTCGAAGCGCTTCGAGCCGTCGGTGAAGGTGCGGGTGGTTTCGGGCTTGCCCATCTGCGCGAGGACTTGCGCTTCGGTCGTGACGCCCGGCGTCATATTCTTGAGCAACAACGCGTCCGGTTTGACCGCGTTGAAAAAGTCCTTGAGTTTTTGCACGGCTTGATCGCTCTGCTGTTGGTCGCAGCCGGTCAGCGCAACGCACGCTATTAGCAGCGTGACGCCCAGCGGTTTGAGGCTCACTTCGATTCCTGTCCGGATGCGCGGCATCTGAAGTTGCTGCGCATGGCCGGTCTGTAGTGTGTACTACAAGGATAACCGCGCGCGGAGAAAACCGCGAGCAACGCAGGCGCGACGAGTGCGGCTACGCACGCAACATGTTGCGCGCAGCGCTAAAAGATCGGCTGGGATCGGTCGAAATGGGCAAGCCAGAAGCAAAAAGGCGACGCTGTGTGCAGCGTCGCCATGTCGGTCGATACGATCAACCGGAAGTGACGGCGGCTCATCAGCCGCCTTGCGCGAAGCACCGCGGACGACGCGCAGCGGCCTGCTCCAGACGAAGCGATGAGCAACCTTGGCTACTCACCTTGCGCCATCGCCGAATGACAAACCGCTGCCTTTTACGGCCGCCCTGGTCCCTCGATAAGCCTTCCAGATGCCGATAATCTAATCGCATCGGAGGCTTTCGACGAGAGCGCGTTTACACCGAATTGGCAGAAGATTCGCGCGGTGCGAAAGCGGCGCAGGCTGGGCCGGCTCCCGGAAGGCCGGCCCCCGGATAGCCGGCCTCTTCAAATCACCCGGAAGCCGTGCGTGCCGTCGCGCGCCAGTTGCGCGACGAGCCCATGCTCCCACTCCAGATACGCGCTCATCGCTTCGCGCGCGTTCTCCGTGCCCTCATATGGCCGCTGATAACGATCGATCCGCGGCGACGCCATCCGCGTGCCGCCCGACTCTACCGGCAAGCCCGCGTCGATCCACGCGCGCGTGCCGCCGCGCAGCACCTGCACCGGCCGCTCGGTCGCCGCGGCGAGTTCCGGTGCGACGAAGCGCGCGAGCACGTCGCTGCCGCACGTCACCACATAGCGCTTCGCATCGGGCAGCGTGCGCAGCGCGTCGGCGAGCTGGCTGCGGATCACGAACCATGCGCCCGGAATGTGCCGCTTCAGATAATTCGTGCTGCTCGTGAAGTCGAGCACGACGGTTCCCGGCGACTGCAGCAGCGCCACAAGCTCGGCCGGCTCGATGTCGTCGACGTCGGGTGGCGTGACCGCGTTGCGCGCGAGCGGCGCCACGCCCTTCTCGGCGAAATCGCCCGCCGTCAGGCCATCGACCACGAACACCTCGACGTTCATCTGCGCGAGCCACGATGCGGTCATGTTCGCGCGCACGCCGTCGCTGTCCGCGAGGATCACACGCGCGCCGCGCACCGTCACGAACAGGTCGGTTTCCTGCACGAGCTGGCCGCCAGGCGCGCTGCGAAAGCCGGGCACGTGGCCCGCCTCGTATTCCTCGGGCGTGCGCACATCGAAGCGATACACGGTGCGCACCGCCTCGTCGGCCCAGCGGCGCGCTTCGTCGCGCGAGGTGCGGCGCACGCGCGCCCGGTCGGCAAGCGCGCGCGCGCCGTCGGCCGCCGCGAGACGGGATACGTCGTCGACCGCGCCTTCGACGCGCCGCGTGCTGCCATGCGCGAGCGGCTGGCCGGCGAGCGTCCAGCCCATCGTGCCGTTGCGCAGCGCGGCCACCGGATTGGGCACGCCCGCGTTGATCAGCGACTGCGCGCCGATGATGCTTCGCGTGCGTCCCGCGCAATTGACGATGATGCGCGTGGCCGGATTCGGCGCGAGCTGCCGCGCGCGCAACACCAGCTCCGCGCCCGGCACGCTGATGCTGCCGGGGATGTTCATGGTCTGAAACTCGTCGAAGCGACGCGCGTCGAGCACCACGACATCGGCCTCGCGATCGAGCAGCGCCTGCACCTGCTGCGCGGACAGCGACGGCGTATGACGCACGCTTTCGACCAGTTCGCCGAACGCCTTGCTCGGCACGTTGACATCCTTGAACAACTCGCCGCCCGCTTCGCGCCAGCCCTGCAGACCGCCTTCGAGCAATGCGACGTTGCTATAGCCGAGCTCGTCGAGGCGTTCGGCCGCGCGCCTCGCGAGCCCTTCGCCGGCATCGAACACGACGATCGGCACGGCGAGGCGCGGCAGCCGCAGCGGCGCATCGAGTTCGAGCCGCGACAGTGGCAGATTGGCGGCGAACAACGGATGACTGCGCGCGTGCGCATCTTCCTCACGCACGTCGACGAGCGCGATCTCCTCGCGATCGAGCAATGCGTGGCACACGTCCTGGAACGACCGGGTACGAAACTCTTTGACGACATTCATGGGATCGGGAACTCCTTCGCTACATTCCAGATTTCGGGCGACGCGTCGCGTCACCGTACCGAATACTTAAACCGTACACTCGAATTCCGATCGGCGCACGGTCACTCGTTGGATTGCTTATTCGACCGCACTGCGAATGCGAAGCACCGCCGCGCGAACACGCTACGCAAGCGCAATTTCCGCGCCACGCATCGCCTCTCGTCGCGGCTCGTCGCGCCTCACCAGCGCTGGCGACCCTTCCGCCGTCAGGGACATCGCCGCGCCGCCAGCAGAAAAGCCGCCGCTTTGCCACAATGCCCCATCGCGCGAAAGCGCCGCCCATCGCTATGAATAGACAATGATCCCCTTCTCGGTTCTCGATCTTTCGCCGGTCACCGCGGGTGCCACGCCCGCTGATGCGTTCAGGAACACACTGTCACTCGCGCAGCACGCGGAAAAACTGAATTACAAGCGTTACTGGCTCGCCGAGCATCACAACATGACCGGCATCGCGAGCGCGGCGACCTCGGTCGTGATCGGCTACGTGGCCGGCGGCACGAAGACGATTCGTGTCGGCTCCGGCGGCATCATGCTGCCGAACCATGCGCCGCTCGTGATCGCCGAACAGTTCGGCACGCTCGCGTCGCTGTATCCGGGCCGGATCGATCTCGGCCTCGGCCGCGCGCCCGGCACCGATCAGACCACCGCCCGCGCGCTGCGCCGCGACCTGCAGGCGAGCGCCGAAACCTTCCCCGACGATGTCGTCGAGTTGCAACGCTACTTCGCCGAACCGGTCGCGGGCCAGCGCATTCGCGCGGTGCCGGGCGCGGGCCTGAATGTGCCGCTGTGGCTGCTCGGCTCGTCGCTGTACAGCGCGCAACTGGCCGCGGCGCTCGGGCTGCCGTTCGCGTTCGCGTCGCACTTCGCGCCCGATTACATGATGAGCGCGCTACAGGTGTATCGCTCGCAGTTCCGGCCGTCCGCGACGCTGGCGAAACCGTATGCGATGGTCGGCGTCAATCTGTTCGCCGCCGACACGAACGACGAAGCCGCGCGCCTCTTTACGTCGCTGCAGCAGCAGTTCATCAATCTGCGGCGCGGCACGCCGGGGCAATTGCAGCCACCGGTCGAGCGGCTCGACGCATCGGAGATGGAGCTGAACAATGTCGCGCGAGCGCTCGCGTGCACGGTGCTCGGCGATCGCGACGCGATCCGCGAAGGTCTGCAATCGATCATCGAGCAGACCGGCGCGAACGAGTTGATGCTGACCGCGCAGATTTACGATCACGAAGCGCGGTTGCGCTCGTTCGAGATCGGCGCCGAGGTGCGCGATGAATTGATGGCGGTCGAATAAACGCTTCGCGAACCGATCGGCCGACACGGCCACGCACGAAAAAAGGGCGGCTCATGGCGAGCCGCCCTTGTCTTTTGCACTGAGTTGGACCAGTCGCATGAGAAGCCGGCCCCGGCGCCGGCGTGGCTCTAGAAGGCGCTCTTTACAACGCCCCCATCGGCCCGCAACGCAGCTCCCGTGGTGGCCGACGAAAGCGGACTCGCGATATAGGCCACCAGCGACGCGACTTCCTGCGGCGAACCAAATCGCTTGATCAGCGAGGTGGGACGGACCTTCTCGAAGAACTCTTTTTCGAACGCTTCGAACGATTTGCCGTCGGCCTTGGCAAGGGTCTCCACGAATTCACCGACTCCCCGCGATTTCGTTGGCCCCGGCAACACGCTATTGACTGTAATGCCGGTGCCGGCAACGGCTTCGGCGAGTCCGCGCGCGACCGCCAGCTGCGCGGTTTTCGTCATCCCGTAGTGGATCATTTCAGCTGGGATCTGCACCGCGCTTTCGCTCGAAATGAAAATGATGCGCCCCCAGTTGGCCTGTCTCATCGCAGGCAGATACAGGCGAGCGAGGCGTACCCCGCTCAACACGTTGACATCGAAGAACCGCTGCCAGTCCGCGTCGGGGATCTCTTCAAACGGCTTGGGCTCGAAGATGCCCAGGTTGTTGACCAGAATTTCCACGCCGGGGTAGCGTCGCGCGAGTTCTTCTGCTGAAGCGGCGGTACTGAGATCGCCGGCAAATCCCTGCACGTTGCCGCCCATCTGCGCTTTCAACTGCGCGACTACCTCATCCACGGATGACTGCAAGCGGCCGTTTACGATTACACGAGCGCCCTCCTGCGCCAACGTGCTGGCGATAGCGAGACCGATGCCGGCTGTGCTGCCGCTCACCAGTGCGAGTTTGCCTGTCAGATTCAAGTCCATGGGTGATTTCCTTTCAATGGATGAATTAAAAATCGCGACGTCGGTACAGCCTCGCTTTCGAACAGCAAAAAGACTAGATGATCTGACGGAAATGGCAACGCACATGAGTGACAGGCGGACAGTGACGCAGGCAGGCCCGAAGTACCGTGTACGAGCAGGAAAACGAGGCCATGTCAGCGATTTTCCGACTTCGTTTGGCCAAGTGATGGTCGCGCCCAAACTCGCATCATCGTGATGCACCGTGGGATGCGCTCTGCACAGACTACGCGCGGATGGCATGACATGTGCGTACCGTGCTGCAAGCAGCCGGCCGCTTGAATGTTCTACAACCCTCTTGTTCTTGTTCGAGGAGACACCCCATGAACACACTGACCATCGACGACATCCCGAACTGTGCGGAACTGGATCACCAGGAGATGACCACTATTCAAGGTGGCCGGATGAAACTACCCGGCCAGCACGTCGGCTCGATTCTCACGAGCGCTGATGGCGACCCTGTCGGCGTCTATGTAGACGGCGTGCTGCAGAACTCGGTTACCGACGGCTTCTACCACGGCTGACAGCAAGGCGGCGCGCAGCCCTGCGCGCCCCGTTGCCGCAGGTGTGGCCAGCGCGTGCGTGAAAAGCACTAGTCACCTGTCGTGGAGATGACTCACCAGGTAATCGATCAACGCACGTGCTCGAGACGGCAAAAATCGATTCGGCGGATAAAGCAGCCAAACCGGGCCCATATAGGGACGTGCCTCGAACACCCAGTCGCTCAGCACCTGGACGATGTCACCCGCGGAAATCGCCTGCGCAGCGACAAAATCAGGCAAGCTCGCAATGCCCAGGCCATGCAGCGCCGCATCCAATCGCGCACTCGTATCATTGGCGACGTAGCGCCCCTTCACTTCGACCGACCGTGTCTCAGAGTCGCGGCGGAAATGCCATCGATTGTCGTCGACCGTCTCTCCTAGATACATGCATGCGTGCCGCGCCAGGTCGCGCGGCTCGGCCGGCGTCCCCCGCTCCGCCAGATAAGCAGGCGACGCGCACAGAACCCATTTGACCGCGCCGAGTCGCCGGGCAGCAAGACTAGGCGGAGGCGAACGCGTGAGCCGGATCACCAGATCGACATCGTCACGTAGCGGATCGACGTCGTGGTCGGCGAAGACCAGATGGACATCCACGTCGGGCCACATGCGCAGAAACTCCGGAACAAGCGGATGGATGACAGATCTCGCATATGAAATCGGCGCACTGATGCTGACCTTGCCTCGCGGATCACCCGCCCCTTGTCCAGCGACGTCCACGGCGCCCGAGGCCGCGCCGACCATATCCCGGCAGTACCGGTAAATCTGCGCGCCCGAATCCGTCAACCGGATGCTACGGGTCGAGCGCTCGAGCAGGCGTGTGCCCAACGCATCCTCGAGGCGTTTGATCTGCCGACTGACAGTCGACGGTGTACTGCCCAGTTGCCGCGCGGCGATGGAGAAGTTGCCGGCGTCGACCACCCTCGCAAACATCGCCATGTCGGGTAGCAACGCAAAAAGCTCATTCGGATTCATCGCGATCCTCGGACGTGCTTTGGACATTTGTGCATTTCAAACATAAAAGATGTTCCGCCGCCGTGGATTATAGTTTTCGGCGCAATACCCGACAATTCGGACCATACGAGTGAAAACACAAGGTCCCGTCATGTCGAAGCAAAAGAGCGCGTTATGGATATCCGACCTGATGCTGCTTGCGGTCGCGATGGTGTGGGGCACGAGTTATGGGGTCGTTAAAGGCGCGCTCACGATCTATCCGGTGCTCGGTCTGCTGGCGTTGCGCTTCGGACTAACGTTCGTCGTGTTGTCGCCTGCGTTGCGCTCGCTTCGACACGTTAAAGCGTCCGCCTTGCTGGGCGCGCTCGGTTCCAGCGCAATCCTGCTCAGCATCTTCCTGGCCGAGACGTTCGGGATCGCGCACACACGCGCGTCGAATGCGGCGTTCCTTATTAGTCTGTGTGTCGCGCTGACGCCGCTGGTCGAATGGGTGTTGCTGCGACGAAAGCCGTCGAGTGGCGAATGGATTGCCGTGGCTTTGTCGCTGACGGGCGCCGCGTTCGTCAGCGGTGGCGCGATCATTCCGACCGCAGGCGATGCGCTGATCCTTCTTGCGGCGTTGCTGCGCGCGCTGATGGTGTGCGTGACCAAGCGCGTGATGCGCGAATCGAATCTTGCCCCGCTGTCGGTAACGGCGGTCCAGGCAGGCGTCGTTGCACTGGGCAGTGTGCTGGTGGCGTTCGTGTTGCCGTCACAGCATTGGCAGGCGCTGCCGTCGCTCAATGGGCACAGTGACTTCTGGGCGAGCATTGCTTACCTCGTGCTCGCCTGTACGTTGTTCGCATTTTTCGCACAGAATTTTGCCGTCAAGCGCAGCAACCCGACGCGCGTCGCTTTGCTGATGGGCAGCGAGCCCGCGTTCGGCGCGCTATTCGCCTACGTATGGCTGGGCGAGCATCTTTCGGCCTCGGCATGGTTTGGCGGAGGTCTGATGGTACTTGCATCGGTGCTGGCGGCGGTGCCATTCAAAAGGGACGCCAACGCGAGGCTCGACATGCGTCCCGCCACTTCGATCGAGGGTTAGCCGATTATTCAGGCCAAGCCTTGTTTCGATGCCTGCGCTCGCCTCGGCTCATGGCCCGGCTCGAGTGACAGATTTCGCACAGCACACACCGGCCTGTTGCACGGACGGGCACTTGACCGAGCCATACGAACAGAAGACGCAGCAGTCGCCGGACTTCGGAGAAAGCAAGGCTTTGCGCCGCGGGCATTCATAGAAGTAGACGCAGGCGTCGGTTGGCATCGTCACGACTGTGACGCACCCGCAGTGCGGACAGGTCAACGCGGACTCCGGGATCGGTGAGGTTTGCATTGATCGCGTCTACATCGATATTCCTTGCACCTGTCAATGTTAGCGCCGGCAAACTGTCGCGGGGGGCTTGCGCAAGGTCCGTGCCGCATTGAAGGCAAGCATCCCGACGCGATACGTGTCACAAATAATCCATTGCGGTGGAATAAAGGCGAGCCGTTGGCGTTCGTAGATTAGGCGTCGCGTGAACGAGCGCGTAGCCGTGGAACCGCGAAACGGAATCGTCGGCCGCGCACAGCGGTTGCTTGCCCGTTTTGCAGAAGGTTTGCCTGTCCTTTTTGTAACCGCCGCCGGCGTCGCGGGACTTGCCGCTAGCGATCCGCGACTCCCCGGCTCAACGCGTGGCCGCGCGGCAAGTCAGTCGCGTTGGCCGTGCAGGAGAGTTCTACATGAAAGTATCAAGACTGTTATCGGCCGTATCCGTAATCATCGCGCTAGGAGTCGCATCGTTGTCGTTGGCCGCGTGCCAGTCCACGGGCGGCGACATGGGCTCGTCGGGCAGCAGCAGCGGCGCCACCAGCAGCGGCGGCTATTGATGCGCGCTCGCGCGGCCGTCAGCGTCGCGTGAACTTCGATACGGAAGTGATATCGCGGCTCCCGTGGCCGCGGCGTTATGAGCGTGTGCTGACGTACCCTCGATCAGGGCGGTCAGCCTGACCGGAACAGCCCGATCGGCTTACGCTGATCGGGCTGTTTCCTTTTTGGGAGGTCGTCAAGGCGATGCGGTGGAAGCGGTGCGGCACCTGGCTCGAATGCAGCGCGACGTTCGGCATAAGGAAGGCGCCGGTTGCCTGCCCGCGGGCAGGCCTTGCGCTCATGCAGCGGCCTCGCGCATCAGTCGTCCACGCATCATCCATCGGTTGCTCAGGGCGAACAGCGTATGCGATTGCTGTGTTCTTCATCAAGCCGCGATAGCGCACCTTTAGATGCCACCGTGCGCGGCGATGAACATGGCGACGGCCGACCGGCAATAGGATTCGATTTCGTTGTCGTCCTCTGCTCTCGCCTCATCGAAGCGTGCGATGAGCAGGAGATCGGATCCTTTGAAAAGCGCGGCAAACAAGCGGGCGGACCGGAGAGGATCGGGCACGTTCAGAATCGCCTTCGCGTGCAACTGACGCAACAGGGCCTCGATTTGGGCGATGACATAGGCGGGCCCGGCTTCGTAATGGAGCTTGCTTAACGACTTTTGATTCGTCTTGTCGGCCAGGACCATGGCTTCGACACTGCGGACGTCCGGGCTCAACAGCGTGCGAAGCAGGGATGATCCCACCGCCATGAGCTGATCTTCGGCCGAACCGTCGACGCCTTCAGAAAGGGCCTGTGGGGCAAACTGATGGCAGTGGGCCGCCATGGCCGCGCTGAACAGCGCCTCTTTGTTCTCGAAGTGCCGATAGATGCTTAGCTTGGATATCTTCGCCCGCTGGGCAACCTTGTCCATGGTCGTCGCTTGAAAACCCAATTCCACAAAGAGTTCGCAGGCGGCGTCGACTATCGTTTGGCGAAGCGCCTCGTTGGCGGGCCGGCCGCGCCGGCCCTGGCTGTTTTGGGTCACGAAAATTCCAGTACTTGACAGTATTCAAATTCTTGCACTACGATACCACGCAGTATCTTAAATGTGCAAGCCAAAGGGCAAGTTTCAACCGGTTGTGCAAATCAGGTTTCCCAAGGCCGCCCGGCGATATCGAATGCGGCATTGTCCGGCCGGTCAACCCAGTGATGGGCAACTTTCTCGTCGATGCCAAAGCCCTGCTCGCCGCCCGTCTTGAGCGCGTATCGCTGGGCGATATTGCACACCACGCCCAGCGCCCCTCCATCCCTAATCCGGAGCCCGTCACCATGGA
Organism: Paraburkholderia sp. BR13444; assembly: GCF_040948755.1. Classification (NCBI taxonomy): domain Bacteria; kingdom Pseudomonadati; phylum Pseudomonadota; class Betaproteobacteria; order Burkholderiales; family Burkholderiaceae; genus Paraburkholderia; species Paraburkholderia sp. BR13444. The sequence goes on along the minus strand of NZ_JBFPKM010000001.1, from coordinate 205,120 downwards.
TGACGTCATCATCATCGGCGGCAGCTTTGCTGGCCTCGCCGCCGCCCTGCAGCTCGGTCGTGCCCGCCGCAAGGTCACGGTTCTCGATACCGGCCGTCCGCGCAACCGCTTTGCAGGCCACTCGCATGGCTTGCTCGGCCACGATCACAAGCCGCCGCTGGACATCCTGGCCGAGGCGCGGCAGCAGCTGACGCGCTATCCAACGATCAGGCTCGTGAATGCCCGGGCCGAGAGCGTGTCTGGCGCCATCGACGATTTCTGCGTCGTCACTGACGATAACGACAGCCTAAGGGCGCGCCGCCTGATCCTGAGCTATGGCGTGACCGACCAGATGCCCGATGTTCCGGGCTTTGCCGAAAGCTGGGGCACGTCCATCGTGCCCTGCCCCTATTGCGACGGCTTTGAAGTCGCCGGCCGGCATTGGGGCCTCGTTTGGTCCGGCCCGCAGTCGCACCAATCTGTCAGGCTGTTCCATGATTGGACCGATAAGTTGACTGTCTTCGCCGATGGTCATGACATTGCGCCCGATATCCAGGCCGATCTGGCACGCCGCAACATACCTGTCGTCGATGGCCGGATTGTCGAGATCGCCCATCACATGGGCCATATCGCCACCGTCAATCTCGATCCCGGCCGCAATGTCGCGGTCGACGTCCTGTTCGCCCATCCGCGCAACAGGCCGTCCGCAAGCCTGCATGAATCAGTGGGCCTCGCCACGGTGGATACGCCCGTCGGCATCGCCTTAAAGGTCGACGAGCGCCGCCAAACCAGTTTGTCCGGCATCTACGCCGCCGGCGACCTCGCCACGCCTCTCTTGCCCTCGGTCACCCAGGCATCATCGCAGGGCGCGATGGCGGGTATCTTCGCCCAGCAGTCGATGCTGGTTTGAGAGCATAGATTCCCTTCTCCCGTTGCGTCGTCGCCTTCGAACAGGTTGGCGCAGATCGGCGCGGTGAAGGACGGATCGTCGAGTTTGACGGGAATGGCAGGAGCGGTCGTCTTTCGAGGTCCGGTGCCAGGCGGCACCGATCTCGACGCCTGAGACGATCACACGCAGGTCTTGCGCCTTATCGCAGGCGGAGGCGGGTATGTTCGAGACGATACGCACGTTGGCATCGGTTCGGCTCCCCCTTGCCTCGAACAAAGGGTAGCCAGTTAAGAACGAATCGGAACAAGGAGATGACATGGCACAGCAAAATGCCTATCAGGTGGCCGACTGGAATGGTCAAAGCGGGGAGCGCTGGGTCGCCAACCAGGCCCGGCTCGACGCTATGGTGTCGGTGTTCGGCGAGGCCGCGGTCGAAGCCGCCGCGCCCATGAAGGGCGAGCGTGTGCTGGACGTCGGCTGCGGCGCGGGCGCGTCGACTCTGGCACTGGCCGCCCGCGTCGGCCGGGGGGGCCAAGTGCTGGGCGTGGACATATCCGCACCGCTGATCGGCCGGGCCCGCGCGCTTGCGCCACAGGATACGCCGGTCCTGTTCCAGGTGGCCGACGCCAGCAGCGCAGAACTGCCCGAGGGCGCGTTCGACATCCTGTTCTCGCGTTTCGGGGTGATGTTCTTCGACGATCCGACAGCGGCGTTCGCCCATATGCGACGCGCGCTGCGGCCTGGCGGGCGGGTCGCTTTTGTCTGCTGGCGCGGCGCGGCCGAGAACGATTGGGTGCGCCTGCCGATGGGCGCGATCAAGGGCATCCTCCCGCCGAGCGCGCCGCCCGCTCCCGAAGCGCCCGGTCCATTTTCGTTCGGCGACCGGGGGCGCGTGGCACGCATCCTGACGGCGGCCGGCTTCACCGATATCGCTATCGCGCCCTTCGATGCTTCCGTCCCGTTCGGCGAGGGCGGGACGCGGGACGCTGCGATCGACGACGCGGTGAAGATGACGCTCGAGGTCGGCCCGCTGTCGCGCGCGCTCGCTGATCAGCCTGATGACATCCGCGCCCGCGCCTCGGCCGCGGTTCGTGCCGCCTTCGCGGGCCTCCCCGGCGAGCGGTCGGTGATGATCGACGGCGCGGCGTGGATCGTCATGGCACGCAATCCGGCACGCTGACAGGGATCAACAGGGGAGACGCCTCCGCTCGGTAGAGCTGGGCGTCGTTGGCCGCTCAGATTGATGTCCCTTCTGGCCGATGAACGAGCGCGCGCCTTGTGACAATCAGATGGCCGGTTGTGAAGTCGAGCCGACGCCTGAGCGGCCTGCCGGCGGCGCATGTGACCGGTGGTTTGTGGCCGAACTGAGTCCCATGGCCTGCCACGTCGGATCCCCTCGCGCGCCTAGCTCCATGCAGAAGGCATAGCCTCTTGAGTCATTCACCGATAACGACGAACCTAAACGAAGTCCGGACTTGTGGGTCGATCGTCTTTTGCTGAAAGGGAGCATGAATGTGAGTGGTGCGAGCGTAAAAATCTGCGCGATCCTGGTTATGGTCCCCATAAGTTGTGGCTCGATCCACGCTGGCGCGCACACGGGTGAGAACATGGGTGCTGGCGCGACAGCGCAGCGGGTGGAGGACTCGACGTCGCGGCTTCAGAACAGGCCGGATAGCGCCGTGAGTCGTGACGTCCGCAGCGCCCTTAGGCGGACACCGAGCCTGGATGCTTCAGGGATTCGGGTCAGGGCGCGCCTCGGCGTCGTGACGCTGACGGGATGGGTGCCTGAGCACAGGCAGATCGCGCTCGCCGGCAACACGGCAAGATCGGTGCGCGGAGTCAGATCGGTGACGAATCAGTTGACCTTGCGGAACAGCCGTTAGCCAGCGATTCGAGAAAATGAAGCCATTGCGGTCCTTCGTACCTCAGCGAGTTCGACCTATTGTGAATGGCCGTTTCCGGGCACTTCGAGCAGGCGTTATCGAATCGTTTCAGCCATTGGACTTTCTCGTAAGCAGACGACCGCGTCGGGAATGGGCGCGCCAGCGCGAGACGTGCGCCCGCACGATGCGTGATGCCTACCGAACACCGCTTCCCTATCAGGGTCGCCCGGGTCATCGAAATATTTGAGCAGAGCAACTGCGAATCTAGCCGGGACAGTTCGTCTTCGAGCTAACAACAACGAGGATTCGTAGTTCAATCCGTCTCCGAGTGCCGACCACGGACGCAAAGCTATTTCCCGAGGTGGATAAGAGAACAGAGAGGCTACTGTCAATGGCACTACCCCGGAGGAACCATGCTCCCGCTCATTCTTGGACCACGATACAACATCCGCGTCACCTGCGATGCCAGCCCCAGCAATGACCGAAGCGAATCGACGCTAGAAGTCAATCCGACCAATCCGTACAACATGGTCGGGTCGTCCAAACGATTCACCGACCCCCACACCTATGCGTTCTCACTCGCCGCGTATTCGACCTTCGACGCGGGCCGATCGTGGCAGGAGGCTGCGCCCCTCGGGCTGCTCGCGGGTTGGGACGGCGTGTCGGATCCGACGGTCGCCTTCGACGACGTCGGCGGCGCGTATCTCGTTGCTCTGCCGTTTCAGGGCCCGGAGCCGATGGCCATTGCGGTCTACAAGTCGACGGACGGTGGTTTGACCTGGTCGCCGCCGAACCTCATTCACTCCGCGCAGGGCGATGACAAGCAGTCGGCCGCAGGCGATACGAATCCCGCAAGCCCCTATCACGGCCGCGTCTACGCCGCCTGGGACGGTCCGGGTGGCATGCTGTTCGGGCGCACGATCGACTACGGCGCGAGTTGGCGCGGCACCGGTGCGAACCCGGTCGGAACCTCGCTCGCCCCCGACTCCTTCGGACCTCAGGTCGTGGTGGCCGCGGACAGCAGCGTCTACATCTTCTTCATCGCTGGCAACGACATTCAGTTTGTCCGATCCACCGATGGCGGGGATTCGTTCTCGAACCCGGCCACCGTCGCGAGCGGAATCACGGGGTTGCCCGGCCAGCTACCCGGTGGGACGTTCCGGACGCCCACGGTCGCGACGGCCTGTGTCGGCGCCAATGCGACCGACCTGGTGGTTGCCTGGGCCGACTATCGACAGAACGTCGCACGCATCTACTATGCGCGATCCAACAATAGTGGCGCCACCTGGCAGGCCGGCACCGGCTCCGGCATGCCGTTGCTGAGCGGCGGCGCGGTTTCCGCGCCGGATCAGCACGAGTTCCAGCCGCAACTCGCCTGCACGCCAGCCGGAGACGTGGGCTGCGATTTCTATCTGTTCGGGCCGAAGGGCGGCGGCACGACTCCGCTGATCGACGTGGTCCTGACCGTGTCCGCCGACAACGCGGCGAGTTTCGTGGACCGGGTGACGGTGACGGAGATGCCATGGGACCCGACAGTCGATGCCGTTTGGGCACACGGCGATCCCAGCATCACCTTCATCGGTGATTACTTCGGTCTGGCAGCGAGTCCGCTTGGCTTCTTCCCGTTCTGGATGGATACACGCACCGGAACCCAGGAAATGTTCACGGCACGAGTCGCGGTCCGTCCCGCGAACGTCTACATCCGGGACTCCTCGAGCGACACTGGAACGGTCCCGTCACCCGGCAATCATTGGGAGGCCCCGGACCTGATCGTTCGGCGGCAGCAGGACGGCAGTACGGTCTGGGTCGATCAGGATCTGTTGCGCGACGGTGTGACGGATCATTTCATCTACGGCAAGATCACCAACCTGGGGCCCAATCCCGCGGAGAACGTCACGCTCGCGGTTACCGTGGGCAATTATCCCGCGCTCGATGCGCTGCCCGGGCTGGAGTTTCGTTATCCGCAGGATTGGTATCCGGGCGACTGGCAGACGGTGGCGGTCCAGCAGAGGCATCTGTATTTGGGTGAGAGCGCACCGCAGAATCTGACGGTGGGCGCTACGCGCATCTTCGGTCCCATTCGCTGGCCGGCCGTGCAAATTCCTCAGGAGGGCACGTGGCACCCCTGCCTGTTGGCCGAGGCGCGTGGCAACAACAATGACTCCGCAGGCGGGCTCAATGGGGCGCCGGTGCTGGTCGCGCCCGGTACCTGCGATTACGGCAGCTACTTCTGGGGCGACAACAACGTCTGTCAGCGCAACCTCTCATATGCCCATGTCTTCGCCAAGGCCGAGAGCCTGATCGAGTTGCCCTTCATCGTAGGTAGTCCGTACAGTCATGCAAGGCTCGTCGAGGTTATCGTCCACAAGGACGGCCGGCTCGACGGCGTGCCGATGATTCTCGAACTGCTTCCGCCCAGGAAGGGAGAGAAACCGGCTGTACTTGACAAGACCCACCTGCATGGCGCCAAGCTTGCCGGCAAGCATTGGAATCTGACCCACCGGGTGGCTGGAGTCGGTTTTGCGATCGAGCCGGGGCAGATGCTGCGCCTGAAGCTGTCGGTCAGGATGCCAGAAAACTTCGATCTCGACGCGCCCGCCAAAGTGACCTTATTCCAGCGCAACGACAGCCATGTCATGACCGGCAGCGCCATCCTGGAACTGGTTCGCGCTCATGCCGGGCAAGCGGACAAGGAACCGAAGAAACGTGATGCCAAGGCGCGCAAGAAAGGGCGATAAGGGCGATGACACCACGCATGACTGAACCTGTCGTCTTCACCCCTCTTCATGGTGCTGGTCACGTCTTCGTCGGCAGAACCATGAAGGGAGGATTCGCGGCGGACTCTCACCGATAGAGGGGATCATGTCGAATATCCAGGTCACGCACGATTCAAACTTGAACAACGCGAGAAGTGAAAGCAGTATCGTCGTCAATCCCAACAACCCGAAACAGATCGTGGCGGGATCCAAGAAGTTCAGGGACATTCACAACTACGACTTTATTCTGGCGACCGAATACTCCACGGATGGCGGCCTCTCCTGGCATGATTCCGCGGACTTGACGCTCTCCGGTTTTACGCTTCTCACCGACCCCGCCCTCGCATGGGACGACGTGGGCAACGTTTATCTGGTTGGTCTGTCGGGCAACAATCCGCCGACCTTCGATACGGTTGGCATCGTCATCTACAAGTCGACGGATGGCGGGCAGACCTGGAGTGCGCCGACGCCGATCCACAACAGCACGGGCGACGACAAGCAGTGGGCGGCGGGCGACGCGAATCCGGCGAGTCCGTTTCATGGCCGCGTCTATGCGGTATGGGACGACGGATCCGACATGCGTTTTGCACGCACCACGGATCATGGAGCAAGCTGGGTCGGTGCAGGCGCGGGAGCCACGCCGGCGGGCACGGTGCTCGTCAACGATTCGTTTTCGCCGGAGATCGACGTCGCCGCTAACGGCGACATCTATATCGTCTGGATCGCGGGAAGCGAGATCAAGATGATCGTCTCGACGGACGGGGGCGACAGCTTTTCGCCCGCCACCTCGCCTGCCACGGGTGTTTCCACGCTCGATGCCGGATTGCCGGCGCCACATGGGTGGCCGGTGTTTCCCGGCGGAACCTTTCGCGTGCTGACGATTCCGTCCGCCAGCGTGTTCGGGAACACGGTGGCCGTGGCATGGGCCGACTTCCGCGAAGGTGTGTCTCGCATCTACTGCGCAGTTTCGTCCGACGGCGGGGCCAGTTGGCCCACTGGCCTGTCCGGAAAGCCCTTGCTGGCAGGACCGGTAGGCGCCGGCTTGCAGCACTTTCACCCACAGATCGTCATCGATCCCGGTGGCGTGATCGGGTGTGCGTTCTATGAGTTTGGACCCAAACCGTCCGCGCCGCTCATCGATGTGATCATGGCCCAGTCCGTTGATGGTGGGGCTTCATTCAATCGGGCTACCGTGACTGACCAGCCGTGGGACCCGGCCATCAACGCGCCGTGGTCACATGGGGATTCCAACGTCACATTTATCGGCGATTATTTTGGACTGGACGCCAGCACTCGGGGGTTCTATCCGCTGTGGACGGATACGCGCACCGGTATTCAGGAACTCTGGACCGACACTGTGCGGGCCAATGCGCGGATTTCGATTCCGCCGGGCGTGTACGGGCAGGTCGCCCAGATTCTGGCCGGCATCATTCAGGACGGCGGTGGGGACGAGATCGTGGGCGGGCATATCGTTCATATTCCGCCCTGGGGGCCCGAACTGGATATTCTGCTGGGCGTGGCGATTCAGCGGATCGCCACGCTTGTCTCCGGCCCCGGAGGCATCGCCATTCAGAGAGCAGCCATGGCCATGGTGGCGCACGTAGCTCAACAGGAAGTAAAGCGTCTTGAAGGCAAAGGATAGATGAGCAGCGTCGCGAGAGTTCAACAACGCGCCGACTCATTCTGTGGTGGCGGGCGCGGGTGCGTGCGCACTTTGGCGCGATGCAAGACTATCTCGGATAGACGTGCGCATCTGTCATTGGCGTGAGTAGCGGGCGCGTTCCACAGTATCACCGGCGCCGGCGGAGGATCGGGTTGTGTCGGTGGCGTTGGGCGATCTGACGGGGAGTTTCCAGCCGCGAACGCGAGCACGGCACTGGTGAACTACCGTTCATCGTCGACTATCGGATGGCCGGTTTACCGGGCGGAGCCGACGCTCGGATGTCCAGTCACCGACACATGCAAACGGCGGTTCGTGGCCGACTACAGCCTGTCCGCGAGCGTCCTCCCTGGAAATCCGCGAGAAACCATAAAGTAGCTGCCAGGAAGTTTCGCCTGGCGGTGTAGGACGCAGGAGTACGGTAGCGGGACAGCAAGCCGGTTGGACGCTCAACGATCGGTCTGTACCGCCGCGAGTCCATCGAGCAGCGCCTTATGAAACGCGTCCGGATCTTGCATCTGCGGCGCGTGCCCAAGCTCTGCAAACTCCACGAGCGTCGCGTGCGGAATCGCCTTCGCGGCCGCGCGGCCCAGTTCAGGATAATGGCCGAGCTTCGCCCGCACCTCGGGCGGCGCCGCATCCTTGCCGATCGCAGTAGTGTCCTTCTGACCGATCAACAGCAACGTCGGCATGCTGAGCTGCCCCAGCTCATAAAAAACCGGCTGCGTGTAAATCATGTCATCCAGCAGCGCGGAATTCCACGCGACGATCTGCTTACCCGGCCCGCGATACATGCCCGCGAGCATCTGCACCCACGGCTCATAGTCCGCGCGCCATTGCCCCGCGTAATAAGTCGCCTGTTCGTAGCGGCGAATACCGTCGGCGCTGGTCTTCAACTCACGCTCGTACCACTGGTCGACCGATAGCGACGGCACGCCCTTCGCCTTCCAGTCCTCGAGTCCAATCGGGTTCACCAGCACCAGCTGCTGCGTTTCACGCGGATACATCAGCGCATAGCGAACCGCGAGCATGCCGCCCGTCGAATGGCCGACCACTGTCACGTCGCTGATGCCGAGCGACTCGAGCAGCGCATGCGTATTGCGCGCGAGCTGCTGGAAGCTGTACTGGTAATGCTCGGGCTTGCTCGATTTGCAAAAACCGATCTGATCCGGTGCGATCACGCGATAGCCGGCGTCACTTAGCCGGCGAATCGTCGTATCCCATGTCGCAGAACAAAAATTCTTGCCGTGCAGCAACACCACGGTGCGGCCGTTCGCATGCGCGGGCTTCACGTCCATGTAGGCCATCTGCAAAGGCACCCCCTGCGACGTGAATTCGAAGCGCTCGACCGGCGCCGGATAGCTGAAGCCCCGCAGTTCCGGACCGTAGGCCGGGCCGGAATCGTCGAGTGAAGACGCGGCCGCGGCGCTCGCGGCGCCCGGGCTCGCCTCGCTCGCCGGCGTGGCGGCCACGGCAACAGACGCCGCGCCCAGCACGGCACAGGCGCAGACACTCGACAGGGCACGCAGGAATGAATGGCGAAGATTCATCGGCATGGTCTGGAAAAAACGCGATAGGGATGCACGAGGCGTGAAGCGCACGATTCTACGATGCACCGCCGAACTCTGGCGCCAGTCGCGCAGCGCGGACACGGCGCGCGGCAGCACCGCCGTGGCATGCATATTGCGCCCGACACGCTCGAGCATCGTCCGGACACGACCTCGTGGCCAATGTGCTGCGCCGCACCGAAAAATGCGCCATAACAGGCGATCGTTACAGGATGGTCGGCCACGCGGCCCCCGCAATAAACATTTATTCACTCGAGTCCAATCGGTGCTAGAACTGACAGACGGACTCGCGAAAAACAGGCAGCAAAGAACGGCAATGCGGTACGACTGCCAGGCAGCCCAAATCATCAGCGGAGAGGACGCGGCCAGATCATTCCCGGGGGTATACCAATCAGGCAACCATCTTGCATGAGGTCGGCGTGAGTGCTGAAGGGCTCGCGCCGATCGACAGGAGACAAATATGAATACTCCGGCACGGCTGAACGACTTACAGCGCACTACTCTAGCGATCGTCCTCGCCGGCGGACGCGGCACCCGGCTCGGGCCGCTGACGAACAAGCGTGTGAAACCGGCGGTCCACTTCGGCGGCAAATACCGGATCATCGACTTTGCGCTTTCCAATTGCCTGAATTCCGGCATCCGCCGCATCGCGGTGGTCACGCAGTACAAGGCGCATTCGCTGCTGCGGCATCTGCAGCGCGGCTGGAGCTTCCTGCGCGGCGAGATGGGCGAGTTCATCGATCTGTGGCCCGCGCAGCAGCGCGTCGAAGGCGCGCACTGGTATCGCGGCACCGCCGACGCGGTGTTCCAGAACCTCGACATCATCCGCTCGATCCGTCCGAAGTATGTGGTCGTGCTCGCGGGCGACCACATCTACAAGATGGACTACACGCGCATGATCGCCGATCACGCGGACAGCGGCGCCGACTGCACGGTCGGCTGCATCGAGGTGCCGCGCATGGATGCGGTCGCGTTCGGCGTGATGGCGGTCGACGAAAACCGCCGCGTGACCGGCTTCGTCGAAAAACCGGCCGACCCGCCCGCGATACCCGGCCGTCCCGACACGGCGCTCGCGAGCATGGGCATCTACGTGTTCAACGCCGACTACCTGTACACGCAGCTCGAGGAGAACATCGCCGCGATCGATACCGACCACGACTTCGGCAAGGACATCCTGCCGCGCGTGGTCACCCAGGGCGTGGCGATCGCGCATCCGTTCAGCATGTCGTGCGTGTCGTCGGACCCGAGCGTCGAGCCGTACTGGCGCGACGTCGGCACGATCGACGCGTACTGGGCCGCGAACCTCGACCTCGCCTCGACGATCCCGACCCTCGACCTGTACGACGAGTCGTGGCCGATCTGGACCTACCAGGAGCAGTTGCCGCCCGCGAAGTTCGTACGCGACATGAAGGGGCTGCAGGGTTCGGGCAACAACCTGCTCGTCTGCGGCGGCTGCGTGATCTCGGGCTCGCAGATTTCGCGCTCGGTGCTGTCGTCGAACGTGAAAGTGAGTTCGTTCTGTAATATCAATGAGGCAGTCTTGCTGCCGCAGGTCACGGTCGGCGCGAGTTGCCGCCTGCAGAAGGTGGTGATCGACCGCGGCTGCACGATTCCGGAAGGCACCGTGATCGGCGAAGACCCGGCGCGCGACGCCGAGCGCTTCTATCGCACCGACGATGGCGTCGTGCTGGTCACGCAGGAAGCGCTGCGCAAGCATCCTAAGTAGCGCGCCCGCCGCATGCATGCACCGGCGGCCACGGCGCCGCCGGCCATGCCTTTCCTCGCTTCATCCGGCTTCACCCGCAACACCGCTGACCTTTTACCAACCCGAGCAACCCTGCCAACCCGACAGAGACCCGGCCAATGACGATTCGCGCCCTGCACGTCGCAAGCGAGCTGTATCCCCTTCTCAAAACGGGCGGTCTCGCCGACGTCGCGGGCGCGCTGCCGTCCGCGCTGATCGAGCGCGGCGCCGACGTGCGCGTGCTGCTGCCCGGCTTTCCGGCGGTACTCGCCGGCTTGCACGATCTTCAACCGGTCGCGCAACTGGGCAACCGCTTCGGCGCGCCGAACGTGACGCTCGAACGCGGCACGCTGCCCACCAACGGGCTCGCGGTCTACGTGATCCGGGCCCCGTCGCTGTACGACCGCCCCGGCAACCCGTATCTGAACGACGAACACGTGCCGTACGGCGACAACGCGCAGCGTTTCGCGCTGCTCGGCTGGGTCGCCGCGCAACTCGCGCAGCAAATGGACCCGACGTGGTCGCCGCAGATCGTCCACGCGCACGATTGGCACGCTGGACTCGCGCCCGCCTACCTGAAAGCCGCCGAACGCGAGCACGGCCGCGCGCCGGCGCACAGCGTGTTCACGATCCACAACCTCGCGTACCAGGGGATCTTTCCCGCGCATCAGTTCGGCCTGCTCGGCCTGCCGCACGATTTCTTCAATATGCACGGCGTCGAATTCTACGGACAGCTGTCGTTCCTGAAGGCGGGGCTCTATTACGCCGACCGCATCACGACCGTCAGCCCGAACTATGCGCGCGAAATCCAGACGCTCGCGCACGGCGGTGGGCTCGATGCGCTGCTGCGCCATCGCGCGCACGATCTGAGCGGGATTCTGAACGGCGTCGACTACACGGTGTGGAATCCCGCCAGCGATACGCTGCTCGCAACGCGCTTCAGCTCGTCGCGGCTGGCCGGCAAGCTCGCCTGCAAGGAAGCGCTGCAAAAGCGCTTCGGCCTCGCGCAACGAAGCGACGCGCTGCTGTTCGGCGTGGTGAGCCGGCTGACCGAACAGAAAGGCCTCGATCTGCTGCTCGGCGCGGTGCCCGAGATCGTCAAGCGCGGAGGCCAACTGGTCGTATTCGGCACCGGCGATCCGGCGCTCGAGAATGGCCTGAAGATGGTCGCGCAGGCGCATCCCGAATCGGTCGCGGTCGAACTCGGTTTCGATGAAGCGCTCGCGCATACAATCATCGCCGGCAGCGACGTGGTCGCGGTGCCGTCACGCTTCGAGCCGTGCGGGCTCACGCAACTCTATGCGCTCGCCTACGGGTCGCTGCCGCTCGTGCACAGCGTCGGCGGTCTCGCCGATACGGTCGCCGACGCATCACTCGAAAACCTCGCCGACGATCTCGCCACCGGCTTCGTGTTCGACCGCTTCGATCCGGCCGGACTCGCCGCAGCGATCCGCCGTGCATTTGCGCTGTACGGACGCCGCACCGAATGGAAAGCCGCGCAGCGGCGCGCAATGCGCCAGGACTTCGGCTGGGGCGCCTCGGCCGACCGCTATCTGGCTTTGTATCGCGAACTCGTCTGAAGCATCGGCCACGCGGGAAACTGTCAGATTTCGTTAATGTTCAGGCGCGTTTGATGGTTCGGCGCAACAGCACGGGGACGGATCAACTCGCGGCTGTCAAACTCCTGTATCGTTTGCTGACTTGCCGGCTATGCATTTTGTGCGTTTTTCCTGCACCATCTGTATCAAGCATGACTGCCGCGCGGCGCCGGGGCCATCGGCCCACCCGCGCGAGACTCCCTTCCCGCTTTGTTGATCGCGCATGACCGGTTGCGCGAGCCTTACCATGACGAAAAACGTTCTGAGCATCCAGTCCCATGTCGTGTTCGGTCACGCCGGCAACAGCGCGGCCGTGTTTCCGATGTGCCGGCTCGGCGTCAACGTGTGGCCGCTCAATACGGTGCAGCTATCGAATCACACGCAATACGGGCACTGGAGCGGCAGCGCGATCGACGCATCGAAGATGGAAGATCTCGTCGACAGCATCGGCGCGATCGGCATGCTGCCGCGCTGCGACGCGGTGCTCTCCGGCTATCTCGGCACGACGGAACAGGCGCAGGCGGTGATCGACATCGTCAAGGCCGTGAAGGCGGCCAATCCCCGCGCCTGGTACTTTTGCGATCCGGTGATGGGCGCCATGGGCGGCTACAAGGTCGATCCCGGCATCCAGGAATTCCTCGTCAACGAAATGCCGCAGGTCGCCGACGGGATCGCGCCGAATCACATCGAATTGCAGCGCCTCGTCGGCCGCGAGATCGAGACGCTCGAGGAAGCCGTCACCGCGTGCCGCGAGGTGCTCGCGCGCGGGCCGAAGCTCGTGCTCGTCAAGCATCTGCTCGATCGCAACAGTCCCGCCGACCGCTTCAACATGCTCGTCGTCACCGAACGCGAAGCGTGGATGGGACAGCGCCCGCTCTATCCGTTCGCGCGCCAGCCGGTCGGCGTCGGCGATCTGACGAGCGCGGTCTTCGTCGCGCGCACGCTGCTCGGCGATTCGATCCGCTCGGCCTTCGAGCACACGCTCGCCGCGGTCAACGCGGTGGTCAAGGCGACCTGGCAGGCCGGGCGCTATGAACTCGAACTCGTGGCGATGCAAAATGAAATCGCCCAGCCGCGCGAGTGGTTCGATGCATGGGTTGCGGAGACGGCTTAGGTCGAGCTCAAGTCACTGACGCGAGTCACCCGTTGCTGGACGCCGCCACCAACGTTGCGCCAGCAGCCGTCCTATAATGCGTGCCGCGTGGAACGGGGCTTGCGCCCGCATTCCACGGGATTTTTCAGCATTCGGCATTCAGCAGACGAGGCATTCGATGGACGGTCATATCCGCAGCGAGCGGGAAGAATTTTTTGAGCAGTTGTGCATCAGCGTCGACGCGGACGAAGCGCACGAACAGGAAGCGATCGAGTACTTCGAGAACCAGTTCGACCAGCCCGACTTCGATCCCGCGCAATGGCTCGATATCGCGCTCTACTACTCGCCTGCCGTCGCGCGCGGCATTGTCGAGATGGTGACGGCCGACGACAAGGCACGCAGCAACATCGCCGAAATCATCGCCGACAATCTCGACATCTCGTACGGCGAGGACGAGTGCCAGCAATTCGCCGAAACGATCGAATTCGCACTGAACAACGGCGTGCCGGTCGATCTGGACGTGGTGCTCGACGGCTGCCAGCGCGCAATCGACGATCTCGACACGTGGGCCGACGAAGACACGAAGGCGCCGCTTCTGCGTCTGCGTGAGGAATTGCTGCGTCAGCAAGGCGAGCGCTAGGCGAAAGGCTCGAATCTCTCCGCCCCAACGCTAACTCCGCAACACCGCAACACCGGCCGGCGCGCTCGCGCCGGTTTCTTAAGCGTATGCCGCAATCCGCAGCCGCAGCGGAACTTCTCGCGGCAAGCCAGCCTGGATGCCTCACGCACGCTCCTTGTGGACGTGATGCGCACACGGCCCGCTATGCCGAAATGCTCATCCAAAACGCCACGAATTGCCAAGACGACGGCAATTTGGCTTTCTATATTCGCCCCAGATTGACCCGCGAACACGCTGCGAAGCGCAACGCCACTGCGTGTATTCCAGCATTGTGAGCGGCGACCGATCCTTCGTAGCCTTGCGATGCGCGAGGGCTTGCCTCGGCCTCACGTGTCGTACCGCTTTTGTCGCACCGCTTTCATAACAACCGTCGATGCAAGGAGAGACCATGAGTCTTCGCAACACGCTGAAACCGCTGGCCATGCTCGTGGGTGCGATGTTTGCCGTCGCGCCTGCTGCCAGTTTCGCCGACGACCTGCCGGTCAAGATCGGTTTTGCCGCACCGCTGACGGGCGCCAACGCCGGCTACGGCAAGGATCTGGAAAACGGTGTGCGGCTCGCGATCGACGAGGCCAACGCACAGAAGATCAAGATCGGCGACAAGGTCGCGCACTTCGAGATCGTCTCGCAGGACGACCAGGCCGACCCGCGCGTCGGCGTGCAGGCCGCGCAGAAGCTGGTCGACTCGGGCGTCGCGGTGGTGGTCGGTCACTTCAACTCGGGCACGACGATCCCGGCCTCGCAGGTCTACGAGCAGGCCGGCATTCCGGTGCTCGATCCCGCCGCGACGAATCCGATCATCACGGGCCGCGGCTTCGCGAACACCTTCATGGTGATTTCGACCGATGCGCAGAACGCCGGCAACGCAGGCATTTATGCGGTCGAGGTAACGAAGGCCAAGCGCATCGCGATCATCGACGATCGCACCGCGTTCGGCCAGGGCGAAGCCGACGAGTTCGAGAAGGCCGTGAAGGCGCACGGCGGCACGATCGTCGCGCGCGACTACACCGACAACCACGCGGTCGATTTCAGCACGCAGATCACCAAGTTCAAGGGCGCCAATGCGGACCTCGTGTTCTTCGCCGGCCTCGACAGCCAGGCGGCGGGCTTCGCGCGGCGCATGAAGCAGCTCGGCCTGAACGCGCAACTGGTCGGCGGCGGCGGCGTGATGGACGAAGACTTCATCAAGCTCGCGGGCGATGCGTCCGACGGAGCGATGGCCTGGGAATACGGCCGCCCGCTCGCGCAACTGCCGGGTGGCAAGGACTTCAACGCGAAGTTCAAGAAGCGCTTCGGCGCGGATGTGCTGTCGTATGCGCCGTTCGGTTATGACGGCGCATGGGTCGCGATCAAGGCGATGCAGCAGGCCAAATCCGACTCGCCGAACATGTACCGCCCGGTGCTCAAGTCGATCGACTACGACGGCGTGACCGGCAAGATCTCGTTCGACAACACCGGCGCGTTGAAGAGCGGCGCCTCGACGCTGTATCAGGTGAAGAACGGCGCCTGGGTGCCGGTCGTCACGAAGAGCGGCACCTGAGTTCGCCGTCCAGCGAATCGTAGCGGCCCTGCCCGGCTTACGGTCGGCGCGGGGCGCGCTACTGCCTCGCGGCCGCCGCCCTGACGACCACCTCGGCATCCAGATCGCGCTCGATGCGCACGAGGTCGTCGCGAATCGCCGCGAACTCGTCAGCCGTACACATCTGGTGGCCGAACGCGGCGCGCAGATGCCGGTTGACCTGCAACGTGCGCGTCGCCGGATCGAACACGTAGCGCGACGCAAATGAGAGCAACGGGTCCTCGACCGTGCTGTCGGTCGGCAGGTCCGTCACGCGCACGAAGCGCGGCAAACTCAGTTCCAGCGTTTCATCGAACTCCCCGCCGATGCATGCCCACGGCTGCGTTCTGACGGGTTCCGCGAGCCACGCCTCGACCTGTGAGTTCATGCCGCCGGCGAGACTCGTCAGCGCCGGCACGGCGGTTGTGCCGTCTGGCCAGATCAGATGCGGCACGCTGCCCTGCATCGACGTCGCGAACGGTCCGCCGGTCACGGCGACGTCGTCGGTCTGCAACTGCGCGGTGCCATGCAAGCCCGTTTTCAGCAGACGGCTCGCGGCAATCTGCTGCGCGCCCTCGCGCGTCGCGCGTCGGAACGTGTTGCGTTCGATCTCCGCGGGATAGCCCCGGTCTTCGACGCGGTACGCGTAATGCGCGGTGCCGTTTTCATCGATGTCGATCTGCACGCGCGCGTTGCGTTCGTGCCGTTGAGTGGCGGGCGTGCGCGCGAGCACGCCGGCGTCGACGAGCAGCACCGGCCGGTCCATCACGCCGCCAGGCAGATAGCCGAACGCGGTGCCGCCCGCCGTCGTGTCCGCGAATTGCGCCAACTCGGGAATCCAGATGATCGCGTGATTGATCGCGCTCGCGCCGTAGCCCGGCACCTCGGGCAACGTGTAGTACGGGCCGAGATTCAGCAGCACCGGCTCGCTGCGAATGCCGACCGCCGCGAGCAACGCACCGTATAGCGCGACGTGGTCCTTGCAGTCGCCATAGCGGTTGCGCAGGATATCGGCCGCCTTGTGCGGAATCGCCGCCGTCTCGCCGAGGAAAAGCGCGACGTAGCGGATGTTCAGACGCATCCAGTCGTATAAGACGCGGGCTTTGTCGCGCGGATCGCCGAGGCCGGCCGTCAGTTGCTGCGCAAGACTGACGATCGCGGGATCGTCGCGGGTCGCGTCGTTATCGGCGGGACCGCGATAGCGCGCGGCGAAGCTCGCGAAGTCCGGCACCGTCGACACCATCAGCCGGTCGCCCCAGTTCGCATAGCCGACCGCGCCCGCTTCGACGCGCGGATACGGGCCGTGCCGATAGTCGAACTCATAGCGGGTGCGGCCGTTCGCGGTGACGGGCGGCACCGCGACGTAGCCGCGCGCGTCCGCGTAGAGCGGCACGTCGGCGGGCAGATCGAAGATCAGACGCTGCTCGTCGACGGGTTCGAGCGACGGCTCGACCAGATAACCGAAAGTGCCCGCCTGCAGCGGCTTCGCGCGGGTCTTGCGAAACGCCAGATGCACGCGCGAGCCGCTCGTGACGCCGGGGAAGATCACGGTGCGCAACACTCCGTCCTCGAAGCTCGGCGCACCGGACGAACGCGGCTCCTGCACGTCGCGGATCGCCTCGGGACCGACGGCATGCGCGGTGCCGTCGGGATCGATCGTTTCGGCGGCCAGCAGTTGCACCTGCTCGATGTCCTTGTTGAACCACACGTAGCGTTGCGCGATTGCGTCGACACCGCTGGCCGTGTCCGCGCGCATCACCGTGTCGTCGTGTTCCTCGATGGAGCCGTCTTTCTGGATCACGAACAAATGGACGTCGCGCTCGATCGTCGCAGGGGCGCGTTCGTTGGGGGAGGTAGCGATTTCGGCGGCGCTCGCGCGAAGGGGGAAGGCGATGCCGCTCGCCGCAGTCAGCGCCGCAGTCAGCGCCGCAAGCAGCGCCGCGGCGCGCACGCTTCGCGCGAGCGACGCGTGCGCCAACCTGACGACGATGTTCCCCAAGATCCACCTCGGCAAGATTCGTGTCGTCGTTGTAGCACATCGCCGGCCCGCGCGTTTCGGACCGGGGCCGCCGTCAGTCGCGATCACTCGCCGTCGTCGAGCTGGCTCAGCAGCGCCTGCAGTTTTTCCACGTGCCGCAGCAGCATGTGCCGGTGCTTGTCGATCTGTTCGAGCCGGCCCTCGAGATCGGCCTGAATGCGGTCGTCGAGTTCGGCCGCGGCCATCACGTCCTCGACCTTCGCACGCATCGACGCGAGTTCGACCGGCGCATGCAGCAGATGCCGCTCGAAGCGCCGCACTTCCTGCGTCGCGACATCGCGTACCTTGCGAAAATGCACATGCCGGCGGTGCGCTTCGACATCGAGCGTTTCTTCCTCGACGCGACGCGCGGGCCCCGGTTGCCCGAAAATCGGCTCGGGCCGCAGCACCGTCTTCTTGCGCACCGGATGCGCGGTGCCGCGAAAGCGCGCGAGCGGCTGCTCGTTGTCGATCGCCTCGCGCGCATTCGGCGGAATCTCGTGACCGCTGTGCGGCACGTTCATCCAGCCGCCCGGCAAACCGGTAACCGCCTCGACGCCGCGCACGAATTCCTCGCTGAATTCGCGCTGGCCGGACAGCATCAGCTTCAGATAGCTCGCGGAAAACGTCATCATGCGCGCGAGCCGGGTCGCGGCGCCAACCTCGCTGGTCAGCAACACCAGGTTCGCGCGCCAGACTGGCAGCAGCAATTCGTCGGAATCTTCCATCGCTGGGTCTTCCATCTTTTCGCCTGATGAATCGATGACCGCGTCGCGCACGTCATCGTTTTGAAAGGGTAGTCGTCTCGCGGTGTCGCGTGCAATGCAGCTATGCCGCCCTGCGTGCGGTGGGGCCCAGATGCCGAAGGTACACGCATGACATGGTACGCACCGGCCAATTCAGCGCAAAGCGCGCTAAAACAGGGCTTACAACACATCGCCTGTTGCATTGACACACGTCTTTGCGCACCGTTCCTATTCGCGGGCGCTCGATGTGGCATGCTTACACGCCGATGCGGCACGGGTCGTGCTGCATGGGTCGCTCCACAACATTGACTTAAGGGTTTTGTAATGAAGAAAATCGTTCTCGCCATCGCCGCAGCCGTCGCCACCCTGAGCGCGATCGCTCCCGCTCAAGCTTATGAACATCACCACGAGTGCCATAAGGTGAAGGTTCATCATCATTGGGAAAAGCGCTGCCACTAATGGCGGTGAAACCGTGTCCAACGGACGCGGTGGCACATAAAAAGCCCCGCTTTCGCGGGGCTTTTTTTCATGGCGCGCCGCGTCGTGAAACAGCCGGCGCACGATACGCAGTGCGCGCTCGACGCCCAAACCATTCCATATGATCGCGCCGATATGCAATCACGGACACATGCTGTTACACCTTCGCGATCCGCTAACCGATGCACGCCGCCGCCGTCTTCACGGCACCCGTCAGGTCACCTCGGCGTCAGGCTGCTTTCACGCGAGCGAGAGCCGTCGTCACCAGCGCTTCGAGCAACGGCGCGACCTTCGCGGCGAGGTCTTCATCGTATGCATAAGGCAAGCGCTCTTCCATGTACGTGATCTGCGACAGTTCGAGTTGCACCGCATGCACGCCCTGCTCGGGCTGACCATATTGGCGCGTGATATAGCCGCCCTTGAAGCGGCCATTCGCGACCGCCGTATAGCCGCCGTGGCGCTCGACCAGCGCGGCCAGTTCGTCGCCTAGTCCCGGCGCCGCGCTCGCACCGTTCGACGTGCCGAAGTTGAAGTCCGGCAGACGTCCGTCGAAAAATCGCGGCACGCGCGAGCGGATCGAATGCGCTTCCCACAGCAGCACCTTGCCGTGCTTCGCCTTCAGCGCCGCGATTTCGCCGGTGAGCGCGTCGTGATACGGCTTCCAGTACGCATCGCGCCGGCGCGCGACTTCGGCGTCGTCGGGCAGATGGCCGTCGCGATAGAGCGGTTCCTTGTCGAACGTATCGACCGGCAAGAGACCCGTGGTGTCCTGCCCCGGGTACAGGTTCGCGCCGTCGGGCGGACGGTTCAGGTCGATCACGTAGCGCGCGTAGGTCGGCGTCAGGAACGACGCGCCGAGAACCTTCGCGAACGCGTACAGGCGATCGAGATGCCAGTCGCAATCGTCGGTGCGTTGCGCGACCGGCGTCATCGTCGCGGCGATGTCGGCGGGGATTTGCGTGCCCAGATGCGGGATCGAGATCAGCAGCGGCAGGCTTCCCTGATGCAGCGAGAAAACCGGCGTGAGGTTCGAAGCAGTCATGTCAGTCCGGAATCAGTGGGATCGGAGAATCGGTTCGGCGCTCATCACCGTTATTTGAGCAGTTCCGCGAGCGCCGCGCGATAGCGCGCATATGCGCGCTCTTCGTCGCGATGCCGGCGATCGTCGACGACCTTGATGCCGCCCGCATAGACGTCGCGGATCGGCGTATCGCCGTGCTCGCAGAATACAACGCCCGACAGCCACGCTTCTCGCTCGTGCTCGGCGATGCTCGAATGAGAGGAGTCGAGCACGAGCCAGTCCGCGCGATGGCCGGGCTGCAACGCGCCGACCGCGCGGCCGGTCGCGCGCGCGCCGCCGTCGAGCGCGGCCCCATACAGGCGGTCCGCGACATGCGGAGCCTGCGCCGACGCCAGCACGTTGCGCTGCCGGCGCGTCAGACGCTGGCCGTATTCGAGCAGACGCAATTCGGCGCGCCAGTCGACGCCGATATGGCTATCCGAGCCGACGCCGATGCGGCCGTGCGCGTCCAGATAGTCGTGCGCGGGGAAAATGCCGTCGCCGAGATTGGCCTCGGTGGTCAGACACAGACCCGCGACCGCGCCGCTTTTCGCGAGCGCGAGCGTTTCATGCGGATCGACATGGGTCGCGTGCACGAGACACCAGCGGCTATCCACCTCGAAACGATCGAGCAGCCATTGCACCGGCCGCGCGCCTTCGGTTTCGATGCACGCGTCCACCTCGGCGGTTTGCTCGGCGATATGGATATGCACGGGCGCGCTCGCATCGATGCCGCCAAGCAGCGCGCGCAACGATGCTTCCGATACCGCGCGCAGCGAATGCGGCGCCACACCGTAACGCAGTGCCGCATGTTCGGGGCGCGCGGCGCGCAGCGTGCCGAGCAGATCGAGCAGGCTCTCCGGCGTATTGATGAAGCGCCGTTGATCCTCGCGCGGCGCGCGCGCGCCGAAGCCGCTGTACTGATACAGCACCGGCAGCATCGTCATGCCGATGCCGCTCGCCGCCGCCGCATCGACCACGCGCTCAGCAAGCTCGGCCTGATTCGCGTAGCGCTGGCCGTCCTGCGCATGATGCACGTAGTGGAACTCGCACACCGACGTATAGCCCGCCTTCAGCATTTCGATGTAGAGCCACTGCGCGACGCTCGCGAGGCCTTCCGGCGTGATGCGCGCGGCGAAGCGATACATCAGGTCGCGCCACGACCAGAAGTTATCGGTCGCGTTTGCGCGATATTCGGTGAGCCCCGCCATCGCGCGCTGAAACGCGTGCGAGTGAAGGTTGGGCATGCCAGGCATCAGCGGACCGGCCGCTTTCGGCACACCGGCCGGCGCTTCGGGTCGATCCGGCGTGACGGCGCTCAGCGTGCCGCGCGCGTCCCATTCGAGCAGCACGTTGCGGCGCCAGCCCTCGGGCAGATACGCGTCGGCGGCGAACAGCGATTGATTGGATTGGGTCATCTCTCAGGTTCTGATTCGGTTCAGGTCACACTCGACCCGCGCCGCGTATAAACGGTTTCGCCCGCGCGCACGACGCGCGCGCACAACGGCCGGCCAATCCAGTAAGCGAGCTCGGCCAGCGAATCGACCGACCACACCGCGAAGTCGGCCGCGCGACCGACCTGCAGCGCACCGTGCTCCCCGGCTTTGCCGAGCGCGCGCGCCGCGTGCGTGGTAACGCCCTGCAGCACCTCGGGCACGGTCATGCGAAACAGCGTGCTCGCCATGTTCATCATCAGCAGCAACGAAGTTGCCGGCGACGTGCCCGGGTTGCTGTCGGTCGAAATCGCGATCGGCACCTCGTAGCGCCGCAGCAGTTCGAGCGGCGGCAACTGCGTCTCGCGGATGAAGTAGTACGCGCCCGGCAGCAGCACCGCGACGGTGCCCGCTTCCTTCATCGCGGCGACGCCGGCTTCGTCGAGAAACTCCAGGTGGTCCGCCGACAGCGCGCGATGCCGCGCCGCGAGCGCGGTGCCGCCGCCGTTCGACAACTGCTCGGCGTGCATCTTGACCGGCAGCTTGTAGCGCGCGGCTGCGTTGAACACACGCTCGCTTTGCTCCAGCGAAAAACCGATGCGCTCGCAAAACACGTCAACCGCATCGACGAGGCCTTCGTCCGCGAGCGCGGGCAGCATCGTGTTGCAGACTTCGCCGATATACGCGTCGGCGCGGCCCGCGAATTCGGGCGGCAGCGCGTGCGCGCCGAGAAACGTCGTATAGACCGTGACCGGATAGCGCTCGCCGAGTTGTCTCGCGACGCGCAGCATCTTGCGCTCGCTCGCGAGATCGAGACCGTAGCCCGATTTGATTTCGATCGCCGTCACGCCTTCGGCGAGCAGCGGTTCGAGCCGCGCCGCCGCTTGCGTGCACAGCGACGCTTCGTCCGCCGCGCGCGTCGCGCGCACCGTCGACACGATCCCGCCGCCCTGTCGCGCGATTTCTTCGTAGCTGACGCCCGCGAGGCGCTGTGCGAATTCGTCGGCGCGCTGGCCGCCATACACGAGGTGCGTATGACAATCGATCAGGCCCGGCGTCACCCACGCGCCGCGCAGATCTTCGCGCGGCCATCCGGCGTATTGCGCGGGTAACTCGGCGAACCCGCCGAGCCACGCGATGCGGCCGTCTTCGACGGCGATCGCGGCATCGGCGAGCGTGTGGCGAGGATCGCCCTGCGGGCACAAATTCAGGTGATGCCAGACGGTTTGCTTCATCGCGTGCTCTTTGCCGCTCGTTGCGTGTCTGTGGATGGGTTGGCCGTGATGGAGCGCATGCAATGCCCGATCATGATTGAATCGTCATCGCGTGTAGCGAATCGTGATCGCGAGCACCGCGCCGTCGCCCGTTAGCGTGCAAGCGAGCGCGTTCGGCCCGTCGACGCGCAACGCATCGGCGGTGTCGAGCCGCACCGCTTGCGCGTGGTCCGCCGCCAGCGCGACCGTGACCGCGCCGCCCGCGCAAAACAGCAGCGCCACGTCGCCGTCGAGCACGCGCGGCGCGTCCTGCTTCGCGCCGACACGCCACACGTCCAGCTCGCCCTGCGCCACGTCGCGCCGCACCATCAGGTTGAAGTCGCGCGTCGCGCCAGCGACGAGACGCGCGTCGATGCGCGTCTCGCCGCTAAAGCGCGCGACGTCGAGCGGCTGCCGCAGCACATGCGTCGACATGACGCCCGTGTCGCCCAGCTCATCGAGCAGCATGCCCGCGCCAGACAGCAGCACGAGCGTCCGGTCGACGCCGTCGAAGCGCGAGAACGGCCCGGCCTGCGCGACATCGGCGACGCTCACACGCCACACGAAGTCGGCGCCCGCACCCTGCCCGCCGACCGGCGACGGCAACGCCGCGACCTCGCGCGTAACGCCGCCGCCGTTTTTCCACGGCGCCGCCACGAGCTCGGCGCCGCGAATCAGCGTGACGCTTGCCATGTTGCCGGCGTGGTGGGTCCGGGTCACGATCAGCGTCCCAGCATCGGCAGATTGAGACCCGCCTCGCGTGCGGTCTGCTGCGCGAGTTCATAGCCGGCATCCGCGTGACGCATCACGCCGGTGGCCGGATCGTTCAGCAGCACACGGCCGAGGCGCTGGTGCGCGGCTTCGGTGCCGTCCGCGACGATCACGACGCCCGAGTGCTGCGAGAAGCCCATGCCGACGCCGCCGCCGTGATGCAGCGACACCCACGACGCACCGCCCGCGGTATTGAGCAGCGCGTTCAGCAACGGCCAGTCGCTGACCGCATCCGAGCCGTCCTTCATCGATTCGGTTTCGCGGTTCGGGCTCGCGACCGAGCCCGTGTCGAGATGATCGCGGCCGATCACGATCGGCGCCTTCAGCTCGCCGTTCTTGACCATTTCATTGAACGCCTGGCCGAGACGATAACGATCCTTCACGCCGACCCAGCAGATCCGCGCCGGCAGGCCCTGGAACGCGATGCGTTCGCGCGCCATGTCGAGCCAGTTGTGCAGATGCGGATCGTCGGGGATCAGCTCCTTGACCTTCGCATCGGTCTTGTAGATGTCCTCGGGGTCTCCCGACAGCGCAACCCAGCGGAACGGGCCCTTGCCTTCGCAGAACAGCGGGCGGATATACGCCGGCACGAAGCCGGGGAAATCGAACGCGTTTTCCACGCCCATTTCGAGCGCCATCTGACGGATGTTGTTGCCGTAGTCGAGCGTGGCCGCGCCGCGTTCCTGCAACGTCAACATCGCTTGCACTTGCCTCGCCATCGACTGTTTGGCCGGCGTGACGATGCTGTCCGGCGCGGTCTTCTGACGCTCGCGCCAGTCTTCCACCGTCCAGCCTTGCGGCAGGTAGCCGTGGATCGGATCGTGCGCGCTGGTCTGGTCGGTCACGCAATCCGGCGTGATGCCGCGCGCGACGCACTCGGCGAACACGTCGGCGGCATTGCCGAGCAGGCCGACCGAGATCGGCTTGCCGGCCTTTTCCGCTTCGTCGAGCATCGCGAGCGCTTCATCGAGCGTCTTCGCTTTCGTGTCGACATAGCGCGTCTTCAGACGGAAGTCGATGCGCGTCTCGTCGCATTCGACCGCGATCATCGAGAAGCCCGCCATCGTCGCCGCGAGCGGCTGCGCGCCGCCCATGCCGCCGAGACCGCCGGTCAGAATCCAGCGGCCCGCAGGCTCCCCGTCGAAGTGCTGGTTCGCGACCGCGAAGAAGGTCTCGTAGGTGCCCTGCACGATGCCCTGGCTGCCGATGTAGATCCAGCTGCCCGCGGTCATTTGGCCGTACATCATCAGGCCCTTGCGGTCGAGTTCGTGGAAGTGTTCCCAGGTCGCCCAATGCGGCACCAGATTCGAATTCGCGAGCAGCACGCGCGGCGCGTCCGCATGCGTGCGAAACACGCCGACCGGCTTGCCCGATTGAATCAGCAGCGTTTCGTCTTCGTTCAGGTCCTTCAGCGACGCGAGGATCTGGTCGAAGCAATCCCAGTTGCGCGCGGCGCGGCCGATGCCGCCGTACACGACGAGCGCGTGCGGGTGCTCGGCGACCTCGGGGTCCAGATTGTTCTGGATCATCCGGTACGCGGCTTCCGCGATCCAGGTCTTGCAGGTCTTTTCCGCGCCGCGCGGTGCGCGGATCGTGCGAGTCGGATCAAGACGCGGATCGATGTGTTTCGGATTGTTCATGGTGTCCCTCGGAATGCGGAAGATGTTCGATAAAGATTCGGCGGAAACGAGAAGGCGCGAAAAAGCGCGAAAAGGCGCGAAAAAGCGAATTCAGAAATGCCCAGTGAAGCGGTAACGGGTGCCCGGATGCCACAGATTCGCGATCGAGGCGACCTCGCCTTGCGACCACGTGCGCCGGTGCAGCACCAGACACGGCTCGCGTTCACTCATGTTCAACAGCTCGCGCGTGATGTCGTCGGCGGCGAGCGCCTCGATGCGGTACTCGACGCGCTGCAGCGGCGCGACGCGCACGAGGTACTGGTTCGGCGTGGTGTTCGTGAAGTCCTGCAGCCCGTATTCGGGCGCGACGGCCGGATTGACCCAGCGTTCCTCCAACTGCACCGGCTCGTCGTTTTCGAAATGCAGCAGACGCGAATGAAACACGGGGCTGCCCGCGCTCACCTGCATCTCTTCGGCGAGCGCCGCATCGGCGATGCTGGCGCCGATGTTCAGCACCTTCGCCTGATAGCGGTGACCGCGCGCGACGATTTCATCGGAGATGCTGCGGATCGCCACCAGGGTCGACTCGTACTTGGGCCGGGCGACGAATGTGCCCGAGCCTTGTACGCGTGTGAGCACCTGCTCCGAGGTCAGCTCGCGCAACGCGCGGTTGACCGTCATGCGCGCGACGCTGAACTCGCGCGCAAGCTCGTTTTCGGAGGGCACCTGGTCGCCTTCGGCCCACTCGCCCGCATGAATGCGCGCGAGGATGAAGTCCTTGATGCCCTGATAAGCGGGTGCGTTCATTGTCGTGATCCGCGCTCTCGGCGACTCATTGTTCCGACACGAACGAGAACGGGCTCAGCTTCGCGACCGCGCCGGCCTGCACGAGCTTCGTGACCGCCGCGATATCCGGTGCGAAGTAGTGATCGAGCTCGTAGTGCGCGACGTCCTTGCGCACGAGATCCATCACCTTCTGCAAGCTCGGGCTGGTCTTGTGCGGCGCGCGCAGATCGACGCCCTGGGCGGCGGCGAGCAATTCGATCGACAGGATGTTCGCGGTGTTCTCGGCGATATCGCCGAGCTTGCGTGCGGCGAACGTCGCCATCGACACATGGTCTTCCTGGTTCGCCGATGTCGGCAGCGAATCGACGGAGGCCGGATGCGCGAGCGTCTTGTTCTCCGACGCGAGCGCGGCAGCCGTCACGTGCGCGATCATGAAGCCGGAGTTCACGCCGCCATCCTTGACGAGGAACGGCGGCAGGCCCGACAGCGTCGCGTCGATAAGGAGCGCGATGCGGCGCTCGGCGAGCGCGCCGATTTCCGCCGCGGCGAGCGCGAGGTTGTCCGCCGCGAACGCGACCGGCTCGGCGTGGAAGTTGCCGCCCGACAGCACTTCGCCGGTGTCCGGGAAAATCAGCGGATTGTCGGAAACCGCGTTCGCTTCCCTCAGCAGCGTTTCGGCGGCCTGACGCATCTGATCGAGACACGCGCCCATCACCTGCGGCTGGCAGCGCAGGCTGTACGGGTCCTGCACCTTGTCGCAATCGGCGTGCGACACGTTGATCGCCGAGCCTTGCAGCAGCGAGCGATATGCGGCCGCCGCGTCGATCTGGCCTTGATGGCCGCGCAGTTCGTGGATGCGCGCATCGAACGGCTTGACCGAGCCCATCGCCGCATCGACCGACAGCGCACCGGCGACGAGCGCCGTGCGGAACAGGTCTTCGATCGCGAACATGTTGTAGAGCGCGAGCGCGGCCGACGCCTGGGTGCCGTTCAGCAGCGCGAGACCTTCCTTCGCCTGCAGCGTGAGCGGCTTCAGGCCGACGAGCGCGAGGCCTTCGGTGGCCGGCATGCGCTCGCCCTTCGCGAACACTTCGCCGACGCCGAGCAGGATCGCCGACATATGCGCGAGCGGCGCGAGGTCGCCCGATGCGCCGACCGAACCCTTGACCGGGATCACCGGCAGCACGTCGGCGTTGAACAGCGCGATCAGCGCTTCCATCACTTCACGGCGGATGCCCGAGTGGCCGCGGCCGAGGCTCGAGAGCTTCAGCGCCATCAGCAGACGCACGACCGGGCGCGACATCGGCTCGCCGACGCCGACGGCGTGCGACAGCACCAGATTGCGTTGCAGCAATTCGAGCTGATCGCGCGGGATGTGGGTGCTGGCGAGGCGGCCAAAGCCCGTGTTGATGCCATAAGCCGGCTCGCCCTTGGCGGTGATGTCGGCGACGGCCTGCGCACACGCGTCGATGGCGGCGTGGCTCGCGGGATCGAGTTGCAGGGTGACCTGCTCGCGTGCGATCTGGCGAAGTTGCGGGAGGGTCAGGTAGCCGGGCTTCAGAATCATGGTTGTCGTCCTGTCTATACAAGTTCAAATAAGTCTAGCCGGCGGGCCTTGTATATACAACTTGTTTTTCAATATTCCGTGCCTAGGGATTTCCATTATTTGCCGCAGGATTCCGTGCAAGATCGGCAGGTTTGGCCGCGCGTCGGCATGCGGCGGATGCAGGACGCTCGGGCCGGCGTGGGCTCTGTGGCCTAACCTACAGTTGTATATACACCTTTGCGGCGCGACTCGGCCGATCTCTGAGTTATAGGAGAGAAGGCGCCGCGACGCGGATCAGAGCTTGACCCGCGCCGCGATGAAATCGAGGAAGCACTGCACGCGCCCCGCGAGCGATGCGCTCTGGTAGTACACCGCATGCACGGGTTGCCGTTGGTCGACGAGCAGGTTGCCGAGAATCGGCACGAGGCGGTTGTCACGCACGTCGGCGGCGGTCATGAAGTCGGCCAGACAGGCGATGCCCCAGCCGGACAGCGCCAGTTGCCGCAAGGTTTCGCCGCTCGATGCGGTGATCGACGGTTCGATCTTCAGCAGCGCGGCTTGGTCCCGTTGTCCTTTGACGCGCTTCGTTCCCCGGCCTCCTTCCCTCAACGGCCAGCGATTCAGATGCTCAGGCGCCGTAAAGCCGATCAGCCGATGCGTGCGCAATGCATCGAGCGTGCTCGGCTCGCCGTGCTCGGCCAGATACGCGGGGCTCGCAAGCACGCGCAGCCTGCTCTCGCCGAGCGCGCGCGCATGCAGCGTCGAATCCTGCAGCGCGCCGATCCGAATCGCGATGTCGACCTTCTGATCGAGCAGATCGACGATCCGCTCGTTGCTGGTCAGTTCGAGCCGGATCTCCGGATACAGCGCCGAAAACGCGGTCATATGCGGCGCCACGCAATGCAGCATGAACGGCGACGCCGCATCGACGCGCAAGCGCCCCGACGGCCGTTGGCGGCCGCGCGCGACCGACTCCTCGGCCTCTTCGAGCGCGTCGAGAATCGCGCGGGCGCGCTGCAGGAACGCGTCGCCCTCCTCGGTCAGATGCAGACGCCGCGTCGTACGCCGCACCAGCGCGGTGTCGAGCTTCTGTTCGAGGCGCGTGAGCGCGCGGCTCACGCCGGAGACGGTCTGCCCCAGCTTCTCGGCCGCCGCCGTGATCGAACCGCTGTCGATCACGGTGACAAACACCAGCAATTCGTCGGTGGAGGTTTTCATTGTTGATTTCAAATCAAGATTGATTTGAGACTAACACGCTTTTTGCGAGAATCCGCGCGAGCGATACTGCGTGCCTGTACCAGCAATTCCCTCAGGAGAACGTCTTGAAGATTTTCGTTACTGGCGCAAGCGGTTTTATCGGCGGCTCCATCGCGGCGCATCTGGCGCGCGCCGGTCATCAGGTGCGCGGGCTGATCCGCAAGCCCGAACACAGCGCCGAGCTGCAACGGCTCGGGATCGAGCCGGTCATCGGCACGCTCGACGACCGCGCGTTGCTGATCGCCGAAGCGCAAGCGGCCGACGCGGTGATCAACGCCGCGAGCAGCGATCACGAAGGCGCGGTGCGCGCGCTGATCGACGGACTCGCGGGTTCGGGCAAGGTGTTCCTGCACACGAGCGGGTCGAGCATCGTCGGCGATGCGTCGGGCGGCGAAGCCGGTGAAGCACGCATCTATCACGAAGACGCGCTGCCCACCCCGAGCGCCGACAAGGCCGCGCGCGTCGCGATCGATCAGCTGGTACTCGACGCCGCGCAACGCAACGTGCGCTCGGCCGTGCTGTGCAACACGCTGATCTACGGTCACGGCGCGGTGGCCGGCAGCGCGAGCGTGCAGTTGCCGCGGCTCGTGCGCCAGGCGCAAAAGAGCGGCGTCGTGCGTCATGTGGGCAGCGGCGGCAACATCTGGTCGAACGTGCATATCGACGACGTCGCCGAGCTGTATCGTCTCGCGCTCGATAAAACCCCTGCCGGCACGTTCTATTTCGTCGAAAGCGACGAAGCGTCGTTTAGCGACATGAGCGCCGCGATCGCGCGCGCGATGAAGCTCGGCGCGCCGCAAAACTGGCCGCTCGAAGACGCGAAACAGGAATGGGGCTACGAAATGGCCTCGTACGGTCTCGGCTCGAATAGCCGCGTGCGCGGCGAGCGCGCGCGCAGGCTGCTTGGCTGGCAGCCGCGGCGCACGTCGGTGATCGAATGGATCGAACGCGACATGATGGTGCCGCAAAGCGCCGTCTGACGGGGCTTTGCGCTCGTCACTGGCCGTAAACTGTGTAAGCGCGGCCGTTGCGAATCCGTAAGCTCATTTCGCTAGAATCGCGAGCACCTGACGGTGCGATTCCACCGTCGCATCCCGCTCC
This sequence comes from Paraburkholderia sp. BR13444, assembly GCF_040948755.1. NCBI lineage: Bacteria > Pseudomonadati > Pseudomonadota > Betaproteobacteria > Burkholderiales > Burkholderiaceae > Paraburkholderia > Paraburkholderia sp. BR13444. The sequence continues at coordinate 175,647 of NZ_JBFPKM010000001.1, read as the reverse complement.
GATTCGACCGATGAGCTTCGCGCTGAACTTCGACTGGCTGACCAACCTGATGGCGATTCTGTTCGTCGTCGCGTGTCTGTACGACACGCGCTACGACGAATACGGCGTTCTGACGCTGGCCGCCGCCGCGATGAGCCTCATCGTGATGGCGATGGAATTGTTCCTCAAACCCGCCTTCGAGATGGCGCTGTAACGCGCTTTGCAGTGCTCATACGGCGCGAAGGCGACGCGCCTGCCAGCGCGGCGCGCCCCCCTCGCCATCTGCGTCCACCCGCTTCACCACTTCACACCGTGTACGATCCGCAGGCCGGGCACGCCGCGCGCGCGTGATCGTCGTAGCGGTCGTGATGCCTGACCCAGTCGGTCAGATTGCTCTGCTCGTTGCGCCCTTTCGGCGCGATGTCCAAGAGCGCGTAGGTGTTCACGAAGCGCTCGTCGCCGCGCGCGTAGCATGAGTACGTGTGGTACACGTCGCCGCTTTCGTCCTTGTAGAACACGCTGTGGCCATGCTGCTCGTCGATGCCGACGTCCTGCTCGGTGAAGTTGTAGAACGCCTTTTTGCTCGCCAGCTGCTCGGGCGTGAACGACACGTGATAGTCGAAATTGAAATCGCTGCCGCTCGACGACACCCATGGAAAGGTCCATCCCATGCGCCGCTTGAACGCGTCGATCTTCTCGAGCGGCGCGTGCGATACCGTCACATAGCTGACGTCGTGATGGACCAGATGCGTGAGAATGCCGGTCATATGGTCCGACAGGAACGAGCAGCCGACGCACCCCTCCTCCCAGTCCGGGCCCAGCATGAAGTGATAAACGATCAGCTGGCTGCGGCCGTCGAACAGTTCCGCGAGCGTCTTGCGGCCATCAGGCGTATCGAACGTATAAAGCTTGTCGACCTTGACCCATGGCAATTCGCGACGCTTGCGCGCGAGTTCGTCGCCGGCGCGCATATGCGCTTTTTCCTCGGCGAGCAGCGCGCGGCTCGCGGTAAGCCACTCTTCCCGGCTGCCGATGCGATGTTGCGGTTCCATCTGCGCCTCCTTTCCTGCGCATGCAGGTCTTGACCATAAGGTTATGGTTTAGAAGCGCCGGCGCGGAAGTCAAGGACAGGTGGGCACCAGGGACCGGCCAAACAGATACGCGGCACGCCGCGGATCGAACCGCGACGCACCGCGTCAAGGTGGAGAACCACGACTGCCTGCAACGAAACTCAGATCGCCCAGCCGCCGAGATAAAACCCGACCAGCACCACCGCGATCGCCACGGTGCCGACATTGAGCTTTCGATACTCGCCGCTGACGACGCGTCCGATCACGAGCGTCGCGAAGCCGAGCATGATGCCGGTCACGATGTTCGCGGTCAGCACGATGAACACCGCGCACACGAGCCCCGCCATCGCATCGACCATGTCGTCCATATGCAGCTTGCTGACGTTCGACAGCATCAGCAGCCCCACGTACATCAGCGCGGGCGCGGTCGCGTACGAAGGCACCAGCGCGGCGAGCGGCGAGAAGAACATCACGACCAGAAACAGCAGACCGACGACCGCCGCCGCCATCCCGGTCTTCGCGCCCGCCGCGACTCCGACCGTCGATTCGATATACGCGGCCGCCGGCGCGCCGCCGAGCAGGCCCGAGAAGATCGAACTCAGCGAATCGGCGGTCAGCGCGCGGCCGCCGTTGATGATGCGGCCGTTCTCGTCGAGTTGCCCCGCCTGGCCGGCGACCGCGCGGATCGTGCCGGTCGCGTCGAACACCGCGGTCATCACGAGCGCGAGCACGCTCGGCAGCACCGCCATCGACAGCGCGCCCTTCACGTCCATCGCGCCGATCAGCGACGCATGCCCCGGCGCGCTCAACGACGGCACCGCGAACACGCCGTGAAACGCCACGGCCGGATCGATCGCGAGCCCGATCGCCGAGATCGCGACGATCACGATCAGGATCGAGCCCGGCACGCGCCGCCGCACCAGCCCGAAGATCGCGGCGAGTCCGGCCACCGACATCAGCGCCGGCAACGCCGTGATATTGCCGAGCGACACCGGCAGCCCCGCGCCCGGATTCTTGACGACGAGGCCAACGTCGTTCGCGGCGATCAAGAGCAGGAACAGGCCGATGCCGATGCCGGTGCCGTGCGCGATGCCGGTCGGCAGATTGCGCAGTATCCACGAGCGCACGCCGGTCACCGAAATCGTCGTGAACACGACGCCCATCAGGAACACCGCGCCGAGCGCGACGTTCGGATGCAGGCCCTTGCCGAGCACGAGGCCGAACGCGGTGAACGCGGTCAGCGAGATCGCGCAGCCGATCGCGATCGGCAGACGCGCCCACACGCCCATCAGCAGCGAGCCGAACGCCGTGGTCAGACACACGGCGACGAACACCGCGCTGGTATCGAAGCCCGCCTTGCCGAACATGCCCGGCACGACGAATACCGAATAAACCATCGCGAGGAAGGTCGTGATGCCCGCGACGATCTCCTGGCGCTGCGTGCTGCCGCGCGCGGAAATGTCGAAGTAGCGGTCGATCAAGCCCTTACCGCGGAATGATTCGGTTTCGAAGGATTCGCTCGCGACGTCGGAATTCGCGAGGGCCTGGGGTTCCATCATGATGAGTGCCTCCTTTATCAGCGCGCTGAAACGGCCGCCAGCGCGGCCGTCATCAGGTTCGTCTCGTGGATTTGTTGGTGTGGGTAATGCTTTTCTGAGTCGAAATGTAGGTGAAGAGAACTATGCGTCCAATCGCATGTGTGGCATGCCGGACATGTCGCGCGACTTATAACTTTTGCGCGACGGTCGCTCGCGCCAGCACTGCGCGCGTTTACACCTAGGGCATTCGAGCGGCCGCGAAACGCGCCGAACCCACTTCGGCGATCGCGTTGCAGGCACGCGGCGTGCAGCGCAATATCGCCGGAGCATCGGCGAAACGCCTGCAAGCCAGTCCGTGAAAGCCTGCCCGCGCGGCAGCGCAGGTTAAACTCTGGGCCGTACCCCATTCCAACCGCGGCGGCTCATCGCGCCCGTCCGCACCTGCCCGTGGAGTTTTTCCTGATGACTGGCGGTTTTCCGCGCCCCGCCGGGCGCCTGCCGATTGTCCCGTTTGGACCGCTTGGATCGCTTCGCCCGCTCGATTCGCCTGATTCGCTGGAGATGCTTCGACTGTTTCGCTGGCTATGCACCGTGGCCGCGCTGTTCGCGCTCGCCGCGCTGTCCGGTTGCAGCAGCCTGCTGTGGGGTACGCAGCAGGCGCCGATCGTCGACGCGCGGGTGATGCCGGTCGAGCCGGCGAGCCCGCCGGTCGCCGCGTCCGCGCCCGAGCCGGTCGAGACCGAGGCGAACGAGGGGCCCGAGGAGCCGAAGAAGCCGAAGAAGCCGGTCGTCAAGCCGCACAAGGTCGAACCGCCGCCGCCCGTCGTCGTGCCGGCTCCGCCGCCGCCGCCCCCGCCACCGCCACCGCTGATCGTGCTGCGCACGATCGAGCGCAGCGACGCGCGCGCGCTGCTCGACAGCCCGGTGCAGAAGCCCGACGGCAAGGTGGTCGGCCGCGCGATCGACATGACCACCGACGCGGCCGGCAAGCCGCGCGAGATGGTCGTCAATCTGCAGGGCTTCCTCGGCGTCGGAGATCGCAAGGTGAACTTTCCGTGGGGCACGTTCCACTTCACCCCGACCGCGAAGGGCGCGCCGATCACACTCACCGCGACAGCAGCGCCGGCCGCCGCGAACAAGACGAACGCGCTGGAGCTGGCGCTGCTCGATGCGACCGTCGAGCGCGCGAACGGCGCCAAGGTGGGCCGCGTGGTCGACGTGCTGATCGACGGCTACGCGCAGCCGCAGGCGGTCGTGCTCGACGTCGGCGGCATCGTCAGCACCGACCGGCGCACGATCGCCGCGAACTGGTCGGCGCTGCGCTTCGTCACGCGCGACAAGGAGCTGCATCCGCAGCTCGAGCTGAGCGATGCGCAGATCAACGCGACGCCGCCCTATGTGGCCGACAAGCCGATCCGCGCGGTGTCGCCCGCGCCGCCACCCGCCCCGCCTGCGCAGCCTGCCGCGAGCGCCGCGCCGGCGGCCTCGGCGCCGCCGGCCGCGTCGGCCGTCGCGGTTTCCAACGCACGGGCGGTCCGATGACGGTCCGCACTCAGGTCACGGCGCGAAGTCTGCGCGCGCTCGATTGGCTCAACTTCTTCGTCGCCAACGTGCAGACGGGCTTCGGGCCGTTCATCGCGTCTTATCTCGCGTCGCACAAGTGGACCCAGGGCGAGATCGGCATGGTGCTGTCGGTCGGCACGATCAGCGCGATGGTCAGCCAGGTGCCCGGCGGTGCCGCGGTCGACGCGCTGCGCAACAAGAAAGCGGCGGCCGCATGGGCGATCACCGCGATCATCCTGAGCGCGATGCTGCTCGCGATGAGCCCGACCCTGCTGCCGGTGATCGCCGCCGAGGTGTTCCACGGCTTCGCGAGCTGCATGCTGACGCCGGCGCTCGCGGCGATCTCGTTCGCGCTGGTGGGTCGCGCGAATCTCGGCGACCGGCTCGGCCGCAACGCGCGCTGGGCGTCGATCGGCAGCGCGGTCGCGGCGGGCCTGATGGGTCTGTTCGGCGAGTACTACTCGCCGCGCGCGGTGTTCTTTCTGACCGCCGGTCTCGCCGTTCCCGCGCTGATCGCGCTCTCTATGATCCAGCGCACCGACACCATCGAGCTGCCGCAAGCGCTGCCCACCCCTGAGCAGCTCGAGCGCCGCGAAAGCCTGCGCGAGCTGCTGCGCGACCGGCGCATGCTGCTGTTCGCCGCGTGCATCGTGCTGTTCCATCTGTCGAACGCGGCGATGCTGAACCTCGCAGCCGGCGAAGTGACGGCCGGCATGGGCGACAACGTGCAGCTCGTGATCGCGGCGTGCATCATCGTGCCGCAGGCGATCGTCGCGATTTTGTCGCCGTGGGTCGGACGCTCGGCCGAACGCTGGGGCCGCCGCCCGATCCTGCTGCTCGGCTTCTCCGCACTGCCGATCCGCGCGCTGCTGTTCGCGGGCATCAGCAGCCCTTATCTGCTGGTACCGGTGCAAATGCTCGACGGCTTGAGCGCCGCGGTATTCGGCGTGATGCTGCCGCTGATCGCCGCCGACGTCGCCGGCGACAAGGGCCGCTACAACCTGTGTATCGGCCTGTTCGGACTCGCGGCCGGCATCGGCGCGACGCTGAGCACGACGGCGGCGGGCTTCGTCGCCGATCGTTTCGGCAACATGGTGAGCTTCTTCTGCCTCGCGGCGGCCGGTGCCCTCGCGGTGCTGCTGGTGTGGGCGGCAATGCCCGAGACGCGCGTGGCGGCGGCTAGCAACGGCGATGGCAATGGCGCGGCGGTGCCCGGGCGTGGGAAGTCGGCGGCGCGGTGAGGCGCGTCAGGTGTATCAGTCGGGGCGTGAGCTGACCTGGGCGGCAAGGTTCATGGCTGTCCGGAACGTGACGAAACAAGGCTGCGGCTCCCCTTCTTGCAAACCTCACGGTTCCCCTCTGAAGGCTTCACTGCAAGGGGTACCGATGGCCTCTTCTCGACTGCTTCTCAGGGAAAGATCGGGGTCGTCGGCTCCGCACCTTCGAGATCGGCCTTCGGAAAATGATGCGCGACCATCTGCTCGATCTCCTGTTCGCGCGATCCAGGCACGTCGGCCATGATCAGGATCTGGCCGTCACGTATGGCGCCGCGAAAGCGCTCGAGTCGTGCGTTCGGTTCGTCGACGCCGATCATCGTGGCCGTCCAGGCCCCGAAGCCGGCACCTGTCAACGTCAATGCGACGACGGCTCCGCCCGCAATCGTGAGCCCCGCGGGAGGAAACACCAGTGCCACGAGGCCGAGCAGCGCGCCGGTCGCACCGCCGAGCGCCACGCCGCGTTCGAGCGAGTGCACGACGTCGCTGCTTTGCAGTAAGGATGCCTCGGGTAACTGTTCGAGTGCGACACTGTGATTCGCGAGGACATGGATATGTCGCCATGTGATCCGCGCCCGCAGCAAGTCGTCTACGATCGCCTTCGCCGTCGTCGTGTCAGGTACGAGGAAATAAAGACGTCTCATGTCGGCTCTCCATCAATCAAGGAGTCCCCCAACGGGTCGATGCTGATTATCGTACCCCTGCCGCGTGCCATCAGGAGGCGTAGGTGGCCTGGGAAATCGATGCAGGAGGCGGCCGTTTTGCATTGCATCGCAGCAAGCGACTCCTCCATTCATCCGCCCTATACATGGGGCGCACTTCCCCCTTGCGCAGCCTTGCACGATGCAAAGGAGAGGACTACCTTTCGTCTAAAGACGTGCCGGCGCGGACAGTACCGAAGTACGGCAAGGCGGCGCCGACGCCTGGAGCCTTTTGTTAGCGGCTGCCAGCGAGTGACGCGCAGCGAGGTGACCTATGTCGCTTGCGATTGCCCTGTTCCTGATCATCGTATTGGCGGTGGGGTTTCACTTTGCCAGCCCGTGGTGGACCACGCCGATCGCCTCAAACTGGGTGCGCATGGACGACATGCTGACGATCACGCTCGTCATTACCGGCGTGTTCTTCATCGCGATCAACCTGTTCATCGTGATCGCATTGCTGCGCTACCGCCACCGCAGGGGTCATCGCGCTGTTTACGAGCCGCATAACAGGCGCCTGGAATGGTGGCTGATCGGCCTGACCTCGGTAGGCGTGGCAGCGTTGCTGGCACCGGGACTCTTCGTCTACGCGGACTACATACGGCCGCCGCGCAACGTGCTGCAGATGGAAGTGTTCGCCCAGCAATGGCAATGGCGCTTCCGCTTTGCCGGCCCCGGTGGCAAGCTGGGCACGACGGACGTTCGCTACATCAGCAACGACAACCCCTTCGGCATGAACCCCGGCGACCCCAACGGCCGTGACAACTACCTGATCGAGACACCCGAGGTGCACCTGCCGTTGAACCGGCCCATTCAGGTCCTGACACGGTCGCGCGACGTGCTGCATGACTTCTACGTACCGCCGTTCCGCGCGCGCATGAACATAGTGCCCGGCATGGTGACCACCTTCTGGTTCACGCCGACCAAGGCCGGGCGTTACGACATCCTGTGCGCACAGCTTTGCGGTCTCGGGCACGCCAACATGCGCGGCGTGGTGGTAGTGGAAGACGAAGCATCGTTCGCGCGCTGGCTGACGCAGCAAAGCACGTTCGCGCAGCAGCAGGCCAGGGTGCAGGCCGCAGCCGCCGCTGCAGGCGGCGGCGCCCAGGCGCTCGCTAACCAGGGCAAGACGCTCGCAGAGGCCAAGGGCTGCTTCGCCTGCCATACCGTGGACGGCAGTCCGCGCGTGGGCCCCACGTGGAAGGGCCTGTACGGCAAGACCGAAACGATGGCCGACGGCAGCACCGCGAAGGTGGACGAAGCCTATCTGCGCGCCTTCATCCGCAACCCGACGGCCCGCGTCGTGAAGGGCTTCGCACCCATCATGCCGAAGTTCGACCTGAGCGAGCAGGAGCTGACCACGCTGGTGACCTACATCCAATCGCTAGGCGGCCCGGCCGCCACCAGCGCAGCCCAACCCTAGCGGAGCAGACGCAATGACCTACGCGCACCCCGAACACGGCCCGCAAAGCTTCTGGACCCGGTATGTCTGGAGCCAGGACCACAAGGTCATCGCCGTGCAGTACTCGCTGACGGCCATCGCCATCGGCCTCGTCGGCCTTGTCCTGTCGAACCTGATGCGCTTGCAGCTCGGCTTTCCGGGCAAGTTCAGCTTCATCGACGCCAACCACTACTACCAGTTCGTCACGATGCACGGGATGATCATGGTGATCTACCTGCTGACGGCGCTGTTTCTGGGCGGCTTCGGCAACTACCTGATCCCGCTGATGCTGGGCGCGCGCGACATGGTGTTCCCGTTTCTCAACATGCTGAGCTACTGGGTCTACCTGCTGGCCGTGCTGGTGCTGGTGTCGAGCTTCTTCGTGCCAGGCGGGCCGACCGGCGCGGGCTGGACGCTGTATCCACCCCAGGCGATCCTGCCGGGCACGCCGGGCGTGGAATGGGGCATCGTGTTGATGCTGGTGTCGCTGGCGATCTTCATCGTCGCGGCAACGATGGGCGGCTTGAATTACGTCACCACCACGCTGCAGGCGCGCACGCGCGGCATGACGCTCATGCGCATGCCGCTCACGGTGTGGGGCATCTTCGCGGCGACCATTCTGGCGCTGCTGGCGTTTCCGGCGCTGTTCGTGTCGGCGGTGATGATGCTGCTCGACAGGACACTCGGCACCAGCTTCTTCGTGCCGGCCGTGGTGTCGATGGGGCAGACGCTCAAGCATGCCGGCGGCAGCCCGCTGCTGTTCCAGCACCTGTTCTGGTTCTTCGGGCATCCGGAGGTCTACATCGTCGCGCTGCCGGCCTTTGGAATCGTGTCCGACCTCATCAGCACCCACGCGCGCAAGAACATCTTCGGCTACAGGATGATGGTGTGGGCCATCATCATCATCGGTGCGCTGAGCTTCGTGGTCTGGGCGCACCACATGTTCATCGCCGGCATGAATCCGTACTTCGGCTTCTTCTTTGCCACCACCACGCTCATCATCGCCGTGCCGACCGCCCTCAAGGTCTACAACTGGGTGCTGACGCTGTGGCGCGGCGATATCCACCTGACCGTGCCGATGCTGTTTGCCATCGGCTTCATCAGCACCTTCGTGCTGGGCGGGCTGACCGGGCTCTACCTCGGCAACGTGAGCGTGGACATTCCTCTGTCGAACACGTACTTCGTGGTCGCGCACTTCCATATGGTGATGGGCGTGTCGCCGATCCTGGTGGTGTTTGGCGGCATCTACCACTGGTATCCGAAGGTGACGGGCCGCATGCTCAACGACACGCTCGGGCGCGTGCACTTCTGGGTCACCTTCGTCGGCACCTATGCGATCTACTTCCCGATGCACTATCTCGGCATCCTGGGCATGCCGCGGCGTTATTACCAGTATGAGGGCTACAGCTTCATTCCGCATTCGGCGCAGACGCTCAACACGTTCATCACCATCGTTGCGCTGATCGTTGCGGCGGCGCAGTTGCTGTTCCTGTACAACCTGGTGTGGAGCCTCGTACGCGGCAAACGTGCCGACGGCAACCCGTGGCGAGCCACCACGCTGGAATGGCAGACGCCGCAAACACCGCCCGTGCACGGCAACTGGGGCGCCGTGCAGCCCGTCGTCTACCGCTGGGCGTACGAATACAGCCCGCCGGGGCGCGCGGAAGACTTCGTCCCGCAAAACCAGCCGCCCGAGACGGCGCCCGAACCGGCACCGGCCCACCCGACGCTGCAACCCGGCGAGGCAAGCGAATGACTACACTGCGCCGCTCCTTCGTTCCTGACGCGCCACCTGTCTTGCCGAATGCGAGCCGCATCGGCCTGATCATCTTCATGGCGGTGGCAACGACATTGTTTTCACTGCTGCTGCTCGCCTATGCGATGCGCATGCGCGAGCCCGACTGGCAGCCGATCCCGCATCCGGCTCTGCTGTGGTGGAACACCGGCGCGCTGGTGCTGGCAAGCATCGCCATGCAGCGCGCCCGGCGGATTACCATGCACCGCGCGGCGTGGCTGCTGTTCGGCGGTGTGCTCGCGGCCGTGTTCGTGATCGGACAACTGAGCGCGTGGCGCATGCTGTCGGCGGCGGGGCAGACTGTCACCGTCAATCCTTCCAATAGCTTCCTCTACCTGCTCACCGGCCTGCACGGGTTGCATGTGCTGGGCGGGCTGGTGGCCTGGGCCGTGACGATCGCGCGTCTCCAGCGTGGGAACCCGTTCCGGACCCAGCGTGCCATCGCGCTGTGCGCCATCTACTGGCATTTCCTGCTGGCTGTCTGGCTCGTGCTGCTGGCGGCGATGTGGTGGATCACCCCTGGGTTCGTCGCCGCCATCTGCGGGCCGCTGAATGGAGCTGCGCCATGACCACGCCCACGCTCCCGACCGAATCCGCTGTCACCCCGCCCCCCGACGCCGGGCCTGACGGCTGGCGCGGCATCGTCACCGACTGGTCGGCCGACCGCCAGGCCTTCAAGGTGCCGTGGGGCAAGGCGATGATGTGGATCTTCCTGCTGTCGGACACCTTCATCTTCAGCAGTTTCCTGATCGGCTACATGACGGTGCGCATGTCGACCACCGTGCCGTGGCCCGACCCTTCCAAGGTGTTCGGGCTCACTATCTTCGGCGTGGATGTGCCCTTGCTGCTGATCGCCATCATGACGTTCGTCCTGATCAGCAGCAGCGGCACCATGGCGATGGCTGTCAACTTTGGCTACCGGCGCAACGCCAGGCGAGCCGCCCAACTGTTGCTGGCGACCGCGCTGCTGGGCGCGACCTTCGTGTCGATGCAGGCCTTCGAATGGACCAAGCTGATCGTCCATGAAGGTATCCGCCCCTGGGGTAACCCGCTGGGCGCGGCGCAGTTTGGCGCGTGCTTTTTCATGATCACCGGGTTCCACGGCTTTCACGTGAGTTGCGGCGTGATCTACCTGCTGCTGATAAGACGCAAGATCCTGCAGCCGGGGTTCACCGAGCACGGCAACTTCCAGATCGTGGAGATTGCCGGCTTGTACTGGCACTTCGTCGACCTGGTGTGGGTGTTCATCTTTGCGCTGTTCTATTTGTGGTGAGGCAGACCATGGACCACACCGATCTCGCCCATCGACCCGACGCCGCGCACGGCCAGCAGCATCCGATCGGCATTTACCTGAAGATCTGGGGCCTGCTGTTCGTACTGAGCACGTTGTCGTACATGGTGGATTACTTCCACGTGCAGGGCCTGCTGCGCTGGACGCTGATCATCGTGCTGATGATTGCCAAGGCTGGGCTGATCGTGTCGATTTTCATGCACATGATGTGGGAGCGGCTGGCGCTGGTGTACGCGATCCTGATACCGCCTCTGTGCCTACTGGTGCTGCTGGTGCTGATGGCTGCCGAAGCGCATCACACCTTCGGCATGCGCGAACTCTTCTTCCATTGATCTCTGCTGAGTCAGTCCGACATTAGATGTTTCGATCAAGTCGTTCAGCACGGAAACAATGTTCGAAACCATTCAATACTTCCATCGGTTTCGTCAAGCATGGAATCCGCCGCCGGATACTTGCACGCATCAGCGGGGTTCATTCAGCACGGGGGGTGCCTGGAACGCACCGCTCCAAATACAAAACGGCCCGACAAATGCCGGGCCGTTCATGTTTCCTCGCTCGCTGAAAACTTCGGCGAAAAACACCTTCGAATCAGGCGTGCTTCTCACTGAATTCGCTGAGCGGCACAGGCTGCTTGAGCGGATCGAAGTCGGCCCACCGCCCTTGTTGCCAGTTGCCGGTCGCGCGTTCGATCGCCGCGCCTCCCGCATCCCGCAGCACCCGTGCGGCGTCCAACTGGTTGTCCGGCGACACGTGTACGGCCACCAGCACGCCGGAACCACGGATTTCTTCGTCGCTGGCTTCCTGCGTGCGCATCATCGCGCCGACCAATGCACCGACATACGCACTCACCCCGGCTGCGATCAGCGACACGATGAGCGGTGCCGAAAACACCGCGAAGATCCCGACGCCGAGCACGGCGCCAACCGCTGCGCCAATCGTGACGCCTATCTCGGCACCCTTCGGCGCCTCTCTCGCGTTTGCGTCGGTGCTGGTACCACCGCCGGGCTGAAAACGTGCGTGCTGGCCGGGCGGATTGACGAAAAACAGGGTGACGTCCTCCTCGACGAAACCGGCATTGAAGAGCCGTTGCACCGCGTCTTCAGCGGCGGGGAATGTCGTAAAGCGTGCTGCGACGATGAGTGACATGTGGCCTCCTTCCATCATTGACTAGCGGTAGCAGACTATGCCGCCCCACCTCACCCGTGCCGAGGCAAAGGTGCACGCGGTGGCACGCACCGGGACTACGCCATGGTGCCGCGATCGGGTTCCATTCCGTCCACTCTGAACAGTCCGCTATGTAACATTACGCCTTTGCCGCCGTTCTGGTTGATCACTTTCGCGCACACCGAACGGATACGCTTGCGGCCGTTGCCGAAAGCAGACATCAAGGCATTTGATCCTCCACTGCGAGTTAAAAGATTAATTATCGATCCGCTGAAACGACTGCACGCGACATGGTCGCCAGAACGAAGATCATTCCTCGGACTGACGATAGTCACGCGGCGCTATCAATCTTGCGACACAGAGAACTAGAATGAATTATCCGAATCAATCGGGAGAAAAATCGTGCAACTTCACATGGGTTCCCATCAATTCACACACGGCCAGCCCGACTGGCGGGCAGCCGTGCTGGCAGGCGTCATCGCGGGGGCTGTGTTCCTGGCGTTAGGAGTTGTCCTGATGGCAGTGATGACGGGCGGAAGTCTGCTGGAGCCCCCACGCATGGTCGCCGCGATCATGCTGGGACGAGGTGCATTGCAATCGCCGCAATCATTCTCAATTGGCATCGTGCTCGCGGCCTTTGTGGTGCATTTTGGCCTTGCCATCGTATTGGCGCTAATCCTCGGTCTGATCATGACGTCATTCAAGCTTGACTCGAGCATGGGAATGGCTTCACTGGCGGGTGGCGCTTTCGCTGTAGTCGTTTACCTGATCAATTTCTACGGCATGACACAGTTTTTTCCGTGGTTTGCAGAAGCGCGCAACGGCGCGAGCCTCTTCGTTCACATCGTCTTCGGTATCTGCGTCGCGAACCTGTACATGAGACTGGAGCGCAACAGGGTCAGGGCGGACGCGGGCGGCCCGTCGTAGTACGGTCGTAATTCGTATTGACACCGCGGTGCAAATGACAAAAGAGGCGCGATCGAAATAATCACGCCTCTTTTTTACAGCCGACCGCAGTCCCCGTCACGTCAATCGATCGCCCTGCCCGCGGTCTCGCGCATGAACGGCAGCGGCAGCAACGACACGACGCCGCAGCCGATCAGGTACCACGCCGGCGCGAGATTGCTGCCCGAAATCTGGATCAGCCAAGTCGCGAAGAACTGCGCGAAGCCGCCGAAAATCGACACGCCGAGGCAGTACACGATCGACATGCCGGTCGCGCGAATTGCGCGCGGAAACAGCTCGGGCAGCATCACGATGTTCGGCACCGCGGTGAACGTGACGAGCAGCGCAAGGCCCGCGACCACCGCGAGCAGTACCGGCACCGTCGGCGAAGCATTGATCGTCATGAACGCCGGATAGACGGCGAAAATCAGCAACACGCGCGATACCCACAGCACGCGCTTGCGGCCGACCCGATCGGACAGCGCGCCCGCGAACGGTGAGCAGATCACCGTGACCACCGCGCCGGTCCACGTGGCCCACAGCGCGGTCGCCATCGGCAGATGCAGGATGCGGATCGCGTAGGTCGACAGATAGAACAGCACGATGTAGTTCGCCGCGGTGCCGCCGATCGTCGTCAGCACGCCGGTCGTGATCGAGCGTGCGTGGTCGCGGAACAGGTCGCGGACCGGCAGCGACGGAGTTTGCGCCACGGGCTGCGCACCCATTTCACCAGCCGCTGCCGCGCCATCTTCGATACCCGGCAGCGTCTCGTCGAGATGCCGCCGGATGTAGATGCCGATCGGCCCCATCGCCATGCCGATCACGAACGGCACGCGCCAGCCCCAGCTTTCGAGCGCGGCCGGCGACAGCGTCGCGGCCAGCGCGACGCCGAGCAGCGACCCCACCACCGTGTTCATCCCCTGGCTCACGAACTGCCAGCTGCCGTAAAAACCGCGCGTGCGATCGCTGCCGTATTCGAGCAGCAGCGCCGTCGATGCGCCCACCTCGCCGCCCAGCGCAAAGCCCTGGATCAGCCGCGCGAGAATCACGAGCAGCGGCGCCGCGACGCCGATCGCCGCATAGGTCGGCGCGAACGCGATGATCGCCGAACCGAGCGTCATCAGCCACAGCGTCAGGCTCATTGCGGCCTTGCGTCCGGCGCAGTCCGCGTAGCCGCCCAGCACGATGCCGCCCACCGGCCGCATGATGAAGCCGACGCCGAACGTGCCGACCGCGAGCATCAGTTGCGCGAGTTGTCCCTCGACCGGGAAATACAGCTTGCCGATGATCGTCGCGAAGAAGCTGTAGATCGTGAAATCGAAAAACTCGAGGCCGTTGCCGAGCGTGATCGCGGCGATCGCCTTTGCGTGGCCGACGCGCTTTTGAGGTTCATCGGCGAGGCGCGACGCATCGAGCGCATTGAGTCCGTTGGCGCTCGCGGGCCGCGGTGTGGCGGAATAGTCCATTTGTGTCTCCATCGTTATCCTTGTGCTGCCAGGGCAACGCGCTCGCGCGCCGCCGCGTCAAACGAGGAACGTCTGCGCGAGCTTGACCCAGTAGGCCGCGCCGGTCGCGAGGCATGCGTCGTTGAAGTCGTAGCCGGGGTTGTGGACCATGCAGCCGCCCTCGCCGTCACCGTTGCCGATGATCAGATAGCTGCCCGCGCAGCGTTCGAGCAGGAACGCGAAGTCCTCGCTGCCGGTCAGCGGCTGCATGTCGCGAATCAGCCCGTCTTCGCCGAGCCAATCGAGCGCAACCTGGCGCGCGAGCGCGGTCATGACCGCATCGTTGACGAGCACCGGGTAGCGGCGCTGATAGTCGACCTCGGCGCGCGCGCCGAATACGGCCGCCTGGCCGGTCGCGACCTCGGTGATGCGCTGTTGCAGATGGTCGCGGACCTCGGGCCGCAGCGCGCGCACCGACAGGCGCATCTCGGAGGTTTCGGGAATCACGTTCGGCGCTTCGCCGGCGTGAATCGCGCCGACCGTGATGATCGACATATCGAGCGGCGCGATGTTGCGCGACACGATGGACTGCAGCGCAAGCACGATCTGCGCGCACACGACGACCGGATCGACCGCCTTGTGCGGCACCGCGCCATGACCGCCGCGGCCGATCACCTTGATGATCACCGTATCCGACGACGCCATGAACGATCCCGGCATGAAGCCCAGCTTGCCAGTGGGAAAGCCCGGCATGTTGTGCATCGCGAACACGGCGTCGCAGGGAAACCGCTCGAACAGGCCGTCGTCGAGCATTTTCTTCGCGCCGGCGAGCCCTTCCTCGGCCGGCTGGAAGATCAGATTCAGCGTGCCGTCGAAACTCTTTTCATGCGCCAGATACCTGGCGGCGGCGAGCAGCATCGCCGTGTGGCCGTCGTGACCGCATGCGTGCATTTTGCCGGGCCGCTTGCTCGCGTATGGCAGGCCGGTGGTTTCGTGGATTGGCAGCGCGTCCATGTCGGCGCGCAGGCCGAGCCGGCGCGTGCCGTTGCCGAGCTTCAGTTGACCGACCACGCCCGTTTGCCCCAAGCCGCGATGCACGGTATAGCCCCACTCCCGCAGGCGTTCGGCGACCAGATCACCGGTCGCGAACTCCTCGTAGGCGAGCTCCGGATGCGCGTGGATGCTGTGTCGCAGCGCGACCATTTCCTGTTCGATTTCGGCGATGCCCGCCGGAATGACCATCGTGTTCATGCCGTCTGTCTCCATGTCAGCGTGAACCGAGCATAGCCGCGCCGAATTTCGGGAGGCAGGCGTAGAATCGTTGCGGGTGCCAACCACTGGTTGCCCCCTTTCATACTCCCGATTCGCATGAAACTGCATCAGCTCAATACCTTGGCCGCGATCGCGGATACCGGAAGTATCCGGGCTGCCGCCCGCTCGCTGGGGCTGTCGCCGGCCGCCGTGACCAAGGCGATGCGCGAACTCGAAGCCGACCTGCACGCGCCGCTGATCGTGCGCAGCGCGAGCGGCGTCGCGTTCACCGAGTTCGGCCGCGCGCTCGTCGTGCATGCGCGGCTCGTGCTCGGCCAGTTGCAGCGCGCGCAAGCCGAGATCGAGGCATTGCGCGGAGCCGCGGCCGGCAAGCTGTCGATCGGCGTCACGCCGTGGGTCGCGCTGACCTTTCTGCCGCCCGCCGTGCGGCGTTTTCGCGAACGGATGCCGGACGTGCAGCTGGAATTTTTCGAAGGCCTGCTCGCGGTCGTGCAGCCGCGTCTGCGCGACGGCAGCCTGGATTTTTCGATCGGTCGGCCGCCGCCCGCGTCGCCGCAGTCGGAGTTTCAGAACGCGCCGCTCTTTTCGACGCACGCGGCGGTGGTCGCGCGGCGCGACCATCCGAAGGCCGGATGCCGCACGCTGCTCGACCTTCAAAACGAGGAATGGATCCTCAACTGGGACCCGGCGAGCCGCGAGTCGATGTCGAACAATCTGTTCGTCAAGCGCGGCATGCGGGTGCCGCACACGATCGTGCTCGCGCATTCGCTCGCGATCGTGCTAGGCCTGCTCGCGCACACGGACATGGTCAGCATCTTTCCGTGGCCGCTCGTCGAGGCGATACGCGCGAAGGAAAACCTGTGGGCGCTGCCGCTGCGCGAAACGCTCGACGAAACCATCATCAGCATCACGTCGCGGCGCGGTGCGCCGACGAGCCCGGCGGCCGCCTGCTTTCTCGACTGCCTGCGCGAGACGATCGACGAAGGCGCGCGCTCGCAGAACCCCGAACAGCGCAGGCTGTTTCATTCCATCGAACTGATGCTGTAGCGCTCGGAGCGTTCCTGCATGAGTCTTCGCTGGGTCGTCAATCGAGAAACTCGCCGGCCCGCTTCCTGAGCATCGCGCTGAAATCGTCGAGCCAGCCGATCGACAGCCGCCAGCTCTGCCAGTACAGATCGACGTCGATATGCTTGCCCGGCGCGACCTCGACCAGTTCGCCGCGCTGCAGATGCCCGGCGACCATCCGCTCCGGGCACATGCCCCAGCCGAGGCTCATCACGCACGCGCGCATAAAGCCGGCGACGTGCGGAATCCAGTGCAGCGGCGGATCGATCTCCGCGCGTGTGATGCGCCGCATGAAGCGCTTTTGCAGCTGATCCTTGGGGTTGAAGTCGACGCACGGTGTGCGCCGCAGGCTGTCGCGCGTGACGCCGTCGGCGAAATAACGCGCAAAAAACGCCGGTGAGCACACCGCGAGGTATCGCATGCGGCCGAGGCGCGTCGAGCGGCAGCCCTGCACCGGTTCGGCCTGCGTCGTGATCGCGCCCTGCACGCTGCCGTCGCGGATGCGCTGCGCGGTGTAGTCCTGGTCGTCGATCACGAGGTCGAGCAGCATCTCGCGTTCGACGCAGAACGGCGCGACCGCGTCGATGAACCAGGTGCCGACGCTGTCGTCATTGACGGCGACGCGCAGCGCCGGCCACTGCTCGACGAGCGCGCCGGGCAGTGTCGGCAGGCGGCCGTTCAGCTCCGCTTCGAGCAATTGCACGCGCTCGGTGTGGCGGCACAGCAGCGCGCCCGAGGTCGTCGCGACGCACGGCTGACCGCGCTTCACCAGCACGCTGCCGACGCGCTCCTCGAGCAGCTTGACCCGCTGCGACACCGCGGACGCAGTGATATTCAGCTCGCTTGCAGCACGGTCGAACGAGCCGTGGCGGACCACGGCGGCCAGCGCATCGAGCAAGGCGTAGTCGAGCATTAGCGTTCCTTAATCGGCATTAAGTAAATTAGGTTCTCTTATGTGACGCAATCACGCAGACTAGCGCGGCTGGAATATCCCGTCTATCCCTACTGCTTCCATTTTTCGGACCGTTTATGAACTGGCTGTCTTTCTCCCACGGCGCGGCGCTGTGCGCATCACTGATCGTGACGATCGGCGCGCAGAATGCGTTCGTCCTGCGGCAGGGCATCATGCGCTCGCACGTCGGCAAGATCGTGCTGTTGTGCACGTTATCGGATTTCATTCTGATCGGCGCAGGCGTCGGCGGCGCCGCGGTGCTGATGGAGCGCTACCCGCGCTTCGTGCACGCGATGCTCTACGTCGGGCTCGCGTATCTGGCCTGGTTCGGCATCAGCGCGCTGCGCCGCGCGGTACGGCCGGGACACGCGGTGCTCGACGGTTCGAGCGGCGCATCCGCCGATCAAGCCCCGCCCACGCAACGCGCGCTGCCGATCATCCTGATGACGCTCGCGTTCACGTGGCTCAATCCGCACGTCTATCTGGACACGTTTCTGTTGATCGGCACGGCCGGCGCGCGTGAGCCGCAAGGCGCGCGGGTCGCCTTCGCGCTCGGCGCGATGACGGTCAGCGCGGTGTGGTTCGTCGCGCTCGGCTATGGCGCGCGCATGCTGGCGCCGCTGTTTCGCCGCGCGACTGCGTGGCGTGTGCTGGATGGCGCGATCGGCAGCATGGTGTTGCTGCTGGCGGTTACGCAGTTGCGTTGAGCGTTCGACGCGGGCCTTATTCCACGCCCGATTCTTGCCGCGCATCTTGCGTGGCCCGCGCTTCGGCTTCGTCGCGCGGCACGAGGTTCATCAGCCGCGCGAGCACCGGCCACTTCAGCAGCGACTGCTCGTAAGCTTCCTTCGCCTGAGCATCGAAATAGCGGCCCACCTCGACCTCCGGCAGACGCAGCGCGAGGCCGCTGATATCGTCGACGGGCCAGCCGCCGCGCGCGGCGTTTTTCGACGTATTGCGCGCGTTCGTCATTTGCCGTCCACCCACACGCCGTCCGGCGTCTTCACCACATAGCCGGACGCGGCCTTCATCGTCACCGTCCCCTCGTTTTCGCCGACCATCTGCGTTTGCGGCAGATTCGTCGCGTACTGCGACAGACTCACACCCGGCTTGAACGGGCTGTTCGACACCAGATTCGAGAGCAGCTGCGCGAGCGCGAGGAAGCTCGACGGATCGTCGATCACCGTGGTCGGCCCATGATTGCCCTGGAAGCCGACCACGCGCACGCCGACCGGCCCGTGCACGATGCGCGGCGTCGGAATCTCGCGCAGGCCCGCGACCTGGTTGGTGTCGCCGCGCAGCGCCGCGCCGTGCTCGGGCACGAACACGATCACCGCGCGCCGCCCCGACGATGCGATCAGATCGGCGAAGCGATCGAAGTCGCTCATCAGCTTGTTCACGCGCAGCGGATACGAATCGATACTCGTCAGGCTGCTATTCGGCAGCCGGTTGCCGTCGTGCAGGCTGATCGTGTTGTAGTACAGCGCGACCGGCCCCGCGATGCTCGCGCGCTGCGCGTACCACGCGGCGAGCGTCTCGTAGTCGTCGCGAATCGGCGAGCCGTCGAACGCATGCATCGCGACCGGCACGCTCGTGTTCGGAATCAGCGGCACGTTCGGCACGCCGGCGTTGTCGTGGACCAGTTCCAGGAAATTGTCGAAGTGGCCGTCGTGGTTCAGCATCGTCTGCGGCGTGTAGCCGGCCTGCGCGAGATCGGCGAGCAGATAGCACTGCTGCGGCGCGTTCTTGTACAGGTCCGCGTGCGCCTGCTGGCCGCAGCTCGCGCGCAGCACGCGAATCGCGGCCGGCCCGCTATAGCTCGCCGCGGTGCTGAAGTTCGTGAACAGATAGTCGAAGCGGGACAGCAGCGGATGATTGCGCGCCTTCGCGACATCGAGGTCGTCCCACGACAGCGAGCAGATGTGCAGCACGATCACGTCGAACTGCGCGTTCGGATCGGCGGCCAGATGGCCGAAGCTGACCTGCCGTTGCGACTCCTGCGTGCGGAACGCGGCGAGCGCAGCGTTATGGTCGAGCGGCTGCGCGGCGAGCGGGTTGTTCGCTCCATTCGGGCCGGCATTCGCGGCTGCGTTCGCCGACGCGCCACGCAGTTGCGCGAGCACCACGCCGCCCTCATGCCACAGCGGAATCGCGACCAGCGCGATCAGCACGAAGGTCGCGACGCGCACCCAGCGATTCACGATCAGATAGCCGACGAGCGCGCCGAGCGCGGCGAGCAGCAGCATCGGCGGCAGGAAGCGCTGCGCCAGTTCGAGCCAGTAGCCGTAGCTGAACGTGGTCAGATTGCCGAACTCCTCGGTCAGACGAGAGAACGGCGGCACGTTCGCCTCGTGGTACATCAGCGGCACGCCGAGCGCGAGACCGACCAGGTTGCGCACGATGCGCAGCGCGCGCCGGCGCAGCGTCGAAGTCACGACGAGCGCGAGCGCGAAGCCGAGATTCGCGAGCCACAGCGGCTGCAGATGGCCGCCCGCGAACAGGTACAGCTTGAGGATGAAGTACAGGTTCCACAAAGTCATCGACAGGTTCTCTCTTTGGCCTGCGCGCGCCACGATGCGCGCAGGCTGTATCAATAGCGGGTGCGGTCGAGCGCGAGCAGTGTCTCGCAGGCACGCGCGAGCCCGCCCCACAGTCGCGAATAGCCTTCGACGCCCATCGCGAGCACTTCCTTCAAACCAAGCAGCGGCGCGTCCTCGCTCGTTTGCTCATGCCAGTCGAGCCACGCGTCGGCGCGGCCGAACGTGCATTGCACGAGCTGCCGTTGCTGTTCGAGCGTGAGACCGTCGAAGCGCACGCCGAGGTGCCGGCCGACGCAGCGGCTCACGTGCACCGGAAAATGGAACTGGCGATCGCCGCGGCTCAGGCACACCCCGAGGCTGTCGCCCGGCGCGAGGTTCAAACCCGGCTCGACATCGAGACCGAGGCCGCCGGTCGAATAGTCGCTGGTCGTGCAGGCGAGCGTCGAGCCGTCCGCGAGCAGCAGAGTCGCCGCCGCGCGCATCGCGATGCGATGCGTGACGCGCACCTGCTTCGCCTCGCGCGCAACGCTCGAGGCCGCGCCGAGCATCACGAGGTTGTAGAGGGTCCAGAACACGTTCATCAAAATCGTCGCCGTTTCGCCGCTCTGCCCGAACATCAGCCGGTACACGCCGGCCGCGAGCGCGCCGCTGTTCAGTGCGAGCAGCACCAGATACGGCTTCGACGTCGACCAGTCGAAGTAGCCCTCGCTGATGCGCCCGCCCTTGTCGGTCACGTTGAACTTGCCGTGCTTCGGGCTGAAGAACGCGATGGTGGTCGGCAGCACGATGTACCACGCGAGCACCGACTCGTAGACTTCGGCCCAGAACGAGTGACGGTACTTGCCCTGCATGCGCGAGTTCGCGAGGTTCGCGAGCACGATGTACGGCAGCACGAATCCGGCGATCGTCGTCGCCGATGCGTTGATGAAGTACATCTGGAAGAACAGGTACGCCATCGGCATCGTCAGGAACACGAGCCGCGGCACGCCGTAGAAGAAATGCAGCATCGCGTTGCCGTAGCAGAGCCGCTGGAAAAAGCCCAGCCCGCGGCCGATGAACGGATTGTCGATGCGAAAGATCTGCGCCATGCCGCGCGCCCAGCGGGTGCGCTGCTGGATATGGCTCGCGAGGCTCTCGGTCGCGAGACCGGCGGCCTGCACGGTCGGCAGATAGGCAGTCGTGTAGCCGCGCCGGTGCAGCTTGAGCGCGGTGTGCGCGTCTTCGGTGACGGTCTCCACCGCGATGCCGCCCACTTCTTCGAGCGCATCGCGTTTGAGGATCGCGCACGAGCCGCAAAAAAACGACGCGTTCCACAGATCGTTGCCCGACTGCACGAGCCCGTAGAACAGATTGCCCTCGTTCGGCACGCGGCGGAACGTGCCGAGGTTGCGCTCGAACGGGTCCGGCGAAAAGAAGTGATGCGGCGTCTGCACCATCGCGCAGCGTGCGTCGCGCAGGAACGTGCCCATCGTCGTTTGCAGGAACGAGCGCGTCGGCACGTGATCGCAATCGAAGATCGCGACGTACTCGCCCTGCGTGCGGGCGAGCGCGCTATTGATGTTACCGGCTTTCGCGTGACGGTTGTCGTCGCGGGTCAGATAGCCGATGCCGCAGGCCTGCGCGAAGGCTCTGAATTCCTCGCGGCGGCCATCGTCGAGCAGATAGACGCGCAGCTTGTCGGCGGGCCAGTCGATGCCTTGCGCGGCGAACACGGTGGGCCGCACGACGGCCAGGGGCTCGTTATAAGTCGGGATGTAGATATCGACGCTCGGCCAGCTCGAGGTGTCGGTGGGCAGCGCCGCGACCGCGCGCTTCAGCGGCCACGCGGTCTGCACGAAACCGAGCAGCAGAATCACCCATGTATACGCTTCCGCGCCGAACAGCAGATAACCGAGAATCGCCTCCCCCGGCGTCTGGAACGACAGCGTCTGGGTGACGCGCCACCACACGTAGCGCACCATCGCGAGCATCGCGAGCGTCGTCAGGATCAGCACCGGCATGCGGCCCGGAAAGCGTCGCACGATCAGCGCGATGAATACGAGCACGGCGAAGAACTCGAACTGACCGTCGGACTGCAGCGGCGACGTGCCGATCACCGCCCACAAACCGATACCCGCGACAACCATCAACGGCAGCAGCCAGCGAACATGGCCGACGCGCTGCGTCGCGTCTTCGAGCCGCGTGCCCCAGCGCTGCCACGGCAAGCTCGCCAGCAGCGCGTCGACGCGCTCGCGCCCGCGCCGCCCGAGCAGCCAGAGCGGCACGAGCCAACGGTCGATCCAAGCGGCCAGCGCCCGCACTGTCGCCGCCGCACTTCGTGACGACGAACGCGGCGCGCGCACGAACGCGCGCCACAGCCATGCGCGCAGTCGATGCGGTTCGAGCACGCCCCATTGCAGCGCGAAATGCAGCACGGCCGCGCGCATCCAGCGGCGCGCGTAATCGGATTTGCCCGGCGCGGGCGGCTGGAAGAACAGCCGCACGAACCAGTCGAGCGGCGTGCGAGTCGCGGGCACGCCAAGGCCGCGCGCGACCCAGTCGAGCGCTCGCGTACGCAACGAACGCGTTTCCCGTTCGCTCATGACCCGCCGTCCCGCCGATCGAGCGGCGCCGCGGCCTCGGTGAGCCACGCATCGAGCCAATTCGCGAGCCCCTGCAGATCGTGCGACGCCTGCGAATGCGGGGCGTCGTCGAACAGCCACGTGCCGCGCGCGAACGACTCGGGCAACGCGACATCGAGATGCACGCGCTGCGCGAGCGGCAGCTTGTCGCCGAGCGCCGCGCCGAGCATCGCCAGCACGTCGCGCTGCATGTCGCGCGCGGGGTTCAGCCGGTTCACGATGATGCGCAACTGCGCGCATGTATCGCGCAGCGCCGCGAGCCGCGCGACCAGCGTCGCGCAGGCGGCCGGTTCGGGCGGGGTCACGCACAGCGCGAGGTCCGCGCAACGCAGCGCGTGCTCGGCCTGCTGCGACGGATAGCGCGCGGTGTCGATCAGCACGACGCCATCGCGCGGCAGATCGAGCTGGGCGAGCGCGTCGGCGAGCCAGCGCGGCTCGGCGGCGAGGCGTGCGTCGCACTGCGTGCTTTGCGCGGTGGACACCGCGCCGTACGGCACGAACAGCACGCCGTCCGCGTTGCGCCACGTGTGGGCATGCCATGCGGTGTCCGCATCGAGCAGCGCCTGCGACAGACCGGTCGCCGCGAGACCATCGATGCCGAGCTGCGCGCCGAGCATGTTCTGCGGATCGAAGTCGAGCGCGACGACCTGGCGGCCACGGCGCGCGAGCAATACCGCGAGTACGGCGGTCAAGGTGGTGCGGCCGGTGCCGCCCGCGGTCGAGACGACGGCGATCGTTTTCATCGCGCCACCTCGTCCTGGGTCGTATCGAGCGCGGGCAGCAGACGCGCGCGCAGCGCGACCGGCTCGATCTCGCACGGCACCGCGTCGCGCGGATCGAAGCCGCGCATGGCCGCAAGAGCGCGCCGCGCGCCAACGCGCTGCCAGACGATCCACACCGGCAGCGCGACGACCATGCCGGCCACGAAACACATCAGAACCAGTTCGATCATTCGATGCTCCTCGCGCGCACCGGCATCGCGCTGGGTTCGGCGCGACGACGCGGTGGCATGGGGTGGGGTCGGCGGCGCTCAGTCGCGAGCGGCTTCGCTTCGGCTGATCCGGCAGGCCGGGTTGGCGCAGACGTTGGCGCGGCATCGACTTCGAGCTCGGCACGCGCATGAACCAACGCCACTTCCACTTGCGCGAGTTGCACGGCGGCCACGTGCGCCGCTTCGCCCGCGGCTTCGTGCGACGCTGCGGCGAGCGGTGAGCTCAAAGGCGCGCCATCACGCATCGACGCCGCGAACATATCGCTGTAATCGGCGATCCGGTTGCGCCGGTTGGCCGCGTCCAGCGCGTCGAGTTCGGCGCCGATGCTCTGCTCCGCCAGGTGCACGAGCGAATCGGCGAGCTGTTCGACCGGCACATCGATGATCCGCGCCAGCGCGGCGTCCGCATCGGCGAGCCGGCAGGCGAACAGGAACACGTACAGATGCGACGCGTCGACGGTCAGCACGTCGCCCGCGCGGCGCGGCACACAGTGCTTCAGCGCATCGACGTGCGCGCATTGCGGCAGCAGCGTCAGCTTCACGAGCACATGCGGCAGTTGCAGCACGCCGCTGCGTGCGAGCACGAGGCGCACGCGCTCGCAGAACGCGCCGGCCGGCAGATAGCCGCGCACGTCGTCGCTCAACGCGGCGCTCAATGCGCTGCGGTAGTCGGCGGCGACCGGCCGCGTATGGAGTTGCCCCTGCAGCGACTGCAGCAGCGACTGCATGCGCGAGAACGGCAGGTCGCGGCCGAGCACGAGGTTCGCGCCGAGCGTCAGCACGAGCAGCTCGTATTGATGGCGCAGCACTTCGCCCCGCTCGACGACGACGATCTTCAGCGCGCGCCCGGCCTGGCGGCGCAGCGCATGAACCGTCGCGCACAACGCATCGAGCTGCGCGCCGCCCGCGTAATCGAGCACCACGGTCGCGGCCTGCGCATGGGCGCACGCGCTCAGCACCGCGGCCTGATCGGCGCACACTTCCCAATGCGGCGGCAGCCACGCCTCGTGACCTCGCACCACCGCGCGGCTCACGACGACCCGCTGCTCGTCGCGCGCGAGCAGGCGTTCGCCGCGCACGACGCTGCTGGCCAGCGCATCGGGCGCGACGCTGAGGTGGCCGCTGTCGGTAAAGCGCAGCGAGCGGACTTCGCCCGTCACCAGCGTGCGATCCGCGCGCCAGAAGTCGGCATGCCACAGCAGCTCGCCGTGCGTGCGCTCCATCCGTGCGACGCCCGCGCATGCCGCATGGAACGCGTTGCGGCGTGATGCATCGATGACGCCATCCGGCGCGCCGCGTGTATCGAGTGAATCGTCTTCGCCATTTCCATCGACGCCGAGCAGCAGCACCAGCGTGATACGCCGTGCCGCGCACCAGTTCGCGAGCATGCGGCCTTCGTGCGCGAGCGCGGCGGCGTCGTGCCAGTTGAACCAGCGTTCGGCGCCTTCGATGAAATACAGTGAGCCTGCACGAAAACCGAAGCGCTTCAGCGCGCGCAGACCGCCGAACAGTTTGCCGTGCGTCGCGGCGCTGTCGGCTTGCTGCTCCGACTCTTGCGCATCATCGACGGCCGGCATCGCCAGCACGTTCAGATTGCGCGGCCAGCCCGCGGCCGGCGCGTTGGCGCTAAAGCCCAGCTCGCGCAAACGCTGGGCAACGGCCGCGCGTTCACGCGCGAGCACGACCGTCACGTCGCGGGTGAGCGCGGTGCGCGCGCTTTCCCAAATCAGCGTGTCGCCCCCCGGCGTGCGCGGCGCCGCGTAGATCGCATACAGCTTGCCCGCTTCGAGCGCGGCCCATTCGCCCGGCAAGGCCTCGATCGCGAGACGGCCGACCTGCCGTGCGCGACGCTGCGCACCGGTGCCGCCGAACATGCGCAGCCAGCGTCGCATGAAAGTGCGCCCAGGAGTTTGGGTTGGATTCGAAACGGTGTTCACGTCTGCTGTCCCAGGTCTCGTTGCATCGCCGTTCAATAGCTCGAATAAAGCCGTACCGGCTGCGGCGACAGACGGTTGTCCTGCGTGCGCGCATCGAACGTGTAGCGCAGATAGACGAGCGCGGCGCTCGGTGCGTAGTCGTGCGAGCGATCGATGCTCAACTGCGCGCCCAACACCAGATGCGGATCGGCGCGATACTCGACGACGCCCGCGAGCCCATACGAAAACGCGACGCCCCGTGTCGAGCTGCCCGCATTGACGAGACTGTCGAGCCCCGGCGCCGCGCCGAGACCGGCGGGCAGACCGTTCGGGTAGTACGGCGAATCCCGCTCGTACGAATTCGACACGCCGACGGTCGCGCTCAGATCCCACTTCAGCGCGCCATGCCGCCCCAGCCATTCGAGCGGCACGCCGAGCGACAGATAGCGCTGCGGACTGTAGTAGCCGCCCTGCCCGAACGAATAGAAGCGCAGGTTGTTCGTGTAGTGCCATGCGTTGCCGACGAGGCCGGTGCTCACCAGTGAATTCGCGCGCCGGTAGACCGGCATCGTGAAGCCGGTGCGCAGCGTGAATTCCTGATTGCTCGCGACGTTGCGCCCGGTCAGCTCACCCGCGCCGAGATCGGCGAACAGGCTCGTCGCGCCGATATCGATCGACGAATGCAGGTCGATGCCATCGCGGCGCACGCCGCCCCACACGGTGCCGGTCACCGGATCGTGCATGCCGGCATACGACAGCTGGCTTCCGGTTTCCGGACGGCGCGAGCCGCTGACCGAAAAGCTCGCCGGTCCCGCGTCGAAGCGGTAGCGCACACCGCCGACGAGGTAAGACACGGGGAATCCGAGCGGCGTCGTGCCGAAGTCGAAGCGCCATGCGTCGGACGTGTAGCCCGCGCCGAGCGCGACCCCGGTGGCCGACTGATGCAGATACGGCAAGCCCGCGGCCAGCGTGGCGAGTTGCTGCGGCGACAGGCCGAGCGACGTGCCGAGCTTGTCGGCCGCGCCGAAGCTGCCGAAGGTATCGCGCGTGAACGCGTTGGCGTCGCTGACATCCAGCGTGCCCGCGTCGAGATGCACGGTATCGATGTGCGCGAAGAAATGGCCGTCATAGCGATACGGGATCTGCACGTACACCGGCACCTGCCACGCGCGCACCTGCGAGATGCCCGCGTCGCCGGACTTATATGCGGGCAGCCAGCCGGTCTCGATCGACGGATTGCGGCGCTGTTCGAGATCGTCGAGCGCGGCTTGCGCGGGCGTGCCATCGGGTCCCGCGCGCACGCCCGCCGAGCGCTCCTGCGCGAGCGACAAACGGTACAGCGAAGCGGCATCCTCGTACTGTCCGAGGTCTTCGGCGATGCGGCCGCTTTGCACCGTCACGTCCGGCCGCGTCGGATACGCGGCGCGCAGTGCCGTCGTGATCTGCTGAGCGTCGCGCGCTTGGTTCAACGCGGCGAGCCGGCGCGCGGCCGAGAGCCGGGTGTCGACGTCGTCGGGCGCGGCGCCGTCGAGCACCTCGTGCACGACGCGCAGCGCGGCGCCGCGCTGGCCGCTCTGCTCCAGCACGCGGGCCAGCGCGAGCTGCGCTTCCGCATCGTTGGGCTGTGCGGCGAGCAGTGGCGCCAAGGTCGCCCGCGCGGCCGCGTAGTGGCCCTGCACGCGCTGCAGATCGGCGAGTTCGAGCATGTAGCGTTTGTCGCGCCGACCGGCGGCGCTCACCGCCGCGAGTCGCTGCCCGGCCGCTTCGTAATCCCCATGATCGATCGCTTCGTCGGTTTGCCGTAAGGCCGCCCGCAGCGCCTGATCCTCGAGGCGCGCGTGTTGCGCAGCGTCCAGCTTCAGCCGCGGATCGTCACGCAACTGCTGAAGCCATGCGGACAGCTCCGCGTCGCGTCGCGCGCCGCCGAGCAGATCGCCGTAACGCAGCCGCACGTCCGCGTCGGCCTCGCCCGGATGCGCGTCGATCCAGTCGCGCAGCAACGCGAGGCCGCGTGCGGCGTCGCCCGCGTCGATCCACTGCGCGCCGACCGACGCGAGCAGATTCGGATCGTCGCCGGCCAAAGCGCGTGCGTCGTCGAGCAGGCGGAGCGCGCTCGCGCGATCGTCGCGGGCGAATGCGGCGCGCGCGTCGGCAAGCTTTCGTTGCGTTTGCAGATTGCGATCGAGCGCCCGCATACCCTCGGTGCGCTCCTGCTCCGGGATCAGCGCGAGCGCCGCTTGCGCGCCGCTCAGGTCATCGAGCGAATTGCGGTAAAGCGCGCTCGCATAGCGCATCTCGGCCGATGGCGCGAGCGCGAGCGCCTCGTCCATCACGTTGCGGCCGAGTTGCGGCAGGCCGAGATCGCGGTACAGACGCGCGAGCGCGAAACGCGTCCACGCTGCGTCGGGCTCGCTGCGCAAGGCGGCTTCATAGCGTTGCGCGGCGGGACCGCGCTCGCCGTCGGCGAGCAACTGGTCCGCCTGTTTGGCAAGCAGATCGGCACGCAGACGAGCGAGGCTCTGACGATCGTCGGCGGCGGTGAAGCGGCTTTGCAACGCGTCGATCAACGGCTCGACCTGCGCCGCGCGGCCGGTGTTTTCGAACAGCGTCTGGGTGCTGCGCAGCGCTGCCACGCTCGGCGCATGCCCGCTCAGCATGTCGCGCAAGAGCGGCTCGGCCGCGCTCCAGTCGTGCTGCGCGAGCAGCGCGTCGGCGAGCATCAGCTTCGCGTCCGCGTTGTCCGGCTCCATCGCGAGCGCCGCGCGTGCCGCCCGCTCCGCCTCCTGCGCGTGGCCCGCCGCGGCAGCCGCGCGGCCTTGCGCGAGCGTGCCCCAGAATTGCGCGGTGCGCGCGAGGCTTTGCCATTTCGAGCGATTGTCGGGCGCGAGCGCGGCCGCCCGCAGAAACAGCGTGCGCGCTTCGTCGTGCCGCCCGGCGCGCATGCGCGCGATGCCGAGACCGCCGACTGCGTCGGCATCGTCGGGACGCGCGCTCGCGGCGCGCGCGAGCAGCGGCTCGGCGGCCGCGACATCGTTGCGCTCGAGCGCCCGCAGACCGCGCTGCTGGGCGATGTAGTCAGGGTTGTGTTCGAGTTGCCGTTGCGCGTCGAGGCGCGCTTCGAGCGTCGCGACACGCTCGCGGAATTCGGTGTCGTCCGGCACGAGTTGCAGGTACGCGCGCAACGCCGGCAGATACGCGAGGTCCACGCCTGCCGATTGGAGCACGTGACGCCACGTGTCGAGCGAGGCCGTGCGATCGGAGTCGGGCCGCGTCGCCAGATTCCACGCGATGCGGTTGGCTTCCGCGCGCGTATCGCCGCGCGCGTTCAGCAGATTCGCGAGCACCAGCGCGGCATCGACGTCGGACGGATCGGCGGCGATCCGCCGATGCAGTGCGACCAGCGCCTGCTCGCGGCCCTCGGGCGTACCCGCGAGAATCTGGTAGTACTCGGCGCCGAGCGAGCCCGACGGCGCGCCGTGCGGAAACAGCAGTTGCAAGCGACGCGCCGCTTCGGCGGACTGGCCGCTACGCGCGAGCAGACGCACGGTCGCGAATTCCTCGCGGCTGTTGGTGGCGGCGCGGAATTCGTCGTCGAGCTGTTGGATCGGCGCGCTGTCTGGCGCTTTGGCGCGCAAGCGTGCGAGCGTCGCCTGCGCGGCTTGCGCTTTCCCGAGACGCAATTCGATGCGCACCTGCTCGGCAAGCAACACCGGATCGCCCGGCGCGGCTAGCAGCGCCTTGTCGATCGCCTGCAACGCAAGGTCGTCGCGATGTTTGGTCGACCACATGCGCGCGGTCGCGAGCAGGCGTTGCGCGGCGGGATTTTGCGGCGGCGCTATGGTCGGCTGAGCAGCGGGTGCCGCCAGCGTACCGATGGCAGCCGTGCGCGCGGCAGTCGTGCGCATCGCTTCGGCTTGCCCGGTGTTGCCGTACGCGTGACCCGTGATCGCCGCGGCGCATGCGCACGCGAACCCGCCGAAGCGCGCCACGCGCGTCACTGCGGCGCGGCGCGGCACGACGTGCTCCAGTGCGGATCGAGGGTGCCGTCGGCGGCGAAACGATAGCGGCCTTCGCGCCAGCCGAGCGCGAACAGGCTCAGCACGCTCGTGTAGTAACCGGCGGCCGTCTCGCTATCGAGCGCGGCGACGCGTGCGATCTGCGCATCGGCGAGCGCGCGCTGGCCGCGCGCATCGAGAAACGGCACGGCCGCCGCCGAAAAACCGGCGTTGCCCATGTTGATGCCGGCACGGCCATCGCTCGCGTCGACTTTCTCGGGCGGCGCGCCGTGCGCGGCGATGAAGTTCGCGAACGGCGCGAAGCGCGCGAGCAGCGTCGGCGCGAGCGGATCGCGCCGGTCGAGCATGCCGGTCCACAGGTACACGCGAATCGCGTTATAGGCGCTCTCGGCGTGGGTCTCGGCGTCGGGTGCGAAGCCGCGGTTCGCGCGGTACAAAGCCCAATCCGGCGAGAAGCCATGCGGCGCGGTATCGACCAGGATGCGGCTCGTGCTCGCGAGCAAACGCGGCCAGCGCGGATCGTCGGGCAGCCGCGTGGCGAGGCCGCGCAGCAGCTGCGGCGGCATGTAGCTCGGATTGACGCGCCACACGTCCGGGTCCGGATGAAAGCCGACCGGGCCCGGCAGCAAGGTCAAGCCGAGCCCCGGCGCGTTGGCCGTTTCCTCGTCGAGCACACGGCGGGCGAGCACCGCGCCGCGCGCCGTGTAGCTGCGCTCGCGCCAAGCGTCGCCCGCTTCGAGCAGCGCATAGGCGATCCACAGGTCCGCATCCGACGATGCATTCGCGTCGAGCACGGCCCAGTTGCCGTCGGACGAGCGGCCCCACAGCCATGCTGGCAGACGCGCGGTCAGATCGCCTTGCGCGAGATGCTGCTCGGTCCAGCGCAGGATCGTGTCGAAGGCCGCGCGGTCGTTCGCGACCAGCGCAAAAAACAGTGCGTACGATTGGCCCTCCGACACCGTGCGCTCGTCGGACGAACCGACGTCGATCACGCGGCCATCGGCGGAAAGGAAGTCGCGCTTGAATTGCTGCCAGCGCGGCCAGGGCGCTGCGGTGCATGCGCTGATGTCGGCGTGGCTCGGCAGCGGCGCTTGCGTGGCGAACGCGTTGTGGCTGCTCGCGAGCGTCAGCATCGTGGTCAGCACCGTTGCTGAAACGCTCGCCGTTGTTCGCACGAGCCTGCTCGCGAACCTCGCGTGCAGGTCTGCGCCACTTTCAACGCCCACCCCGTCGCGCACTGCCCGCCACAGCGCCCCGCCCTTCGACTGACTCATCGATCACACTCCCCGGCGCCGCGCGGCCAGTTCCTGCAACGCGGTGAACGCGCCGATCGCGAGCAGCAAGCCGGCGAGCGCGCCGAGCACGCCGAGCAGCACCGGATGCTGGATCGCTTTGCTCCACAGCCGCGCATACCAGGGCACATAGCCGACCAGATAGGTGTCGCCGACGCGCATGCTGTCCACCTTGCCATCGCGCAGCAAAGCGACGTCGCCCTGCAATTGCGCGACGCGGTCCGGCTTTTCGAGCATGTCGAGCAGTTGCGACAACTGCTGCTGATCGGTGGCGCTCAGCGCGACGACGCTGCGTCCGTGGCTGTCCGGCAATTCGAAGCCCATCAGCGCGGCCAGCGGTCCGTCGCGTTCGATCCGCGCGCCGCCGTCCGGCCGACGCGCGTCGCTGTGCGGGGCGCCGTCGCGCCGGGCGGCGCTGTGCCACTGCTCGTCGACCGCGAACGAGGCGCGCGCGAGCGGGCTCGACGCAGCGGCGCCCGACGCGGCGGCGTCGCCCGCCTGGGCGCCGATCGTCAGCGGCAACGCATGCGGCCAGCGCGCGAGCCACGGCGCAGAGCCGTTGCCGCCGATCACGAGCAGATCCTTGCCGCTCTGCTGCGCGAGCTCGCGCGGCCGCGCGACCTGCACGCGCAGCGCCGGATAGCCGGTCCATTGCCCCATGTGGCCGAGCATCGTCAGCAGGCTTTCGAGCTCCTGCGGCGCGGGATGCTCGGGAATCACGACGGCCGTTTGCGACAGGTCCGCGTAGCGCGTGAACGGAAAGCCGCTGTTCGCGAAGAACGCGAGGTTCGGCATCCGTGCGTAGTGAACGAAATCCGAGAAGTCGATCGTCGAGTCGGGATCGACCGCGGCCTGCACCGGGTTCGTCGCGACGCCCTGACAGAGCCCGGTCTTCTGCGAATCGAGATTGAAGCGCAGCTGCAACTGGTTCGAGCTGCCGACCCGGAATGCCGGAATATCGAGCGCGCTCGTCGCACGATTGGCGTTGTTCGACAGCACCGGCAATTGCAGGCGGCCTTGCGCGTCGTCGGCGCTCGCGAGCGCGAGCCGGTACGACTTGACCAGCTGATCGTTGATCTGCACCGCGAGCGCCGAGTTGTTCTGCACGGTCGGCGCCGTGTAGCGGTACTTCAGATTCAGCGGCACGCCCGCGCCGTTCCACGAGTACAAATCGGCGGGCACGCGCAGGTTCAGACGGATCGCGTCGGGCGTGCTGCCGCGCACCTGCAGTTGCGACGGATCGTCGATCAGTTCCTTGAACGAGACCGGCCGGTCGACCGGCAGCCAGCGCGGCGCGTCGTAGGGCTTCCTCGGCGCGCCGGCGGCGAGCTGCGTGATGCGCACCGCGGGACCCGCGAGCGCGGTCGTGCCGAGCACTAGCGCGGTGCTCGCTTCATCGACTTCGGCGGCGCTGCGGCCGGTGACGATCAGCAGCTTGCGGTTGGGCGCGACGGGATTGTCGGCGACGATCAGCATCGGACCGTTGATCGGCGGCAGCGTGAGGCCGGCGGGCAACTGCTCGCTGCGCGCGACGACGACCGCGTGGGAGTCGGTAGGCAACGTCGACAGCGCCGGAAAGCGCGCCTGCCGATAATCGGCCTGCGCACCGAACCACGAAGCGAGTACGCCCGCGCTGTGCAGCGTCGCGTTGTCGGCGGCGGCCGGCAGCACGAACGGCAGACGCAGCCGGTTCGCGTCGCGGTGATCGAAGAACGGCGCGGGCAGCAGCGCGAGATCGTCGGGCAAACGGATCGGCGCAGTATCGACGATGAACTCGCTCGACGGACTCACGTCGGCCCACAGCGCCGAGTTCTCGGGGTCTTCGCAATGCTCAAGCGTGTAATGCGCGATCAGGCGCAGACCGATCTGGTTGTAGTCGGTCAGAAAACGCGGATCGAGCGGGATGTCCTGGGTGACGAGCTTGCCGGCGTGCTCGCGATCGAACGGCACGGTCGCGATCACTTCGTTGTTGACCGACACCTTCAGATGCGACATCGCGAACACCAGCGATGGCGAATACGTGTAGCGCAAGCGCAGTCGCGCGGCCGTGACCACGCGATCGAGCCGCACGCCGAGATTGACGGTGCGCGCGTCTTCGACGCCGCGCAGCGTCAGCGGCTGATACGCGCCCAGCGTCGCGAATGAAACGCGCGATGTGCTGGAGCCGGATGCGGGCGTCGGGACGCTCGCATCGTTGTCGAGGTAGTTGGCGCTGGGATTGGTCTTGGCGGCACTCGCGCTCGCGACAGTGGAGGCGGCCGGCGCAATCGCCGAGGCGGCGACGACAGGCACCGATGGCGCGGCGCCCGACCCGACGGCATACAACGCGCCGACAACGGCGCTCAGCGAAACGCACAACGACACAACTGGTTTCATGAACAGCTCAGCTTGTTGGACCTGGACCGTGCGCGCGCGAGTGCGCCACTTACGGTGCGAATCCGGTCTGCCGCGCGAACGCGCGAAGTGGGAAAACGGACTGCCGGCACGCACAGGAGAAACACGCGGCGCACCATTCCTCGTATACGGAAAATCCAGCGAAACCTTGAGCGGAACGAGCAACGGGGATGACCAACATCTGAGATTTGAACGCAATCGGCAGCAGGCCTAACCGGTTATGCGTTCCTTTCATTTTTCCGAAGCCGGTCGGTCAGGCGAGAAGGTGCCACGTGCCTGCCGCTGTTGGGCGGCGCAAAGATATCACAATTTGCAACCTCATTGATATCTTGTAACATCGACGGTCATTTGTTGCACATCAAACGTCATCCCGAAACATGCCTGATCCGGCCGACTCCTCCGCTCACTCGACCATAGCGCCGCCCGCGAAGCGCAGCGGTCCGCTGCGCGGGTTGTTCGCGTTGCGGCATTCGTACGCCGGCATCGTCGCGACATTGCGCGCGGAAAGCGCGTTCCGTCAGGAAGCCGCGCTCGCGGCGATCCTGGTGCCAGCCGCGCTCCTGATGCCAGTCGACGCCATCGCGCGCGTGCTGCTGATCGGATCGGTGCTGCTCGTGCTGCTGGTGGAGTTATTGAATTCGGCGATCGAGGCCGCCATCGACCGGATTTCGTTCGAGCGGCATGAACTTTCGAAGCGCGCGAAGGACTGCGGCAGCGCGGCCGTGACCATCGCGCTGCTGATGTGTGTGCTGACGTGGAGCGTGTTGTGCGGGCCGCTGGCGTATCACTGGCTGCGTGGATGACGCGTGACGGGTTCTACGTAGTCCGCAGCATGGTTGGCACGTTGCGCGCCTGGCGAGAGGGAATGCAAACGTTAGCGTCGGCTCGACGGCAATTTCGCGTGCCGCGAAATATTCGTCACGCAAACGTTGGCGTCAATGAAACGATGGCACATGTATTGCTGAATTCCGCTCGCCGGCATCTCACCCGTGAAGCCGCGTGACGCACGCAACGGGGCGCCGTTCAAACGTCATTTCAACAATCCACCGGTGGAGGCACCATGCTTCGATACGCTGTGATTTTCTTCATCATCGCCATCATCGCCGCAGTGTTCGGCTTTGGAGGCATTGCCGCGGGCGCAACCGAAATCGCCAAGGTATTGTTCTTCATCTTCCTGGTGATCTTCCTCGTCACCCTGCTGATGGGCGTGATCCGACGCTGACGGCTGCACACAGCGTTCGGTGAATTCACCCCTCGCCCGATGCGAACCGGCGACGCTGCGTTCGTGCCGCGTTCAGGATTGCACCGCTGCGGTCGCCGTTGCCGCCGTTGCCGCCGTTGCCGCCGTTGTCGCCGTTGTCGCCGTTGCAATACTTGCCGCAGCATATTGCAATAGTTGCCGAAGCATCGGGCGCTTCAACTCCGCTTTTCTTCCGCTTCTCTTGCGCTGCTGTTCCACTGCTTTTCTCCGCATGCCTGGGACGTATGCGGCATTGCTTCAGGCCGCATGCGCGATCTGCGGCGTCGCATGCAGACGCCGCGACCAGTTCGCGAGCGTGCGCATCGCTACCGGCGGCTTGCTCAGAATCGCGCTGTCGTAGCACCTGTGCGCGAAGCGCATGAAGTCGACGATGCGAAACCCCTGCCCGCGATAGAACGCGATCTGCTGCGTGGCCGGTTGCTGGGTATCGAGTGCGAGTGGCGCATAGCCGCGTGTTGCGGCCCAGTGTTCGGCGAACGCGATCAGCAACGTGCCGATGCCTCGCCCCTGCCACGCGGGATCGACTGCGAACTGGCGCAAGCTCGCAACATCGTCGTGCCTGTATAGCTCGCATGATGCTTCGCCATCCGAAGCATAAAGCGTCATCGTGCCGACGATCTGTCCGTCGCACACCGCGACATGGCAATCGCCGCGCAGCACGCGCTCGCGAGTCGCTTCGATAGTCTGATCCACGCACGTGCAATTGAGCCCCTGCGCGCCGAGCGGCGCGAACGCGCGATGCAGCAGCGCCGTCAACGCAACGAACGAATCGCGCGACGCGTCGAAGCGCCTGAGTTCGACGTGGCCGGCACGACATGCATAGTGGACCGGAACGGATTGCGGACGGCTTGCGCGACGCTTCACGTTGAGCACCTCGTACTGACTGGATGCCCGAAGTGTAGGGTCGGCCGGTGAGCGTCTCAAGAAAAAATGTCGTAAAAGCTCTGGCCGATCACCTGTCGTTCACGACATGTTTTCGGCTTCGTACAGACGACGACCCGCCGCATCCTTGCTGCCGAGAATGGGTTGAAAGTCGATCGGCCACTCGATGCCGATGTCGGGATCGGACCACAGCAGGCAGCGTTCGAGTTCGGGAAACCAGTACTCGGTGGTCTTCCATACGCACTCGGCAACATCGGACAGCACGACGAAGCCGTGCGCGAAACCGGGCGGCACCCACATTTGCCGCTGGTTCCCTTCGCTCAGATACTCGCCGCTCCATTTGCCGAAGTTCGGTGAGTTCAGGCGTACGTCGACCGCAACGTCGAAGATTTCGCCGCGCACGACGCGCAGCAGCCGTCCCTGCGGACGCTGCACCTGGTAGTGCAAGCCGCGCAGCACGCCATGCACGGCGCGCAGATGGCGGTCCTGCACGAAGTTGAAACCTTGCGCGACGTCGTCCGAAAACTCGTCCGCGCTGAAACTCTCGAAGCAAAAGCCGAATTCGTCGATGAACACTTCCGGCTCGATGAGTTTCACCTCCGGCAATGCCGTCGCCATGACCCTGTTGCCCATCGCCACTGTGCTCGTAAAAAGGCTGGCCAGCGAACCTACGGCCGCTCTCGCGACCGCGTCCAACAGACGAGGCGCGCCCGCGGCGCGGGCGCGCTATCGCATGCTATTGCTACATGCTACGCCTCAGTGGCCGCCCGGCTTCGGGCGCGATACTCGGTTGGCGACAAAGCCATGCGCTTGCGGAAGATTTTCGCGAGACGGTCCCCGTTGCCGGTGCCGCTGCGACGCGCGATCTTGTCGACCGGCAATTCAGTCTCGGTCAGGAAGTTGCACGCGATGCGCAGCCGCACCTGCAGCAGGTAGTCCGACGGCGTGACCTGCATCTCGTGCTTGAAACGGCGCAGGAAATTGCGCTCGCTCATTGCGGCGACCTGCGCGGCATCGGCGACCGAGACCGGACGGTCGCAGTTCGCCTCCATCCAGCGCGCGGCCGCGCGAATCTTTTCGGCGACGCTCAGCGTGCCGCCCTCGGCCGGCAGCGGCACCCACGTGGAGGCCATGCCGGGCATCACGCGATCGGCGACGCTGCGTGCGAGCTCCGCGCCCAGGTCGCGCTTGATGAACATCAGCGCGCTGCGCGCGCAGTCGTGACGGTCGTTGGCCGCGCTGAACGCGCCTTCGCTCGCGCTCGCGCCCGGATAGCGGCTCATCAGGCCATCATGCTCGGTCGGGCCGGCCGCTTCGAGCACGAGGCGTCCCTCGCCGATCGTTTCGATCGCGCGGGTGCGCGATTGCACGGCGCGCAGCCAGTTCAGCAGGCGTTCGTCGCGTGCGGCCACGTGGGCGCCGTAGCCACCCGCGATGAACAGCACGTCGAAACCGCCGCCAAAGCGCGTGTCGATGCGATCAGTCCAGATGCGCGCCGACGACGAGCTGGCAACATTGCCGCCTTCCATCGACAGGAACTGCACTTCGTAGGGCGGATCTTCGCCCGCGCGCGTGCCCGCGAACTCATTGGCGGTCTGGAACATTTCGACGACGGTACCGGGGCCGAGCAGCCAGAAGCCGTCGAACAGCAGAATGCCGATTCGCCGCGCTGCAGTACGGACGTTCAATGCAGGCGTGTGAAGCCACGTAATTCTCGTTGTATCAAGGTGCATGTGCGGCATGATCTTCCCCAAACGGGCATACGTTGTGGACCCCGATTTGCCCCGTCAGCAGACGGAACGAGAGAATGCGTTATTACGGCGGGAAAACGGACTAACGCCGCATAAAGGATTAAGCGTGATGTTAGCGGAATGGATCGCTATAGTAAATTTGAAAAGAATATTTCATCACGACTATCCATGTCTGAGGAAAAGTGGTTATTGAGCGATTGATATGAGCGCCCGGCAGGGCCGGCAACTATGCAAGGTTCGGCGCAGAGGTTGAGGATATCTTACCGCAAAGCCTTGGTGGACGGCACTCTCGCCCGTTCGGGCAAAGTTGCCGATAATGCGAAGCGTAGTGGGCCCTCCTTACCGAGTACGTTTCTTGCCCGATCAAAAATGTTTCAATTGTGAACCGCTTATCGTCCCGATTATGTCCGCGCAATTCGGTAGTTTATTCGCAAATCGTAAAGTTATTCCCGCGCCATTAGGCATATCGGCGGCATTCGTCCTGGGACGAAAATTAATATCCAAATGCTGATTTATCGGGGGCTCTAAAAACGTTTCTATTTTGAAACATCGTCGGTCGCTTTCGTATGAATTAATCACGCGGATGCATCGCGTCTGGCGAATCTCTGATGATTGGATGCAGCGCAGCAATCAGGTGTGGCGCAGACGCGACGAAGCGCCGGCCGTTGCACCTTGCGAAGTTGCAACGGGCACATCTGACAAGCGCGTGGAATGCGAGCAAACAGTGGGTTGGGGACCGCAAATCGCGGCCCGCAACGGCCGCGCCGCTGCTCGTCAGGTTGCCTCAGCCATTCGTCCCTTCGCCGGCCAGCGCCGCCGTAGCGGCCGTGCGCGCGAGCACCGGCCGCAAAGCCGCGCCGGTGTGACTCGCGGCCACACGCGACAGGCTTTCCGGATCGGTTGCCGCGACGATCGTACCGCCGCCCACGCCGCCCTCCGGACCGAGGTCGATGATCCAGTCCGCCTCGGCGATCACGTCGAGATCGTGCTCGATGACGACGACGCTATGCCCGCCATCCACGAGCCGATGCAGCACGCGAATCAGCTTCGCGACGTCCGCCATATGCAGGCCGACCGTCGGCTCGTCGAGCACGTATAGCGTGTGCGGCGGCTTCTGGCCGCGCCGGGTGAGGTCGTCGCGCACCTTGCTCAGCTCGGTGACGAGCTTGATGCGCTGCGCCTCGCCGCCCGACAACGTAGGCGATGGCTGGCCGAGCGTCAGATAGCCGAGCCCGACGTCCTTCATCAGTTGCAGCGGATGCCCGATGTTCGTGATCGACGCGAAGAACTCGACCGCTTCGTCGATTTCCATCGTCAACACGTCGCCAATGTTCTTGCCGCGCCACGTGACCGCGAGCGTCTCCGGATTGAAGCGCTGACCGTGACAGACATCGCACGGCACTTTCACGTCGGGCAGGAAGCTCATGCCGATCGTGCGCACGCCTTGGCCCTCGCACGCGGGGCAGCGGCCCTCACCGGTATTGAACGAGAAACGCGACGCGGTATAGCCGCGCGCGCGCGCCTCCAGCGTGCCAGCGAACAGCTTGCGAATCGCATCCCACACGCCGATGTAGGTGGCGGGACACGAACGCGGGGTCTTGCCGATCGGCGTCTGATCGACTTCGAGCACGCGGTCGATGCTCTCCCAGCCGGTGACCGAATCGCAGCCCTGCCACGTGTGCGTGACGTTCAGCGGCGCGCGCGGCGCCGAGCGCGCGAGCACGCTCGAACGCCGGTTCGCGGCCGGTTTCTGCTCGGCCGCCGCACGCGCGCGGCGGGTGGCCGGCGACGACAGCACCGAGCGCCCGACCGCATCGAGCAGATTGGTCATCAGCACGTCGCGCGCGAGCGTCGATTTGCCCGAGCCGCTGACGCCCGTCACCGCGACGAGCCGCGCGAGCGGAATGCCGACCGTCACGTCACGCAGGTTGTGCAACTTGCCGCCATGCACGTTCAGCCAGTTCTCCGGCACCGCGGCCGCGCGCTTGCCCGGCGCGACGACCTCGCGACGCGGCTGCAGCGGATGCACGATTGGCTGCGCGAGAAAGCGGCCGGTCAGCGAATCGGCCTGCGCGGACAGGTCCGCGACGCTGCCCTGCGCGATCAGCGTGCCGCCGCGTTTGCCCGCGCCCGGCCCGATATCGATGATGTGATCGGCGCGCCGGATCGTGTCCTCATCATGCTCGACGACGACGAGCGTATTGCCCTTGTCACCGAGCTTGCGCAGCGCGTTCAGCAGGATCTGGTTGTCGCGCGGATGCAAGCCGATGGTCGGCTCGTCGAGCACGTAGCACACGCCTTGCAGGTTGCTGCCGAGCTGCGCGGCGAGCCGGATGCGCTGCGCTTCGCCGCCCGACAAACTCGGCGCCGCGCGATCGAGGCTCAGATAGCCGAGCCCGACCTCTTCGAGGAACTGCAACCGGCTGCCGATTTCGCTGACCACGTCGCGCGCGATTTCGGCATCGCGGCCCGTCATCTGCAGCGTATCGATCCACGCGCGCGTGTCGGACACGGTCCATTGCGCGACATCGACGATCGCCTGCGAGTCGAACGTGACCGCGCGCGCGACCGGATTCAGCCGGGTGCCCGCGCAATCCGGACAAGGCTCGTCGACGAGCCCTTCCGGTTCCTGCTCCTCCGACGGCAAGCTCTGTTCACGACCGCGATTGTCGTCGACGACGATCGTGTCGTCATACGCGGCGCGCTGCTCGCGCGTGAGCGACAGCCCCGTGCCGACGCAGCTCGTACACCAGCCATGCTTGCTGTTGTACGAGAACATGCGCGGGTCGAGCTCGGGATAGCTCGTGCCGCACACCGGACACGCGCGCTTCGTCGATAACACCTTCACGTCGCCGAGCTTCGCGGTGGACTCGCCGCCGTTGATCGCGTCGTGCAGGCCGTCGAGCGGCGCGAGCAGATGCATGATGCCCTTGCCGATCTCGAGCGTCTGATCGAGCGCTTCGCGCAGCTCGGCTTCATGATCGGCCGAGATGACGAGATCAGCGACCGGCAGCTCGATCGTGTGCTCACGGAACCGGTCGAGCTTCGGCCACGGATCGACCGGCACGAACTCGCCGTCCACCCGCAGATGCGTATTGCCGCGCGCTTTCGCCCATTTCGCGAGGTCGGTATAGACGCCCTTGCGGTTCACGACGAGCGGCGCGAGGAAGCCGACATGCTGGCCCTTGTGATCGCGCAGCAACTGCGCGGCAATCGATTCGGCGCTTTGCGACGTGACCGGCGTGCCGTCGTGAATGCAGTGCTGCAAGCCGAGCTTCACGTACAACAGACGCAGGAAGTGCCACACCTCCGAGGTGGTCGCGACGGTACTCTTGCGGCCGCCGCGCGACAGCCGCTGCTCGATCGCGACGGTCGGCGGAATGCCGTACACCGCGTCGACTTCGGGGCGCCCGGCCGGCTGCACGATCGAGCGCGCGTACGCATTCAGCGATTCGAGGTAGCGCCGCTGACCTTCGTGGAACAGGATGTCGAACGCGAGCGTCGATTTGCCCGAGCCCGACACGCCGGTAATCACATTGAACTTGCCGTGCGGAATATCGACGTCGAGCGCCTTCAGGTTGTGCTCGCGCGCGTTGACGATGCGCACCACGTCCTCGCCTTCGATCGCGCGACGCGCACGGGCCGCGCTCAGTGCCTTCTGCAGCGGGATGCCTTGCGGCTGCGCTTCGGCTGCGACGCCCATCGCGCGGTCGTATTGCAGCAACGCCTCGCCGGTATGCGACTCGGCACACGCTTTCACTTCGTCCGGCGTGCCCGCGCACAACACGCGGCCGCCGCCGTCGCCGCCTTCGGGACCGAGGTCGATGATCCAGTCGGCCGCGCGGATCACGTCGAGGTTATGCTCGATCACGATCAGCGAATGACCGCTCGCGAGCAGCTTGCCGAACGCCTGCATCAGCTTCGCGATGTCGTCGAAATGCAGGCCCGTGGTCGGCTCGTCGAACATGAACAGACGCTTCGCGACCGCCTGCTTCGCGCCACGCGTGCTGCGCGCCTGCGCCGATTCCGCGAGAAAGCCCGCGAGCTTGAGCCGCTGCGCCTCGCCGCCAGACAGCGTCGGCACCGGCTGGCCGAGCTTCACGTATTCGAGCCCGACGTCGACGATCGGCTGCAGCACGCGCAATACTTCGGCATCCTTTGCGAAGTACGCGGCAGCTTCGCTGACGGTCAGCTCGAGCACGTCCGCAATACTCATCGAGCGCGCGGGCTCGCCTCGCTCGATCTTCACCTCGAGGATTTCCGCGCGATAACGACGCCCGTCGCAATCGGGGCAGCGCAGGTACACGTCGGACAGGAACTGCATTTCGATGTGCTCGAAGCCCGAGCCGCCGCAGGTCGGACAGCGGCCGTCGCCCGAGTTGAAGCTGAACATGCCGGGGCCGTAGCCGCGCTGCTGCGCGAGCGGCGCCTTCGCGAACAGCTTGCGGATTTCGTCGAACGCGCCGACGTAGCTGGCCGGATTCGAGCGCGCGGTCTTGCCGATCGGCGACTGATCGACGAACACGACGTCGGTGACCTGGTCGGCGCCCTCAAGCGACTTGAACGCGCCCGGCGCTTCGGTGGCAAGGCCGAAGTGGCGCGCCATCGCCGGATACAGCACGTCCTGCAGCAGCGTCGATTTGCCGGAACCGGACACGCCGGTCACGCAGACGAGCCGCTGCAATGGAATTTCGACCGTGACGTCACGCAGATTGTGCTCGCTCGCACCTTCGAGCACGATGCGCGGCGTGCTTGAATCGACCCTGCGACGCGACCAGTGCGCGGCATCCGCGACATGGCGCCGGCCGCCGAGGTATTCACCGGTCAGCGTGCCGGTCGAGCGGATCGCGTCGGGCGCGCCGTCGAAAATGATCGAACCGCCGCGCTCGCCAGGCCCCGGACCCATGTCGATGAGCCGGTCCGCCGCGAGCATCACCGACGGATCGTGCTCGACCACGACCAGCGTATTGCCCGCGTCGCGCAGCCGGTGCATTGCCTCGACGATGCGGTTCAGGTCGCGCGGATGCAGGCCGATGCTCGGTTCGTCGAGCACGAACAGCGTCTTGGTCAGCGACGTGCCGAGCGCGGTGGTCAGGTTGATACGCTGCACCTCGCCGCCCGACAGCGTGCGGCTTTGCCGATCGAGCGTCAGATAGCCGAGGCCGACGTCGCAGAGATACTTGAGGCGCGTGCGCACTTCGGCGAGCAGCAGCTTCAGCGCGTCGTCGAGCAATGCGCTCGGCAGCGTGATGTCGTCGAAGAAGCGGCGGATGCGCTCGATCGGCATCAGCATCAGATCGTGCACGGTCAAACCCGGCAACGCTTCGAGCTGTGCGCGCGACCACTGCACGCCGCGCGGCATGAAGCGGTGCTCGGGCGCGAGCACGTCGTTCGCGTTCGCTTTGCTGCCGAGGCGCCACAGCAGCGATTCGGTTTTCAGACGCGCGCCGCCGCAGGTTTCGCATGGCGTATAGCTGCGGTACTTCGACAGCAGCACGCGGATATGCATCTTGTACGCCTTCGATTCCAGATAATCGAAGAAGCGTTTGACGCCGTACCAATGCGTCTGCCACTTGCCGTTCCAGTCCGGCGAGCCGTTGATGACCCAGTTGCGCTCGCGCTCGCTGAGCTCGCCCCACGGCGTGTCGCGGCGGATGTCGGCTTTCGCCGCGTAGCGCATCAGATCGTCCTGGCACTCCTTCCACGCGGGCGTCTGCATCGGCTTGACCGCGCCTTCGCGCAGCGTCTTGCGCGCGTCTGGAATCACCAGACCAAGGTCGACGCCGATCACGCGGCCGAAGCCGCGGCAGGCATCGCACGCGCCATAGGCCGAGTTGAACGAGAACAGCGCGGGCTGCGGGTCGGCATAGCGCAGATCGCTTTCGGGACTGTGCAGGCCGGTGGAGAAACGCCAGATGCGCGGCTCGGCGGCTTCGGCATGCGGTTCGTCCGAGGTGGCCGGCAGCACGTAGATATTGACGCGCCCGCCGCCGCGCTTCAGCGATGCCTCGATCGCCTCGATCGCACGCGCTTTGTCGACCGAGCGCAGCCGGAAGCGGTCGGCGACGACGTCGAGCAGCTTGCGCTTGCCGGTCGGTGAATCGACTTCGCGCTGCGCCTGCACGCGCGTATAGCCGCTCGCCGACAGCCACTGCTCGACCTCCTGCGCGGACGCCGACTCCGGCAGCTCGACCGGGAACGTGACGACGAGCCGCGGCTCCTCCTGCGCGGTGCGCTCGAGCAGTTCCGCGTAGATCGTCTCCGGCGTGTCGTGCCGCACCGGGTGCGCAGTCTGGCGGTCGAACAGCTCGGCCGCGCGCGCGTACAGCAGCTTCAGATGGTCGTTGAGCTCGGTCATCGTGCCGACCGTGGAGCGCGAGCTGCGCACCGGATTGGTCTGGTCGATCGCGATGGCGGGCGGTACGCCGTCGACGCGGTCGACCTGCGGCCGATCCATCCGGTCGAGGAACTGGCGCGCGTACGCACTGAAGGTCTCGACGTAGCGGCGCTGGCCTTCCGCATACAGCGTGTCGAACACGAGGCTCGACTTGCCTGAGCCCGACGGCCCCGTGACGACCGTCATTTCTCCGGTGCGCACGTCGAGGTCGACGTTTTTCAGGTTGTGCTGGCGGGCGCCGCGAATGCGGATCGTGCCCTGGGTCTTGTTGCTGCTCGGCTTGCCGGCTTGGGGAGTATCGGCGAGGGTGTCAGGGGTTGCGTCGTTGGAGGACAATTTTTCCGACCGTCTGAAGGAGTGGTTCACCTCTCACGGCCGGCTCTCGCGACCGCGCAAGTTCGGTGCAGCCGGGACGGCGCGACGAGCGCCCGGACGCCTGGCTGTAGGGGGATACTATACTGTATGTTTATACAGTTTTCCATGACAGGTGAAGGTGCGCTTCGCGCGTGGTGCCTGGGGACGGAATTCGTGGGACGCGAGCGGATTTTTGAGGCTGGACGAACCGCATTAGGGAGACTGCCGGGATTGGCGTCCCGGCGGATCTGCGGCGGGGGGCAAGTATCTCGTCAAGGCACACTGGGAAGATGCTGGTCCGCGACAGCCAACCCGGTGAGGCGTTGGCCGAACGCACGGCTCGGATGCGGGATCGACGCAAACCGACCCTGGGCGGTCGACCCGACGCTGTTCCAAAGGCAGGTATCAGATCGGAGGGGGCATTCCGTACGTCACTCAAGGCCCCCGGTGCTTGCAAACTTTTCGAAATGCAGCTGAAAATCTTGAAGGCCTGAAGTCGCCAACCACTTCCTGATCGCTTCAACCATCGGGGGCGGACCGCATACGTACATGTCGAAAGGTCGCGCGGCTAGTGCCTTCACGTCGAAATGATCCGGAATGTATCCCGTCTTCCCGCTCCAATCGGGCGAGGAATTCACGACCA
This sequence comes from Paraburkholderia sp. BR13444, assembly GCF_040948755.1. Taxonomy (NCBI): domain Bacteria; kingdom Pseudomonadati; phylum Pseudomonadota; class Betaproteobacteria; order Burkholderiales; family Burkholderiaceae; genus Paraburkholderia; species Paraburkholderia sp. BR13444. The sequence continues at coordinate 131,097 of NZ_JBFPKM010000001.1, read as the reverse complement.
CGGGCACGTACGAGAATCCCTCGATACGATCAACATACCCTTTCAACCGTTCATACTCGCACAGATCGCCGACGTCGTTCACCCCGTAATACAGCGTGACGGGTTGACCGCAACCGCCACGCGAAGCCATCTCATCCAGCATGCCGAGAAACGCCGAGAGGCCCGTTCCGCCCGCGACCATCACAAGCGGTCGCTCGACGTGTCGCAGGTAGAAAGTCCCAAATGGCGCTTCGAAGTCGATTGACTGACCGGGCGTACAGCGTTCGCGCAGGTAATTGCTCATGATGCCGTCAGGCAGCAGTCGGATCAGAAACTGCAACTGATTGTCATAACTTGGCTGATTCGCGAACGAATAGGAACGCCATGCGTCCGTCTCCGGAACGAGGAGGCGAGCATACTGACCGGGCAGAAAGTCCAGACGTCTGCGCACGCCACTCGCGTCGAGATGCAGAATTGCCGTAGAGCCGGATACTTTCTCCATACGGGTGACGGTCGCCGTCATGCGACCTGTATCCTCGCTACGGCATAACGTCGAGTCAAAGTCAAAGAAGAACGACGCATCCGATCTGACTCTGGTCTGGCACGACAGCATTTTGCGTTGCGCAAGATCCTCGGCAGAGAGCGCTTCATCGTCCACGTAGTCCTGCTCATATTCGCCCGATTCACAGCGCCCCTTGCAAGTGCTACAGACGCCTTCGCGGCAGTCGAATGGAATCTTCACGCCATTGCGCAATGCCGCGTCCAGCAAGATCTCGTTTGCGCCGGCATCGAAGAACAATGTCTTACCATCGGCAAAACTGAAGGCCACCTTGTGATTCATCTCAATGCCCTCGATTAAAGATGGTAAAAGTCGAGGACCGCGTTGATGCGGTCATTGAGCAATAGGGTGTGTTTGCGCACGATCTTCCAGCTATCGCCGTCGGCACGCAGCCGGTAAGTCCCATGGCCGAAAAAGTGCTCCGACACGCCATGGCGCGTGTAAAACGTCGCCCAGTTGACCTTTGCTTCTGTCAACCCGTCCGCCCCGCCAGTAACACGTACATTGGTGATTTGATGGAGGGTACGCGGCAACGGTGTCGACGCGGCAGATTTGCCGGTGCGCAGTCGAAAAACACGATCTTCCAGACCGGAGCGGTTCGAATAATAGATCAGTGATAGACCGCGCCGGGGATCTGTCGTGTACTCGAATTCAGAGTCCCACTGCGGCACATGGAATTCGCATTGCTCGTCAAAAAGGGCGAGGTAAGCCTCCCAGTCCCGCGCATCGCAAAGTTCGGACTTGCGATAAAAGAATTGTTCGATCGAATGCTGCAACGGGTTCATGATCTCAGATCTCCTTAACGCTCAATGACTTCTGCCGCAACCCTTTCAGCAATAGCGCCTGCCATGCGCCGTGCTGGTTGACATACAAACCTTCATGCGTGAACTCGGAACCTGTTAATGCGGGTGAGATGCCCAACAACGTGCTGTTAGGTGTTGCCTGTTCGATCCATTTGTGATGGCCCCGCGAAATGTCGCTCCAAGGCTCAAGGCGCGCCTGAAAGCCCCGCTGAGCTTCACGGAACTCCACGAGATCGTCCGGTGTGCCCATGCCGGACACGTTGAAAAAATCCTCGAACTGTCGGATGCGGCTCTCACGGTCGCTGTCCGATTCGCCCTTCACGCCGATGCACTGGCTGATCACCTCGGTCTTGTTCCACGCGATCGGACGCACGATGCGCAACTGCGAGCTGATCTGGTCCATGAAGAATAGACTCGGATACACGTTCAGGTTGCGAAGCCGATGCATTATCCATTCAGCGCGCTGCTGGCCGTACTCCTGAACGAGGCGCGGCATCACACTCGCATAGCCGGGTCGCACTTGCGGATTCGGCATGTCACTGAATAGCACTGAGTGCCCGTTGCGGAACGAGAACCAGCCGTCATCGGTATCCGCGTCGCCAGCACCGAGCTTGCTGTAGTCGAGCGTGCCGTTGGCCGCCGCACCCTTTTGCACATTCGATTCGTGTCGATGCTTGACTGTCGCCACATAGTTGTAGTGGACTGTACTCACGTGATAGCCGTCGAGGCCATTCTCGTTTTGCAATTTCCAGTTACCGTCGTATGTATAGGTCGACCTGCCTGGAAGCACCTCAAGTTCACCGGTGGGCGACTGCGCCACCATCATGTCGAGAAAGACGCGCGTATCGCCAAGGTAGTCTTCGAGCGAATCTGTGGCTGCCAGATCGAGGCTAACGAACACGAAGCCCTTATAGCTTGCAATGCGTGCCTTCTTCAGGCCGCGCGCGCCTTTGTCAAAATCTTCGCAATATTCCGACGGCGCTTTCACCTTGACGAGCCGCCCGTCACTCTTGTAGCACCATGCATGGAATGGGCATGTGAAGGTCGACTGGTTGCCCTTGCTCATGCGCGTGAGCGTGGCGCCGCGGTGCTGGCAGGCATTGACCATCGCATGGAGCGCACCACTGCCGTCCCGGCTCACGATCAGCGGCTGGCGGCCTGCCTGCATCGTGACGAAATCATGCGGCTGCGGAATCTCGCTCTCGTGACACGCGTAAATCCATGCCTTTTCGAATATCAGTTCCATCTCCAGCGCGAACAGCTCAGGCTCCGTGAACATTTCGCGGGCGATCCGGTACACGCCCTCTGCCGGACGAAAGTCCAGACAGCCGCTCACAAACTCCTTCCATTCAGCCACGTTTCTTGCTGTATCCATCATCGTCCTCTCATGTCTGCCGCCGGCTGACGGTGCAAGGCGCGCACCGCATGCTTTGCGTCGGCGTTTGTAACACTGCGTCGCTCACATAGTGCTGGGTAACGGCATCCTTCTTAATTCAGGCGCTCGCCAATGCAATCCGAACCAGCAACCATCACCGTACTTTTCGTAACCAAAGAAAATGCAGGATGCTTTGTGATACATCGCTAATTGAAATGATGCACATACCGTAGGACCACCCTCGTCCCCTGGGGGCGGTTTCTGGCGACCCGCTCGAAGTAACTGTTAAAGAGCACGTGGTCCTGCTGCGAAAAGCTGTACATCGCTCCTGGCCCGATCGCCCAGACTGCTTCGCGAGTACCCGGCACGTCCACGCCATTCGCCTTCATGTCGGTGATCTGCCGTAGCCAGTATCCGTTCAGTCCAATCCGAAGACCTGGGCGAACTTCGTACTCGGTGGCGACGTTTACATGAACGGCCTGGCCCGCCTGAGATGACGTGACATCGGGTGCGAGCGCCGTCGCTGGTTCGTGGTTCGTCGCGTTCCACAGGTAATGCAGACGCCATGAAACGGTCCACTTCGGTGTCAGCCAGACGGTCGCCGCCCAATACGGGTTGAACGACCAGAAGTGGCTGCCTGGATTGATCGCCTTGCGCGGATCGTATGCCCCCGTCGGCACGATGAACTGGAACTCAACGCGCTGCGCGAAACGTGGACCGTTGGCGCCCATCACGGGATCGAACTGGATGAACGGTCCAATCAGCAGATCACCGATACCGTTCTGTGCGCTCAGCGCCGCATTGCCCAGGCCATCATCCACATGCGCCGATGCGATCCACGGCAGCATCAGATTGAGACCCGGATGCGCTGTCGCAAATGTTAGAGGCGACTGGTATGTGAGCTGCGTGATGCCCGCAAAGATATCGATAGCCTGCTTCGGCAGCGGCACGCGGTTTCCCGCGTTGTCGTTGATCCGTCCCGCTGTGTAGTACTCGAAGTACTGCTGCGCATACCAACCCGATCCCGCAGGCGGCAAGCCGTCCAGAAAACTTGTCGCGCCCAGATTGACAGCCGGCAGATCGTTGGCGGATGCCGGCAAAGTGAGACACGATACCGCCACTGACACGAGCCATGGCAAGAGTCGAACACTGTTGATTCTCATTGGCAGCACCATCTATCAGATTTTCACGGTCGTGAAGCGTCAAATGTGCGGATGCGGATGCGGATGCGGCGAAACAACCCGATAAGCGCCTGCATGAAAAACAAGAGGTGCTCTGCCGAACGACTCGTACTCCTCGACACCGCCAATGAAGATGAGGTGATCGCCACCGTCGTATTGACCGACGTTTCGACACACGAAGTGGGCAGCACTACCGTCGATAAGCGGAACGCCCCCGGTGCCATCGACGCAAGGCACGCCTGCGAACTTGTCGGCAGATGCCGTTGAAAAAGTGCGCGACAGATGCTGCTGATCGTCGGCCAGCATGTTGATGGCGAAATGCGTAGTCGCAACAAAATCTGCCATGCTCGGTGACGGCTTCGCGAGGCTCCACAAAATCAACGGAGGGTCCATCGACAGCGAAGAAAATGAATTCGCCGTCAGCCCTATTCTTCGGCCATCTGTCGTGCGTGTCGTGATTACCGTGACGCCTGTCGGAAACTGGCCGAGTGCGGAGCGGAAATGCTTCGAATCGAACCGGCGCCCGCCCGGCGCGAGCGCATCGAGATTGAGGTGAGTGGTCATGTATGTTCTCCTGCGGGACGTTCGTGCTCAGGCGGCAGCCCTGGTCTTTTCGCGGATGAAAGCATTGCATGCAGCCGGATCGAACCACCACGGCGAAAACGTTCGCGGATCGTCGAAACCATTGACGATCGCGGCCGCAAGCGCCTGCGAATCGCCAGCAGCGCGAAGCAGTTCGAGGATGTGGGGCGGCGGCGGCGTCAGCATCGAATTGGTCCACCTGACCACGTGTTGCGCGTAGTCCCAGTAACGGTCGAACGTCTGCTGCATCCAGTCCTCGGAGAAGGGAGCCGATTCTCTTGCGAGGATTGCGTTCAGGTACACCTTGCTGCATTTCGCTGCGCTGTTCGAACCTTGCCCGGTGATAGGGTCATTGACCACCACCGCATCGGCCATACCAAAGATGGTCCGCCCCGATGGCAGCCGGAAGAACGGCTTGCGCACGGCAGGTGCAAAACGACCAGAGAGAACACCGTTGGGATCCGTCAACTGCACATTCGCGCAACGATCTGCTTCCCAGGGAACGTATCGGCGGACAATGTCGAGACTTCTTTCCAGATGCTGCGCGGGTGTTTTTACGTCGCCCCAGCAATCCAGCGGTCCGCCGGGAATGCCTTCGAAGACCATGATTTCGCAGGGCCCCGTCACCGTCAGGGCCGGGAACACAAAGTACTCCCCTATTCCAGGCAACAGGTTGAAGCGCACCCGTGAATAGGGTGTCGACGCCGTCATGCCCGTCACATAGGTCAGGGCCAGGACGCGCTGCGGCTGACTGAATGCGCTACCCACCGGGTCGCGTCCGAGTAGATTGACAACTTCGCCCTTGCCTGCCGCAAGCAGCACAAGATCGTGGCTCGCGCTCAACTGTTCTAGCTCCGGAACCCCGACATCGACAATGCGCACATCGGCTCCTCGCCGCTCGACTTGTTCGAGCCATGCCGCCATCTTGATCCGTTGATCGACGGCCTGAGCATAGCGATGCAGACGCGCCGACCAGTCGATGATTCTTTCGCCGGCCACTTCCGGATGCGGGACAGCGACACTGATTCCCTCAATGGAAGGACACGCTTCTTCCCACCCGTTAAGACCGAGATCGCGCTCGGTTTGCAGGGATTCATTGAACATGCACTGGCTGGACATGACCTTGCCGGTGCGAATCTGCTCTGCGCTGCGATTGGTGGCGAGCGTGATCCGATAACCCTGATCGAGCAAGGCCAAAGCCAGTTGCAGGCCAGCCTGTCCCGCTCCAACGATTGCAATGTTTCTCATGGACGATGTCTCCTGAATAGGTTGTTGTCTGGATAAAGCGCATGGCTTCGCTGCGTATCCGCTCGCAAACCCACGCAAGGTGTCATTCCGCCAGCCTGGGGATCGCGGGTAGGTTCTGCTCCGGTCCCATCGTCGAGTAGCCGCCGTCCACCGCGTAGTCCGCACCCGTCACGAAGCTGGCCGCATCGCTGCACAGGAACGTGACGACCCGGGCGACCTCTTCTGGATTGCCGAGCCGCCCCAGAAGATGAAACGACGCAGCGACGCTATCGGCTTTCGCGCGATTGCCGTGTGTGAGTTCATGCATCACGCGAGACCACGTCCAGCCCGGAGACACGGAATTCACCCGGATATTGTCGACGGCGAGATCCATCGCCATGCTGCGCGTCAAATGCCTGAGCGCGGCCTTCGATGTCGGATAAAGCCACCGCCCCGTTTGTGCGCACTGGGCCGAAATCGAACTGAAATTCACGATCACGCCGCCGCCCTGTCGCTTCATGTGCGGATAGGCCGCTTTCGCAAGCATCACGGCGGAAATCACGTTGACGTCCATGGCGCCGAGCCAGTCGTTGCGGCTCGCAGTAAAGCCGTTATCCACGTAACTGCATGCGAGGTTTACAAGAATGTCGACCGCACCGAAACTGTCGACCGTTCTGGCAATCGCGTGATCGATGGCCTTGTCGTCGGTGATATCGGTCCGGACGAAAATGGCGCTTTCGCCAAGCGCGCGTGATGCGCGCTGACCGTTTTCCTCATCGATGTCCAGAACAGCAACCCTCGCGCCGGCGTCGGCCAGATCCTTCGCGACGGCCGCGCCAATGAGCGTAGCGCCGCCGGTGACGATCGCCACCTTGCCTGTCAGTGATGTCATGGTGTTCTCCGTGGATTCGTCGGCGTGGTTCACCGTTCTGCGCTGTCGTCGCGCAGCCAGCGGTTCATCAGCGTGTTCGATGGGAGGGTTTCGTCGAGCAGTTTGTGAGCAGTCTCGGCCCCCGCGACCGGCAAGCCTTCCGGCTCGAGCAGACCGATCTGCACCAGCACGCTCGCCTGGTCCCAGTAAATGTGTTCGTGATAGAGCTTGTCCCCACGAAATTTCACAATCGCAACGAGGGGAATCTCGACACGCTTTCCGGTCGGTGCAACGCCTGGCAGCATCCAGTCGATTTCCGTCGTGTGGGTAAAGCAGAACAGCAGTTCATCGACGATCTGCGTTGCGCCAACCGTGCGCGACACTGGGGTGATCGTCGTATCGGGCGGATTGTTATGGACGAAGTGATGGCGATAAAAGCGCTTGAGTTCGCTGTACCCGACACCGCCCGTCATCGTGGGAATGTGATTGACGTAGGGCTCTGGAACCATCGTGCGCATGGTCGCGTCCACGTCGCGCGTGGTGAATTCATGAGAGAGATGCGCCTCCCAGAGCGAAGACAGATCGAAGGTCGGACCGATCTCCCGCCTGAACGCCGCAACCGAGCGTTGATGCGCCATAGTCGCAGCAGCCTTGTCCCAGTGCTCGCCGCGTGCCCGGGCAAACGCATGATCGACGCCGGGATAGGTGTAAATCTCGACGCACTCCCGCGTGGACAAAGCCGCCTTAATCTGCTGCTGGGCTTCGGCAGGGCAGAAGCGGTCCTGTTCGGCGATCTGAAGCACCAGGCGTCCATGCAGGTTCTCGGCTTCCCCAAGAGCCGTTTCGATACCGACACCGTAGTAGCTGACGGCACAAGCGACGCGCGGCAGGCGGCACGCAGCGAGATAAGCAAGCTTGCCACCCAGACAAAAACCAAGCACACCGATTTGACCGACGCATTCAGGAATCGAACCGAGCGCACTTATAGCAGCATCGATGTCTTCGACGCCCTTGTCGTGGTCGAAGGCGCGATACAGTGCGAAAGCACGTTCGGCGTCTTCGGCCGAATAACCCAGTTCAATGCCCGGCTCGGTGCGCCAGAACAGGTCGGGAGCAAGGACGGTATATCCTTCTTCGGCGTAGTAGTCCGCCACTTCGCGCATCGTCCCGTTGACGCCGAAGATCTCGTGGCAAAGCACGATGCCGGGACCTTTCCCGTTCGCCGGCGTTGCGAGGTAGCCGCGAAAAGTGGCGCCGCCCGCGCATGGAATTTCGATGTATCGACCTTTCATTTGAGCCTCGACATAGGGTGGTTTGTGAATCAAGTATTGGCGGCCAATACTGGGTGCACTATCCGTTGCCTGCGACGGGTATCCACGAAATGCAGAATTTGTGGTTGATGCCGCTGGTCCGTGTGCAAGTCACAGCCAGGGGGCCATCGCAGGCCTTTGCGTCTCAGGCGGATAGACCCGCCACGATCTGTCGTCATGCCTGAAGAAGAAAAGTGCTAGCGTCCCCATCGGCCCCGACGCCTCAACGCGTACATAGCGTCTGCGATGCAGCGAGAGCCGACTGAACTGAATCACACGCATGCGCATTCCGTTCGTCGGCGCAAGCCATTTATCAACCTGGCCACGCAGGGATTTTTCCGGGGTGTGCATGTCGTTCTCCGCGGGATATCGATCACACTGCGCGCGCCGTGCAGTCCACGCTGTGCAGTCTCGGTCCGAAGGTCTGGAGGAAAAGGATCGCTAAGGCGCGCAGCGCCCGCAGGGGATGGGCGAAACATGCTTCCACCTGTTCACTTCGGCTTTCCCCATAGAGACACCAGTTGCAAAAATGCTCGCAGTTGTTGCTCAGCAGCCGGTAGCGGTTTTCGCCCAGTCGCGAGCGGGCGCGGCGAACTGCATCGGCGCCGGCGTATCTCGCCATAGAGTTCTGCACGACCGCGATTTCGTGACCTGAGGCAAAGCACTCGATCGTGGTTTCCTCCACCGGACCTCGGTGCAGAGATCTGCAGAGACCGGCGTAGTGCACCACCCTTCCATTTCCCACATAGATGCCGTGATGGTCATATGCGGAACGGCGCGCAACAATGTGGCTGCCCTCATCCGGTTCAATGCCGATCGGCAGAGATCTTGATCGCACGCGTTCAGATCCGACCCGCACGACGGTCCTGTCGACTCTCGCATTGAATTGCTCGGATGCCATGGCACACCTCCGTAGGCGCTGGGGCCATGATCAAAGCATGGGGCGCCGGCACCCGCCGATCTATCCGCTGAATCCAATCGATGTCCGGAGAGTCCAGAAATTGACTTCATCCGGCCCAGACATTTATGGACCCACGTCCCGGGTATTTGCCGATGTGGAGGGACGCGGATTTCACTACGATCAAAAGGAAATGGCCCGTTTATTGCGGGCGCGAAGAGTGATGTAGCAGGTAATGCGACAGCGATATCCGAATCCTCGCAGTACTATCCGAATAGCACGACGATTCCGCGAAGACGCGAGCGTATTGCATCGCACAAGCACGTGCGGGCTTTTAGTGGAGTAACTGATGGAGCACTGGTCGGCCTTCGGTGTCGATGGGCAGCGGCTGGCAACCGCGCCCTGTTTCAATCGCGACAACCTTCTGCTTCAGTCAAACGACCTGGAGGAAGTCCGCGCGAGCGTCGGACGCATCTTCAAGCCGCACGGACTCGAGTTGGCGGGCGGCTCCCATCGCCTGTTTGGACGCATGCACCACGCGCGGTATGGCGATCTCTCGCTGAATCTGCTCGATTATGGGAGCGAGGTGACCATAGATCCTGGACACCTGGAGAGCTTTTTCCTGCTGCAGATTCCGGTTCATGGCAATGCTGAAATCGAATGCGGCAACAAGCGGTTCGTTTCGTCCGCGCTCGTAGCGTCCCTCCTGTCTCCGTCGCTGCCCTTACGGATGCACTGGAGCGACGCGTGTCCCCAAGTTCTCCTGAAAATCGAACGTGGGACCATAGAGCGTCACTGCGAGCAACATCTGGGGGAGGCGTTCAGGCGACCGGTGGAATTCGATCCGGAACTGCAACTGGGATCTCCCGGAGGCCTTTGCGTGATGCAACTGCTGCCGTCATTGGCGGACGTGTTGAGTTTCCCGGACCACCCACTGCGCAATCCGCTGGCCTTCAGTCAGTTCGAGTCCACTCTGATCAATGCGTTGCTATACGGCCAACCGAACAGTGCCCGGCCTGGACTTCGTCATTCCGTCGGCGCGCTCGCGCCGTTTTTCGTTCGGCGTGTCGAGGAGTATATTCGCGCAAACGTGCAGGAGCCCTTGACCATCGAGCGACTTGCGGAGCACGCCGGCGTCAGCGCCAGCACCTTGTTCGCCGGATTCAGGAATTACTATGGGCTCAGCCCAATGGCTTATGTGCGACAGTTGCGTCTCGAACGTGTCCGAGCCGATCTGCTCGCCATGGAAGCATCCAACCCCTCATCAATTACTGAGGTCGCAACCAGATGGGGATTCGCGCATCTCGGCCGATTCTCACTGGACTATAAGCGGCACTTCGGTGAATCGCCGTCGGCTTCTCTACGTTACCGGGGTAAATCTGGCTAGCGCGCCCAACACCTGATGTCCGAAACAAGGGACGTTTTGCGCAGCGTTAGCGATCGCATAAATACCATCGCAGATGCCTGCAATGCCAACACGCTACCGTTCACCAAACACCTACCGGAATGCGTAAGAAGCGGAACGTCGACAACGCTGCCGCGATGACCGTTGTCGAGTTGATCGCGGACCAGATTCGCACGCCTGAAACCGTCGCACACCGCCACGATTTCTCACGCTCGCGCGGGTAAATCCTGAAGCGCATCCAGGAATGCTCTGACCTTGACACTCAGCAGCCGACGAGAATGGTAAAGCGCCCATATCTCCACCGGAGAACCCTCTTCTTTACCCCAGCAGACGAGTCGTCCGGCCATCACATCTTCTTCGACTAGCAGTCTCGGCAACATCGCCGGTCCCACGCCGGCGAGAACGGCCTCGCGCACCATCAGTAGCGACGATAGCCGGAGGACCGGCATCGGCTCGAATGTCTTTGTACCTTTGGATTTCGTCCGTACGCTCCAGATCGCTCCCGATGGCGCACCCGCCGACACGACCGCCGGGACCGGAAACGGGCTCACATCCTGTTTGCGCATCGCAGGAACCGATACGGCCGGCGTTGCCACAAGCCATCGCTCATCATCGAGAATGCGCCTTCCCACGAGCAGATCGTCTCGCGGCGGATCGACACGAATCACGAGGTCATAGCCGTCTTCCACCGGATCCACGACACGATCTTCCGCGACAATCTCGACCTCGACCTGCGGGTAGGCCAACGCGAAGCGCGCAGCGATCCTGCACAGCACGACGTGCGCGAAAACGATGGGAGCACTGATGCGCAGCCGTCCACGCGCGACGGGCGCACGCGAGGCCACCGCGTCGCCCGCCTCCTCAAGCTCTGCCAGAAGGCCTCGAGTACGCTCATGGAGTGCGACGCCATCTTCCGTCAGGCGCATTCGTCTCGAGCCGCGCTCAATCAACCTCACTCCGAGTTCGTCTTCCAACTCTGCTACATGCCGCGATAGCGTGGCCTTGGGCCGGTCCAGCGCGCGGCCAGCTGGGCCGAAGCCGCCGTGAGTGGCGACCGCATTGAAATCAGAAAGCGCCATTAAATTCATGAAAGTTCCGTTTTTGAGACGAGGTGTTTCGATTCTAGATCTATCGACTCAGATTCGGAACGAATAACCTGTCTTCACCGGGCCGCTTTGGGCCTTTCATTACAGAGACAGTCATGACAATTCTTGTTACTGGAAGTACGGGCACAGTGGGTAAGCAAGTTCTTGAACACCTGCAAGGCCGTGGAGTTCAGGTGCACGCCCTGACGCGTTCGCCCCAGAAAGCCCAATTTGCTGACGGCATCAGGGCAATCAAAGGCGACTTGTCCGATGCGGATTCGGTACGGCAAGCCATGAGGGGCATCAGCACGTTGTTCCTGCTGGCGCCAAACGCCGCAGACGAACTGACTCAGGCGCTGCAGGCCTTGAGCATCGCGCGAGAGTCGCATGTGAATGGCGTGGTGTATCTGTCCGTATTCAAGGGCGCAGAGTTTGTCGACGTGCCACACTTCACGGGCAAGCACGCAGTCGAGCGCATGATCGAGCAGTGCGACATGCCGGCGACTGTGCTTCGTCCCGCGTACTTCATGCAGAACGACGTGCGGCAGAAAGATGCGTTGCTGAAGCACGGCATCTATGGGATGCCGATTGGCGAGAAGGGCATTTCCATGGTGGACGTACGCGATATCGGAGAGGCAGCAGCCAAAGAGTTGCTGCGGCGCGAGCTCGCTGCCAGCCCGCTACCGCGAGAAACCTACGAACTGGTCGGCCCGGACGCGCTGACGGCCCAATCCGTTGTCCGTATCTGGGCGGATGCACTCGGACGCCCGGTTCGCCATGGCGGTGACGATCTCGATATTCTCGAGCAGCGTTTGAAGTCAGTCGCGCCGGCGTGGCTGGCGTATGACATGCGCTTGATGATGCAGCGATACCAGCAAGACGGTGCCGTGGCTTCGACCGAACAGATCGGGCGCTTGTCGACCCTACTGGGACGCCCGCCCAGGTCTTACCGCGATTTGGCGGTTGCCATGGCCGCTGCGTGGGCGAAGGATTGACCCACGCGCGCACGGTGCTTCATCAATCTTGCTTCATGCAAGAGGCATAACACGACCCGGAACGGGCCGACACATGGCCGAAAGCAGGCGAGACTTGCTCTCGCGAACCGTAATTGACCACTGGAAGGACAATACCTCGTTAGCCGACCGCGCTTTCCTTCGGCGACGCGCACCCTGTCACCGCCAGCATCGCGCGACCCGCCAGGGTCTCGCGCGCGGCACTATCGCCAAGCGCATACTCGACGCAACGCCTCGCCAGCACGTCGGTCGGATCGACGAGTCGCACTACCCGCCCGCCCGCACACGCGAGCGCTTGCTCACGCAACAGCAACGGCAACTCGGTGCACGCGAGCACGATGACCTGCACGCCACGCATGACCAGATCGTCGACGGCCGCCGCCAGGTCGTCGCAGCATTCGCCCGATGTATGCCCAGCCTTCGCGCCGCGCGGCCCGTAGATCGCGTTCATCAGACGCGCTTGCGCGGCCGCGGACGGTGCGATCTGCACGAAGCCGCGCGCGTCGAGCGCCTGTTCGTAGACGCGGCTCGCGAGCGTGCCTGAGGTGGCCAGCACGCCCACTTCGCGCAGACCCGGAAAGGTTTCGCGCAAGTAATCGGCAGTGCAGGTCAGCATATTGACGATCGGCACGCGCAGCGCCGGCTGAAGCCGCTCGATGAACGCATGCGCGGTATTGCACGGAATCGCGATCAGATCCGCGCCGCCCTCTTCGAGCGTCTTGCAGGCCGCGTACAGCGCGAGCGTCGGGTCGTCGCCGCGACCGAACAGCGCCGCGGTGCGGTCCGGGATCTGCGGATTCTGCTCGACCATGATCCGGATATGGTCCTGATCGCGCGCGGCCGGCGTGTTGCGCACGACCTTGGCCATGAAATCGACGGTCGCGGCCGGCCCGACGCCGCCGACCACGCCGAGGCGGAACGCCCGCTGCGGCTGTGTGTACCGCGCCGCCGCGACATAGCGCGCGTACACCTGGTTCGAATCGACGAGCGGCACCTCGATGGGCCCGAGCGCGCGCAGCACGAGGCCGATTTCCGCGAGCCCCGGCACGATCACGTCGACGCCCTGTGCGACCAGGTCGGCGCACGCCGCGCGCAGCAACTCGACCGGCCGCCCTTGCAGGCGGCCAGCGCGGATGCCCTCGTCGCCGAAGACGGCGCTTGTCACGCAGTCGAAACCAGTATCGTTGTGCGGATAGCACACGTCGAACTGGCCGGCTTCAAAGTAACGCTCGAACAGCCCGTTCGCGCGAATCGCGGACGACGTCAGCACGCCGATGCGCCGGGCGCCGTCGCGCCGCGCCGACGCATAGATGCGCCGCACGTGCTCAGACAGCGCGGTCATGATGTTGGCGACCGGCACGGTGACGTTGGCCGTGAGTTCGTCGATGAAGGTGTGGCTAAGGAAGCATGGCAGCACGATCGCGTCCACACCGCGCTTTTCGAACGCGCGCATCGTGTCGAGCATATGGATCTTGAACCGCGCGTCCGTCGCATCGGGCGCGGCGGGCCCGGGCCACGGGCGCGGTTCGAGAATCAGATCGAAGGTCTGCGCGGCACCTGGCCGGCGCGACGCCGTGCTGATCCGGCCGAGGATGTCGGCGCTGGCGAATTGCGCCGCGCCAGTCGCCACACCCAGCGAACGAAAACGCTTCATGATCAGATCCCCCGGTCGTTCTGTGCGTCCACCCTCGCTCACGGGTGCCTTTCTGCGCGCTTGAGAATGACACTATGCGAGACGCAGATGTACAGGTGTTAACCACGTCAAAGCATTACCTTGCGTTTGCGCTTCTTCAACTCACCGGCTCGAAAATCTCCCACAGCCACTGCGCGAACACCCGCACCCGCGACGACAACTGCCGGTTCTGCGGATACAGCACCGACACCGGCATCGGCGGCGGCGGATAGTCCGCCAGAATGACGCGCAACCGTCCAGCCGCCAGTTCGTCAGCGACACGGTAGCGCGGCACCTGCACGATGCCGAGTCCGGCGATCGCCGCGCCCGCGTACAGTTCGGCGCCGCTGACCGACACCGCCGACGGCAGCACGAGCGCGGTATCCCGCCCGTCCACCCGGAATTCGAGCGGCAGCGGCTTGCCGGTCGCGCTCGACACGTAGTTGACCGCGCGATGCGTCGACAGCGCGCCGGGATCGGCCGGCTCGCCATACGTGGCCAGATACGAAGGACTCGCGACCGTCACCTGCTGAAGCTGCGCGACGCGCCGCCCGACCATCGACGAATCCTGCAGCACGCCTGCGCGCAGCACGCAATCGATGCCCTCGCGCACGAGGTCGACGAGCCGGTCGTCCTCGCCGATCATCAGTTCGATGTCGGGAAAGCGCGCGAGAAACGCGGGCAGCGCCGGCACCACGAAGTGCCGTGCGAGCGTGCCCTGCACGTTCACGCGTAACAGTCCCTTCGGCGCGACATTGGAGAACGCCCCCTCCGCCTCCTCCATGTCGGCGATCAGGCGCACGCAGCGCTGGTAGTGCGCGTCGCCGTCAGGCGTGAGCCGCACCGTGCGCGTGGTGCGTTCGAGCAGCCGCGCGCCGAGCCGCTGCTCGAGGCGCTTCATCAGGTTGGTGACGGTCGCGCGCGGGATTTGCAGATCGTCGGCGGCGCGCGTAAAGCTCTGGCGCTCGGCGATCCGCACGAATACCCGCATTTCCTCGAAACGGTCCATATCGGCGGATTATTAAAGCGAATGGAATGATGATCGCGAGTCTAACCCGATTATCTCGACGCGGAAAGCCTTCATCATTCACCTCACCGATCCACCACCCCTTCTGTGAGGAAACGAATCATGAGCACGAACCAACAACCGAAAGTCGCCATCGTCACCGGCGCCTCGCGCGGCATCGGCACGGCGATCGCACAGCGGCTCGCAAAGGACGGCTACGCGGTCGCCGTCAACTACGCATCGAGCGCGGGCGAAGCCGACGCGCTCGTCGGCGCGATCCGCGAAGCCGGCGGCAAGGCGATCGCGGTGCAAGCGGACGTGTCGAAGCCCGGCGACGTGCGTCGCATGTTCGAGATCACCGAACGCGAACTCGGCAAGGTCGACGTGCTCGTCAACAACGCGGGTGTGATGAAGCCCACGCCGCTCGCCGACACGTCCGACGCGCTGTACGACCAGACCTTCGACATCAACGTGCGCGGCACCTTCAACACGCTGCGCGAAGCGGCCGCGCGCCTGAACGACGGCGGACGCATCGTCAATTTCTCGACCAGCGTGCTCGCGCTGAACCTGCCCGGCTACGGCATCTACACGGCGACCAAGGCGGCCGTCGAAGCGTTCACGCGCGTGTTCGCGAAGGAGCTGCGCGGGCGCAACATCACCGTGAATGCGGTCGCGCCGGGACCGATCGCGACCGCGCTGTTCCTCGATGGAAAGACCGACGAGCAGATCGAAACCTTCGCGAAGATGCCGCCGCTGCAACGCCTCGGCGAGCCGGAAGACGTGGCGGGCGTGGTCGCGTTTCTGGTCGGCCCGGATGCGGGCTGGGTCAATGGGCAGACGTTGCGGGCCAATGGCGGTTTGGCTTGATGGGATGCACTGGTCCAGCGTGCTGCCGCGCTGGACCGCTGCATTGCGCCGGCTGCGGCGCCTGGGACGTGATCGATTCGCCGCTCAAACCGCCTTCGGATTGCGTTCCGCGAAACCTTCCTGATGCCAGTACGGATACGGGGGGCGCACCGCGCTTGCGGCGTCGAGCTTCGCGACCTGGTCGGCCGTCAGATTCCAGCCGACCGCGCTGAGGTTCTGCCGCAGTTGCTCCTCGTTGCGCGCGCCGATCAGCAGCGTCGCGACGGTCGGCCGTTGCAGCAGCCAGTTCAGCGCGATCTGCGGCACGGTCTTGCCGGTTTCGGCGACGACTTCGTCGAGCGCATCGAGCACGCGGAACAGATACTCTTCCGGCACCGGCGGGCCCGATTCGGCGGTCTTGTGCAGACGGCTCGTCTCGGGCAGCGGCTGGCCGCGCTTGAGCTTGCCGGTCAGACGCCCCCAGCCGAGCGGACTCCATATCACCGCACCCACGCCCTGGTCGACGCCGAGCGGCATCAGCTCCCACTCGTAGTCGCGCCCGACCAGCGAGTAGTAGGTCTGGTTCGCGACGTAGCGCGGATAGCCGTAGCGGTCGGCGATATCGAGCGACTTCATCAGATGCCAGCCGGAGAAATTCGACACGCCGACATAGCGGATCTTGCCCGCGCGCACGAGGTCGTCGAGCGTGGACAGCACTTCGGGAATCGGCGTTTTCGCGTCGAAGCCGTGCAACTGGAACAGGTCGATGTAATCGGTTTGCAGACGCTTGAGCGCCGCATCGACCGCGTTGATCAGATGGAAGCGTGACGAGCCGACGCCGTTCGGATCGTCGTCGAAACGGAAGGTCGCCTTGGTCGACAGGATCGCCTTGTCGCGCTTGCCTTTCAGCGCTTCGCCGAGCACCGACTCGGACGCGCCCTTCGAATAGATGTCGGCGGTGTCGAACATCGTGACGCCCGCGTCGAAGCAGATGTCGATCAGACGCCGCGCTTCGGCGACGTCGGTCGCGCCCCAGGCCTCGAAAAATTCACCCTTGCCGCCGAAGGTACCGGTGCCGAAACTCAACACCGGCACCTTGAACCCCGATGCACCCAGATGTCTGAATTCCATTGCCGAATCTCCTTGGCATTGCCGTCGATGAACGGAGATTCAGTCTACGCGCGTCGGCGAGAAGGCGTCATGAAAGCGACGCGCTCAGATCGGCCAATGCATCACGCACGGCGTCGATCACGCTTTTCCAGGCGCCGAGCTGCGGTTGACGGAATAGACGCGCGGACGGATACCACGGCGTGTCGCTGCGTTCGAGCAGCCAGCGCCAGCATGTGTCGAAGCGGTTCAGAATCCAGACCGGTTTGTCGAGCGCGCCGGCCAGATGCGCGGTGGACGTGTCGACCGAAATCACCAGATCCAGACTGGCGACGAGCGCGGCGGTATCGGCGAAATCGTGCAGCAGCTCCGTGTAATCGGCGACGCGTTCACGGTAGGCGCTTTCGGCGAGTTGCGCTGCGGCCGCGCCCTTCTGCACGCTGAAGAAGCGCACGTTCGGCACGTCGAGGAGCGGCGCGAATTGCTCGAACGCGAGCGAGCGACGCGCATCGATCTTGCGCAGTTCCGCGACCTGCGCGCGGTTCTCGCCGGCCCACACGAGGCCGACATTCAGCGGTTTGATTGCGTTGCCATCCGCATTGGTGTTGCCGTGCGGTTCGATACGCTCGCGCCATTCGCCGACGGCCGCTGGCTGCGCAAAAAGATACGGTGTGGCTGCCGGAATGCTCGCTTCGTTGGTGCTGAACGCAAGCGGCAAGCTCAGCAACGGGCAATGACAATCGAACGGCGGCAATGGCTGGCCCGCTTCGATCAACTGATCGACACCATCGAGCGTCGACAGCAGCCGCAACAACGGACCCGGCACTTCGAGCACGACCTTCGCGCCAAGCTTCGCAACCAGCGTCGCATAGCGACAGAATTGCAGCGTGTCGCCGAGGCCCTGTTCCGCATGCAGCAAGATCGTTTTGCCGTCGAGCGCAAAATCGCCGAGCCACAGCGGCTGCGCGAACGCGCGCCGGCCGGCCTTGATGCGGCTACGCTCCCAACGCCATTCGTATTCGCGCCAGCCGCTCTCGAAGCGGCCCATTTGCAGCAGGCACAGCGCCTGGTTCCAATGCGTTTCGACCGACGCCGGATTCAACGCAAGCGCGCGCTGATAGCTCGACAACGCCTGTTCGCGCTGATTCAGATCGATCTGCGCGAGACCGAGGTTATTCCATGCATCGACGAAACCAGGCGAAAGTTCCAGCGCGCGCTGGTAGCAGCGCTCTGCTTCGTGCGGCTGGTTCAGATCGCCGAGCACGTTGCCGCGATTGCTCCACGCATCCGGATAGCCAGGCTGCAATGCGAGCGCCCGGTCGCAGCTATCGAGTGCATCGGTATAACGGCCGAGATCGCGCAGCACGCATGCGCGATTGTTCCAGGCCGGCGCGAACTCCGGCGCGATAGAAAGCGCGCGCTCATAGCTCGCGAGCGCTTCAAGCGGACGGTGCAGCGCCGCCAATGCGTTGCCGCGATTGTTCAATGCATCGGCGAATTTCGGCTGCATCACGAGCGCCCGCTCGGCGCACGCAAGCGCTTCGTCATGACGCTGCAACGCGTTCAGCGCATAGGCGAGATTCGAATGCACGGCCGGCTGTCTCGCGTTCACAGCGAGCGCCTTCTTCAGAAGATCGACGCCTTCCTGCAAGCGGCCCGTTTGCAGCGCGAGTTCGCCGAGCCAGCGCAACGCGTCGCCGTGTTTCGGCTTCAGTTCGAGAATCTCGCGATACATTTCTTCTGCTTCGACGAGCGCGCCGTTCTGTTGAAGCGCGACGGCTTGTCGAAGCAGATGGTCCAACTGTTGCGGCAGACTGGCTTGCTTGCTCATGCGGTACCTGGAAAAGGCGCGAAGAATCGTCGGATAAAGCGCACGATTATCGCTGAAAAGCCTGTATTCGAAGTACCGCCGCCGCGTCGCGACGTGACGCTGCTTATTGCGCGGCCACGGACAGATGCTTGCGCTTCGCGAGTTCCTGCGCCATCGCGTAGTGCTGCTGGATCGTCGGCAGCGCCTCTTTCGCCGCGGTCCTCAACTTCTCGTCGCGACCCGAGGCGATTTCCGCCTGGAACGCGGACAACGCTTTCTGCTCGCCGGCGAGCGCGACCTGCTCGATATACCTCTTGTCGAAGTCGGCGCCGCGCAGATTGTTGATGCTCGCTAGCACGGCCTCATCGGGATCGTTCTTCGGCACGTCGACACCGCGCGGACTCGCCGCCCGCAATGCGTCGGTGATCTTCGCGTCGTCATCCGACACGCGCTCGGCGAACGCCTTCACGTCGCGATCGGCCGAACGCGCGGTGGCGATACGCGCGGCGTCGCGCTGCGTCGCGACGGCTTTGGTGCCGTCGGCGACGAATGTCTGATCGGCCGCATGCAGGCGGACTGCGGCCGCGGGCGCGGCGCTCTGCGCGCTGGCCACCGAGGCGGCCGTCAGAAGACCGCCGAAGCAGGCAGCGGCGGCGATGCGGGCCAAAGCGACCGAAGGGACGGAAGGCAGGCGGATCATACGTTCTCCTTGAGGTGAAAGCATCTGAAAGCAAAACGAAGGACACGTGTGCGCCGCGAACAGAGCGTGCGATGCAAAACGCTGCGGACTGCTTGCGAGCCCAGCGGGGCGCCACGCTTTCATCGCTGCCGATTCTAGAAGCCATGCCGTCTGGCAGGTGAAACGCTGCTGTCGCTTCTGTAACCTTAGGTAACCCTCATATGAATGCGCACACGTTTGCCTTATTGACGTGAATCACGCGCGCCGCTCGCCACTGCGACGCAGTGCTGAATTTTTCGCCATCGACGCCGATAACCAGAGACAGGCACCGCTTAGCACCGCTCAGCACCGCAACTCTGGAGAACGATTCCGATGGCAGACGACCACCGTGCCAATCACGAGCGCCACACCGAACGCAGCAACCTGACGAGTTCCAACAAATTCGAGCTGCTGCTATACCGCCTCGGCCACGTGCCGGACAGCGACGCGCACGAGCTGTATGGGATCAACGTGTTCAAGGTGCGCGAAATCTCGACGATGCCGACCATCACGCCGATCGCCGGATCGTCGCCGTACGTGATGGGCGCGGTCGACATTCGCGGGCAGATCATCCCCGTGATCGACCTGCCGCGGCTGATGGGCTGCGAGCCGACGCGCGGCCTGAACATCCTGCTGGTCACCGAATTCGCGCGTTCGACGCAGGCCTTCGCGGTCGAGGAAGTCGACGAGATCGTGCGGCTCGAATGGAACCAGGTGCTGTCGGCCGATGGCTCGGCGGGCGGCAAGCTCGTCACGAGCATCGCGCGCATCGACGGCAATACCGGCGACTCGCGGCTCGCTCAGGTGATCGACGTCGAACAGGTGTTGCGCGACGTGTTCCCGTCGCAGCATCCGAGCGTCGATCCGGCCTCGGTAGGTGAAGCGCTCGGCATCCGCCGCGGCGCGAAGATCCTTGCCGCCGACGACTCCGGCTTCGCGCGCAAGCTGATCGAGCAGGCGCTCACCGCGATCGGCGCCGACTACATCATGACGAAGACCGGCGAGGAAGCGTGGCAAACGCTGCAGCAGGTCGCACGCGAAGCGCAGCAAAAAGGCGTGCGCGCGAAAGACACCATCGCTCTCGTATTGACCGATCTGGAGATGCCGGAGATGGACGGCTTCATGCTGACGCGCCAGATCAAGGCGGACGCACGCACGCGCGATATTCCGGTGCTCATCCACTCGTCCCTGACGGGCGCGGCGAACGAGGCGCATGTGAAGAACGCGGGCGCGAACGGCTATGTCCCGAAGTTCGCGGCGAGCGAGCTCGCCGATGCGATCCGTCAAGCGCTGGGCTGCGCGCCGGCGAAAGCGACGGCGGCTTGAGGTCTCGCGTGCCCAGCAGTGAAGCGGATCGCCGCGCTCAACGATGCGCGGCCAGCTCGATCGAGAAATCCATCCGGCCGATCTCGACGCCCATCGTGTTGAGCCGCTTCGGCGCATGAAAGCCGTCGAGCGTCGCGCGTTGTTCAGGCGTGCCGATATCGAGCACCGCGAGCAACTCGGCAGTGACCGCGTAGAGCGCGGCGGCATTGCCGTCCTCGATCTTCAGCGCGATGCCTAGCGCGCCCTTCGCACCCAGCCGCGCGGTTTGCCGCGACGCGCGCACGCCGATCGCATAGCTGCCGTCCGCGCCGACCTTGCCGACCAGCGCGCCACCGAACGCCCGCATCAGCAGCGTGCAGAAGCGCCCTTCCCCGCCGACCAGTTCCGGGTACGACGTCATCGCGCGATAGATGCGCGCGAGCGCGGCCGTGCGCGGCGGCGTCGCGGCTGCTCCGGCTTCGTGTCGATCCTGCGCCGCCGCGAGCTTCGCGAACAGACGTGCGAGCCGGTCGAGCGCAAACGCCGGGGTCGGCAGATTGCAGCCGTCGATCGCCCATTGCACGCCGTCGTCCGGCAGGTCGCACACGCTCGCGACCGTCTGCTTCACGCGCACCTGCAACGGATGCGCGGGCAGTTCATAGCCGGCGAGCGCCGCCCCGATCGACCGCGCGCCGGCCAGCATGCCCGCATGCTTGCCCGAACAGTTGCTGCACACGCCGGTGGGCGTAAAGCCGCGCCGGATCCAGTCGACATACACCGCATCCGACAACGGCGGATGACCGCCGCAACGCAGATTGGCCTCGCTCGCCTGCGCTTTCGCGAGCATCGCGCGCGTGCGTTCGATATGACGCGGCTCGCTGCTGTGCGATGCGCACATCAGCGCGAGATCGGCTTCGTCGAAACCGCAACGTTCGAGCGCGCCGGTTTCGAGCACCGCGAGCGCCTGGGCCGGCTTCGCCGCGGAACGCGCGAGCGTGACGCGCGCAGCGTCGCCGAACGAATACAGCAGACGGCCGTCCGCATCGACGACCGCGACATGCGCCAGATGCGTGTTCTCGACGGACTCGCCGCGATAGATCGTCGCCGCGACCGGCGCGGCGGGGTGCAGTTCGGATCGGCTCATCGGTATCGTCTCCGCGTCGTTTATTGATCGGGCGATGGCGCCCAAGGCCCGGCAATCGATCAGGCGCTCGCCGCGAGCGCTTCTTCTCGCTCGAGCGTGCGGGTGTGCCGCAGTTCGGGAAAGAACCGCATCCACAACAGCGCGATCGCGATCGTCGCGACACCGCCGACCAGCACGGCCGGCTGCGCGCCCCACCATCCGGCAGTCAGGCCCGATTCGAACTCGCCCAATTGATTCGACGTCCCGATGAACAGCGAATTGACCGCGCTGACGCGGCCGAGCATTTCATCGGGCGTGCGCAGTTGCACGAGCGACAGCCGCACCACCACGCTGATCGTGTCGGACGCACCGAGCACCATCAGCGCGAGCAGCGACACGAGGAACTGATGCGACAGCCCGAACACGATCGTCGCGATGCCGAACGCGATCACGCCGCCGAACATCGCTGCGCCGGGCCGGTTGCGCAATGGAAAATGCGCGAGCCAGATCGTGCCCGCGAGCGCGCCGATCGCCGTGCCCGAGCGCAGCAGGCCAAGACCGATCGGGCCCGCGTGCAGCACGTCGCGCGCGAAGATCGGCAGCAACGCGGTCGCGCCGCCGAACAGCACCGCGAACAGATCGAGCGACAGCGCGCCGAGAATCACCGGCTCGCGGCGAATGAACGCGATGCCCGAAAAGATCGATTCGAGCGTGACGGGCGCGCGACTCGCCGGCTTCACTTGCAGCGGAATGCTCCACACCGACGCCGCCGCGGCCGCGAACGACAGCGTGCACGCGAGATAAGCGGCACCGGGGCCGATGCCGTACAGCAGACCACCGAGCGCCGGCCCGGCGATCTGCGCGGTCTGATTGGCGGACGTGGACCATGCGGTCGCTTTGGGCAGATAGCCGCGCGGCACGACGGCCGGCAGCAGCGACGACACGGCCGGCGATTCGAACGCGCGCGACGCGCCCACGCAGGCAGCCAGCACGTAGATCACCGGCGCGCTGATCCAGCCGCTGAAGGTGCCGATCGCGAACAGCAATGCAGCGACGCTTTCGAGGCTCTGACAGACGGCGGCGATGCGGCGCCGATCGTAACGATCGGCGACATGACCGACGACGAGCGTCAGCAGGAACATCGGCAGGAACTGCGCGAGACCGACGAGGCCAAGTGCGAACGCGCTATGCGTGAGCGCGTAGACATGCCAGCCCATCGCGACGGCGAGCATCTGGAACGACAGCGACGACAGGATGCGGGTGCACCAGAAACGCTGGAACGGCGGGTGTTTCGGCAGGCTGAAATGCGGGGAATCGGCGGGATCGGTGGAGGCTGGGGGCATCGATTGTTGCTCGTGACGGGGTGCATCGGAGCGTGGATTGGGCGGCCGCTAGTTTAGAGCAAGATCGGGGAGCGTGCAGAAAGGCGGCGGGCACGGGCGGCGGCGTGATCGGAGGCGATGGGGCGGCCCGTGCCGGGGCCGGCACGCTCGAACGAAGCAGGCCGCCCTCGCCTGCTTCGGCGCCACGCATGACTCAGGGGTGCAGGGGCCGGCCTTCCGCGCGGCCGAACTCGACGAAGTGATCGACGGGGTCGACGCCCGCCGCGGCGACGTCGGGATTCGCTTCGAGGTAAAGCTTCGGATCGAAACCCTCGGGCAGTTGGGCAAGCCGCGCCTTGCGCTGAAACGATTCGGCGCTGCTCAACGGACGCCCTTCGAATCGGCCGTAGTAGATGTAATGCTGCAACGCATTGCCGCCGCTCGCCGCGACGTCCGGATTGGCGTCGAGATACGCCTCGCCGTCGAAGTCGACGATTGGCGTCAGGCTCGACGGCATGCCGGTCAGGTCGTGATAGCACAGACAGCCGTCCGCGAAGAAATGGCAAACCAGCGCCTTGCGGCTCACGTGCTCCGGATCGCGCATCTTGCTGCCTCCGTGCAGCAGGTTCGCATGCCACAACAGCACATCGCCCTTCTTCGGATAGAAGTACTTCGGGCCCGCCGAATGGTCGGCGATCAGCTTCTGAATCGCGGGTTCGTAGATGTCGTGATAAGCGGAATAACCGCAACCGAACGGCATGCCCAATTCTGTCGACATCAGATACGGCAGCTTGTGCGTGCCGGGGTGATAAACGAGAGGCCCCGAGTCCGGATGGATATCCTCGAAGGCGATCCAGTTCGCGACCAGATACCCGTTCGGATAGGTCGACATGTGAATCGAATCGGAATGCTCGAGTTGCTCGCTGCTCTTGTGACCGCCGATCGTCTGGAACGGCGCCGATTTCGCGCCCAGCAGCAAGCCCACGATCTCGTTCATGCGCGCATCGAACAGCATGTCGCGAATCGCGGGCACGTTGAAATGCGGATTCAGCGTGCGCCCAGGCAGCGTATCGCCTTCGAAAAGCGGCTCGTGCGGCGGCCGCAGCGTGCCGTCGGCGATCGCGTTTTCGTAGGCTTGCCACGTCGCATCGAGCTGTTCGTGCCCGAAGAAGCCTTCAATGATCAGATAGCCGTCGCTGACCCATTTCCGGCACCATTCGGCTTCCTGCTCGCTGATTACACCTTGGGACAACAACTCGGCGACCCGCTCCAGCGCATCCGGTCGATCGAGCCAGGGAACCGGGCCCGCCGCGGGAAATTTTTCGAATTTGAAGACCTGGGTCTGACTGTCGATCGGAACGTCCGCGACGACGGGCTTATCGAAAAATCGCTGAGTCTCGAGAGTGTTCATGTTGTATCGGGAAACCTTCCGGGTTAGCGTTTCAGGGTACCTGGCTTGCACAGGACGCGGGCGGTGCGGTGTCGGTCACCCGAACGAGCGCCCTTCCGTACGGCCATAACGGATGTAGTGTTCCGCGCCAGAGCTGATGTGCTTTTGCGCAACGGCTTCTGCTACGTCGGGGTTGCGCTGAAGATATTGCGCCTCGTCGAAATGCGGAATGTGAGCGGCATAAAGCAGAATCGACGGGCCGGCCGGATGTCGATCGCGATCGTCCATGCCGACGACCACGGTCATACCCAGCGCGTCGAGGACCGCCATCAGGCTTTCGCGGGTCATCCAGTTGACTTGCGGAGCACTCCCGCCGATGAATTTTGCGTTGTTGATGCTGTCGAGATAACTGTGTCGGTGCAGATGGACTTCGCGTCCACGAAACTCCGAGATGGTCGGCGTCGGATCGAAGTGCGTCCGCAAGTTCGCATTCGTGCGCACGACTTCGGCGTCGTAATAGTGCGTCCAGATGCAGATCGAGTCCGACGCATACGCCATATCTTCCAGCAGTGATACCGGATCGGTCATGTGATAGAGGACGCCGCTCGCAAGAATCAGATCGAATCGCTGATCGCGCTTTTTCAGCAATTCTCTGAAATCGCCATACATGAATTCGGCATTGAACTTCAATGCATTCTGCACGAGCAGGCATTTCAGAAAAGATTTCGAATTCGCCTCGATTGCAAGGACACGTGAAGCGCCGGCTTTGGCCATCATGAACGTATGGCCGCCTTCCATCGGGCCGAGTTCGAGCACGCTTTTTCCGGAAAAGCCGCCGCACATCGTCTCGAACCAGTGAAGACGCCCATCGTCGAAATGGGGCGCCATACCTAAACCATAGCCCGGCACATCGGACACCCACGTGCCATCGAAAAGATTGAAAGCCAAAGTATGGCCTGGCTCTTCCGTTGCATACAGATCCAGTTCAGTTCCTTTCAATTTGGCGCCTCGATCGGTCGTCAAGTTTGCCGATTATGGCACGCTCAGGCGATAAATCACGCAAACCTCGCATTCGCGCGCCGCATGTCACGCAAGCGGGTGTCAAATCGAACGCGCGTCCGCATTAATGGACATGATTTGACATCCGTCGGGATCGCCGCGCGCTTCGCACTGCGTATATTTATGCTTCATGGATCGATGTGAACTGCCGGTCTGTTTGCGGCTATGATTGTGCCCCGTGGGCAGCCGTCCGGCAGGCGGCACTCCGGCCCACTCCCACCGGCCAGCGACACCGCCTGACACTCGAACTCCCGGAGGGCATCGAATGGTATTGGCGTGGCTCGTCCTACTTCCATTCATGGCCGCGGCGCTCATCGCGCTCACGAGGCGGCGCGCCGCCGCGCTCAGCACCTGGATCGCGTTCGCGACGGCGCTGTTCGGCTGCGCGCTGCTGCTCAGCGAACGCGTGGGCATGGCCGACCGCGACGTGCTGCAATGGCGCCATCAGTGGGTGCCCGACATCGGCCTCGCGCTGTCGCTGCGTCTCGACGGCCTGTCGTTCATGTTCGCGTTGCTCGTACTTGCGATCGGCCTGCTGATCTTCATTTACGCCAGCTACTACCTCGCCGGCAGCGATACGTTGCCGCGTCTGTACCTGCAGCTTCTGCTCTTCATGGGCGCGATGCTCGGCATCGTGCTGTCGAACAACCTGCTGCTGCTCGTCATCTTCTGGGAACTGACGAGCCTCGTGTCGTTCCTGCTGATCGGCTTCTGGCCATCGCGGCCCGACGCGAGGCGCGGCGCGCGCATGGCGCTCACCATCACCGGCGCGGGCGGGCTCGCGCTGCTTGCGGCGGTGCTGCTGCTCGGCCACGTATGCGGCAGCTATGAGCTGAACGATGTGCTCCCCCAGCTTGGCAAGGTCCAGCACGATCCGCTCTATCCGGCGATTCTGCTGCTCACGCTATTCGCGGCGTTCACGAAGTCCGCGCAGTTTCCTTTCCACTTCTGGCTGCCGCACGCGATGTCGGCACCCACGCCAGTGTCGGCCTATCTGCATTCGGCGACGATGGTGAAGGCCGGCGTGTTCCTGCTCGCGCGCCTCTATCCGGTCTTCGAAGGCACCCACCTGTGGGCGTACACGGCGACGGTGGCCGGGCTTGTCACGCTCGTCGGCGGCGCGGGGATGGCGTTGATCCAGCGCGATCTGAAGGGCCTGCTCGCCTATTCGACCATCAGCCATCTCGGCCTGATCGTGCTGCTGTTCGGTCTCGACACTCAACTGTCGACGGTCGCCGCGCTCTTTCACACGGTCAATCATGCGGTGTTCAAGGCGTCGCTCTTCATGGCGGCGGGCATCGTCGATCACGAAACGGGCACGCGCGATCTGGGCCGTCTGCGCGGCCTGCGCAGGTACATGCCGCACACGGCCTTGCTCGCGAGCGTGGCGTCGCTGTCGATGGCCGGCGTGCCGCTGCTCAACGGCTTTCTGTCGAAGGAAATGTTCTTCGGCGAAACGCTCGCGCAAAGTATGTTCGGGCCGCTGAACCTCGCCGTGCCGGTCATCGCGATCGCGGCGGCGGCGCTGTCCGTGGCGTACTCGCTGCGTTTCGTCTGGGGCGTGTTCTTCGACGGCGAGACGCCGCGCGACCTGCCGCACTATCCGCCGCACGAGGCGCCGCGCTTCATGAGGCTGCCGGTCGAGATCCTGGTGGCGCTGTGCCTGCTGATCGGCCTGTTCCCGCAGCAAAGCATCGGCAGGCTGCTCGAGTCGGCCGCGTGGATCACGCTCGGCGGCAAGCTGCCCGACTACAGCCTGAGCCTGTGGCACGGCGTCAACACACCACTCGTGATGAGCGTGGTGTCGTTCGCGGCGGGCGCGGCGCTCTTTTTCCTGCGCCGCAATACGTTCCGCCACCGTCGCACGGCGCTCACCGAGTTGAACGCGAGCGAGATCTTCGACCGCTTCGTGCAGCGTCTCGAACAGAGCGCCGGCGTGATCGTGCGCGTGTTCGAGACGCGTTCGCTGCCGGCCTACCTCGCATGGCTGATCGCGGCGATGCTGATCGTGCCAGGCGTGCCGCTCGTCGCGCTCGACACGTGGAGCGGCAACTACACGCGCCTGCCACCCGATCCGTTCACGCTTGCCGGCCTCGTGCTGATGGCGTTGCTCGCCGTCGGCGTAGTGCTGGTGCGTGCGCGCACGCTTTATGCACTCGTGATGCTGAGCACCTGCGGGCTGCTCGTGTCGCTTGCCTTCGTGCGCTTCTCCGCGCCCGATCTCGCGCTCACGCAGATCTCCGTCGAAGTGGTCACGATCCTGCTGCTCGTGCTGGCCGTCTATTTCCTGCCCGCGCTGCAACGCGCCGTCGAGCCGCTCCCGGTCCGGCTGCGCAACGGCGTGCTCGCGCTCGCGGGCGGCGCATTGCTCGGCGCCGTGTCGTACAGGATCATGACGAGCGCGCCGCTGGCTGGCATCGCACCGTACTTCCTCGCCAACGCGCTGCCCGGCAGCGGCGGCCACAACGTCGTCAACGTGATCCTCGTGGATTTCCGGGGCTTCGATACGATGGTCGAAATCAGTGTGCTCGTAGTCGCAGGGCTCGCCGTCAAGGCGCTGCTGCGCGGGCTGCGCCTGAAGTCGCCCGAGGCGGGGCCGGACGGCCGGCCGTGGTCGTCGCAATCGCATCCGCTGATGCTGGCGATCCTCGCGCGACTGATGCTGCCGCTCACCGTGCTCGTCGCCGTGTTCGTGTTCCTGCGCGGCCACAACCTGCCCGGCGGCGGCTTCATCGCGTCGCTGATCGTCTCGATCGCGCTATTGCTGCAGTACGTCGCGAGCGGGGTGCTGTGGACGGAGTCGCGCATCCACCTGAACTACCGCGCGCTCGCGGGCCTCGGCATTCTGATCGCCGCGGCCACGGGGCTCGGCAGCCTCGCGTTCGGCCAGCCGTTCTTGACCAGCGCGTTCGGGCATCTGCACGTGCCGCTGATCGGCGAAATCGAACTGTCCACGGCGATGCTGTTCGATCTCGGCGTGATGGGCGCGGTGGTCGGCACGACGCTCACGATCGTTTCGCACCTCGGCGTGCGCGACAAGGACATGCAGTCCGTGGAGAAAAGCTGATGGAAGCCGCTTTTGCCGTCGCGATCGGCGTGCTTTGCGCGTGCGGCATCTACCTGCTGCTGTGCGCGCGCGTGTTGCCGGTGATTCTCGGCATCACGCTGTTCTCTTATGCGATCAACCTGTTCCTGCTCGGCATGGGCCGGCTCGCGATCGGCAAACCAGCGGTCATTACGGCGGGGGCGCAATACGTCGACCCGGTGCCGCAGGCACTGGTGCTGACGGCTATCGTGATCGGCTTCGCGATGACGGCCTTCACCGTGGTGCTCGCGCTGCGCTCGTTCGCGAGCACGGGCAACGATCACGTCGATGGCGAGGAGACGCGCGGCGAATGAACCACGTCCTCCTGCTCCCGATCCTGATTCCGCTCTTTTCCGCTGGCGTGATCGTCGCGCTGCCGCTGCGCGTTCAGCGCCTGCAGCGTGCACTGAACGCGCTCGCCATCATTTCGCTGCTGCCCGTCGCGTGCCTGCTGATGGCGCGCGCCGCGCAAGGCGAGATCGCCAGCTACGCGCTCGGCGCATGGCCCGCACCGTTCGGCATCGTGCTGGAACTCGACCGGCTCGGCGCGCTGATGCTGGTGCTCACCGCCGTGCTCGCGGTCTGCTGCCTGCTCGGCACATCGAGCGAGGACGCGAGGCGCGGCCGCTATTTCCGCGCGCTGTTCCAGTTCGAGCTGATAGGTCTGAACGGTGCCTTCCTCGCGGGCGATCTCTTCAACCTGTTCGTGTTCTTCGAGCTGCTGCTGATCGCGTCGTACGCGCTGCTGCTGCATGGTGGCGGCGCGCGACGGGTGCGCCACGGACTGCACTATCTGTTGCTGAACCTGGTCGGCTCGTCGTTCTTTCTTGTCGCGATCGGCGTGCTCTACGGCGTCACGGGCACGCTGAACATGGTCGACATGGGTGAACGTCTGGCGCGGCTCGACCCCGACACGCTGCCGCTCGCGCAGTTCGCGGGCGCGACGCTGATGCTGGTGTTCGGCCTCAAGGCCGCCGTGTTTCCGATGTCGTTCTGGTTGCCGCAGGCCTACCGCAGCGCCATCGGCCCGGTGGCCGCGCTGTTCGCGATCATGACCAAGGTCGGCATCTACGCGATGCTGCGCTGCGACGCGCTCGTATTCGGCGCAGCGGGCGGCGTGCTCGATGCGTTCATGCATCAGTGGGCATGGTGGCTCGCGATCGCGACGATCGGGTTCGGCGCGCTGGGTGCGCTGGCGGTGTCGAGTCTCAAGACCACGACGGGCTATCTCGTGCTGGTTTCGGTGGGGCTGCTGATCGCGGCGATCGCGCAACAGACGCCGCTTGCATGGAGCGCGCTGCTCTACTACCTGATCAGCACGACGCTCTGCACAGGGGCGCTGTTCCTGCTCGCCGACACGCTCGAACCCGAGCAAGCTCCGACCGCGCATGCCATCCAGCCAGCCGTTTCCACCGATGCCGATGCCGATACCAATGCGATCGAGCCCGGCTCCCTCGAAGCTCTCGACGACGCGGCCGCGGCGGTCTTCTCGCCCGACCCCGACGGCGAGGCGGTGGCGACGCAGGCGCGCGTGCAGCCGCCGCTGGTCGAAACGACCGGCGCGCTCGCCGCGCTAGCCGCAGAACCGGCTCGCGCCGAAGCCGAAGCTCCGCCCGACGCGGCCTCGCGCACGCGTGCACCGTGGCCGTCGAACCTTGCCGCGCTGCTCTATCTGATCGCCGCGGTGGGTGCCGCTGGCTTGCCGCCGCTGTCGGGTTTCCTCGGCAAGGCGATGGTGCTGGCCGCGACGCCGACCGGCGCGGCAGGCGTGCTGTGGCCGGCCGTACTGTTGTCGGGCCTGCTGTCGATCGTCGCGCTGAGCCGCACGGGCACGCGCCTGATGTGGGCTGCGCCGGCCGCGCGCGCCGCCGAAGGCAAAGAGGAGCACGCGCCGCGCGGCAGCAACGCGAAGCTCGCCGCCTGCGCGGTCCTGCTCGGCTGCGTCGTGGCCATCACGCTCGGCGCGGGCGCGGTACGGCACTATCTCACCGATACCGCCGCGCAGCTATTCGATCGCGCCGCCTATGTGCACGCGATCCTGCCCGCGCCGCGATCTTCGCCACCGGCGGCCGCCGCGACCGCGGCCGACGCTCAGGGGAACTGACGATGCTGAAAAGGCTCTTCCCCCACCCGTGGCTCACCGTGTTGCTGATCATCTGCTGGGTGCTGCTGATGAACGACGTCTCGCCGGGCAATCTGCTGCTCGGCGCCGTGCTCGGCTGCGTGATCTCCTTTCGCGTCGCCGAAGGCTTGTGGCTGCGGCCGATGCGCTTCGGCCGGCCGCGGCTGCTCGTGCGTCTCGCCTGGCATGTGTTGGTCGACATCATCGTGGCCAACGTCGAGGTCGCACTGCTCGTGCTCGGCCCGATCAGGCGGCTGCGCCCGGCGTTCATCGAAGTGCCGCTCGACAGCACCCACGAAATCGCGCTCACGGTGCTCATCAGCGTGGTCTCGCTGAGCCCCGGCACGCTGTGCGCCGAACTCAGCGACGACCGCACGCGCCTCACCGTGCACGTGCTCGACCTCGACGATGAAGCGGCGCTCATCGCGCTGATCAAGTCCCGTTATGAAGCCCCTTTGATGGAGATCTTCGCATGCTAGCCATCGTGATTCCGATCTCGCTCGCGATCCTCGGCATCGCGTTCCTGCTCACGCTGTGGCGCCTCGTGCGCGGTCCGTCGCTGCCCGATCGCATCGTCGCGCTCGACACGCTGAACATCAATGCGATCGCGTTGATCGTCGTGTACGGCATCAGCCTGCGCTCGACGGTTCTCTTCGAGGTGGCGTTGCTGATCGCGGTGATGGGTTTCGTGGGCACCGTCGCGCTCACCAAGTACCTGCAGCGCGGCGACATCATCGAACTCAACTAGCGTGAGGTATGCCGATGGAAACCTTTGTCGAAGCGATCGTTTGTTTGCTGTTGCTCGTCGGCAGTCTGTTTACGCTGATCGGGGCGCTCGGGCTCGCGCGACTGCCTGACTTTTTCATGCGGCTGCACGGTCCGACCAAGTCGACCACGCTCGGTGTGGGTGGCATCGTGCTCGCGTCGGTGGTGTATTTCAGCGCGCATAACAACTTCGCGAGCCTGCATGAGTTGCTGATTCCGGCGTTCCTGTTTCTTACCGCGCCGATCAGTGCACATATGCTGGCCAAGGCTGGAACCCAGCAGGGGGTGCCGCTGTGGCGGGCGACGCGGGGGCGTCCACCTGCCACGGGGGCGAGTGCAAACCGGGGGGATACGGGGGACCTGCGTGAGAACGACGAGAGGTGAGGCTTGCCGGGCGTCGCGCTTCTCGTGACGATCCGCGCGACATCAGTTGCCAGCATGCCACGGGCAGGCTACCGCCACCGACGCCCTTCCCGACATCCGTATTCGAGGAAGTGCGCCGCGGGATCTGCATTGGCTGCCGCGACGTCGGGATTGAGTTGCAGGTAGACCGCGGGATCGAAGTCCGCTGGGAGTTTCGGCCTCGCGTAAGGCTCGAACGCATCAGGCATGCTGCGTTCGATCACGGCATGCTCGACCTCGACTCCAGAATAAATGTTGGGCTGTACGAAACCCGTGCTGGCATCCTTGATCTGTCGGTAGTAGGTCTGACCGAACGCCGGGTCAGATACCACAGGGGTGTAGTACACGCAGTTTTCGAAGTAATAGTGCGTGACCTGACTCCAACGGGTGCGGGTTGGATCGGATTGCTTCGAGCCGCCATGCAGCAGGTTCGAAGCCCAAATCAGTGCTTGCCCCTTCCGGGCGTGGAACGTTACCGGCGCGATTCCCGCTTTGCTGATCAACTGCTTCCAGAGGTTCAGGTATTGAGCGTAGTGGGCCGTCGGCTTGTGCTGCGTCGCGGAGCAGACGCCCATATGCTCGTTCACATAGGTCGGAAACTTGTGACTGCCCGGATAGTATTCGAGCGCGCCATTGGTGCTGTCCACGTCCTCGAGGGCGACCCATACGCCGCACATGAAGCGCTCGGGAACGCACGAAAAGTGTATGGCGTCGTTGTGGATAGCCTGCTGGGTTCCGACAGGAAAGTTCAAGGTCTGAAATGGGATGGCGCGGCGCCCGTAGAGCTGGAAAAGAAGATGAAGAATCTGTGGATTGGAGGCCAGCGATCTCACGTCCGCGTCGCTCTCCCACGCGTCCTGCACTCTCATGCCGTCATTTTTATACCAGAGCTCGTCGCGCCAGTGATCGAAATCAAACCTTCCATGAAATTTCGATTTGATTCGCTCCGCGCGAGCGTCGAACTCGGCATCTGGAAAATCGATAATCGCGAAGCCATTCTCACGCAGCTGTCTGGCCACACGTAAAACGTTTTCAGATGCCTCCTTCTGGGCGAATAGCTCGTCAAAGAACGGCGATTCGACATCGGGAACGCCTGGCAACGGATTCACGAACGTAGTATTCATGTTGGGTATCGGCAATGTTTATGTTGCGAATGACCACCGCCGCAGTCTAGCACGTTGGTTTTGCCGCACCACCGTTCCCTTGTCGTCACTATGCGCAGCGCCGCTCGCGACCGGGCCATCACGCTCGTCAATCGCTAAGCATCGGCAAACGCATGTGTTTGACTCGGCGGTCGCGCCACGCGATAAGCGTTAGGCGATTCGCCAAACTCCTTTCTGAACTCGCGGCCAAGGTGAGAAGCGTCCGAAAAGCCGCACGAGGAAGCAATGTCAGCGACCGTGCGGTCCGAACTGGTAAGCAGCCACGACGCCATTCGTATCCGAATCTGTCGTGCATACGCCTGGGGCGACTTGCCTGTCTGCGCCGTAAACAGACGTTCGATCTGACGGACCGACATCTCGAGACGTCGCGCCAGTTCAGCCATGCAAAGCGGCTGCCCGATGTGCTGCTCCATCAGCAGGATTGCGCGCCTTACTTTGGGATGCGTCGCCGGTTCGAGCCCCGGTGGGTATGGCTGGGGGGCGTTTCCCTTTTGTGCATCATCGACGAGCATGATACGCAGCGCCTTTTGTACGATCGTCGCCTCAAAATGTCGCAGCAAAATAGCTGCGGCAACGTCGATGGAAGCGCGCCCGCCCGAGCACGTAATGCGGCGTCGGTCGATGACGAAGAGCCGGTCGGCAACGAGATTGCGTTCGTCCACGCCAGGAAAACGCTCGACGAAGTCCCAATAGTGAAACCAGCTCACACACATTCGATATCCGTCCATCACCTCGGCGCGCATCAATGCAAACACCCCGGTGCAGATTCCGACCAGCGTCGCTGATGTTGCCGCTGCATCATGAATGAACTGAATCGTGGCTTTGCTTGCGGGCGGTCCCGAGTGCAACAATCCACCGACGACCACGACGTAATCGAAGGACCCCGCCTCATCGAAAGTCGTCCACGGCGTTACCTGAATTCCGCAGCTTGCTCTGACTGGAACCAGCGACTCCCCGACGATGGTCCACGAACAGCGAACGTGTCTGCTCATGTCGCTTTCATCGCTTGCCAACCTGAGCACATCCACGAACCCGGAAAATGCGGTTAACGTGAAGTTGGGCAGCAGCACGATTCCAAAGCGAAGTGGCCGCGTGGCACTGACTTTGGGGCTGATTGGATCGTTAAACATGAACTGCCTGCATTAATGCTTGCTGAGTTGGCCGCGACCATCGTGCAACGACGTTCGCACGTTCCGCGACCGAGATCCGCACGCCTTATTTCGTCGTTTCGGCCTCGACGCCTCGCCATTCGCGCATCATTGCGCCCACTTCCTCCCCGAGCCATGCGCGGAACTGAAGATATTCCGGACGAAGCTTTGCGTTCTTGTGCGTTATCAAGTAATGATGCCGGTCGTGAAATTCGAGCGCGTTTTGTACCGGACGAACCAGTATCCCTTGCTCGACCTGGCGGTGAACGAGGTGATGCCAGCCAAGCAGAGTGCCCTCGCCAGCTTCAGCTTGCGATACCAGAAGTCGATAGTCGTTGCTTTCCAGGCGTTCGTTCTCGACCAGTTTGTCCGGACCATCACCTTCCTGAAACCAGTTTCGCCACACGGACCAGTCGACGTGTTCGCAAATCTGGGCTCGCCCCAACAACGAAAGATTGAGCGTGGCGTGCGACAGAAGGTCCAGCGGTTTCACGTACCTGCCTTGAAAATGACGCTCGTAAAACGACTGGCTGCAGACCGGATACACGACATCATGAAAGAGCGGCTCGGTTTCGTATTCCGGTTCGCGTGGCGGATTCTTGGTGATGATGATATCCGGTTCCATCAGATCATCGAGTTCCATGAAATGCTCCGTCACCATCACGTGCAACCGGATGTCTGGAAAGCGCTTGCGGAACGAGGGCAGCCTGAACGACAGCCATAGCGCCGAGAAAGTGTGCGAAACGCACAGCGTCAGCGCATGTTTGTCGGTCCGGCGTACCGCCTGTGCCGCCTCGGCGATGTTCATGATGGACAGATAGGACGCGTTGTACAGAATGCGCCCCGCGTCCGTGAGCGCGATGTGCCTTCCCGTGCGCTCGAACAGCGCAACTTCGAGCGAGTCTTCGAGTTCCTTGATTTGTCTGCTGATTGCCGCCTGCGTAACACACAGCACCTCGGCTGCCTGTGTGAAGCTTTCGTATCGAGCGGCCGTGACGAAGCATTTGAGCGCCCGTAAAGACGGCATCTGAGTGAGCAATCGGTCGGCAAACACCTGTTTCTTTTGCATGGCTATCACCCTGTGAAGCGGAAGCGCCCGGGCGGCCTGAAGATAGCGCCGTGAACGCCGCGCACTGCCCCTGACAGTGCGTCGAACCCACGTCCGAGCCAAAGCGCTCTCGCGCAGAAATGGTTTGTGAGTCTTCGGGTTAGCTGACGAGGGCAGGCAGCAAATGTCAGCCGCCCCATCTGTCTATATTACGCTTCGCGGCTGCCTGCTACGCGTGCCCCTGGATTCGCTTCAGCACCCCATCAAGTGCGTCCTTGTACAGGTCGCATGCCCCTCGACGACTGCGTTCGCTGTGCATCTGCTCATTGTTGCCGCCCGGTGTCATGCTTTGCGCGACCATCGCTGAGAACGGTTGTTTCGTCTGGACGGATTCAATCCAGCTTCAGCCAGGTGGTCTTCAGCTCGCAATACTGGTCGTGCGCATAAACGGACTTGTCACGACCACCGAAGCCGGATTGCTTGAAGCCGCCGAATGGCGTCGACAGATCGCCTTCGCCGAAGCAGTTCACCGTCACCGTACCCGCGCGGATACGAGCGGCAATCTTGTGCGCGTGATTGACGTTGTCGGTCCACAGCGATGCGGCCAGTCCGTAGCACGTATCGTTGGCAATCCGCACCGCTTCGTCGACATCAGCGTATTCGATAAAGCAGACGACAGGACCAAAGACCTCTTCGCGTGCGATGCTCATCTCCGGCGTGACGTTATCGAAGATGGTCGGCTCGACAAACCATCCGCCCGCGCCAGTGCGAGTGGCCTTGCCGCCACAAACCAGGCGCGCCCCTTCCGACTTCGCCTTCTCGATGTGCGCGAGCACTTTTTCATAGTGCTTTTCTTCAATCAGAGCGCCGAGCTTAACCTCGGGGTCGAGCGGGTCGCCCGTCTTCCATCCTTCGAGAACGGCCTGTACCTTTTCGAGCAACCGCGCCTTGGTGGCAGACGGGACGAGAATCCGCGAGCCCGCGCTGCAGTTCTCGCCCATGTTCCAGAACGCGGCGGCCACCGCCTGCTCAGCAACGGCATCGAGATTCGCGACGTCGGGAAGCACGACTTGCGGGTTCTTGCCACCGCATTCCAGCACGACCCGCTTCAGGTTGGTGTCGGCGGAATAGCGAAGGAATCGCTTCCCCGTTTCCGTCGAGCCGGTAAACGCAACGAGGTCGACGTCGGCATGTCTGCCCAATGCCTCGCCTGCGCTTTCGCCGAAGCCGGTAACGACGCTAAACACACCCGCAGGCACGCCGGCTTGCAACGCCAGGTCCGCGATGCGCAACGTGGATAGAGACGTCTGCTCCGCGGGTTTCACGATGACGCTGTTGCCGACCGAAAGCGCCGGACCAATTTTCCACGCGAGCATCAGCGCCGGGAAGTTCCACGGCAACACTGCGCCCACGACTCCAATCGGTTCACGGGTAATCATGCTCACGACGCTCGCGCCCGACGGCGACAGCGCGTCGTATCGCTTGTCGGTGAGTTCCGCGTGCCAGCGGATGCATGCCGCCGACTCCGGAATGTCCAGTCCCATGCATTCGCTGATTGGCTTGCCGGCCTCGAGCGCCTCGAGAAGCGCCAGCTCTTCGGCGTTTTCCTCAATCAGTTGCGCGAGACGCAGAAGCACTGCTTTTCGCTCTGCGGGTGCTGCCTTTGACCATACTCCGGACTCGAACGCATCCCTCGCCGCCACGACTGCCCGGTCGATATCTTTCGATTCGCACTTCGCAATCCCGGCCAGTACTTTTCCCGTCGACGGATTCAAGGTCTGGAATGTCTCGTTCGATGCCGCCGGACATCGTTGCCCGCCGATAAACGCTCGTCCGTCCAGCGACAAGTTCTCTGCCCTTTGCTTCCATTCCTGATAGGTCGTCATGTCCTGTCCTCACAGATTTAAAGCTCGGCCCCCGCCGAAAATTCCTTCACCCAGATAGCCGCGGTGACAGCGACGTCGGCAATGGGACGAACCGGCAGCGAGCGCGGATGCGGTTGATTCAATAGCTGGTGAACCAGGTCGTTGTCGTGACCGAGTGCGTATTCGGCGATCAGCTTCCCTGACGCGGAGCCCCTGCTCAGACCCAGACCATTGCACCCGACGGCTTCGAAAACACCATCGCCACGGCGCCCAAAAAGTGCCCCGTTGTTGACCGACAGACACAGCGGCCCGCCCCAGGTGTACTCGAGCTCAACGTCCTTCAGCATCGGAAAGCGCCGCTCGAACGAGCGTTGATGCAGATTCTTCGCCTTCGCGAGATCAGCTTCCGACAACTCGAGGCCGGGCCGGAACGCGAAATGATTGCGAACGCAGATGCGGTCGGTAATCAGACGCCGTACAGTCGAACCCATCGGGTCGGCCGGAATCAGTGCCCATGAGCGCGTGCCGCCCAGTTGCCGCACTTCGTCCGGCGTCATCACACGGGTCATCGACGCAAACGTGTATACGGGCAACAGACCGTTCGGATGCCCGCCGAATGTCGCCGCGTAGGCATTGGTGCAACGAATCACGCGCTTCGCCACGATTTTCCCTGCGGCAAAGCTCAAGACTTTGTTCGACCCCTCGTCCTCGATTCCCTTCACCGCGCTGAGCTCGAAAACCTTCACATTTGCCGGCAGAGTCGCGGCAAGGCCACGCATCAGGGCTGCCGGCTGGACCGTGCTGCATCCTGGCGTGAAGAGCGCTCCGTGGTAAAACCCGGTGCCAGTCACCTTCGCGATGGCGGCTTCATCGAGCCATTCAAAGTCTTCACCGATGCGAGCGAGTCCGTCGGCGAAGTGAGTCAGTGCCGCGTGACCCTTCCTGTTCACCGAAGCATGGAATTTGCCGTCATCTCGCCAGTCGCAGTCGATGCCGTGTTGCTTCACCACCGACCGTACGTAGTCGATACCGTGGCGTTGCAGTCGAATATCCGCCTTGTCCGCCTCAACGCTTCGCGAGTAGCTTTCGCTGCTGATGTCATGCGGCAGGTCGACGAAGAACCCAGAATTGCGTCCGGCCGTGGTGCGCCCAATACGGTCGGCCTCGACGAGTGCTATCGAGGCGGCGGGCTCCAATTCAGCCAGCCGCCGGGCAGCGCATAGCCCCGTGATTCCACCGCCGATAATCACCCAGTCGAATCGCCGTTCAGACGAGACGGTATCGGCGGGGCGAGGCGGCGGCAGACTTTCCCACCACCCGTTCACCCCATCCGGAGCCGGGAAGCGCGCGAATTCCAGGTTCGAGGCCATGAACGTTACTGCGCGTCGCGCAACAGGGGTTGAACCAGCCTGGAGAACGCGCTGCGCTCGTCTTCCGATAACGTGCCGAGCGGCGCCCGGGCGACACCAACAGGCATACCTGCCAGCTCACATCCGTATCGAACGTATTGAATAAACTTCCCGCTGCGCTCCAGCAGTTCGAGCACAGGCAGCAGTTGGGCCATTAGCTTGCGGCCGGATTCGAAGTCATTGCGCTTTACGCACGCATCGAACAGCGCGGTGTGAGCTTCCGGCAGGAAGTTGGACGCGCCTCCGACCCAGCTCTTTACGCCCCAAACGAAGAACTCGAGCGCCTGATCGTCCATGCCGCAGCTCAGCACCAGCCGGTCGCGGAAGTGCGTGGCAAGGTGATGCAAATGCGAAATATCGCCGGTGCTCTCCTTCATCGCGACGAAGTTCGGGCGCTCGAGCAGCTTTTCCAGCACGGCATCGCCAATATCCGTTCCCGTGCGGGCCGGGAAGTTATAAAGCATGATCGGCATGTCGAGACTGTCGTCCACCTTCAGCATGTGGGTCAGCAGTTCTTCCTGCGTCGGCTGGGCGTAGTACGGCGCGGCAAGCAGCAATGCAGGCAGACCTGCGCGCTTCGCTTCCTGCCCGAGGCGAATGACTTCATTCGTCGTAGTCGCGTTGATGCCGGCCGTCAGATACGTTTTGCCGCCTGCTGCTTCTGCTACGGTGTTGAACGTCCGGACACGCTCGTCGAAACTGAGCGCGTAGTATTCGCCCGTGGTCCCGCCGACTCCCAGACCCGCGACACGCCCCGCCAGCTTGGCCGCATGCTTGCCGAGCAATTCGTAATTGATTTCGCCGTCCGCCTTGAACGGCGTAACCAGCGGTGTATGTACTCCCTCGAAGCTCATGTTGGTTCTCTCTTCAAATAAGGAATGGCAACGTTTTCCGACGACTTGTCGAAGTCATTTCGCTCTCTTGTGGATTAAACGAGCGCGTCCGCATGTGAGTAAATCGGGAACTGGTCGCAGAGGTCTCGCACGCGGCCGCGCACAGCACGCTCGACCCGTTCGTCGCCGTCGGGCGCTTGTTCGAGTGCGGCCAAAACCTCCAGAATCATGTGTCCAACCTGCTCGAACTGTTCGGTCCCAAAACCGCGAGTGGTACCTGCAGGTGTGCCAAGCCGGATTCCCGAAGTGACGGTCGGGTTCTCCGTGTCGAATGGAATACCGTTCTTGTTGCAGGTGATGCCCGCACGCTCGAGTGCCTTTTCAGCCTGCGTACCGGTCAGGCGCTTCGAGCGCAAATCCACGAGCAGCAGGTGGTTGTCCGTTCCACCCGTCACGAGGTTCAGGCCACCCGACTTGAGAACGTTGCCGAGCGCATGCGCGTTACGCAACACCCGGTCGATATACGCCGAGAATTCCGGACGAAGCGCTTCGCCGAATGCCACCGCTTTACCCGCGATGACGTGCATTAGCGGACCACCTTGCAGGCCCGGGAATACGGCCGAATTGATTTTCTTCGCAATGTCGCCGTGGTTCGTCAGGATGAACCCGCCTCGCGGACCGCGAAGCGTCTTGTGGGTAGTCGACGTCACCACATCGGCCAAACGAATAGGATTCTCGTGCCGGCCGGCTGCAACGATGCCCGCGATGTGCGCCATATCGACCATCAGTAGCGCGCCAACGCTATCGGCAATCTCGCGGAATTCAGCGAAATCCAAAGCGCGTGGATAGGCCGAATAGCCCGCGATAATGAGCTTAGGACGGTGCTCTTGCGCGAGCCGCCGGACCTGCTCGTAGTCGATGCGGTACGTATCCGGGCTTACGCCGTACTGGACGGCGTTGAACCATTTGCCGGACAGTGCCGGGCGGGCTCCGTGCGTCAGGTGGCCGCCCGCATCGAGCGACATGCCCATCACGGTGTCGCCCGGCTTCACGAGCGCCAACATCGCAGCGCCGTTCGCCTGCGCTCCCGAATGAGGCTGCACGTTCGCGTATTCGGCTTCGAACAGGGCTTTGACGCGGTCAATGGCGAGCGCTTCCACCCTATCCACGTGCTCGCAGCCGCCGTAATAGCGTTTCGACGGGTATCCCTCGGCGTACTTGTTGGTCAGCACGGTACCCTGCGCTTCCATCACCGCAGCCGAAACGATGTTTTCGGACGCAATTAGTTCGATCTGCGTTTGCTGTCGGCGCAACTCCAACGCAATTTCTGATGCGATAACCGGGTCGCGGCTCTGGAGGGTTTCAGCAAAAAAGCGTGAGTTTTCGTTCACGTGTTCACTCCGGATCAAATCGTTTGAAGCAAGACTTGCAAGTACGACAGTTGACGCGGGCAATGGCCGACTCGCCGCGAACGAGACGGACTCCACTCGTTCCCGGCGAAATCGCGTTTTGCCTACTGCTGCAACCAGTCCTTCAGCTTGTCAGGATGTGCGTCGACGAATTTCTTCGCTGCGCTCGCATAGTCGTTCGTGGTATTGCCTTCGTACTCGATCGATTCGACGTCGGCGAGCGTTAGCTTGAAATGCTTGAAGAAGACATCAGCACGGGGATACCTGGTTGCGAACTGTTTGGACGCGAAGGCGTGAACCTGCTCCTCGCCACCCAAGGTGCCTTTCGGGTCCTTCAGATAACGCATCTGCCACTTCTGGAAAAGCCAGTGGGGACTCCACACCGTCGCAACCACCCATTGCTTCGACTGGTAGGCTCGCGAAACGCCAGCGAGCATGCCGGCCTCACTCGATGACTGCAGGTTGTAGCCGTTGAG
Source organism: Paraburkholderia sp. BR13444 (assembly GCF_040948755.1). Lineage (NCBI taxonomy): Bacteria > Pseudomonadati > Pseudomonadota > Betaproteobacteria > Burkholderiales > Burkholderiaceae > Paraburkholderia > Paraburkholderia sp. BR13444. Next base: position 89,726 of record NZ_JBFPKM010000001.1, on the reverse strand, counting down.
GTCGTAGCCCTTGATGGTCTTTTCGGACGCCTGCATCAGGCCACCGCCCGGCTCGATGCCGTCGATCGTCCCATTCAGCCTGGCTTTGACGTCCGGCTTGTTGAGGTCGGAAATGGACGACAGTGCCGACTCGGGAACGTACGCAGGCACGGCCCAGCCGTTCTTGCCTCCCGTGTAGATGACGCCGACATCATCCATATCGTTCTTGTACCTCGCGTAATAGGCCGCGTGGGTGACCGGCAGCCATCCTCCCACCATGATGTCGAGGTCGCCACGCGCGACGCCCTGATACTGAATCCCGATATCGGCCTGCACAAACTTGACCGGCTGCTGAAGCCTGGTCTCGAGCACGTATTTGGCCACGTTCGCAACGGCCAACACGTCTGCCCAGTTTGTTACTGCCATCTTGATTGGTTCGGCCCCGACGGCAGACCCAGCGCCGACGCTCATGGCAACGACTGCCGATATCGCTACTTTCGCAATAAGCGACTTGAGCAGATGGCTTTTCATATCGCACTCCTACGTGAAGAGAAAATCATTTGAATATTCGATGGACTCGGCTAAACGACGGGCCCGGTACTTAACCTCGATACTGCCTTTGCTGATCGCACCGCACCGGCCGTGCAATCCGCTGCAACAGGTGGTTTCCGTCAGGTGCGAGCCGCGGCGCCTGTGCCGGCTTTTGCTGCTCGCCCGCTGCGTTTTGCTTTCTTCGCCTTCATGCCGAAGCTTTCGGTCAGGCGGTCGAGCACGATGGCAAGCAATACGACTCCGAGGCCACCTTCGAAGCCGATCCCGATGTCGAGCCGTTGAATGCCGCTCAGCACATACTCGCCCAAGCCACCGGCGCCAATCATCGATGCGATGACGACCATCGAAAGCGCCATCATGATGGTCTGGTTCACGCCGGCCATGATGGACGGCAGCGCGTTCGGCAACTGGATTTTCCAGAGAAGTTGCATGTCCGTGCTGCCAAAAGAGCGCCCTGCCTCCAGCAACTCTTCCCGCACCTGCCGGATACCCAGCGTGGTGAGACGCACGACGGGCGGCATGGCAAAAACGACAGTGGCAATCACGGCTGGAACACGTCCCAATCCGAACAGGATGACGGCCGGAATCAGATAGACAAAGGCAGGCATCGTCTGCATGAAATCGAGCAGTGAGCGCAAGACCACTTCTACCCTCTTGTTTCTTGCCCCCCAGATGCCCAGTGGCACACCAACGACCAGACTGAAGAATGTTGCGGCAATAACGAGCGCGAGCGTGGAGACGGTTTGAGTCCACAGTCCCATGTAATGGATCGCCGACAGCGCAATGCCCACGAACACCGCAAACACGATGCCGCGCCGCCATAGCGCGAAAGCCACGAAGATGACGAGCATGGCGACGAAAGGGATGGCGCCTAGTCCGTCCTCCAACAGCTTGACCACTGCTCCTAGCGCCGCAGAGAATGCGTCGAAGCCGCCCCGGAAATGCTGAAAGAGAAAATTGACGGCGTCTTCCGCAAACTTGCCGATGAGTGACGAATTCATGCTGCCCTCCGTTCCATAACCTGCTTCAGTATCGTCCGGCAGGACACCACGCCTGCGAGCTTTCCGGCCGTATCAGTGACGGGTACGTCGTGTTCCTGACTCAATGCGATGGACGCGAGCTCGTGCAAGTCCGCATCGAGTGAAACCGCATTCACATCGCGGAGCAGCGCGTCCCGTACCGGACGCGTACCCGCCTTGTGAAGTGATGCTGGCGTGACACAGCCCTGATATCGACCTGCCCCGTCGCATACATAGCCGCATTCCATGCCGCTATCGATGAGATGATTGAGGTAACGCTCAGCGGACGTGCCGATGTCGCAAGACAGCAGCCTTCGGTCTACCCCGGTCATCAGCGTGGAAGCCCTGAGAAAGCGGGAGACGTCGACATTGCGGAAGAAGTCCCGCACGTAGGCGTCTACAGGCGACTGGATAAGCTCGGCAGGTGTGCCGACCTGAATCAGACAGCCGTCCTTCATGATGCCAATCCGGCCGCCAATCTTGATGGCTTCCTCGATGTCGTGCGAAATGAAGACGATGGTCCGCTGTTCTTCCTTCTGTAGCCGCAAAAGCTCGTTCTGCATTTCGAACCGTATCAGCGGATCGAGTGCCGAAAACGCCTCGTCCATTAGAAGCACCGAAGGATTCACCGCCAGTGCACGTGCAAGGCCGACGCGCTGCTGCATGCCGCCGGACAATTCGCTGGGAAGCAGCTTTTCGTATGAGCCGAGACCGACTCGCGTCAGCGCGGCACGCGCGATTTCGTACCGTTCGGCCCTCTTCTGACCAGCGACCTCGAGTCCGTACGCGATGTTGTCGAGCACCGTGCGGTTCGGCAGAAGCGCAAACGACTGGAACACCATCGCCATCTTTTTGCGGCGAACTTCGCGCAGTTCCGAGGTGGACATCGGTGCGATGTCGCGGCCTTCGAGAACCACCTGGCCGGACGTGGGTTCAATGAGGCGGTTGAGCAGTCGAACCAGCGTCGATTTACCGGAACCCGACAGGCCCATCACCACGAAGATCTCGCCCGCCTTGACGGTGAGACTGACGTTATTGACTGCAACCATGTTACCGGTCTTTTCGAAAATTTCGTTCCGACCGAGACCTTGCTTCACGAGGTCAGCGGCACGCTCTGGCTTCGGCCCGAAGATTTTCGACAGATTCTTGACCGAAAGAATATCGGTCCCGGAGACTGCGATTGGTTTCGCTGCGGCAGAAGCGTCTTCCGCGTTGATTGCACCGGGATGGACTACGTCTCCTGGTGCGAACGTCAGGTTTTGGGCCATTCTGTCATCTCAACTGGCAGGTTCAAAAAATTGAAGCGCGTGACGTATCGACCTTTGCAGGGCCGCCACTTGCGTATCTCGCTTCTTTTAGCCGCCTCCGAGCCAGTTTCATCGCAGAAGTGCGAATGCAAGAGCCGAAAGCAAACATCGCAACGAAGCCCAGTTGAACGAAACGCTATTTTTCGGGTAGGACGCAGAATAATCATGCGCCGTCATCGCGTTCAAGGGTGCCTAATGCATGTATTGCAGAGTAGCGCGTCAAATTGCACTACCCAGCTACATTTTCTGGGTACTTTTCCATACCTTTGGTAATGGGGCGCTTTTGTGTAGTTTTCGCAGAAAAGCGCGACTGCACGTGGAATTCGTTTGAAGTCAAAGCGGGCTTGGGTTTGCGGCTGACCATTGGCGGCAGAAGGAACAATCCGAACATTCGAAGCTTACAAAGCTTGGGGCGCCGTATAGGGAATGTCCTAGGTCCATCGCAATCCTGCGTAACTTGCCTATCGAAAAACTGATGGAACGGAACGCGAGCAGAAAAAGTGCGACGAGCGAATCGTCCCCCGAAAGGGAGGGATTCCAGCCCCCGCAAATCTCACTACGATGGTTAAGACCGGGAGGGTGTCATGGACAATCTGTTTTTTCGCCGCGTTCTGCTGGTCGAAGACGAAGGGCTAACGCGCTCGGCGATGAAAAGCCTGATCCTCAGTTCGGAGCCGACGCTCGATATCGATGAAGCCGGCAGCTATGAGGAAGCCGTCGAACGGTTGCAGCGCGACGCTTATGACCTGATCTTTCTCGACTATCAGCTAGGGCGCGAGCACACCGGGCTCGAGTTGTTACATTGGGTGCAGCAGCAGGAACTGTCGTTACACGTCGTGATGCTCTCCGCGCGCGACGATCGCGAAACGGTGCTCGACTGCATCAAGAATGGCGCGGGCGGCTTCATTTCCAAAGCCAGCGAAGAAGGCGGCGCGGTGTTTCGCGAGGCCCTGCAAACAATTCTTAATGGACGTGTGTACCTGCCCAATAGCGTGCTCGGCAAAGGCGGACACACACCACAAGCGCCGGCGCCCAGCAAAGGCATTCCGATCGACTCGCTGAATCTGCCGCCGCGACTCGCGCAGACCTTGCGCTACGTGCTGCATGGACTATCGAACAAGGCGATCGCGCGAAAAATGAGCATCACGGAGAACACCGCGAAGGAGTACATCAGCGATCTGTTGAGCCGCTTCAACGTATCGCGGCGCACGTTCCTGATCGTCGAGATGGCGCGCCGCGGTATCGAGATTCCCACCGCCGCGCAAGCATCGGCCAGCTGAGGCGCTGGTTATACGCAAGCGCTGTGCGCGACTGCTAAACGACACTGCGTTGACGGCTGGCCAGTTCGACCATGCGCGCCGCCAGCGTATCAGCGGAAAGCGGCTTGCTGAGAATGCAACGCTCCGGTAAAAGGCCCTGCGCATTGATGCCGGCCTCGCCGGTAATGACGAGGCACGGCACCGGCCGCGGCAATTGCGCCGCGATCAAATGGACCACGTCGTGCGCCGTGTGACGCTCGGGCAGCCGATAGTCGGTAATCACGAGATCGGGCAAGCGTTCGATCGTATGCGCCAGGATCTCCAGTTCAGCGAGTGAATTCGCGGAATCGAACAACACGCCCCACTGCCCGAACAAGGCCTCGGTCGACGCGCGCACCAGCCTGTCGTCTTCGACCAGCAGAATATACAGGCCGCGCAACGAAGCCCGCGAAGGCGCGACGTCCGTAATCGGTACGGTCACTTCGGTGCCGGCTTGCGCAACCGGCAAACGAATTGAAAACCGCGAGCCTTTGCCCTCGATCGACTTGAACTCCATCCGGTGACCTTCCATCAGCGACACCGCGGCATTCACGATCGATAGCCCGAGGCCCAAGCCTTTTTCCCGATCGCGTTCGGGATTGCTGATCTGCACGAAGGGTTGGAAAATCGCGTCCCAATGCTTCGACGCGATACCGATGCCGTTGTCGACGACATCGACGCGCACGTAATTTCGCATGCGCACGATCGCGACGATGACGGCGCAACGTCCGGCCTTCTCGCGATCCGCGTATTTGATGCCGTTTGAAACGAGGTTGCTCAGCACGCGCGGAATCCAGTCAGCGTCGGTCCTGACCATCGCGCAGTTGCGGCCGCCGCGCGAGTAGCGCAGCTTCACGCCGAGACTCGCCGCGAACGGCTTCAGTTGCTCGACGACATCCTGCGCGACGCGGTCCAGATCGACACTCGAATAGCTCGGTTTGACGTGGCCCGACTCGAGCTTCGACAGATCGAGCACGGCATTGAAGAGTCGCGCACTCAGCGCCGAAGCCTTGCGTGCATCGCCTATAAGTGCGGTAGAAGTTTCGATGTCGTGCTTCGCAAGCGCCTCGTCGGCAGCCGCGAGGAACATGTTCAGCGCGTGCATTGGCTGCCGCAGATCATGCGCCGCCGCCGCGAGAAAGCGCGATTTGGCGCGGCTCGCCTGCTCGGCGGCTTCTTTCTGCTGCTCGCGCAACGCCATCAGCGCATCCGAGCGCGTCTGCTGCTCGCGCCGCGCCTGCTCCAGATCCTGATGCTTGCGCGCGAGTTCCACATTGGCACCTTGCAACGCGCCATTGCTGTGTGCAAGCGCCTGCACTGCGAGATAGCGATCGCGCACGTGCCGCTCGGCATTCACATTCACGCTATGTCCGATCACTACGACGTTGGCGATGTAGAACATGCCCGCCCAGAACAGATCCGGATCGATTCCCTGCGTAACGAGTTGGGCCAGCAGGATCGCGGCGGTTGCGCCGAGCGTCAGCAGCAACGTCGCCTTTGCGCGCAAGCGCAGAAAACCGAATTGATAGAACAGAATCAGGTAGAAGCCGACGAAGAAGTGGGTGTAGTTGAAGGGCCGTGGTGCGAGAAAGGTCTGCACGGTCAGGCAGACGAACATGACCGCCATCCCGGACAGCATGACTCGATGCGCAGTCTCATCGCGCACGAACGTCGGGCGGAACGACAGCACGATTGCGGCCGTTGCGGCGAGCGTGCCCGCGACGCGGAAAAAGAAGATCTCGACGAAGTACGGCCGGAATGCCTCGTTGTGGCGCGCAAGACTGATCTCCCACCAGCCGAAGCACGTCCACACGAGCGTGCCGAGAATGATCGCCGCGCGGCGGAAATCGGCGAAACCGCGTCCGTATTCGATGGTGAACTGGCGCTCGACCTCGGGATCGGCGAAACGCGCGGGCCAGCACAGTGTCTCGACGAGCCGCGCGATGAAGGTCGCGAGCGCGGGCTGCTGTTGCAGGCGTTTCCAGGCAGAAGCCTGCGGCAAGCTGAACAGGTTCATCGTCGTGGATCGCGATCGGCGCTGGCCGGGCGCGTTGATGAAGGTAGCTCAATCATTCTAGGTCGCGCGTTCCCTCCTAACAATCCGCGCATCGGCAACCGCCGCGCGGCGCAGGCGATTCCCCGGTTTTCCTCATATGGAAGCGGCTGTCGAGCACGGCCAGGGCCGAGCGCTCTTTGCATCGATGCTTCGCGATGATCGCTCATTGGGCGTGCAAGCGATCTCCGCGTGACCTACCTGCAATTGAAACGGCTCCGCTTGGGGGGAGACGGTCCCCCCGGAGGGTGGGTTTTGCTCGACGATGGTTCGGGCGATAGTGAAGCTCATCGAGAGACGGCCGCTCCTCGACCGAACGTACCGGTTGACACCCTCAACAGCACGAATGGACGACCCCTACAGCGCGGCCAGCAAGGAGGTACTTAACATGAAAAGCCCTCGTATCAAACGCGCGATGTTCGCCTTCGCAGCACTCATGACCCTCGAAGCTGCGTGCCGCATGGTTTTGGCTGCTACGCCCGTAGAGGGTGTCGTCATGGCGGGTGCGGATGCATCGGTGACGGCGAACATGGACTCCCACGGCTCCCAGCCTGCGGACGTCAACGGAGGCCCGCTTACCCTGACGCTGCAAACACCGTCAGGGGGAACGTCGCGGCTCACTTACGTCAATGAAGACGGTTGGCGGCTTGAAGAGCGCGCCGTGCCATTGAAACACGACGAAGCGCGAATCACTCCCGCGTCGACTGAGCGACAACAGGAGGTAGCAAAAGCAGAGCGGCCCATGACCGTTTTCATCGACGGTCCCTCGGGCTTCACTTATGTTTGGGTAGCGGAGCAGGGATGGAAGTTTGTCGGGCGATTGTCCGACCGGAATCGATGATCGATAACGCGGGCATCAACACGCAAGCGCGATGGGCGTTCTGCTTGATCGTTACGCGCTGGAGGCCGTGCTACAAGAAGAAGTCAATGGCTGACCAAAAACGTAACCCCTGAGCCACGGCGCCTACTTTTCGTTCATACACAGCACCGCTTCTCGCGTAGCGACGTACTGTCCCCGCTCCGCAATCTCTCGAGCGGTCTTCTCACCTGCCCTGCCGAGGGGGAGTTCCCGATAGGAATGCAAAATTGGCAGACCGCGAACGAGCGAAATTTTTTGTGAGCCGCGCGGCGCTATATGCACAACGGCGAGCGCATCTGACAGATCTGCAGTCAGAGATTGAATGTGTTTTAGCCTCCATTGGGCGTTGAGCAGCGGGTTGCCCCGCCGGGCAGCGTCATGGGTGAGAGAGGCGCCCGCTGCCCGTCCGTGGACAACCCTGAAACCTCAAGCCTCGGCGCATAGCGGGGGGGCCTGGGGTCCAGATAATCGGGGGCATCTGCGGCATCGGGAAAGAAAAAACCTGTCTTGACGCGCCGCGCGACGCAAGCTATTTGCGCGCGTTATCAACCGTGACGGTCGTCAACGCCCAGTCGGGGAAGACGCGATAGATGACCCCACGGCGCACGATCGAGCCAGGGTCGGTATTCCAGGCCTCGCGCACATCATCGCCCACTACCTTGACCTTGTCCGTGGACCGCTCGTCGTCCTGATGGGCCGAAAAAACAAAAACCCCGTAACTCATTGAATTACGGGGTTTGCGCTATTGGTTCTGGCGCTCCCTCGAATTACTACGTCAAATCCTTCGTCGATCACATCGACCAGTCGATCAGTGAAATCCAGATCGAGTTCAATGTCCGGATGGCTTTCCATGAACGCCGAAAGCACGGGCAGCGGAAGCCCCGCGGAAAGTGACAGCCCAACCCGCAGCCTCCCCCGCGGGTGTTGTGCCATTGCACTGAGCTCATCTTCCGCCGCCTGGACTTCCCCGCGGACACGTTTGCATCTTTCCAGAAATATTTCACCTTCGGACGTAAGACGGACGCTCCTCGTGCTGCGCTGGAAAAGGCGCACGCCAGTGCGCTCTTCAAGTCGCGAGATGCTCTTACTAACGGCGGACGCTGAGACGCCCAGACTTCGCCCCGCTGGGGCAAAACTACGCGTCTGCGCAGTCCGTACAAAGATATCCAGCTCTCCCAACACGCTCAAATGCTACACGCTGCCTCCCAAGGGTTTTATTAACGACGTTTTTGTCATCACTGACAAGAACGGTACCCCCGTTAATCACGCCGGGTCAATGCGACTAAGATGGTGTCGAAAGGTCGCGCACCTTTATTGGAATTCCGTTTAAACAGGAGAAAATTCACATGACCACGACTGAACATCTCGACGCCTGGATTTGCCCCCGTACTTCCGGACACCGCCTCACACTAAGGTTGATGAATCGGTCCTACGTCGGAACTCGCGTGGCGAGCGATATTTCAGCGCGCTATGCGGGTGCTTCTCGTTGTAATGCTCGAACGCGACGGCCAGATTGCGAGCAGCGGTCGCTGCATCTGGCTTGGGCATGAAGGCCACATAGTCGCGCTTCATCGTCTTCACGAAGCTCTCGGCCATGCCGTTGCTCTGCGGACTGCACACAGGCGTCGTGAGCGGTTTGAGTCCAATGCCCGAGGCGAAGGTCCGGGTCTTCTCGGCGATGTAACCCCAGCCGTTATCGCTGAGCCATTCAATTTGCTCTGGCGCTTTCGAAACGTTGCCGAAGCGATGCTCAATGGCCGCCAGCATGACGTCACGTACAACGTCGCCACTATGGCCACCGGTCGTTGCCGTCCAGCTCATGGCCTCGCGGTCACAGCAGTCAAGCGCAAAGGTCACGCGCAGCGGCTCGCCGTTGTCACAACGAAACTCGAAACCATCGGAGCACCAGCGTTGGTTGCTTCTGGGCACGGCGACCTTGCCATCATGCCGACGCTGTGGGCGCGGCGGCTTGGGCCTGCGCTCAAGCAGCAAGCCATGTTCGCGCATCACGCGATAGTCCCGCTTGGCATTGACAGAAGCCGCGCACTGGCGCTCCCGCTCGCTGCGCATTGTGCCCCACACGCGGCGGTAACCCCAGCTCGGCAAGTCAGCGATTACGCGCCGGATTTCCTCCACCAGTTCAGCGTCGTCGGTTTGTCGAGCCGTCCGCCCGTGCCGCCAATCAGCGGGGCGAGCAAGCTTTGCCGCCACGTTTGAGCGCGCCATACCGAGAACGTCGCAAACCTGCTTCACTGGTCGTCCCCCGGCAACGATGGCGAGCGCGCAATCCATTTTTTTGCCCGGCCATACTCCACGGCTTCGCGAAGGATTTCGACTTCGACGGTCTTCTTGCCCAGTAGCCGTTGCAATTCCCTGATTTGCTTGAGCGCGTCGGCCAACTCCGAAGCCGGCACGACTTCTTCGCCAGCGCTGACCGCCGAGAGGCTACCGTCTTGATAGAGCTTGCGCCAATGAAACAGCTGGTTCGGATTCACGCCGTGCTGGCGGGCCACCATCGAAACAGTTTTGCCAGGCTCGAAGCTCTCCCGCACCATCGCCAGCTTCTCGTCCACCGACCAGCGCCGCCGGCGCTCCGGCCCCGTCAACACTTCCATCACTTCGTGCTTGTTGTTAGTCATGTACACAGTCTTATGCCTACCCGCTATTGTAAGTGGGAGACTGTGTCCGGAGATTCAGGGGGCCGCTCCAACGCCTACCTCGAAGCAATGCGCAGACGTCATGTCGAGGCGACAATGGCCCACATGGCAGAGAACGTTGTGCTCCGCAGCCCGATCGCCCCCACACCTTTCGAGGGAAAAGAGCGTGTTGCCGATGTCCTCGCCAAGCTTCTCAGCACTGTTGACGCCTTCGAACCGAAGCTCCTCCTGCGCGACAACGCCGACTTTGTCGCTGTCTTCACGATCAGGTTCAGTGACGAGGGAATCGACGGCATGGATCCATGCATCTAAATGACGCTGGCCTTGTCGACCGCATGACCGTTGCATGGCGCCCGCTTCCGGCGGTTGTCGCCGTTCAGCAAAAACTCGCTCCAAAATTGGGAGGGACGGCGCTAAGGCTAGTTCCCGCGAACCAATCTTCGTGATTAGCTAATGCCTGACCGGAACATGTCGGGGAATACTTGATCGAAACGCGCTGTGGGTGACTAGTGCCGGAATATGTCTGCCAGATAGCCTGGTCGAATTGTGCATTCCTGGCTCTATTGACCGAGCCGTGCGCCGGGTAACGTGCGCGTTGTTGCTCGTAGAGACGCCAATGCCAGCATCGCTTCGCTTCGTTCACCTCGACACGTACGATTCGCTGCATCCCGCATTCGACGTCATGCGCAAGTTGCGCTCGAGTCTGATCGACGCGCACTCATTTGCCGCCCAGGTCGTCAGACAGCAGGCCGAAGGCTATCGCCTGCTCGCCGCGTGCGATTCGGGAAGCGTCGTCGGACTCGCCGGTTATCGCTGATGCGCGACCGGCCGACCATCGTGATCGTCGGTTCGGGCGGTGTCCATAGCGGCGAACGCGCACGGCAGCCGGATTTCCTGGCGCCGTATCTGCGATACGCACTTAGCTCGATCGGCATCCACAGTGTCCAGTTTCTTCTCCTGCAGGGGCTTGTCATGGGCGAAGCAACGGTAGCCGAGGCGCTCGATACAGCGCGCAATCAACTCACCGGCGGTTCGGTGTTCGCCTCGCTTTCCGCACAGGCGGCAGACAGCGCAAGTGTAGCGGCGCGTACATCTGCGCAGTGTGCATAACGCACGCCGGGCGGGTTGCGTTCCGGATGTGCTTTTCTCTCGTCATGGGAAGGGACGCCACGCTACGCATTTGCGTGCGCCGCGCCCTTGTACGTCTCAACACGATATTGCACGCCTGCATCTTGCAAAGACGCTTCAAAGCGCTCCGGCATGTCTGCAGGCACAAGAGGACCATACGGCCCAAATCGATAGAACAGATCGGGAAACAGGACCACAAACCTGAATCCGCCAACCGAGCTGTCATTTCCAAAGCAGCCGGGCGTACTCCGCCTACGTCCATGTAAAAGATCACTCCCTGTCACGGACCCGCGCCGACCGGACTGAAAACGTGGGTGCGACAGTTGCCGCCGCCGGTGCTCGTGCGTTTGGGCGACGGACCTCAATACGCCGTCTTCCCACGCTCGACCCTGAGGATTGCCGGTAGCAACACGCTATTCCTCGCGGCCGTCACTTCAGCGAGAATCGATATCGCGATTTCGGGTGGCGTGCGGCTGCCGATATAGATCCCGGCCGGACCGCGTAATCGTGCAAGCTGTGCGTCGCTCAGATCGAACTCTTTAAGCCGCTCTCGCCGCGCAGCATTGTTGCGCCGCGAGCCAAGCGCGCCGACGTAAAACGCGGGTGTCTTCAGCGCTTCCATCAGCGCGAGATCATCGAGCTTTGGATCGTGCGTAAGTGTAATCATCGCACTGCGTTCGTCGAGTTTCATATCCAGGACCGTATCGTCGGGCATCGTGCGCACGAGCCTCGTGCCGGGCACATCCCATGTGTGCATGTACTCCTCGCGCGGGTCGCAAACCACCACCTGATAATCCAGTCCTGTCGCGACCTGGCACAGGTAGCGCGATAGCTGTCCAGCGCCAATGACGAGCATACGGTAGCGGGGCCCGTGAATCGTCGTTAGACGCCTCTCATTGAAATACACACCGTCAGTCGTGGTCGCTGGCCCGACTGTGACCGCACCCGTTGTCATGTCTAGCGTGCGCGCCACCAGTTCCCCACGACTGAGCGCTTGGTACAGGGGCTGAATACCGCTTTGCCGCGTAATCGGCTCAAGCACGAGCTGCATCGTGCCTCCGCAAGGCAAGCCGAAACGACGCGCCTCCTCGGCGCTAATGCCATATTCGACCAATTCGGGTGTCCTTTGCGCGACGCCGCACCGACGCACCTGGTCGATGAGGTCATCTTCGATGCAGCCGCCCGAAATAGAGCCCACCACGTGACCGTCGTCGCGCAGGACAAGCATTGCCCCTTCAGGGCGAGGCGACGAACCCCATGTCTTCACCACCGTCACGAGCAGCATACGGTGGCCTGCATCGAGCCAGCGCATCGTAGCGTCCAGCACCTCGAAATCAACACTATTCATGCTCACATTTCCGTTCTGTACATGATAAGCACCGTCATGCAAGTGTGCCTACTGACTGCCGAACGGCTTTTCGACCGTCAGCCTGTTGGTCACGGTCGTCACGCCAGGAACGCCCTTCGCGATCTCCGTCGCCTCGCCGATTTGGGAAGCATCCGCCACCGTCCCGTCGAGCGTCACCGCGCCACGCTTCACGACCACGCTGATGTTGCCGGCGTTGATCTCCTTGTGCCGTGCGATCGCCGCATAGACTTTGCGGCGCAGCAAAAAATTGGCCTTCAGGTTGCTCGTCGCGCTCATGCCGCCGGCAGCTTCGGTCACTGTGCCTTTCGATACGCTAAGCGCTTCGCTCTCGCTGGCCTGCGCCCAGACGTGAATGTATGTTGATCCGACCAGCAACCCAACAGCGATCTTTAGTGCTCTGCTCGTCTTCATTGAATGCTCCAGTTCCGCCGTTGTGGGATCAGAAGGAGTGGCGGATGCCGATCATCGCCGCAGTGCTTGAGGTACCCTCAGGAACCGGCGCGCCATAGGCGATCGTCTGGCTCATCTTGCCCCGGTTATTGACATGGCCAACCTGCACGTAAGCGATGGTGGCCCTGGACAAGCTGTATTCGGCACCCACCGCATACATATCCGATTGATTGGATGAAACGTTGCGATCCTTCAGGTAATAGAAGCCGGACGTGACCTTGAGAAAAGAAGTGAACTTGTAGCCGAGCCCCCCGGAAATCATCTCGAAGTCGTCCTGACCACTTTTCGCCGGATTCCTGCCGATGCTGTATGACGTCGACACTGACAGGTCGTGGAACGTGTACATCACGCCGAAATAGTAGAAACGGTTGTTGTCGAGCCCCGTGGCCGGCGCCGTAATGATCGCGCCGGCCGGTGTCGTCGTGAACGGATTGCTGTCGTGGCCGTTGTAGTAAGCAGCCGAGAGGTTCAGACCATAGTTCGAATAGCGAAGCACTGCCGACTCGCGCGTGCCACCCTGCAATCGACCCGCGACGCCACCCAGCGCATACTCGAGCCCAAGCGAAATACCGTGAAACTTCGGCGACTGGTAGACAATCGCGTTGGAGTCGTATAACGCACCGATGGCTCCGTTTGTACTGGTGCCCTGCCAGCCCGCAGCCTGATTCATGCCAAGCCATGCGGTGAGGATGCTGCCGAAGAATTGCGCACCCCGTACGTCGGTGTCGGCCATCGCAAATATCACTGGTACGAACTGACGGCCGGCGTCAATCGAGCCGAAGGGACCAGAGATGCCCAACGTCGATTGCTGGTTGAAGATTGCGGCGGAGCCCGGCGTGTCGGACAGCCCGAACTTTCCATTGGTGCTGGTGAATGCTCCCTGGAGCCTGAAGTTGACTTTGTAGCCGCCTCCGATGTCTTCGGCACCCTTGAGCCCCCAGAAGCTGGTGAACATCCCCGCGTCCTTGAGCTCGTACACGTGCCCAAGATTCACTTTCGACTGGAAATTCGGCGCGTTCGCGCTTTGATACAGCAATCCGGTATCGATGGCGCCATACAGCGTCACCGCCGATTGCGCGTGTGCCGCGACCGCCCACGCAACGAGCGTCGCGGTGGCTATCACTTTCAACTTCATGTTGTCTCCAATGTTGTATTTCTTCGCCGGATTAGTCCGGCGCGGTCACGACAAGGATCGCAGTGCGTGCCAATTGCCGATCTACGATCATGCGCACTCCTGATCGGGCATCCACGAAGCTTGTTGAGTGTCGCGGGTCGAACTTCCCCGTCGCCCTTTCAGCCAGTTTCCGGCCCAAAAAATATGGCGGCCAGCCCCATTCCGAATACGGTAGCGAGAGCGATTCCAACCGTGCGAAATCCCAGATTTGCCGACTCAGACGACACGATCAACGGTCCAAGCGCGGTGAACAGACGTGCCATGTTCCAGGCGAAGCCTTGGCCCGTGGCGCGAACATGGAGCGGAAAAAGCTCAGTCAGGTACAGCGCGACTATTCCAAATCCCCCCAATCCGAAAAAGCCGAATCCAAGCATCGCGACATAAAACGTCCCCAGTGTTTTCGCTCCGCCAAAAAGTGCGACACCTGCAAGCGAGGCGCCTGCACAAAACACCGCATACACGGTCCGTCTGGAAATGCGCGGTTTCAAGGTGACAAGGAGCAGAATCGAAGCGAATCCAAGTACCGCGCCGAGGTTGGTCGCCATGAACGCGATGCCCGTCTGCCTCGTGAATTCCGCGTTGCCGGCGGACGGAAAGAACTCTCTCAGCAATGTGGGAAAGAGGATGGATGCCCCCCAGCTACCGATCATCATTGCCGAGGCAATGAGCGTGCCCACCACGGTTCGACGACGCAACCGACGGCCAAAAATCTCGGATATCGAGCCCATCCTCGGACTTGCGTGGCGAATTGCGGCCGCCTGCGACTGCTCCCAACTAGCCGATTCCGGTGTGATGAACCGCAGCCCAAGGCTCGCGACTGCCGGTACCGCTCCCACGCCAAGCACCCAGCGCCATCCCGCACCGGACAGAAGGATCGCAAGCGCGGAGGCGGCAATCAGCCCCACCACATTGGCAACCTGCATGACCTGGACAGCCTTCGCCCTGTGTTTTTCCGGCCAGGTCTCCACGACAAGCGCGGCGCCAGCGGCCCATTCCCCCCCGATTCCAAAGCCCGCTAGCATCTGAAACACGAGAAGTTGATGCCAGTCCTGCGCCAAGGCACCGGCCGCCGTGAATACCGAGTAGATCAGCATCGTGCCGAGCATGACTCGAGCTCGCCCAAAACGGTCGGCCAGGACGCCAAACAGAATGCCGCCGATGCCCCAGCAAACCAGTTTCGCTCCGACAATGAGCGCTCCGATCTGCAGGGCGCTGCCTTGTGAAGGCCCGAGCAGGTCGTGAAGGGCCGGCACCATTATCATGGTGAAAAGGTAGAGATCCATCGCATCGAACATCCACCCTATAAACGCGGACGCAAGGACAATCCAGGCTGCCTTGCCCACGACAGAAGCACCGACATTGCTCCCGCGGTCTGTCGACTCGAACGTAGTCGAGTTCGTCTCCATCTGCTCATCTCCTTCGTTGTACTGCTTATAATTATGGAAGCACTCGCCAACACTTCGATGCCATCGTGTGCCGTGCCTCGCAAGGCTCAGTAGAAGCTGCTGCCTTTTTCCAACCCGGCCAAATTGAACAGAAAAATCAACGAAGAGAACTATGATGAATGCGCGCTGGCAAACCACTGCCTGCATTTTGCAACCACCGTTGCCCACACCAGGCCGAGCACGGAAATCTCGTTCGTTGAGCCCGCAGTGTTGTCGCTGCGTCTTGCCGCCACGGGTTCTCTTTCTCCAGTGGACGTTGAGGCGAACGCGTCCGCGCCGGCTAAGGACGCCTCTATTGCAGCCGGACGATCCGCGAGTTTCTTCAGCAAATTTGCCGCGAATTGACGGACCATCTGTTCCGATACGGCGTTGATGATTCCAACCCCGCGGCCATACTGCGCCACCTGCCCCGCCATCTTCACAGTGGTGTGGACGTCGACCTGAGTGCCGGCGACGTCACCGGCTCGCGATAGAGAAAACGTGGTCACCGTAGTGGCCGATCCGCGGTTTTTGGTCTCCTGCCAGGTGGCCTCAACGGTCGCCGTATACGCGTCGCCCAACGGAGCGCTCAAGGTAACCATGCCCGAGAATTCCATCGCGATTGGACCCAGCTTGATGCGAATCAGCCCCTTATACGAATCCTTGCCGAGTGTGTCAGTCAGCGTCGCCCCGGGAAAGCAGGACACGACTAGCGGCACGTCGAGTAGTGCCTTCCAGGTGTTCTCGATAGTCGAATCGACCGAAAAGCGATTTACGATTTCCATACTTCCCCACCTTCATCCGTGTATTTCTCAAACAACCCTAATAAAACTTCCGCGTACGCATCGGGCGTATCGACACATGAGAGGTGCGCGGCAGCGCCCAGCGTTCGTTCCTTCGCGCCCCGGATTCCCTGTGCCAACTTCGCCGATACGGCTCTGGGTATGCTCATGTCGAGTTCGGCGCTCAGCACGAGCGTCGGCACCTCGATGTCGCGCAAAAGTCCGGATACGTCATCCGTGTAAATGGCGCGCAATATTTCCAGATAATCCGTTGAAGCCATAGCCGCAATCTGCTGGGCGAGTCGTTCCCGCTTCGGATACGCGGTGTTCCTGTGGAGGGTCTGCTCCACGTACATGCGCGCAAAGAGATGCATAGGCAGTTTTTTCAACATCCCTTCGGCTGCGGCGAGCCGCTTTTCCACCGCGGGTCCCGAAACGCCCGCGTAAGCGCTCGACAAGACCATGACAGCAACGCGTCGACCCAACTTCGAGGCAACGCGTACCGCAGTCAGTCCCCCCATCGAGATACCCACCAGGCCAAAACAATCGAGACCAATGGCCTCCGCCACTGCGACGACGTCGTTGGCGACTGCGTCCGCATTCCACGCGCTTCGCTTCGTCGAGTCGCCATGACCTCGGGCATCTATTGCAACGACTCTATATTTCGCGGTGAGTGCGGGCAGAACGTCGTCCCACAGCGCGCTCGATGTGCCGAGACTATGCAGCAAAACGACCGCGGGCCCATTGCCGACGTCAATATAGGCAATGCGTTCGCCGTCGACGGTCAGAGACCGCTTCTCGTGGGACGGCACGAACGGCGCTGTCACGTCGAGGCGTGCCGCAATCGATTCCGCCAGAACGTCGGCAGCAAGCGTGGCAAGCTTTGGCGAATGCAGACCGGGCGACTCGCGCAGGAAAGTCTTGACTCCGCGTAATGCCTGCGGAGCCCGGCTGTTCATGAAGGCAATGAAATCGTCCAGCGCTTTGTCCAGTTCCCAAGGAGCGACCATTTCGCCGATGAGTCCAAAGTCCAAGGCGGTCGCTGCGTCGATGGGCTGGCCCGTTAGAACCAGACGCGAAATCGCTTTGACATGGACACGCGCGACGAGAACGGACATCAGCAGTGCAGGAGCAAACTGCTTCGCGAGTTCATCGGCCTCGAACTGGCTACGCATTTCGGCGACCGCATAGTCGCTCGCTGCAACGATTGCGCAACCCATACCCGAAGCGAGCCCTTTGACGAAGCAGGCAACAGGTACCGCACTCGAACGGATTGCCTCGTAGAGTGCGAGAATGGGCGCCGCACCCCGTGCCTTGATTGCGGGGCGTGGATCTTCCGTTGGGGAAAGCGCCGGCGGTGGCGATGCGGCCCGCCCTCCACAGAAGTTCTCGCCCTCCCCGGACAAAACAATGGCCACGGTGCTCTCGGGAGGATCGCTGATCACCTGCGTGAGCGCTCGCATCATCGAGTCATCTAACTCGTTTTTGCCGTCAGCACTGCTCAGGGTGATATGCAGAACATTACCCTTCATCTTCAGCAGAAGATTTTCATGCATGCCGATCTCCTCGTTCATCGTGATTTCACGCCGGGTGATGGCATACCCGGTACAAACTGCCGAACAACCCCCTGATTCTGAAGTGTCCTCAATGCCTCGGCATCAAGGCCGATGTACTCCCGGAGTACGATGCTCGTGTGCTCCCCCAGATGGGGCGGGTAACTCACATCGGTACGCCCCGGATCATCAAACTTGATTGGATTGCCGGGCACGCGCACATGAGACCCCGCTCGACTGCGAAGCTCGACGATCATGTCTCGATGCGCGACCTGAGAGGCATTCAGTGCTTTATCAACTGTTTTGACCAGTGCGGCCGGAATTGAAGCCGAACTCAGTGAATCGAGCCAACTCTGCGCCGGTTCGTCACGGAAGCGCGCCTCCAGTATTTCCCATAGCGCCACCTTGTTCACGAGCCGTGTGGCCGAATCCTTGAATCGCGGGTCGTGTACAAGGTGTGGCAAATCGATGGCCTTGCACAGGTCCGCCCACATGCGTTCAGTGTTGGCGGTCACGACCAGTGAAACACCGTCGCCACATTCGAACGCGCGGTAGGTCGGTATCGAATCGTGGCCTCGTCCCTGCGGTTCCGGTACTTCGCCAGACATCAGGTAATAGGCACCTTGATAACAAAGCATCGCGATTTGCGCGTCGAGCATCGACACATCGACGAACCGTCCTTCGCCAGAAGTCTGGCGCTCGAACAGCGCAGCGAGAATGCCCATCACGCCATACATGCCGGCCGCCAGGTCGCCGATCGGAATGCCGGCGCGAACGGGCGCCCTGCCGGGCTCGCCGGTCAGACTCATGCCCCCCGACATCGCCTGCACGATCATGTCGTAAGCGGGTAGATCCCTGTCCGGGCCCGTCTGCCCGAATCCGCTGATACTGCAATAGACAAGCCGCGGATTGCGCGCGCGAAGCTCCGCCTCACCAAGTCCGAGCCGCTCCATCACACCCGGGCGATTGTTTTCTACAAGGACATCGAAATGCGCGGCCAACTCCCGAACGAGTTCGGCTCCCTTGTCCGTCTTGAGGTCAATGACAACACTCTTCTTGTTGCGATTGACCGCGAGATAGTAGGCGCTGTCCCCCTCGACGAAATGGGGGGGCACGCCGCGCGCGAGCTCGCCCCCCGGCGGCTCGATTTTGACGATCTCAGCGCCGAGATCACCGAGGATTTGCGTTCCGAAGGGGCCCGACAGGAACTGCGTGAGGTCTAAAACCCTCACACCGCTCAGCGGACCAGTTTTTCCAGAGTCCATATCGTTATCCAGCAAGTTCTTCGTTCAAGGTGTGTCGAGGGCGACGTCGCTGTACGCGCCGGCGGCATGCAGACGACCAAAGATCATTTCAGGCAGCACGGGTGTTTCGTCAAAGCGAATCGACCATCGGCTCAGCGCATCCTCGATGGCACTGACGATCGCAGCGGAGGCAGGAATCGTCCCGCCCTCCCCGGCCCCTTTGACGCCGAGAGGGTTGTTCGGTGACGGAGAAACAAGATGCGCCATCTCTATGTGGGATGGCATGTCGAGTGCGGTAGGCAGCAGAAACTCGGCGAAATTCGTCGCAAGCGGCTGGGCATTCTCGTCGTAGCCGTGGCGCTCGAGCAGCGTATTTCCGATCCCATGGGAAATCGCGCCAATCACCTGCCCCTCGACGAGCATCGGGTTGATCACGGTCCCGCAATCGTGTGCAACGCCATAGCGCAAGACCTTTACGTAGCCGGTCCCGACATCCACCTCGACTTCCGCGAACGCCGTTCCGTTGGCATAGACGCTGGCTTTCGGGGAGAAATAATGCGTGACGGTCATGCCCGCATCCAGTCCGTCAGGCAGCGTGAAACCAGGTATCCCATACGACATTCGTGCGATTTGCCCGAGCGGCAACGCCTTTTCTGGCTGGCCTCGCACGCGTGCGGCGCCACGCACGATTTCGATCTGATCCAGAGGAACACGAAGGGCGTGTGCGGCGAGCCCCCTGATTTTTCCGGCGAGCTTGCCGCAGGCGATGTGAACGGCATTTCCGGCGTTGACGGTGATCCGGCTCGCAAACGTCCCGATACCCATGGCGAGCTTGCTCGTATCGCCGACGACTACCGTAATGGCATCCATCTCGACACCGAGCTGATCGGCAGCGATCTGGGCAAAGATGGTTTTCATCCCTTGCCCTTGCGCGCCGGCACCACCGACGTCCAGGTGTATGCGTCCATCGTTTTGCAACGTGACTTCCGCCCCTTCATAAGGGCCGAGTCCGCAACCCTCGACATAGTTGGCAAAGCCAATCCCGAGATACCGTTGCTGCGCGTGCGCGTCCTCCTGACGGGCGCGAAACGCGTCCAGATCAGCAAGTTCGACGGCCTTCTCCTGAGTTTGCGGATAGTCGCCGGAGTCATACACCATCGGTGAACCGTCGCGGAATATCAGGCCGGTTTTGTACGGCAACTGCTCTGGCTGTACGAAATTGCGGCGTCGAATTTCCAGACGGGCGAGGCCGAGATGGTCGGCTGCCGCATCGAGCATCCGCTCCATCGCGAATACCGCTTTTGGCCGCCCCGCGCCACGCACCGGGGTGGTGGGCACCATGTTCGTGCACGCCACTTTCAGCTTCACGTCGAATGCCGGGACGACGTAAGGACCCAGCGACGAGGTCACCGCGATGATCGGCACGACAATGCCCCAAGGCACGTACGCACCGTTATCGTGGACCACGGAGCCGCGCACGCCGAGGATCTTTCCGTCCTTGTCGAGCGCCATCTCGAGATTCCACAATTGATCGCGCTCCTGGGTAATGCACAGGAAGTGCTCGCGCCGATCCTCGGTCCACTTGACCGGCACACCCAGCTTGAGTGCTGCCGAGGCCACGACCAACTCTTCTGGATAGGCGATGCCCTTGGGACCGAAAGCCCCTCCGACATCCGGCATGATGACCCGGATTTTCGCTTCATCGTAGCCGAGCGCTTGCGCGAGAAGACGTCTCTCGAGGTGCGGTGCCTGGCCCGAATTCCAGACGGTCAAATCGCCGGTACCGCTATCGAGCCGCGCGAGGGTCACGCGGCACTCCATCGGGTGCGCAGTCCCGCGATGATGGAATATCTCGCGCTTGACCACGTGCGCGGCGCGCGCGAAGGCCGAGTCGACATCGCCGAAAGCAAACGGCATGTCGAGGAGGAGGTTGGTCGGAACGTCGCTGTGAGCCCGTGGCGCATTCGGATCGAATATCTTCCCGATGTCGCCGGCGACCGGCAGTACCTCGTAGTCGATCTGCACCAGGTTGGCGGCGTCTTCGGCGATGTACCGGCTTTCTGCAAGGACAACGGCGATCGCCTCGCCGACGTAGCACACCTCGTCCGAGGCCAGCGGCGACCACATGCGCGGCTCCGTCAGCATGTGAGTCGGTGCCAGGACCGGCAATGGCTGCCGATGTGCTTCATCCAGATCAGCGAATGTCCAGACATGCCGTACGCCCGGTACGGCCTTTGCTGCTTGCGTATCGACGTGCTTGATGCGGGCGTGCGCGTGAGACGATCGCACGAAACAGCAATGCAATGTTCCGGGAAGGTGGATATCGTCGACGAATTGCCCCTCGCCTTTGAGTAGCGCGGGGTCTTCGGTGCGCTTGACGGGTTTGCCGACATAGCGCGCACCTACGGTCGAATCCGAAGGGGAATCGCTGTCCTTTGAGTGTGCGGTAACCAGTCCGAAAACGGGATCGGGCTCGCCGCGCATTCGGGCGGCCGCGATCAGCGCCGCTTCGACTATGGCCTGGTAGCCCGTGCAGCGGCAGATGTTCCCGCTGATTGCATCGCGAACTTCGGCCTCGGACGGGTCGGGGCTGGCCCGCAGAAACTCCGTTAGCGTGGTCAACATGCCTGGGGTGCAGTATCCGCACTGCAATGCATGGCGATCCTGAAACGCCTGCTGCAGGATGCCGAGCGAGCCGTCGGTATTCGCCAGCCCCTCTACGGTTGTGACTTTCCGCCCGTCGACCTGACCACAAAGCTGAAGGCAGGAGCGCATGGAACGTCCATCCACCAGTACCGTACATGCCCCGCAAACACCATGCTCGCAGCCGTAATGCGTGCCTGTCTTGCCAAGCTGGTGACGAAGAAAATCGCCGAGCGTCACTCTAGGGTCGATGTCGCAGGTCGTTGCCTGTCCGTTCAGTTCGAAGGCAATCTTTTTTTGCTCAACGAATTCGATTCTCTGATCCATGATCCCCTCAGCTTGCCTTCAATGCACGAGCGAACGCGCGCCCAAGCGCACGCTCGGTCACGGTCCACGCGAGACGTTTCCGATATGCGGCACTGGCGCTCGTGTCACTAAGAGCGTCAATCCAGCTTGCTCTGCTGGCTGCTGCCTTTGCCAGACGGGCGCTGGGCTGCTGTCCCCGGAGGACGTCGTCAAGCTGCAGACGGCAAGGTTTGCTGCCCATCCCGCACAGGACCGCATCAGCGCGCCTGATCGCGTGATTTACGTCGACCGACACCATGGCCGCCGCGCCGACGATTGCAAAGTCCCCATGTCTGCGCGCGAATTCCTCGAACGCATATCCGTGCGGCTCGTTCCAGATACGAAGGCGAATCTGCGTCACCATTTCGTCCGGCTCGATTGAAGTAGTCATGAAACCGCACGCGAATTCATTAAATGGAATGCGCCGCTCTCCACGAGGTCCTACGGCGACGATCGTCCCATTGAAGATTTCGGCAAGTGTGGGCTGCTCCGAGGCCGGATCGAGATTGCAAACGCTTCCGACAAAAGTGCCCCGATTGCGCGTCTGAATATGGCCGACCAATCGATAGGCCTCCACCATCAGTGGTGCGTATTGCTGAATCAAAGGAGATTGCTCGATATCCCGCTGGCGAACCAATGCGCCGATGCAGACCTCATCGCCTTCCAACGTTATCCCGTCGAGGCCAGGTATCGCGTTCACGTCGACCAGGTGGTCCACATACGCGTAGCGCATGGCCAGCATCGGCATCAGCGTCTGTCCGCCAGCGACGATGCGTGCGTTGTCCAGCGTGGAAAGTAACTCAACGGCACGCGCCACGCTTTCCGGTCGGTGCCAGGTAAAGGGTGCTGACTTCATTTCTCACCTTCCAAGAATGTGTATCGCGCACGCACCGTGATCGAAGCCGTAAGTGCCTCCACCGGTGATGTGCGCCAGTCCGACTCGTGGACCGCGCGGCCTGTCTTGCCCGACCTGCCGTGCGCCGCAGCGTCCTTGCAACTGGCGTGTTATTTCGACAATCTGCGCGATCCCTGACGCTCCGAGCGGATGGCCCCTGCAGAGCAGACCGCCGGACGGGTTGAACGGAATCCGTCCGCTTAGCGCCGTTTGACCACCTCTGATCAAACCCACCCCCTCTCCGTGGGCGGCAAAACCCAGTGCTTCGTAGTACAGCAATTCAGCGATGGTGAAGGCATCGTGACACTCGACGAGATCGATGTCGGAAGGGCCGATGCCGCAGGATTCATAGGTTTCGGTCGCGCAACGCACAGTGACTTCGGGCGTCGTCATATCCCTGCCTGCCTGCATATAACGGCCCGACGTCAGATGGGACGCAAGAACCGTCACGGCACCTTGCCGATTCGCAATGGGAAGATTCGAGGCCGCAAGCACCACCGCGGCTGCGCCGTCGCCGAGCGGGCAGCACTGATGCGAAGTCAGCGGCGAGGCGACCGGTCGGCTGCTGAGCACTTCCTCCACCGAGACGGTGCTGCGGATCTGTGCGTAGGGGTTGAGCGCTCCATTCGCCCTGGCCTTGACAGCGATCTGCGCGAGATCGCCGGGTGATAAATCGAATTCATGCATGTATCGCTGTGCGCGCATGGCGTACAGCGCCGGCATCGTCAATCCGTTCGCCGACTCGACATCCTCATCGCCGAGGTCAAGTGGCCCGCCTCCGAGACGAGTCAATTGCTCTGCTCCAACCACGAGTGCACAATCCACCGCACCCGCGGCAATCGCGAGGTAGGCTTGCCGGAATGCGCTCGCCGACGAGGAGCAGGCGTTTTCGAAATTGGCCGCTTCGATGCCGGTCAGCCCCGTCTCCCGTCCGATACGTTGGGCAGCCAACGGACCACCGGATACCGTACCGCAATAAATAGCGCCGACGCGTCGTCCATCGATTCCGGCTTCATCAAGTGCCTCGATGACCGCTGGCGCGGCGAGTTGGGACAGACTCACTTCCGGGAAACGCCCAAAACGAATCATGCCCGTGCCAACGAGGCTCACGCTCCTCAAACCGTTCGTCACGCTCATGAATCCACCTGCTGCGAAACTTCGCTGGGTGCGGTAAAAAAATAGATGAATTGGCTCGCTTGCCTGTTTGCCGGTTCCACTCGCAATTCGAGCTGCTGCCCCGTCTGTACGGCGCCAACCGGCATTTCGATACGCCCGAAAAGCCGCAGACTATCGCTCAGGTCCACATACCCGACGGTGTAGGGCGTGTCGACGCCTCTTGGTCCCATATGCACCACGCTGTGGCAGTAGAGGGTGCCGATCGCCGGCAACAGCGACGCGACGAAGTCACGACCGCCGCATTGTGGGCACACGGTGAGTACCGGATAGATCTGCGTTTCGCAATCGGAGCACTTCGCCCCGAGTAATGACCAGCCCTTCCTGCCTCTTACAACTGAGGCTGTCCCTAATCGTCTGAAGCCATTCACGCTGACTCTCATTCCTGATCGCTTCCATGGTGTAGTGTGTAATACACTATACTCATAAACTGCAGCCAGAAAGGTAGGGAAAACCCGGTGCCCGCGGTTGCCTTCAGAGAGAATCGAAGTGCCGCCTGCTAGTCGGGAACGCCGTCGCTATATGCTCTTACCGCTGCGTCGGCACCCGGTCAGTGCTGAGCGTGAGCCGCAAAGTCCGCTCAACCGCCTGATTCCGAGAATTCCTCGGAGGTCTCGCTTGCTGGCGAGTTTCGCCAACGGCGGGCAGAATGCCTTGCAGACCGACAGTTTTGGAGCTTATAAGTGGCAATAGCGAAGGCAGGAAAGAAGACGCCCCACTCGCGGGCAGAGAATCACGCGCCGGAGGGCGTACAGGGGTATCAGCAGCGCGTTAGCAGAGAAAAGCGTGCACTGATACTCGAGGTCGCAATTGCAAGTTTTCTGGAAAACGGATACGACGCGGCCACGATGGATTCCATCGGCGATCGCGCAGCAGTGTCATACGCGACGCTGTACAAACATTTTCCCGGTAAGGATATCCTCTTCACCGAGGCGATGGACCATCTCTTCCATCAGTTGTTCGCACGCTGGAAGGATCACGCCGTGCCGCCGGAAGTCGAGTCGGGCTTGCGTGAGATTGCACGCGCTTACAACGAGCTTGTTTCCGAGCCCAACATGATTGCCGCAATGCGACTGGTCATTGCTCAGGTGCGAAGCTTTCCCGACATGGGCCTGCGTTTACAGCGCGCGAAAGATCTCTTCAGCGACGTAACGGACGCCTGGTTGGCAAAGCGGGTGGGAGAAGGCTGCCTGAAGATTGCCGACGTGCGGCTCGCACGCGCCGAGTTCATCGGCATGTTGGGAGAAACGCTTTACTTTCCCCGTCTAATGCAGATCGATCATGCGATCTCCGACGAAGACGTTGAAAGGATCATCGGCAGTGCAGTCTCCACGTTCCTGATGCGCTATCGCGCGCATTGAATAACGCGTCGCCACACATACCCCATGGTGAACAAGGTCAGAAAACGTGGCGCAGGCCCATGTTGATGCCCACCGTGCTGCCGGCCGGAGCGGACAGTTCACCGGTAACCGAAAAGCCGGTGGTTTCTGCGCCGTGATTGTTCACGATCGCGGCCTGTGCATAGACCAACGTACGCTTCGACAGGTCGTACTGTGCCCCGATGGAAGCCAGTAGGGAATGGTTGTTCCTGTTGTCGGGATCAGTGATGTAATTGATAGCGGAATTCAATGTCAGTGCCGGTGTCGCACGATACTCGATGCCACCGCCATAAACGTTGTTGTTGAGCGCACTCTTTACCTTGTAGTTGGTGAGCGACGCTTTCAATATCACCGAGCCGAAGTTGTACGATGCGCCGATCACCCGTCCCTCAAAGGCAACCGTCGAAGGTATTGGCGTTACGGTCGCGCTGCCGGGATTGGAGTCATAGATCGCCGCAGTAATCAACAGAAAGCCGAGAGAGTATTCCAGGCTACCTGAGTACGCGCGTCCGGCCTGGAACGAGCCCGCGACGTTGCCGAGTGACAGCATGGCGCGTCCGCGCAGCCCGGCAAAGTCCGGGCTCGAATAGGTGATTGCATTCGGCGTGAAGATGCCCGTGGCGGCAACGTTGTGCGCATAGATCGCCGCGCTGCCGCCGAAAAACGAGAATTCGCGCGGATCGAGCGCAACCACAGCAATGAGGAATGGCGAGAACTGAAGACCGGTCTTGATTTCGCCGTATCGACTGTCTAGTGCGATCCATGCCTGACGACCGAAGAAATTGCCGTTCGAATCATTGAAACCGCCGGTGGGAACGTTGATGCCGCTTTCAAGCTTAAAGGATGCATTAAAGCCGTCACCGAGGTCTTCGCTGCCCGTCAAGCCAAAGCGCGATGGCTGCCAGCCGCCATTCACCAGCGAAACCTGACTGCCGCCATTCTTCATGGTCGCCGGATTCAAAGTCTTGTTCGTATAGAGGATATCCTGATCGAGCGCCCCATAGAGCGTGACGCTGCTCTGGGCATGCGCCCCATTGGCAAAAAGGACGCCTGCTGCTACGGAGAGGGTGCGAAATCCGCGGTTATGACGGACGGGTGTCATATATAGCCTCCAATAATTTATATGTAGTAGTATTTATTAATTTATAAATGAAACGATTCATAAAAGGAGCTTGCTCACATCTTCGGATGATCCGACGCCTTCTGACTTATGAATCTGCCCCCTGCCCGTCTTTGGCAACCGAGCTCGTTTCCGGCCCAAACCTGATGGCGACAAGCCCGATCCAGAATGCTGCCGAAATTGAAACGCCGACGACGTATATTCCAGATTTCGCCAATGCCAGTGAGACCCCCAATGGACCTGCTGCTGTGAATATACGAGCGACGTTCCAGGTAAATCCCTGACCCGTTCCACGAACATGCAATGGAAAGAGTTCCGTTAGATATAGCGCGAGGATTCCGAATCCTCCGATCGCGAATAATCCGAACGCAAACATTGCCAGATGGAACATTGTCAGTGTTTTGGCGACCGTGACGAGCGCGATCGTCGCAAGCCAAGCACCTGCACAGAAGAGCGCATAAACTACCCGTCTGGATATGCGTGGATTCCATGCGACTAAAAACAGCGTCAATCCAAATCCAAGAACTGCCCCGACGTTGGCCCACGTAAATGAGATGGAGGTTTGCCTCATAAATTCGGCATCGCCCGCCGATTGAATAAATTTTCTCAGTAGCGCGGGGATAAGCACAGTTGTCCCCCAGCTACCAATCATCATTGCTGCAGCGACGAGCGAGCCGACGATCGTACGACGCCTTAATGGCGCTCGGAATATCACCGACAAAGAACCCATTTTGGGTCCGGCGTGTTGGATTTCAGCAATCCGCGATTCTTTCCAACGCTCTGATTCCGGGGTCACGAACCGAAGGCCGAGACTGACGACCGCCGGCAGAGCGCCAACAGCGAGCACCCAGCGCCATCCAAGTCCGGCCAGAAGAATTCCGAGCGCTGACGCAATAATCAGGCCGACGACATTCGCAAACTGCATCACCTGGACCGCTTTTGCACGATGTTTTTCCGGCCAGGTTTCAACGACAAGCGAGGCGCCAGCGGCCCACTCGCCACCAATGCCAAAGCCCGCCAACATCTGGATCAAGAGGAGTTGATGCCAGCTTTGAGCGAACGCACTGGCCGCCGTGAAACCTGAGTAGATCAGCATCGTGCCAAGCATCACGCGCGCGCGACCGAATTTGTCCGCCAGAACGCCGAACGTAATGCCGCCAATGCCCCAGCAAAGCAGCTTCGCCCCTACGATGACCCCCTGGATCTGTGAAGCATCCGCGTGCGACGTGCCGAGAAGATCGTGCAGGGCAGGCATGATCACGACCACGATCAGGTACACGTCCATGGCATCGAACATCCAGCCCAAAAAGGCCGAGCCCAAGACTATCCACGCTGCCCTGCCTACTCCAGGTTTGCCGGAATTCACGCTTGCAGCAGCCGTCTCCAGCGAAGTCGAGTTGACTCGCATGTGTTCGCCTCCAAATGTTCTCGATATTTTTCTATCCGCTTGTTTAAGCTCGGGAGAACATCCCTCGCAACCATTGCGTCAGAGCGCGCAACGCAAGTCCCAAGCCGCCCACTGGTGCGCGCTTGACCATGGCAGGTGGATTGGCCGCGGCGGGCGTGAGGTCGGCCACAGCCAAGGGAGCCGCCGGCTCCGGCGCCAGCTTCGCCTCGAGGTTTTTGGCGAAATCGCCGATCAATGTCTCCGCCACCGCCTGGATAACGCTTTTCGCGCGACCGAATTGCGCGACAGTGCCGCTCAGTTCGGTTTTGGCTTCAACCGTGGTCACGCTGCCCATCCCTTCCGGCAGGACCTTCAAGAGGATCTTCGACTCGGCGCGTCCGCGGCCGCGCCGGTCCTGGCCCTGGGCATCGGCCGCCGCGCACCAGTTTGCCTCGTCCAGTTCGGTGTATAGAAATTGCCCGGCAAATTCCAGTTGCATGGGGCCAAGGCGGACCTGAACCACGCCCTTGCAGGCATGTTCATCTAGCGCCTCGACACTCATTACCCCGGGGAAGCAATGGGCAACCCCCTCGACGTCCTTCAGAGCATCCCATACCTGTTGAGGCGGGAGCGAGAGCTTAAACTGACATGTGACATGCGAAGCCATCAGGAATCCTTTATGTTCGAGGCCAAAAATTCAAGGACGCCGGCAATAAATCGCTCAGGCTGATCAAGGCATGAGAAGTGCCCTGCTCCTTCCAGTTCCAGTGTCCGGCAAGTGGGAAGCAGTGCGCCCAGTGCACGCATGCGCTCGGGCGTAGTGCTGATGTCGGCCGTACCGCTCACGAGCAAAGCGGGCACATGCAATCCCGGGAGTTCGGCGGTCAGGTCCTGCGTCAGAATCGAGCACAACGTGGCGACATAGCGTTGTGATCCCAGTCCCAGGGCGTCACCCAAGTAGTCGGCGTATGCGGACGAGGCGGACCCATCTGCAAGTCGGCTGGCAACATACTCGGAGGCGAAACGCTCATAGCCGATCTCGTCGATGCGAGCTTTAGTCTGGGCAAGGCGCTCCTTTGCGTCGGGAAGAGCACCTGCGGAGGTGTTCGCCAGCACCAGGGCCGCGACCCGGTGCGGAGCCGCCAGCGCCAGGTGCATCGCCGCCTGGCCGCCCATGGATATTCCCAAGACAGCGCAGCGCGTGATGCCCAGGGCGTCGAGAAGGGCCAGTGCGTCGTGTGCCATCCCTTCGACCGTATAGGACATGGCGTCGGTACTGGCACCATGCCCGCGTGCATCGCAGCGAAGCACGCGATAGTGGCGAACAAGTTCCGGCGCCGCGCCATCCCACATACGCAGGCTACCCGCAAGGCTATGCAGACACAGAACGGGATAGCCGCGGCCTTCGTCAACGAAAGCGATGCTGTGCGCGCCGAGGTCCAATTGCTGCGTTGGCGTGCCGTGTTTCATCTTGCGGCCGTATGCGATCGATTGACTGTCATCAGCAAACCCGCCAAGCGGCTTGCCAGCACCCGCTCAGTGCCGGGCCCAAGTGTGACGAATTCCTTGACCGTAGCATTGACGATGCGTTGCTGATTCGCCATCCCTGCGAGCAGCGAGTCCGCTTCCTGAGGGAGCCTGCTGTCCGGCACCACATGGCTAACCAAACCAAACTCCCGCGCCGTACGAGCGTCAACCGCCAGCGCGCTGTGTATCAGGTAGGCTATCGCCTTGGGCGTTACGCGGCCGCGTAACACCGACATGGCGAGCGTGGGCGGAATGCCGCGCAGGATCTCTGGCAGTGCGAACTGCGCCGACTCCCCGGCAAGCGTGATATCGCATGCGGCCGCGAGCGCACAGCCGAAGCCGAATGCGCGCCCCTGCACCACTGACACGACAGGCAGCTCGCAGCGGTCAATCGCCGCATACAGGTCAAGGATGGGCATCAGGAACTGCTGGTGAATCGCGTAAGCCGAAAGTCCTTCACGACTTTCGCCCTCACCGTTGCGTCCAAGGCAGAAGTCCTCGCCCTGCGCCTCGAGCAAGATCACGCGCACCGCCGGGTCGGCTTCCAGCTCGGCAAGCGCAGACTGTAATCCGCGAATCATGGCCAGCGAGACTGTGTTGCCATCGTCTGGACGGGCGAGGCACAGGCGACCGATGCCTGAACCCGCGCTCCACTCGAAACCCGCTTCAAGGCTCATGCGACCTCCTTGCTAGCCGGAATCCATTCGCGCACGATGTCGGCGGCAAGCAGGCGTTGAATCTCCGCCTCGCTCTTGCCGAGCAGCTCGGCCAGCACCTCGCGCGTACCTTCGCCAAGCGGTGGCGGATACCTATGTGTCTGGTCAGGGTGAGAAACCACCTTGATCGGATTACCGGCCACTTGAAGCTGTTCGCCCGCCGGGCCCTGCAAACCCAGCACCATGCCGCGGTGACGCACCTGAGGGTCGGCCATGACCCTGTCCAGCGAGTTGACCACGCTCACTGGGACCTCGTGAGCCACCAGGATCTGCACCCATTCGTCGGCATTACGCGATACGAATGCGGTCTCCAACGCATCCCAGATGCGCTGTCTCTGCTCGTAACGCGCCTTCCGGCCGCTCAATTCGGGGTCATCACGCAAGTCTGTGCGGCCAATCGCCTCGCATAGCGACTGCCACATGCGGTCAGTATTGGCAGTAACCACGACCTCCATACCGTCGCGCGCAGTGAAGGCGCGGTAGGACGGTATGGATTCATGCTCGCGCCCCTGGGTTCCAGGCACCTTGCCCGATGCCAGGTAATAGGCCGCTTGATACGACAGCATCGCCACCTGGCAGTCCAGCATCGAGATATCGAGATATTCGCCCTGCCCAGTTTCCTCGCACCGCAGCAGCGCGGCCAGGATGCCGATGACCGCATACAGGCCAGCGGAAATATCGGCCAGCGGAATGCCCGCCCGGACCGGCTTGCCATCCCGTTCGCCGGTAAGACTCATACCGCCGGACATGGCCTGCACAACCATATCGTAGGCTGGCCGTTCGGCATACGGGCCATCTTGCCCGAAGCCACTGATTGAGCAGTAGATGAGCCGCGGATTGATCTCCTTCAGCCGCTCGTAGGTGATGCCTGAGCGAGCCATCGCGCCGGGCTTCAGATTCTCGATAAAGACGTCGCTCTTGGCCACCAGTTCCTCCAACAGCTTGCCCCCCTCTGATGTTCTGTAGTCCAACGCAATACTGCGTTTATTGCGATTGCAACTGTGGTAATACGCGCTGTCTTCGCCGATAAAGTTGGGCGGCAATACCCGGGTGTTGTCGCCGGTAAGCGGTTCAATCTTGAGCACCTCCGCACCCAGATCACCGAGGACCTGGGTGGCATAGGGGCCGGACAGGAACAGCGTCATGTCGATCACTCGCAGCCCCCGAACCAAAGCGACGCCTTTGAGTTGTTCATGCCACATGGTGCTGACTCCTTGAAAGTGCGTTGGCATCCACCGGAGCTCCGAGGCTGCGCGAAAGATGGAGGGCGGCGTCCTGTAGCGCCGAGATCAGAGTTCGCTCCCTTACGGGCGGCACGCGCATTTCCGGCGCGACAAAGGTCAGCGCTCCCACTACCCCGATAACGTCGAAAACCGGAACTGCAATGCCGAACGCCCAGTCGGTATAGTGGCCACGCGAGCTCGCGTACCCCTGTTGCCGGATCTCACGCGCTTCCCTTGCCCACGTGGCCCAGGCCGGCACCTTGCGCCCGGTAGGCGATACGGGTGCGCGAGCCAGCACGTCGCGCTGTTCGGGCTCCGGCATCGAGGCCAGAATCGCGCGCGCGGCGGCGCCCCACATCAGCGAGCGCGGCTCGTGCAGATGGAAGCTATAGCGTAGCGGCTGCGAACTGACGACCTGCTCGGCGAAGATCATTTGCCCCGTGTTCGGGATGCGCACGGAGAACAGCGCCGTCTCGTCGCAACGCGAGACCAGTTGCTGTACCAGGGGGCGCGCCAATTCCACCAGCTTGACCCTGCTCGCAGCCAACGAGCCCAGCCGATAAAACTCGAAGCCAACCCGGTACTGATGGTTAGTCGTACGCTCCACCCAGCGCACCGTCACCAGTTGGTCCAGTAGGCGGTGCACACTGCTCGGTGCCATGCCCAGCGCACGTGAAATGGCGCTGATCGGCATCGCGACTTCGCTTTCGCACAGCACTCGCATAATCGCGGCGCCGCGAGCAAGCACGCCATCGGAAACAGAGATCATTGAGATGTTCATCGCGTTCCGGCTGCCTTCAATTTTTCGACCAGCCTCATGGGTGTGATCGGAACCTGCGTAATGGTCACGTCGAAAGGCTTCAGCGCCTCCTCGATAGCCGAGGCAATCGCTGCCGTCACAGGCAGCGTGCCGCCCTCGCCTGCGCCTTTGACGCCCAGCGGATTGAGTGGCGAGGGTGTCTCAGTGTGCAGCACTTCGATTTCGGGGATATCGCTTGCCAGCGGCAGCAGATACTCGCCGAAATTGCACGAAAGCAACTGCCCCGACTCGTCATAAACCAGTTCTTCGAGCAACGCATTGCCGATGCCGTGCACGACGCCCCCGACGACCTGCCCATGGACCACCATCGGGTTGATCTGCCGGCCGCAGTCGTCTACCACGACGTAGCGCAACAGCCTGACGGCGCCGATCTCCGGGTCCACTTCGACTTCGACGACATGGCAGCCATTAGAAAAGGTGGACTGAGCCGGCGAGAAATAGCTGGTGTGCTCGAGACCGGGTGTCATGCCTTCGTCGAGCGAGTAACCAGGCATACCAACGCCTACTACGGCCAACCGGGCCAGGCTGATGCTGCGCTCCGGCGCACCGTCAACCGACACCATGCCGTCGGCCAGAACAATTTGTCCTGGATTCGCCTCGAGCACTTTTGCCGCCAGTGCCTGAATCTTGTGCCGCACTTCACAGCAAGCCATGTGCACGGCGTTTCCTGCGTTGACCGCGCTGCGCGCGGCAAAGGTACCGATGCCGAGTGAGATGCCCTGGGTATCGCCGGTCACGATCTTCACTGCCGCTGGCGCAACACCCAGCTGGTCGGCAGCAATCTGCGCCAGTGTCGTGTGGTGCGACTGGCCCTGCGGCGCAGCGCCGGTGTAAACCACGATACTCCCGTTAGTGCCAATCTTCACCGTTGCGCCTTCGTACGGTCCAAGGCCGGTGGCCTCGACAAAGTTCGCGAGGCCGATACCTAAATAGCGCCCTTGCGCCCTGGCGGCTGTCTGGCGGGCCGGAAAGCCGGCCCAGTCTCCGTTTTGGAGCGCCAGTGCCTGAGTGCCGGGATAGTCGCCGCTGTCATAGAGTACGGGGCTGCCATCGCGTCCAATCACGCGGCAGTTAAAGGGCATCTGCTCGGGACGGATAAAGTTGCGCCGACGGACTTCGCTCCGATCCAACCCGAGTTCCTGCGCCACCCTGTCCATGAGCCGCTCCATCGCGAAGACCGCCTGTGGCCGACCTGCGCCGCGTACCGGGGTAGTGGGCACCTTATTCGTAAAGAAGGACTTGAGTGTCAGCGCGAAGGTTGGAACGACGTAAGGCCCCTGGAGCGTAGTCATGGATATCCAGGGAAGGACAAGACCCCAGGGCACGTAGGCGCCGGTGTCATGAGCCAGTTGGCCACGAAGCCCCAAAATACGCCCTTCCTGGTCGACGGCCAGCTCCAGGTCCCATTTCTGGTCGCGCTCCTGGTGCGTGGCGACAAAATTCTCGCGCCGGTCCTCGATCCACTTCACGGGACGCCCCAGGAGTTGCACGCAGTGCGTAATCAACGCGTACTCCGGGTAGAACGAGCCTTTCGGACCGAAGCCTCCGCCCACGTCAGATGGCGCCACAACACGCAACTCGTCGTCGGCCAGGCCGAACAACTCCTGCAAGATGCGTTTGATCCGGTGCGGTGCCTGCATTGCGCCGTACAGCGTAAAACTCTTGCCGAGGGGAGATGGCACCGCGACGCAGCCGCGCGTTTCCATGAAGAAGGCGCCCCCGCGGTGTTGATCGAAGCTCGCCTTGATTACCTTATGCGCACAAGCGAAAGCCGCGTTGCAGTCGCCATCGGCGAACAACGCTTCGCCTGCGAGGTTCGATTCGATCGCCAGGTGCGCCCTGGGCGCGCCGGCCTCGATTGCCTGATCCAGGGAGACCACTGCCGGCAGGGTTTCGTATTCGATATCCGCGAGCTCAGCCGCATCCTCGGCCAAGGAACGCGCGAGCGCCACGACGACCGCCACGGGCTCGCCAACATAGTGCACCTCCTTGTCGGCCAACGCATACTGCGTGATCGGGTGCCGGATCGCCGGATTAGGCATCACCAACGGCATCGGCTTGATCTTGAGGCAGTCCGGCAATTCATCGAACGCAAAGGCAGCCACCACGCCAGGCGCGGATCGGGCACGCGTCAAGTCGATGGCTCGAATGCAGCCGTGCGGTATCGGGCTGCGCAGAATAAAGGTGTGCAGCAGGTCGGGTATCTGAATATCGTCGACATAGCATCCGGTGCCAGTCACCAGCGCCGCGTCCTCCTTGCGGGCAGCGGGAGCACCGAAGTGGGTGCCGGTCATGATGTCACGCTTCATGCCGCGGCTCCATTCGCGCGTGCCCGCGTCAGTTCGCGCACTGCCTCGACGATGTTCTGGTAGCCGGTACAGCGGCAGACGTTACCCGAGAGCATGTCGCGGATCTCTTCGTCGTTTGGCAGGTAGCCGGCCGGTAACTGGCCCAGCCAGGCATCAATCGTCATCAGGAAACCGGGCGTGCAGAAACCGCATTGCAGTGCGTGATGTTTGCTGAACGCGCGTTGCAGCGGCGAAAGCGCATCTGGCTTGCCCAGCGATTCGACGGTCGCGAGCTGCCTGCCGTTGACCTGCACTGCAAGCATCAGGCAGGAGCGCACCGCAGCACCTTCCACTTGCACGGTGCATGCGCCACAGGCGCCGTGCTCGCAACCCACGTGGGTGCCGGTAAGGCAAAGGTCATAGCGCAGAAAGTCGGCGAGCGAGGTCCGCACGGCGACGGTACGTTCGACCTTTACGCCATTGACAGTCGTCGTAATGTCCGCTTCGTTCATGCGGTGCCTCCGTGTGTCATGCGCGCATGCGCGGTAAGCAGCCCGCGTCGCACAAGCACCTGCGCGAGGTGCCGTCTGTACTCCGCGCTGACGTACGCATCCGAGCCAGCTTCGAGATCAACCGCACAGCCTGCCGCCTCGCGGAACAGATCCTCGCAACCGACTCGACCTTCCAGCAGGGCTTCGGCTGCATGCAGTCGGATCGGAGCGTCACCGCACCCGCCCAGTGCGATCGATGCGCGCGCGATCCTGGCGCCCGCGCCTGGCGCCAACAGCACAGCCACGCTTACGATGGCGAAGTCGCCATGCCGGCGCGCGAACTCGGTAAAAGCCCAACCATGACCACGCGGCCATGCGCGCAGACGAATCCCGGTCAGCATCTCGTGCGGCTCAAGGTTGGTCACCAGGTAGCCCAGTGCCCAATCAGCCATCGCGATCTCGCGCGTTCCATCGCTGCTCTCTACGGTGAGTCTGGCGTCGAGCGCTGTGCACACGGTGGGCAATTCCGCCGCCGGGTCGGCATGACAAAGCGAGCCGCCTATCGTGCCCCGGTTGCGGGTCTGCAAGTGGCCGACATGGCCCAATGCCTCGACCATCAGAGGCATGGCCTCGCGCAGTTGCTCCGAGCGCAGTAGGTCGCGTTGACGCGTCATTGCACCAATGGCCAATTCGGCGCCGTCGGCGTGGATGGCGGCAAGATCGGCGACGCCGTTGATGTCGATCAGGTGGTTGGGCTGCGCAATGCGAAAATTCATCATCGGCATCAGCGACTGCCCACCTGCAAGCACCTTGGCGTTGGGTTGTTCCGCGAGCAACGCCAGCGCCTCTGATCGGCTACGCGGCGCGTGGTACTCGAATGCGATGGCTTTCATCGTCTACTCACAGCGTAAAGATATTGATAGCGCAAGCGCCGTGGTCCAAACCCGAGATGCCCCCACCTGTGCAGTGTGCCAGTCCTACCTTTGCACCTTCTACTTGCCGGCCCTTGGCCTCGCCGCGCAGTTGCCAGACGATCTCGGTGATTTGAGCAATGCCGGTGGCGCCCACTGGATGGCCCTTGGACAGCAGGCCGCCGCTCGGATTGACCGGGATGCGCCCTCCCACAGAGGTAGCGCTGCTCTTCAGCAGTTGGATCGCTTCACCTTGGGGGCAGAAGCCAAAAGCCTCGTAGTACAGCAGCTCGGCAATCGTAAAGGCGTCATGTACCTCGGCGACCGAGATATCGCCCGGGCCGATGCCTGCCTCCTCGTACGCATCCTTGGCGCCGCGCACCGTGATCTCGGGCGTGGTCATGTCGCGGAAGCCAGTCATGTACTTGCCGGAAGTGAGATGCGACGTCGCGACCCACACCGGCTTGCGGCCGGAGGCTGGGACGCATTCCGCGGCACACAGCACCACAGCAGAAGCGCCGTCGCCAGTCGGGCAGCAGTGCATCAGCGTGAACGGCTCGGCGATAGGACGGGCGTTGAGCACCTGCTCCAGCGACACTTCGTTGCGCAACTGCGCCCAAGGGTTGAGTGCCCCGTGCTTGTGTGCCTTCACTGCCACCTGCGCCAAGTCTGCGTCCGAGATGCCGTGCTCATGCATGTAGCGACGCGCGCGCATCGCATACATCACCGGCATGCTCATGCCGACCGACACCTCGTGATCCTCCGGCTGTCCTGGCAGAACACCGCCACCCAACGATGTGAGCTTGTCGATGCCCAGCACCAGGGCGACATCGCAGAGGCCGTTGGCGATCGCCAGCCACGCTTCCCGAAAGGCAGTGGCGCCGCTTGAACAAGCGTTCTCGCAGTTCACCACCGGGATGCCCAGCAAGCCCAGCGGGCGCAACACACGCTGGCCAACCAGACGACCGCCATACGCGGAACCGCAATAAACGGCCTCGATTTGCTTGCGATCGAAACCGCTGTCTGCGATCGCCTGCTTGACAACCGGCCAACCAAGGTCTTGCAAAGTGGTGTCAGGACGCTTGCCGAATTGGCTCATGGCGACACCGGCAACAGCGACGCGACGGAAATTGTTACGACTCATCGCGCTTACTCCGGAAGGAAGCAGTGGGCGTAAACCGGCTCGCCGTTGGCGTCGTTACACACGATGCCGATACCAACGCGGACAGTGGAATCGAGTTCGGGCCTCCAACCCTCCGGGCCCTGGACGATCCCGACCACACGTACGTTGCGCTCCTTGAAGTCGACGAATGCCAGCACATAGGGGGTCTTCCAGCCAGCGCGGCCGGAATGCACCACTGAGTAGGTATAGACGGTGCCGGTTGATGGCACCTCGATCTTGTCGATCGTCTCCTCCCAGCATGCGGGGCAAACCTTGGGCGGCGGAAATACCGATTGGCCGCAATGACGGCAGACCCCCGCCATCACTCGCGGCGAGCCGTCGGAGGCATAGACAATGCTGCCCGGAATGGCCCAGACCGGGCGCTCAATGCTGTCGGGGATAACGTGGCTCATAAGTCAAACTCACTGGTGAAATTGGACGGATTCGCTAACGGCGAGCAGGATCTTGCCGGCATGCTCACCGCTTTCCATACGCTCATGTGCGCGGGCGGCCTCAGCCAGGGGAAACTCGGAATCGATGTGCAAACGGATTGCAGACAGGTCCAGCCAGTGCGCGCCGGTCAGCGCTGCAGCAAGCCGCGCTTTGTGTTCGCGCGGCAGTTGCCGCAAGCGCGAGGCGGTGATCCACACCTGGCGTGTCATCAACGCGGCACCATTGAGCGGCTCTGGCCCGCCGGAGGATGAGGAGAGGTAAACGATGCGGCCACCATCGGACGCGAGCTTCAGATTGGAATTGAAGTAGCGCAAGCCTGAGAGATCCAGGATCACGTCCATCCCATTGCCTACCGCTTCTTGCAGAGCTGGAAGAAAGTCAGGCGCGCGATAGTTGAAGGTACGCGCTGCACCGAAGCTGGCACTCAGTGCACGCTTCTCCTCGTTGCCGCAGGTTGACCAGACTTCAGTGCCGCGCATGACGGCGAGTTGCGTGGCAATCAACCCGACCCCACTCGTGCCACCATGGATCAGGAGCCGCTCGCCGGGTTGCAGCCTGGCCAGTTCGATAAGGTTGTACCAGGCGGTAAATAGGCCCTCAGGCAACGCGGCTCCGGTACGCAGTTCATCGGTCGGCCAGGGCAAAGTCAGCGCTGCGTCGGCCAGACACATCTCGGCATAGCCGCCGCCATCGACCAACGCGCAGATGGAGTCGCCGGGCCGGAAGTTCTCTACGCCGGGCCCGCAGGCCATTACCTCGCCCGCCACTTCGAGGCCTGGGATATTCGCTGGCAGCGTGATATTGGGATGGCGCGCGGACGCCCGCTGGTTGCAATCATGCCGGTTCACACCAGCGTAGGAAACACGAAGCAGGAGCTCTCCTGGTCCCGGTTGTGGCTGCGGGCAGATAATCCCCTGCAGTACCTCGGGGCCGCCCGCACGCGAAATATGGATCGTTTGCACAGCCAGTCCGCTCCTGTTGCTCGTCTGGCTAAAAATATACGGCAGGCATTCCGCTGCATCAAAACTCGTATTCCGTTCAGCGGAATCGTCATTCCGACGCCAGACACCGGTTAAGCGAACTGCCTACTGGCATAAGGGCGCCGTAACGACTAGGGGATTGATTATTGGATTCCGTTGAGCGGAATGCTTTGCCATGCAGGTGTGTGCGACCTCGGCTATGACAACATGATTGCTCTCTCTGCAGCGAGCATCAGCGACGGGGTAAGGCACGTCACCCATGGTAAAGGGGCGGAAGTAGCCCTCACCGGATAGGTAAGCCGGCAGGCTACCTGTCCATTCATTCGGCAACAAGTGCTGCCTGGGTCTGCATCTAACCGGGTCAAATAGCGTGACCCGGCGTTTACCTATTAATTTCTGGGGTGCATTCTGGAAACCCACCCCATTACCGCCGTTGATTACGCATCGGCAGTCACCCTGGCGAACATGTCGCTGTACAGCGCGCGCCATCGCAGCAGTTCCGCCCGCTCGCCGATATGCATCGTCTCCGCCGCCTTGTGGATCGACAGGCGCTGACTGCGAAGCTCGTCGGCGATGCGATCCGCGAGATCAGGAAAATCCAGCGACCGGCCCTGTGCCTCGATGGTCTTGCGGAGGTTCTATTCCCTGTACAGCGTGAACTTGTCCGGCGAGCAGAAGTAACCGTTGCGCACGACATGCGTGAACGCATGCGGGAATGTTTCGCCAAACTCAAGCAGCAGTTCGAGACTGTCGCGCTGCCGGTTGATCACCCATAGCATGACGAGACGCCGGGCCAGGTCATCCAGCGTGGCGGCGAGTGTCCCGCCGTACCGGGCAACGCCGGCCTGACTTCGCGCCGCCGTATTGACGACGACTGTCGCGTCCCGATGCTGATCGCAGAAATTGACGAAATCGATCCAGCCGGCCGCCTCACCCAGATCACATGAAGCGCATCCGATTTCATCATGGATGGCTTTCATGACATCAGGATTCGACGTGTCCGTCTCCACCAGGACGGTGTGGACATACGTGCGCCGGAGATATTCGACCAGCGCCAGCGTAACGAAACTCTTCCCAACGCCGCCCTTGCTGCCGCCGACCATAGATTGCAGGATTTTCCATTGCCATTTCGGACCTCTACAGGTTTTCGGTATCCGGCGTGATCGGAAATCCAAGGAAGCCCCGGACCTCTGTGCGTTCGGGTCCGGTAGTTCCCCCATCCCCTTTCTGCTGTAATCCGGCGCGCGCATGGGGAGAATGTGATTGCTTCGCCTGATTGTCTTTCTTCCCCCGAGACGATGTCATGGCGATATTCGTAGCGACGTGCCGCTCGGCCTGCACTGCCTTTTCTTCCCTGGCAGCACGCTGCATCGCGTATCGCAACGTACCGGCGCTGATTTCCACACCGTCCTGGGCGATCTGCTGGACGATTTCTTCCTGTGTGTAGCCCTTTCTCTGTGCATCGATGATTTGAGACTGCATGGACTTCATTGCATCCCGCACATTGACGCGGTGCTCATGCGCGGGCTTTTCCGGCAGTGCATCGAGACGGCGAGCTGCTGCGCCCCATTGCGCCCGGGTAAAGCTTTTCATCACCGGCATGATTAGCTCCTGCACACAGATTTCATGCCATCTTGCAAAGGGGACTGGCACGCGTCAATCCTTGGAAACAGACTCGAATCGGCGTGACGGACGGTGCTGGATTGCACTGGACTTCTCTGGACAACAAATTTTTTTGCGCCGTCGCGTGCGCGCAACGTACCGTTATTACGCATCGGCCAACACGAGTGCATCGGCCTTCGAGTCGAATGATCGGAGGCTGTGCATTGACAACGGGCAGCACACGAAATCCGTCACTCGCCAATTTGCGTCGGATGATCGTGGGATTTGATGTGACGTGTCTGTCTGATGCGCGGCCTACGGTACAGGGCGCGGAACTTTCTCTGTTCAATTTGCGCGAGCGTCGGCATCCTCGCGCGCGGACTCAATACGGCCCTTGAATCTTTCTGTGCTGAGCACGGCAACCCCTGCTCATCCATGTTGCGCCATCAGTCATGCCTTCGCGATCCCGGTCAATCATTTATTTGCGTGTGGGGGGAAACCCGCTCACGCGATACGCTATTTTTTTCAGCCAGGTCAGTTCATCTTGCTGCGCGGATGAGTACATTTTTTTTGCGGCAGGTGTTCATCTTTCTGCGCAACCACTGGCGACCACACTCACAGGATTTGCGGAAGACAAAAGGAAAAGAATAACAACGAGGGATGGAATATCAGGGACTTTCGAGTCGGTAGTGGCACGCGCAAACTGGCACGCACAGCGGCGCGCGAAGCGGCGTGCTGTTTTCTTCCGAACGACGAGGTGAACCATGAACAGTCCCATCACGATCGGCATTGATCTGGCCAAGGAAGTCTTCGCGATCTGTGTGCTCGACGAACGCGGTGCTGTCCGCGAGCGACGGGTGTTGCGCCGGGCGGCATTCGAGCGCTGCGCCGTGCAGGCCCCCAGTGGCACCATCGCGATGGAATCGTGCAGTTCCGCCCATCATTGGGGACGCTGGTTCTCAGCCCGCGGTCACACCGTACGCCTGATCGCCCCCGAATTCGTCGCCCCGTTTCGCAAAGGCGGCAAGAACGATGCGGCAGACGCCGAGGCGATTGCAGTAGCGGCCCGTCAACCCACCCTGCGGTTCGTGACCATCAAGACGGTCGAACAGCAGGCCATCCTGAGCTGGCATCGCGCCCCCCTGGGATGGATCGAGGAGCGCACCGCACTGATCAATCGCCTGCGGGGACTACTCGCCGAATTTGGCATCGCGCTCGGCCGCTCCCGATCGACACTGCGAGCTGCATTACCCCGACCCACCGACGACGCGGCACTACCCTCGTCGATCCGGGCACTCCTGCTGGAAGCGCGCGAGCAATTCGCCGCTCTTGAAGCGCGCGTCACACGGTGTGATGCCGAAATTGCGGCACATCTCGCTGGTAACGGTCCCGCCCGGCGCCTGCGGGAACTGCTCGGTATCGGACCGCTTACCGCCAGCGCGCTGGTAGCCACCGTTTCCAATGCATCCAGCTTCAGGAACGGCCGGCAGTTTGGCGCCTGGCTCGGCCTGACGCCCCAGCAGCATAGCTCCGGCGGCAAATCCCGACTGGGCAAGGTGACCCGGCACGGTGATGGCTATCTACGCAGCCTGCTGGTACAGGGTGCGCGCAGCGCCCTGCAGTCAGCCTTGCG
Organism: Paraburkholderia sp. BR13444; assembly: GCF_040948755.1. Lineage (NCBI taxonomy): Bacteria > Pseudomonadati > Pseudomonadota > Betaproteobacteria > Burkholderiales > Burkholderiaceae > Paraburkholderia > Paraburkholderia sp. BR13444. Next base: position 48,130 of record NZ_JBFPKM010000001.1, on the reverse strand, counting down.
CTGCCTGCCCGACAGGCTCTCCCGCCTCGGGCGCTGGATCGTCGACCTGTTCCACCGCAAGGGCTATCACAGGACGCTCGTCGCAATCGCCAACAAACACGCCCGCATGCTGTGGGCGATGCTGGCTCACGACGAAGCCTACGATCCGCTCGCCTGGCAGCGCTATCGCGCGCCGGCCGCGACCGCGACCGTGTAGTACCAGGCACTTCCCGCCACGCTGCAACGTGCAATAGCAACATGAGGTCAGACCGAACGGGAGCAAACCCCGGCTATCCTGCTGGCCAGCCCCATTCCGTGGCGGTTGATCCCCGCTGCGCAGGCTGCGTCTCGGATGGAATTGGGAGCTCCCGTGCGGCTTCGATATGGTGGCCCGCGCTGGCAGTTCTGGCGCGAGAAGGCCGGTTACAGGGATGCAGTCTGCTACCTCTACAGCTCAGCACACGCCCAGCATCTACAGCCTCACGGCAAAGGAATCGCAAATCACGCGGATATTAAAAATCAGGTCGTACACCGTACCGGGCAAACTTCGTGCGCAGAGGTTTACTCCTTCGCGCAAATCCCACGCGCGTCCGTGAAGTCGGTGAACAGCAATCTGCGCAAATAAAATGAGCATCGAATACGAGCGGTGCCAACGTGCGGCGCAGGAAAACGTGTCACACGCGCAGCAACCCTGCGTAACCGGGGAGCGGAAAGCGCAAATAGATTGAGTACCCCGTGTGCATCAAAACACAAACGAAGACGATCATCCACGGCCCATAAACCGTAGTTGACATACAGCGAAAGTCCTTACAGTAGGATAGGGGGTTCGGAGAAGTAGCGGAGTTTGTTGACGTTGATATGCTTGGCACCCACACTGGACCGATTACCGACCGCCATCTCCATTCGCTCGATGGGATTGGCTGGAGGGTATGGTATGTTCGCCTGCCGATGTCTCAAAGGTCGAATATGCAGCGTTTCACGCCATGAACGATGTGGCTCAAATCACGACCTGCTCCTACTATGCGAAGGGTCCGCACAGGCTTTTTGTTGTGAGCAACGCCACAACTCAAGCCCTGTACCGCTAAAGTCAGAGGACAAACGATACGAGCACAGGCATAAGTCTCGTGCGCCCGCGACCATCGTTTCAATCATTACGGGCAGTAGACATGAAGAATGGTGGGCGACCCAAGGGTTGCTGGTAATGACGCGTTCGAGCGACAGAGTTCAAACGTTGTCACTTAAGGCGCACGTGCACGTAGTTGAGGCGTTAAGCACGATGGGTTGGTCCGTGATGTTTTTCTGCGGACGGCAGGTAGGGCGTCTCGCAAACGACCGAGCTTGGGCGTCTTGCTGCGCCGAGAGTGACGGAGATGCCCGACAAGGCCTCTACGTCGCCGTGATTCGCGCCCCCCTGCGATGGATGCAGTTGTCAATTCGTGAGCCTGGAATTGCGGCGAACAGCCTGTGGTGGCTGCCCCAAAGTCCGCAGAAAGGCACGACGCATACGTTCTCGGTCAGCAAAGCCTGTTTCCCTGGCAACCTGGTCCATCGAAAAGCGGCCTTGCTCCATCATCAGGCGAGCAGCCTCGACTCGGAGGTTCTCCACCGCCTTGGCAGGCGACTGCCCAGTTTCGGCGCGAAAGGCTCGCGTGAACTGCCTTGGGCTAAGGTGCGCAACTTCAGCTAGCTCGTCAACAGACAGCGTGCTCTGCAAGTTTCTTCTTGCGTAGTCGAGCGCGCTTTGAATCCGGTCCGACTTCGGTTCCAGCTCCAGCAGGGCTGAAAATTGCGATTGCCCGCCCGCACGACGGTGGTAAACGACAAGCTTTCGTGCAACAGATCGAGCAACGTCCGCTCCGTGATCTTTCTCCACCATAGCCAAGGCCAGGTCGATGCCTGCGCTCATGCCTGCTGACGTCCAGATTGTCCCATCAACGATGAAGATGCGGTCCTCCTCCACCGTCACGCGTGGAAATCGCGACTTAAGGTCTCGTGCAAACGCCCAATGCGTGGTCGCCCGGCGATCATCGAGAAGACCGGCTTCAGCCAGAATAAATGCGCCGACGCATGTTGTGGCCAGCCGCTGACATGCCTGGCGTGAGCGTCGGACGAATTCGAGCAGACGAGGTGTTGCGGGCTCGGGCAGCATACCGGCTCCGATGATGACCGTGTCGAACCTCGCCTCACCGAAAGGGTCGGTTTCAACGCAGAAGCCTGTTGAAGATCGCACTAGACCGCCGTGTTCCGATAGCAGCGTGGTGTGATAGACGTCCTCGCCCAGAACAACGTTGGCAACCTCGAAGGTGGTAAGCATCGTCAGACCCATCACCTGAAAACCGGGGAACACGACAAAGCCGACGTGGTGCACCATCGTCTCCACGGGATGTCCGAAAAAGGTGTTTATACGACCTTCAGGTCATGATGTAAAGCCCATATAGTCACGGACAAGCGTCAATTCAGACGCCATGATTGATTGGAGAAGCTCATGACCATTTCTTCGAACGGCACCGCGCTTGTGACTGGTGCCTCCACTGGGATCGGTGCTGTCTACGCTGACCGCTTGGCACGTCGCGGCTACGACCTGATTCTCGTTGCTCGTAACCGCGAGCGCCTCAACACTCTGGCCAAACGCCTCACGGACGATACAGGTCGGACCGTCCAGGTCGAGGCGGCGGACCTCAGCAACAAGGCGGACGTCCGCCGGATTGAAGCAGTGCTCCAAACAGATGCGAGCATCACCTTGCTGGTCAACAACGCGGGCGTCGGTGCGACCGCGCCGCTTCTGCAGGCCGATGCGGACAAGGTGGACGATATGATCGAGCTCAACGTCAGTGCCCTCACGCGTCTCACGTATGCGGCAGTTCCAGGGTTCGTCCAGCGCGGTGGCGGGACGATCATCAATATCGCGTCCATCGTCGGCATTCGGCCGGAAATCCTTAACGGCGTCTATGGTGCAACGAAGGCGTACGTCCTCGCGTTCAGCCAGTCTCTCGTCCACGAGCTCGCAGACAAAAATATTCGCGTTCAGGCCGTTTGCCCTGGTGCCATCGCCACGGAATTCTGGCCAATCGCCGGCACGCCGGTCGAAAATTTCCCGCCTGAAATCGTGATGTCGGCCGACGATTTGGTGGACGCGGCACTTGCCGGCCTCGACCAGGGCGAACTCGTGACCATTCCGTCCTTGCCTGACGCCGGGGTCTGGGAGGCGTATGAATCAGCCCGCCAGAACTTCACGCTGGAGAACCTTTCCCGCCGTGTTCCAGCGCCCCGATATCACGTCGCGGCAAAACAAGCCGGCTAGAAAGGCGGTTCATGGGGCGGATTCGTCGCGAGCCGAACGGAGTCGTAACGCTCCGTTCGGCCAAACGCAGCGCGGCTGACGCCAGCTTGTTCAAATTAATTCCATTCGAGCGCTCAACGTTGGTAACGTGCATCTCGTGGGAGGATCTTATGGCGGTCGTGTGGTTGGTTATGAGCGCTGAAATACCCGCAAACCCGCAACTTCTGCCAAGCGTGATCATGAGCGATCCCGGCATCACCGAAGGCAAAGCTGCACTTGCTGACTTCCAAAGGACGTGCCCAATTCAGTGCCCGCAGCAAAGGCTGGGGATGCAATACAGGCAGCGATGCGTTTAAGATGATCCTGCTGCATTTGAGAATGCACCTTTTTTAATATCCGATTAAGCCTGTTCGGACCATCTGCCAAGCATGGTCAGCAACGGTCTTGGCGGCGCCGCGAAAACGATCGCCGTCTGCGTGACAACCTAGGCGCGAGTGACCGCTCCGACCAAGCACTTGCCGGCCGGCACGAAGGCATAGATGTCTGCTGGACCTCGAAACCTGCCGTAGAGGTGCTGCTGGATCCAATGGCCGGAGTGGGTCGATCAGAGCCGGACACGTCGGACCGGGCTCGGCCAGGAGCTGCCGTTCGCTATCTCCGTCACGCGGTCATTCGAGCGGCGGCTACGCTCAAGCATCGGACCTTCAGCGTCGGATGGCACCAGGCCAGTCATCTACCTTCGCTGACGCTCACGCATCGGCGGGGGCGCCGGTCGAGTTTCATGATGCCCTCTCCTGTTCGAACAAACGACACAACACGGCCGGCGGGCTAACGGACAACGAACAATGCGATGCAGAGTGCCACCCCGAACGCGTAAGTTCCCAACGCCCCGATAGCACGAGCCGGATTGGGCTTCGACATGGTGGGCCAGGCAACTAGCGAAACGACCAGGAGCAAGCGGCAGGCCGTTGCACCGGCCATGCACCAAAGCTCCCAGTGAGGCGGATTCTGAGAGCCGAGATACAGGAATAGCACCGCAAGGAACGGCGCGTACTCCGCGGTATTGCCGTGAGCGCGAACCAGTTTGGTTAGCAGCTGATCGGGTTCAGACGCGTAGCCGCTCAGCAGCCCGACGCGCGTGCGCACGACCGTGATGGTGAATCCAAGTGCGAACAGAAGCAAACCGAGGACACAGGTGCAGGCCAGTGCGATGCTGTTCATTCCAACTCCTTGCGTGAGCGTCGAAATCAGTGTGAGGGCATGAGACGCTTCTCGCGCCAAAGGCGCGAGTCAGCCGAACGTAAACGCGTAAGCCAGCACGCCAGGGTCGAGAAACGTGATTTCGAAGGTGCGTTCACCGCTGCCATTGGCCTGCCGCACGAGCTGGTACAGACGCTGCCCTGTGATCGTGCCGTTGCCATCCGCATCGATGTCCGCGCCGCGGTCGGCGCCGGGCGCCTTGTTGTCGATCAGCACACGAAAGCGCACGGGCTGGCCGTCGCGGCCGGGCCCCAGCACCAGATGCAAGTCACGGCCACGGAAGCGATAAACAATGCGTCCGTTAGGGCTGTCAAGCCGGGCACTTTCGTCGCTGACCAACCAGCGCCCGTCGAGCCCCCACTGGTTCACCGTCAGGGTCGAGGGCGCGTGATACGTCGCAGTCTCGTCCTGCGCCACCGTGCCGCTCGCGAAGTTCTGCGCGCGTGCATAGCCGACGTAGGTTTCCGGCGAGCGCCCAGTATCGCCTGAGCCGGCAGCGACCTGCGCGCCCTGTACGCCCGGTTGCACGTAGCCGCCGGGCAGGTCCTTCCGGCCGGCCTCAGCGAGCAGTCGGCGGATCACGTCCTCGCTTTGCCTGTAGTCGCCTTCGCCAAAGTGGTGGTGACGAATGTGCCCCTGCGGGTCAATGAAGTAATGCGCAGGCCAGTACTCGTTGCTGAACGCCTTCCAGATGGTGTAACCGTTGTCGAGTGCGACCGGGTAATCTACGCCCAGGTCCTTCACGGCGTGGGCGACGTTGCCGGGATCCTTCTCGAACGCGAACTCGGGCGCGTGCACGCCGATCACCACCAGTCCGTAGTCCTTGTACTTGTCAGCCCAGCTTCGCACGTACGGCAGCGAGCGGATGCAGTTGATGCAGGAGTAGGTCCAGAAATCGACCAGCACCACCTTGCCGCGCAGCGACTGCGCCGAGATCGGCGGGCTGTTGAGCCACTGAGTGGCGCCATCGAGCGCGGGCAGATCGCCCTCCACCGGCAGCGTATCGCCACCAGCGTTGACGGCGAGTTGCACGAGAGGCGCAGGGCGCATCGCGTCGATCAGCTTCTGTTCGATGCCGCCCGTGCTGGCCAGCGACACGCGTGTCAGCAGCCCGGTATCCAGCCCCAGCGCGATGGCGGCCACACCTGCCAGCACCAGCACGCCCAAGGCGCGGCGCACCCATTTCCCAGCGCCCAGCGAGCGCTTCATCAAGGCGAAGACGCGTCCGCCGATCAGCAGTGCCAGCGCGAGCGACGTCGCCGCGCCCGCCGCGTAGGTGAGCAGCAACAACGTTGTCCGTACGCTGGCGCCTCTGAGGGCCGCACCCGTGAGCAGCAGGCCCAGGATCGGGCCTGCGCAGGGCGCCCAGAGCAGCCCCGTGGCTACGCCCAGCCCAGCCGCCGAGAGCACCGAATCATCCTGGCTCCCGGTGCGCTCGGTGAGCTTGTTGCCAAGCGCCACGAACGGACGGGTGATCCATTCGGCGACGCGCTCCGAGAGCAAGGACAGGCCAAGCACAGCGAGCACGGCCAGGGCGACGAAGCGGCCGTACTGGTTTGCGCGGACGGCCCAGCCGCCGCCGACGGCGGCCAGCGTGGCGACCACGGCGAAGGTCAGCGCCATGCCCGCCAACATCGGCAGTCCGTTGCGTGCGAACGGGCGGTCTGCTCGCGAAAATACGAAAGGCAGCACCGGCAGGATGCACGGACTGAGGATGGTCAGTGCACCGCCGAGGTAGGCAAGGATTAGTACTAGCATGATGGCGACATCCGGGAGGGGTAGCGTGGCTATCTGCGATGGGGGCGGGCCGACTGGCGACGGCGTCGGCCGTCGGCGCAAAGCCGACAGGTGCCCCACCGAGACGATTACCGGTCAGTTCGTCGACTTCGCGGCAGCCTCAATCACTCGCGCGACTGCGGCCGGCTGCGAGATAAAGACAGCGTGGCTTGCGCTCACTTCGGTCACCTTGGCACCCGAGCGTTGATACATCCAGCGCTGAAGCTCAGGGCTCACCATATGATCCTGGGTGGTCAGGATGGCGTAGCTGGGCTTGGTTCGCCATGCCGCCACAGAAACGGGCGCCCCCAACGCTTTCTCGGCGAGCTGGTCCTGCGAGTCCGCCAGGAATTGCGCGTCCGGGGGCGGGACGTCTGCGGCAAAGTTCTCACGGAATTTCGCCGGCGGGAGGAAGAAATACTTGTCCGGCGTCGCTCGCATCGCATCGTTGGGTGCGGCGAACTTCTGCAGCAACTGGCCGCTTGCTTCGCCGGCGTCGGGTTGCAGTGCCGCCACATAGACGAGCGAGCTGACCTTCGGATCCACACCTGCCTCCGTGATCACTGAGCCGCCGTAGCTGTGGCCGACCAGCACCACCGGGCCCGGCTGCTGATCGATGACGCGCCTGGCGGTATCGACGTCCTCGGCGAGGCCTGTGAGCGGCTCTTGCACGATCGTCACGTGGTAGCCATCCTTGACCAGTATGTCGTGGACGGCCCGCCAGCCGGAGCCATCCACCAGTGCGCCGTGGACAATGACCACATCCTTCGCAGCCGCCTTTGCCTCGGCGTGAGCCATGGTGGCGCCCAGGGCAATCAGGGCGGCAATGGCCAGTTTATTTCGCAGTACAAACATTTTACTCTCCAGAATCGTCTGTAGTTGCCCGTCGTTCGCGAGAATCGTGCTTGACGGGCGAGAATTGAACGGTGATGGCTAACCGGGAATCAGTGCAGCTTGTACTTGATCGCCAGAACGTCGATCGGCTCGACCGATGGAGGGCTGGCAAGCATTTCGTCGACCCGCGCCATCAGGGCGCCGGCCATACTTCCGTGCAGGTGTGCCTGGCGATCTTCTTCGCTCGCAAAGGCGTCGAAGACGCCGAACGTCGTCGGCGACAGCCTGAGGGCGAACCAGATCGGTGTGGTCGCCTCGCGATTCGTCATTTCCAGGCCGGCGTCGAGGAAGTCCGCTACCGCCTGCTCTTTTCCCGGCTTGGCTTCAAGTCGGACGAATAGTGCTTTCTTGATCATCTTGGCTCTCCAGTTTGCGCGTGACGGGTTCACGCGTTGGAATAGACTTTACAAACAGAGCGCCCGTGGAGATACTGTCTCAATCGACAATTTTGGTATCGATCCTGCCATGAAGATTGTTGTCCTGGCGCTCGAGGGCGTGTTCGACACCGGCCTCACCACCGTGCTCGATGCGTTGACGACGGCCAACGAACTTGCGCGCTCGACGGGGATGGCCACCCCGGGCTTCGAGATCACCGTCGTAGGGGCGCGGCCAGAGGTACGCACCGCACTTGGGTTGCAGGTTCCCGTGCGCGACATGACAGACACCCCGGCCCCGGATTGGGTCGTCGTACCGGCGCTCAACCGGACGACGACGGATCTGCTCGTGCCTTCGCTAGGCCGGGCGGACGTGGTCGATGCGCTCGGGGCATTGCGCTCGTGGCACAGTGCCGGCGCGCGTATCGGAGCCGCTTGTACGGGCACCTTTGTGCTGGCCGAAAGCGGCTTGCTCGATGGGCGCGAAGCCACGACCACCTGGTGGCTTTCTCCGGTGTTCCGGCAACGTTACCCTCGAGTGCACCTGGACGCGCATCGCATTGTCGTGCCCAGCGGCAGCACGGTAACGGCGGGGGCCGCTCTGAGCCATCTCGACCTTGCGCTTTGGCTGATCCGCAACAACAGTCCCGAGCTTGCGGCGCTCGTGGGCAAGTACCTCGTATTCGATTCGCGGCCGTCGCAGTCTGCCTTTGCGATCTCCGATCATCTGGCCCATTCTGACCCGCTCGTCGAGCGTTTCGACCGTTGGGTGCGCGAACACCTCGACACGGCCATCGCGCTCGACGACGCCGCCGAAGAATTGGCGACCAGCAAGCGAACGTTGACGCGCCGTCTAAACGAGGTGCTCGGTAAAACGCCCGTCGAGTACATTCAGGATCTGCGGGTCGAGCGCGCCGTTCATCTGCTGAAAACGAGCAAGCTGAGCGTGGATCGCATCGCCGAGCAGGTCGGTTACGCGGACGGCGTGACGCTGCGCACGCTGCTGCGGCGGCGCATAGGTAAAGGGGTCCGGGAGGTGCGGGCTTCGTGAGCCTTCTCGACAATTGGAGTGTGCCGGCGGCGGTGCTCGACTGATCCCGCAAGAGGATTTGCCCGCTGAATCGATGAGTCGAATGACGGCTTCACCCTGGAAACGGCCCCCATCCCGACGTTAGCAGGGAAGACAGCTTCGGGTCGGGCTGCGTCAGCCCGCTCTTCAAATTCATCGCCGGAAAGCGGCCAGTGGAATTCGGCATCCCGGAAGCGGCCAGTCGGCAGTGCGAACTCCCGACCCGCTCCAGCCGTTCGATCTAGCACGAACGCAACGGCTCCTTGGGAGGTACAAGGGCCTTGGCGCCGGGGCGTCGGTCGATAAGTCCCGACCTTTCGCGACGCTCGCGGGTTAATGATGGAACGGCCGCTCGAGCGAGATCGGCGGTGGTAACGAGTTGGCCGATAACGACGTGATTGAACAGTTCATTTCGCGTGCGAGTGTGGCGACCAACTCGGCGGCCGGCATCGCTCCCGACAGCCGTACTCCCTGCCCTGCCCATCGCACCGCATAGTCGAAGCTACCGTGCGCCTCTGCCGCAGCATTCAGCGCTTGGGCCGCAGCGAATGCGAACGGAAAATCGGGTACCCGCGGGCAGTCGGGATCTTGCCCGAGATCAGTGAAATGATTTTCGATGCTGCAAGCGGGCCTGCCAGAGATTGCCCCAGTCGTTGCAGTCCTGCTTCGCGGGTCGAGAAGCGCAGCGCGGTCGGCCTCGTTCGCAGCAGACTCACCGTGCCAAGGAAAGCAGTCCCCAGCTGTGCCGCTTGCGCACCCAACGCGAGCACAGCGGCGATACCGGCACCGTCCATGATCGCCCCTGCGGCAACCACGCGCAGTGAGCTTTCGCGCAGCAGCAATCGAACAAGGGTCATCGTGCCGAGCCGTTCGTCAGCAAATGCTGGATCAAACATGCCGCGGTGGCCGCCCGCCTCGATCCCCTGCGCAACAATGGCATCGATTCTCGCTGCCGCTATTTGCCCCGCTTCGTCCAGATTGGTCGCCGTCGCCATCAGCACAATGCCGGTGTTGCGCAACGCTTCGATTTTTTTCGTGGGTGGCAACCCGAAATGAAAGCTGACGGCAACGGGACGTTCTTCCAACAGCATCGTCAACATCGCGTCGTCGTCGACGAAGCTTTCGTATCCAACGCCCGAGGCTATCGTGGGCTCCGCCTGGAAGCGCGCGAAATGCGGCTTCAGATACGTGAGCCACCGAGCGTCGCGCACCGGATCCACGACCGGGCGAACGTGGCAGAAGACGTTCACGCTAAACGGCCGGTCGCCGAAGTAGCCCAGCCGGCCATCGGCGCCTGGATGATCGGTACGGCAATTCCAAGTTTCGGGAGCAGCTCAGCTCTGTTCCCAGTGATGCTCATCGCACGCTCCTTCACCCGTTCACCAGATCATGACTAGGGTATGGCAATTGTGCGCTCGTCACGTCGACGCGGATCGAGTCCAGGCTGGGGTGCTATGACGAAGGGGTTATATCGACCCGATTCAGCCAGCCGCCCAGTTGCGACCGGCGCGGCGCCTCTCCGAGTACAGTGGACATTCGTGAGGCGAAATCGTTGGCGTGTTCACGACCTTTGCGGACGCGTGCCTTGACGCAAATTCGTGGGCAAAGTCATCCCGCGCCGATAGCTCGCTAACCGCGCTATTCACTGACTCCGCGTGTGTCATTGCGCCAGTTGCCAGCGCAGTACCGGATGCGTCGCGCCGGCAGGCATCGACCACACCCCCGTCGGACTGAAGTCATATCCGACGAACGAGGCCGGCGTGCTCATCTGAACGGTCGTCAGCCCGTTCGCCGCGGGAATCGGCGTGCCGTACAAGACGCCGACTGTGGCGTTCGTGGTGTCGGAGTTCCAGTACACATCGCTGCCGATCGTGCCTGTATTGGATCGCGCGATGCCAATCGGTCCATAGCCGGTCGGGTTTGTCACAGAGCCGGTTGCGAATGACTGGGTGATCGTTCCTGAGTTAGTGACGACGAGTGCCGCGCCGCCGCATGGCGTACCGGCAGCGCCTCGGCAAAAGAAAGGTAACGATGTCGAGCCGGTGGCATAAGACTGGCTGATCGTGCCGCTGTTACCGCCGACCAGGCCGCCACCGCCCTCAGCGATATAACCCGACGAATCGACAGGCCCCGTGGCGAAGGATTGGCTGATCAGGCCGCTATTCGTGCCCACCAGACCACCGAGCCCACCCCCCGTTGACACGGCGGCGCTGCTCGAAGAACGCAGGATCGAGCCGGCGTTGGTGCCTACGAGCCCACCGGCGATCGAAAAGTCGACCGCATTGCTGAATGCGACGGTACGAACCGTGCCGGACGTGTTGACCCGCACGACCGTGCCGTTGTTGATGCCGGCCAGCAAGCCCATATAGACGACGGCCATCTGGAGGGGAGTCGTGCTCGCCGTGCCCGAAATGTCGAGGTTGCGCACGACGCCCCGGGGGCCGATTACACCGAACATACCCATCAAGCGTGAGAACTCGGAAGCCACCACCTGCGCGACCGTTAGCGAACCGATCGTATTGCCTTGTCCGTCGAACTGCCCCATGAAGGGTGTGAAGACGGTGCCGATCGCAACGAATGGCGTGCTGCTCGTCGCGCTCGCATCGATGTTCCTGCCGAGTGCGTAGTTACCGGTGAGATTGTTGGCGACGTTCGTCAGATCGGTCAGCGAGTTCACCAGCTTGTATGCGGTGATTTGGGTGACCAGGCCGCTGAATGCCGGAGGTGTCCACCCCGGGTTGCTCAGCTGCGTGCCGGCAACGTAGCTGCCGTTCATGTCATAGAAAGCGCTCAGCGCACCTGTGCTCTTCGACCAGTCGAGCGTGCCGTTATTCACGACGCTGCCGCCGTTATCGATGCCGGTTGCGTCGGCGCGCAAGTTCAGATTGCCTGCGCCGTTATTCGCGACCGTCGCGCCGCTTCCGACTGACACATCGTGGAACGCGGCGAGCGTCAGCGAAGCGGGACCGCGCCAGCGCAGGTTCGATGCGACGTCGATGTCGCCCGTTGCGCCCATCGCGCCGGTCGTGGCGACATCGACGGAGGTGCCAGCATTCAGGCTTTTGCGCAGCGCGCGTGCAGCGGATTGATCGATCGTGAAGGCGGGCGTCGACAGATTCCATTCACCGGCACGGACGGCGGCCTTTGCGTCGAACGCCAGTTGCGCGGCGTCGGTGTCGACCGTCCCGCCGCTGCCGTCTGCGTTCGTGGCCGTGACGACGCCCGCCTGCTCGACCCGGCCGCCGTCAGCGACGAGCCAGACATGGCCGTCGCGGTTCGCCGTGCCCGTGGCCCGGATGCGCGCACCACCGCCGGCGAGCGCAAACACGTTGCCATCGGCGGCCTGCAGGCTGATCTGCGCGGCTCTGATGCGTCCGCTGTTGACAACCGTACCTTCACTGCCTGTCTGCACGAACACCTGCTTGCTGCTGGTCGAGTCCTGCAGCAGCACCTGTTCGCCTGCGGCCAGCTCGGCCGTACCGTCAGGCGCCTTGATCGTCCCTCCGTTGACGACCGCTCCTCGCGCGATCAGGAAAACATCGGCGCCACTCGAACTGATTTTGCCGAGGTTGATCACGCTCGCATTCGAGTTGCCCCACAGCGTGAGTGCGCCGCCATCCATGAACGCACAGTTGTCGGCATCGAGCGTGGACGCGACGAAACGGCCGCCCGTCGTCACGACACCCGACGGGCCTACGACCACGCCTTGCGGATTGATCACATAGAGGCTGCCCGTTGCACTGAGCCTGCCGAGGATGGCCGACGGCGAGCCGCCCGTGACCCTATTCAATGTCGCGCCCGAGCCGTTGTCGAACGCAACGCGGTTTTGGGCACCGATAGAGAAGCTGTTCCAGTCGATCACGCCGCGGGTCGAACCTGGCTGCGTGACCAGCAGCGCACTACCCTGACTGGAGATCGTGCCGGCCCCGGCGACGTACTGACCGCCTTGCGGAAGAACGCCCGCGGCAAGCACGGCGGAGGTGAAAGACGCTCCAGCAAGCGAGATGCCTAAGGCTATCCAGATGCGTCTGCTAGACTGCCAACGATGTGGTGCGCGACGCGCAGCCGGACGTAATTTGGGTCGTGACATACATTTCCCCTCTCCGCGTAGGGGCGGATGGGCCACTAACGACCACGGCGCCGAGCGGAGACGCGCTGGTCGCAGTGTCTGAAGAATAGCCGTTGCAGCCGCGGATGGATGCCGATACTTCGGCGTTTTGTGCCTGGTTGTCGGGCTTTTTTGGCCATTCGTCGTGTTGCTGCATCCATGATGCGCTCACGAATTCTGAGGTCGAGTTGCTCAAGGACGTTGCGGCCTTTTCTGTCGGTTCATAAGCTTTGTACAGCGGAGGGCGATGGCAACTAGCGCCGCTTCTGTTTCAAGGTCCAAGGGCGGTTTGCAGCGCTGACGCGACGTCTGAATGTACGTGAGGCCCAGAGCCACGAGTGACGCTTGATGGCCGGTTCGAACCAGTGCCACCGGCAATTTGCTCGCCAGAAACCGGCCATTGAGCGGGGGCGGACGCGACCTTGGCTACTCAAATTGGATGGCGACCTCGACCGGCGGCTCCTGGCCGACAGTCGCCTTTTAGCCTCCGAATGAAACTCTAAATTGTGCGGAGCTATCCATAAGACTGAGTTCCTGCCTCGCGAAGGAATGCATCGTCACATTGACGCGACACTCCACCATCGGGGAACTCACCTGGCACTGGTGCCGTGCACGTCAAAACACGAATTCTGTCGCCACTTTAGACGCAATTGAGCTTAGACCTGGTTGACCTGCTGTCATGCAGCAGTTGAAACCTGACCCGGCGCAATTGGCACCACGACTGCCGAGTGTCCGGCGCAGTACAATGACCAGTGCTCCATCATCTTCCGACGCCGCTCGACCATATCGCCCCGCTGATACGCGGCACGTGACTTGTTTTTGGTCTGGTGCGCGGGTGCCTTGTCGACCAGAACGTCCGGATATTCGCCGTATTCCTCTGCCCAGTCCTGAAACGTTGATCGGAAGCCATGAACTGTGAACTTGGTGTAGCCCATTCCTGCAAGCAGTTCCAGCATCGCCATGTTCGATAGCGGCTTGCCTTTCTTATCCCCGGGGAACAAGTAGCCCCACTTCGCCATTTTCAGCGCCTTCTCGACGAGCCCGCACGCCTTGTCACATAGCGGCACGCGATGCGGGATACCCATCTTCATGCGCTCACCCGGAATCGTCCATATCCTGGTCTTCAGATTGAACTCCTCCGGCGCGGCGAACTGTACCTCGTTCGTTCGGGCGGCAGCCAGGATCAGCAGATGCAGCATGATTGCAGAGCGCGCGTCCTCCTCTTCCTTGGCCTCAAGCTTCGTTATGAAGCCGGGATGTCGGACCACGGCATAGCCGGATGATGCTGCACGGCTGCGCGCTTGCGCTTCGCCAGCACCTTGTCCAGGTGGCCGCGCCAACGCGCCGGGTTCTCGCCCCCTCGATAGCCAAGCACCTTCTCGGCGTCAAGAATCGTCTCGATGCGACCGCGCACACGGCTCGCGGTCTCACGCTTGTCTGCCCAGATCGGCTGCAGGATTCGGACGATCATCGCCGTGTCGATGTCTTTCACATCCCTATCACCGATTATCGGATGGGCATACGTCGCGAGCGTGCTGGTCCACTGCTTAGCATGCTTGATGTTCTTCCAACTGCGGCGATTGTTTTCGATATATTCCGCCGCGGCGATGCGGAATTGCCGTGAACCTTCGGCAGCCGCCTTGCGCTGCGCCTCGTTGCGCGCCTCGATCGGATCGATCTTGTCCTTCAGGAGCGCCCGGCAACGCGCCGCCTCGGCGCGGGCCTGGGACAGCGAGACCGTCGAGATCGGCCCGAGGCCCATCTCGCGCGAACGTCCGAAGAGCCTGAACTGGAAGATCCACGAGCGTGAGCCCGAGGCGGAAATCTGAAAGTAAAGGCCCCCACCGTCCGGGTAATAGCCCGGATCGACCAGTTTGCCGACGCGCAGCGCCGACAGTCGATGAAGTTGTCGAGATTGAGATGCCCCCACTTCTCACCCCCACTCCCACCCCTACTTGATGGGTCGATTGTGTTGGTATGAACTGGAACGTGCAAGAAGAAAAAAACCCCCAAAACCTTGATGTTTCAAGGCTTTGGGGGTGTTTTTCGGAATCAGTCGGAATTTCGCGGAGCGAGTCCTGGCGGAGAGAGGGGGATTCGAACCCCCGATAGGCTATTAACCTATACACGCTTTCCAGGCGTGCGACTTAAACCGCTCATCCATCTCTCCGGCGGGGAGCCGAATTATAGCAAACTTCGCGCCTTGCGCCACACCCCTAGCCAACGCCGCACACAAACGCCCTACGGATGCCGGATATAGTCGACCAGAGCGATCGTATAAGCGTCCGCGTTGCGATCGATCAAACTCACCCCGATCGCCACGAGAAACCCCGCCGGCACGCCGAACACGCCCGAGCTGATCGGCTCGATGCCGAACCAGCGCGCACCCGTGAAACCCGTCATCTGCGTGAAAAACGGATACGTCGACACGATGTAGTAGATGCACACGACGAGCCCCGCGACCATCCCCGCCACTGCGCCCAGGCGCGTCGTGCGCTTCCAGAACACGCCCAGCACGAGCGCCGGAAACAGGCTCGACGCCGCCAACGAAAACGCCGCCCCGACCAGAAACAGAATATTCCCCGTATTCAGCGACGCAACATACGAAGCGAACAGCGCGACACCCAGCAGCAGAATCTTCGAGATCGTCACGCGCCGCTGGCTCGACGCATTCGGATCGACCATGTGGTAGTACACGTCGTGCGACAGCGCGTTCGCGATCGTCAGCAGCAGACCATCCGCGGTCGATAGCGCCGCCGCCAGCGCCCCCGCCGCGATCAAGCCCGACATCACATACGGCAGCCCCGCGATCTCGGGCGCCGCGAGCACGACCATATCGGGCTGCATCTGGATCTCGCTCCAGCGCACGATGCCGTCGCCGTTCGTATCGGCGAGGCTGATCAGGCTCGGTTCGACCTTGCGCCATTGCATCAGCCACTGCGGCAGATCGGCAAAATGATGGCCGACCAGATTCGACAGGATCTCGTACTTGATCAGCACCGCGAGCACCGGCACGGTCAGATAGAACAACGCGACGAAAAAGAGCGTCCAGCCCACCGAGCGGCGCGCCGACCCCACCGAAGTCGTCGTGTTATAGCGCGTCAGGATATGCGGCAGGCTCGCCGTGCCAAGCGACAGACACAGAAGCAGCGACAAAAAGTTACGCGCATGGGTGCTCCGGTCTTCATCGCCGACAGCAGGAAACGGTTCGTGCATCGGCACCGGGGCGGTCGCCCGCATCAGCATGTCGTCGCGCTTCTGGCTCCACACGATCTGCGCGGCGGCGGCATCGCGCGGAAACTGTTCGAGCGCGCGCTCGCGTTCCTTGATCTCGCGCAACGGACCGTTATGGCGCCGCAGATCGCCGACCTCCTGCGTGAGCCGCTGCTTCTCGTCGATGAACGATTGCGGCAGCGTATCGAGCCGCATCTGCATCAGCGCGGCACGGCGTCGATAGTCGTCGCGCACGCGCTCCTCGAGCGGCGCGTCGCGCACCTGCTTCTCGAGCGCTTCCATGCGCTCCATCAGGCGCCCATAGCTGAATTGCGGCACCCAGCCGAGGCCGTCCTTATGCGCGATCATCGACACCGGTATCAGCATCGCGAGGATCAGGATGATGTACTGCGCAACCTGGGTCCACGTAACGGCGCGCATGCCGCCCAGAAACGAGCACACCAGAATCCCCGCGAGCCCGCAGAAAATGCCGACCGCGAAATCGACGCCGATAAAGCGCGTCGCGATCAGCCCGACACCCTGGATCTGCGCGACCAGATAAACGAACGAGCACAGGATCGCGGCGAGCGCCGCGAGGCCGCGCACCGCGTTGCTCGAATAGCGCGTGCCGAGAAAGTCGGGAATTGTGTAGCGCGCCAGCTTGCGCACATACGGCGCGAGCAGGAACGCAACGAGACAATAGCCGCCGGTCCAACCCATCAGGTACGCGAGGCCATCGTAGCCGGTCGCGTAGATCGAGCCCGCGAGACCGATGAACGACGCGGCCGACAGCCAGTCGGCCGCGGTCGCCATGCCATTGAAGGCCGACGGCACGCGCCGTCCCGCCACGTAGTATTCGACCAGATCGGACGTGCGCGACAGCACGCCGATCACCGCATACACCGCGATCGGCACGAACAGGAACACATAGCCGATCCACACACCGGGACCGGTGCTGCGCTCGATGCGCCACATCACGTAGACGAACAGCAGAAAGCCGAGCGTGTAGAGCGCGTACGAGCGGATCAGCCGATGCGTGAGTTTCATCGGCTCAGCGTCCGCGCGCGGCCGGCGCGGCCGTGCCGACGTTGACTTCATCGTTCGCGCCGCTGGTGGAATCCGCGGCGGGACCGCTTGCGGCATCGCGCTGCGAATCCGCTTCGAACGCGCGCTGCAACCGACGATCGGCGCGCTGCATCAGCACGATATAGACGACGATCAACGCGAGGTAGATCAGGATCGCGCCCTGCGCGCCAAAGTAGAACGGCAGGCTGAAGCCGCCAACGCGCACCTGCGCAAGCGCGGGCGCCAGCAACGGCACGACGAAGGAGACAAAGAAGCCGAGCGTCATCAGCACCGCGATCAGCGCGAGGTTGAAGCGCCAGTACTTGCGATGCGCGAGCGCCATCGCCGCCGAGACCGGAGGCGGTTCGGGCGGGGGGTTCAACGTGGCATGGGAGGATAGGTGCGGCGCGGCCATGCGCCTATGTATCAAAAAGGCAACGGCGAGGCAATTGGGATTGTCCGCGCAATGCCGTGATGCAAGCCGTCCGCTCGATTCACGGGTCTGCTCGATACACCGGCAAGTGTGTCGATCGACACACCGCCGCCGTCAACGCAGACCCGCTTACAACGCTTTAAATCGACTCGCCGAGCTGGTCGAGAATCGCCGGGTTTTCCAGCGTCGACACGTCCTGCGTGATCTCCTCGCCCTTCGCGAGCGAGCGCAACAGACGACGCATGATCTTGCCCGAACGCGTCTTCGGCAGGTTCTCGCCGAAGCGGATGTCCTTCGGTTTCGCGATCGGACCGATCTCCTTGCCGACCCAGTTGCGCAGTTCGTTCGCGAGCTTGACGGCCTCTTCGCCTTGCGGACGCGCACGCTTCAGCACGACGAACGCGCATACCGCCTCACCGGTCGTCGCATCGGGGCGGCCCACCACGGCTGCTTCCGCGACGAGCGGATTGGCGACCAGCGCCGACTCGATCTCCATCGTGCCGAGACGATGGCCCGACACGTTCAGCACGTCGTCGATGCGGCCCATGATCGTGAAGTAGCCGGTTTCCTTGTCGCGCACCGCGCCGTCGCCGGCGAGATAGAGCTTGCCGCCGAGCTCCTCGGGAAAGTAGCTCTTCTTGTAGCGGTCCGGATCGCCCCACACGTTGCGCAACATTGCCGGCCACGGACGCTTGACCACCAGAATGCCGCCCTGCCCGTTCGGCACGTCCTGGCCCGTTTCGTCGACGACCGCAGCCATGATGCCCGGCAGGGGCAGCGTGCACGAACCCGGCACGAGCGGCGTCGCGCCCGGCATCGGCGCGATCATGTGACCGCCGGTTTCGGTCTGCCACCACGTATCGACGACCGGACAACGGCCGCCGCCGACGTTCTCGTAGTACCACACCCACGCTTCCGGATTGATCGGCTCGCCGACCGTGCCGATGATGCGCAACGTCGACAGGTCGTAGCTCTTCGGATGCACTTTGGCGTCGGCCTCGGAGGCCTTGATCAGCGAGCGGATCGCCGTCGGCGCCGTATAGAACAGCGTGACCTTGTGTTTGGCGATCATCTGCCAGAAGCGCCCGGCGTCCGGATAGGTCGGTACGCCTTCGAACATGACCTGAGTGCCGCCGAGCGTCAGCGGTCCGTACGTGATGTAGCTATGGCCGGTGATCCAGCCGATGTCGGCGGTACACCAGAACACGTCGGAGGGGCGCCAGTCGAAGGTCCACTTCAGCGTTTGCGCGGCCCACAGCAGATAGCCGCCGGTGCTGTGCTGCACGCCCTTCGGCTTGCCGGTCGAGCCCGACGTATAGAGGATGAAGAGCGGATGCTCGGCGTCGACCCATTCGGGCGCGCATTGGTCCGACTCACCCTGCGTGAGTTCGTGCATCCACAGGTCGCGTGCGCCGTCCCACGCGACCTTGCCGCCGGTGCGCTGGTACACGATCACGCTCTTGACCTTCTCGCAGCCGCCGAGCGCGAGCGCTTCGTCGGCGATGCTCTTCAGCGGCAAGGCCTTGCCGCCGCGCATCTGTTCGTCGGACGTGATCAGCGCGACCGCGCCGACGTCGACGAGCCGCTCGTTGAGCGACTTCGACGAGAAGCCGCCGAACACGACCGAGTGCGTCGCGCCGATACGCGCGCATGCCTGCATCGCGACGACGGCCTCGATCGACATCGGCATATAGATGACGACCGGGTCGCCCTTCTTCACGCCGCGTTTTTTCAGCGCATTCGCGAAGCGCGATACGCGTTGCAGCAGATCCTGATAGGTGACGTTGGTGACGGTACCGTCGTCGGCTTCGAACACGATCGCGACGCGCCCGCCGTTGCCGGCCTCGACGTGACGGTCGATGCTGTTATACGACGCGTTCAGCTGGCCGTCTTCGAACCACGTATAGAACGGCGCCTTCGATTCGTCCAGCACCTTCGTAAATGGCTTGTGCCAACTTAGCGTCTCCTTCGCAAGACGCCCCCAAAAGCCTTCGTAGTCGCGCTCCGCTTCGGCGGCAAGCGCCCGGTACGCGTCCATGCCGGAGATCGTGGCACCCTTCGCCGTGTCGGCGGAGGGCGGAAAAACGCGGCGTTCCTGAAGAACCGATTCAATCGCAGACATCGACAACCCCTTGGTGAAGATGAAAAACGGAAAACCTGTACGGGCGCGCATCGCGCGCGGGCCTTATCCTGTTCGAGCCGCCACGAGCGGCGCTGTCTCCCACCTCGCAATGCCGTCAAACGCGCGCGCGTGCGGCATCGCAACATCCGTGCTTGCAGGCACCCTGCTCGATCAACCCGCGTCAAGGCTCAACCATAAGCGCCGCAACTTACCGGCCACTTACGCACATCGTGTTGATCTGCAAGCGAAAACCCTTAGATCGGGCGAGCCACCGACGTGCTTGAGCGTTGATCAGACGAGATGCGCGCGGAAAAAATCGCCCGTTCTACGGAGCGTTCAATGTTCACCCGCAGCACATCGCATGCCGCTGATGCGAACCCGTTGCACCGTCCGGTCGCCCGCCTTCGCACCCTTACCACCGGTCGCACGGCCTCTTACAATGCTAACTGAACTAGCCGTCCGGATTCCAGCTTGAATCGCTACGCCCTGCTCCTCATTACCTCGATGCTGCTGGTGGGCAGCAATGTCGGAATCGGTAAATCGATCGTCGCCTTCGTTCCCGTCCCGCTGTTCGCGCTGCTGCGTTTTGTCATCGCGATGGCCGTGCTATGGCCGCTCCTGCGCGTGACCAAACTGCGCCGCGTCAAACGCGACGAATGGATCAACCTGTTTTTACAAGCGCTATTCGGCACCTTCGGCTTCACGCTGCTGATGCTCAACGGCGTCGCGCGCACCAGCGCGGTCGCGGCCGGCGTGATCACGAGCACGATTCCGGCGGTCGTCGCGCTGCTGTCGTGGCTGCTCCTGAAGGAGCGGCCGGATGGCCGCGCGCTCGCGTCGATCGCGCTGGCGATCGTCGGCGTCGTCGTCATCAATGTCGCGCACGGCGAGGCGGGCGCGGACGCGACGGCCGGCACCGGCTCGCTCGCGGGCAACTTCATGGTGCTCGGCGCGGTGTGCTGCGAATCGCTGTACATCATCCTGTCGCGCCGCCTCACGCAGACGCTCGCGCCGATCGACATCTGCGCGTACACGCATCTGTTCGGCCTGTTGCTGATGCTGCCGCTCGGCGCCGGCGCGCTCGCGCATTTCGACTATCGCGCGGTGCCATCGAACGTCTGGATGCTGGTGCTGTGGTACGGGCTGTCGGCCAGCATCTTCTCGTTCTGGCTGTGGATGAAAGGCATCCGCCACGTGTCCGGTAGTCTCGCCGGCGTGTTCAGCGCGGTGCTGCCGGTCGCCGCGGCGCTCTACGGCATCGTGTTCCTCGGCGAGCGGCCCACGCTCGCGCACGGCATCGCGCTCGCCTGCGTGGTCGCCGGTATCGGTCTCGCGAGCCTGAAGGCGCGTAGCGTGCCGCCGGTCGCATCGTAGTTCGTGCGTGGCGGGCGCGCTGCCCGCCGCAGAGCAGCAGATTCGACCGACGCTGTACAATACGGCGCCCGACGCGAGTCTCGCGATCCTCCGATGGCCGCGCCCCGCACCGCCGTCGGCGCCTGGCCCGTGTTCCGTCACGCCCGCTTCATCTGACCGTTGCCTATGTCCGCTTCGCGACCCGCCTCCGCCCGTCCGCGCCGCCCTATGCGCGCGCTGCCCCACCTCGTATTCATGAGCCGTTGGCTGCAGGTGCCGCTGTATCTCGGGCTGATCGTCGCGCAGGCAGTCTACGTCGTGCTGTTCCTGAAGGAAGTCTGGCATCTGGTGTCCGACGCGATGAAGCTCGACGAAACCAGCATCATGCTCGTCGTGCTGGGCCTGATCGACGTGGTGATGATCTCGAACCTGCTGATCATGGTGATCATCGGCGGGTATGAAACGTTCGTGTCGCGCCTCGGCCTCGACGGCCATCCGGACGAACCGGAATGGCTCGATCATGTGAACGCCGGCGTGCTGAAAGTGAAGCTGTCGATGGCGCTGATCAGCATCTCGTCGATCCATCTGCTGAAGACCTTCATCAGCCCCGACCAGAACACGACGCACACGATCATGTGGCAGGTGATCATCCACGTCACGTTCCTCGTATCCGCGCTCGTGATGGCGCTCGTCGACCGCCTCACCACGCACACGCATCCCAAGCATTTCGAAGAGCCCGCGGCATTGCACGCCGTGGGCGGCATCAAGGTTTCCACTCCCCTGAAGGCGCAAGACTGACCGCACGCGCTGCGATCCGAAAACAAGCGCCTCCCCACTGAGCTAGCCATGACCGTCATCAAACAGGAAGATCTGATCCAGAGCATCGCTGATTCGCTGCAGTACATCAGCTACTACCATCCGCTCGACTACATCGAAGCGCTCGGCCGCGCATACGAGCTCGAACAGAGCCCGGCAGCGAAGGACGCGATCGCGCAGATCCTGACCAACAGCCGCATGTGCGCCGAAGGCAAGCGCCCGATCTGCCAGGATACTGGCATCGTCACGGTATTCGTGAAGGTCGGCATGGACGTGCGCTGGGACGGCGCGACGATGAGCGTCACCGACATGATCAACGAAGGCGTGCGCCGCGGTTACCTGAACCCGGACAACGTGCTGCGCGCATCGATCGTGAGCCCGCCCGAAGGCGCGCGCAAGAACACCAAGGACAACACGCCGGCCGTGATCCACTACGAGATCGTTCCGGGTAACACCGTCGACGTACAGGTCGCGGCCAAGGGCGGCGGCTCGGAGAACAAGTCGAAGTTCGCGATGCTGAACCCGTCGGACTCGATCGTCGACTGGATTCTGAAGACCGTGCCGACGATGGGCGCCGGCTGGTGCCCGCCGGGCATGCTCGGCATCGGCATCGGCGGCACCGCTGAGAAAGCGATGCTGATGGCCAAGGAATCGCTGATGGACCCCATCGACATTCAGGACGTGATTGCACGCGGACCGAAGGACTGGATCGAAGAGCTGCGCGTCGAGCTGCACGAGAAGGTCAACGCGCTCGGCATCGGCGCGCAGGGTCTCGGTGGCCTGTCCACGGTGCTCGACGTGAAAATCATGGCCGCGCCGACGCACGCCGCGTCCAAGCCGATCGCGATCATCCCGAACTGCGCGGCGACCCGCCACGCCCACTTCACGCTCGACGGCTCGGGCGTCGCCAAACTCGAAGCGCCGTCGCTCGACGCATGGCCGAAGGTGCACTGGGAACCGAACACGGAGACCAGCAAACGCGTCGATCTGAACACGCTGACGCCGGAAGAAGTGGCCGGCTGGAAGCCGGGCCAGACGCTGCTGCTGTCCGGCAAGATGTTGACGGGCCGCGACGCCGCGCACAAGCGCATCGCCGACATGCTCGCGAAGGGCGAGAAGCTGCCGGTCGATTTCACCAACCGCGTGATCTACTACGTCGGCCCGGTCGATCCGGTACGTGACGAAGCGGTCGGCCCGGCAGGCCCGACCACCGCGACGCGGATGGACAAGTTCACCGAGACGATGCTCGCGCAAACCGGCCTCATTTCGATGATCGGCAAGGCCGAGCGCGGCCCGGTCGCGATCGAGGCGATCAAGAAGCACAAGGCCGCGTACCTGATGGCTGTCGGCGGCGCCGCGTACCTCGTGTCGAAGGCGATCCGCAGCGCGGAGGTGCTCGCGTTCGAAGACCTCGGCATGGAAGCGATCTACGAGTTCGACGTGCAAGACATGCCGGTCACGGTCGCCGTCGATTCGAACGGCACCTCCGTGCACCAGACCGGCCCGAAGGAATGGCAGGCCAAGATCGGCAAGATTCCGGTCGCCACGGCTTGATGAGTCGCAATTAGCGCCACTCGGATCGGGCGAAAAGCCGGGGCTGCGGTCCCGGCTTTTTTTTGCCCCGCATCACGCATGCGCAAGGCGCCGCACGCACGAGGCCGCAAGCGCCGCCAAAACTTGTGTCGGATTCTTGGCTTTTTGGGGCATGGCGTTTATTGTTGTTGGAAATTCAAGGTCCCCGAAAAAGGAAATAACATGCAAGGCGACAAGAAGGTCATCGAATATCTGAACGCGCAGCTGAAGAACGAGCTGACCGCGATCAACCAGTACTTCCTGCATGCGCGGATGTACGGTCATTGGGGCCTCGATAAGCTCGGCAAGCACGAGTACGACGAGTCGATCGGCGAAATGAAGCATGCCGACATGCTGATCGAACGGATCTTCATGCTCGACGGTCTGCCGAATCTGCAGGACCTGCACAAGCTGCTGATCGGTGAGGAAACCAAAGAGATCCTCGAATGCGATCTGAAGCTCGAACAGATTTCGCAAAGCACCTGCAAGGAGGCGATTGCCTACTGCGAATCGGTGCGCGATTTCATCTCGCGCGAAATCTTCACGAAGATTCTCGACGACACCGAAGAGCACATCGACTGGCTCGAAACCCAGCTCGATCTGATCGACAAGGTCGGTATCCAGAACTACCAGCAAAGCGCGATGGGCTCGGTCGAGTCCTGAGCGAGGCACCTTGAAGCATCCCGCGAGGTAGCGGCGCGAATGCCTGCCGGGCACGCATTCGCGCCCGGACCGTACCGCGTGGGCGATATACTTGCGCGCTTGCTCGCGCTTTGCCCTGGCTCCGCCTGTTTCTTCGACCACCACGTCACGCTCGTTTTCTTCACTATGCCCGTCCCCGCGCCGTCCCCGACTGTCCGCAGTGTTGCCTCTGGCGCCGCGTCGCAGGCGCCGATCGGTATTTTCGATTCGGGGCTCGGCGGACTGTCGGTGCTGCGCGCGGTGCGCGCGCAACTGCCTGACGAGGCGCTGCTGTATGTCGCCGATTCGCTGTACGCGCCCTATGGCGAGCGCGACGACGACTTCATCACCGACCGCACGCTAGCGATCGGCGAATGGCTCGCCGCACGAGGCGCGAAGGCGCTCGTGGTCGCGTGCAATACGGCGACCGCGCAGTCGATCGCGCTGGTGCGCGAAAAGCTGCCGATTCCGCTAGTCGGCGTCGAACCGGGCGTCAAGCCCGCCGCACTGCAATCCAGGAGCCGCGTCGCCGGCGTGCTGGCAACCCAGGCGACGCTGCGCAGTGCCCGCTTCCAGGGACTGCTCGAACGCTACGCCGCCGATTGCCGCTTTCTCTGCCAGCCCGGGCACGGGCTCGTGCAGGCGGTCGAGCGCTGCGACGTCGGCTCGGCCGAGCTGCGCGCACTGCTGCGCAGCTACCTGCAACCGATGCTCGACGCCGGCGCCGACACGCTGGTGCTCGGTTGCACCCATTACCCGTTTCTCGACGCTGCGATCCGCGACATCGTCGGCGAGCGGCTCGCGCTGATCGACACGAGCGTGGCGATCGCTCGCCAACTCGAACGCGTGCTTGAGCAGCACGGCCTGCGCGCCGCCACGCCGGCTGCAAGCACGCCGCTACCACGCTTCTACTCCACCGACGACGGCATCCATCAGCAGCAACTGGCCGCCACACTGCTGCGGATCGAGGCTGCGGTCGAGCACGTCTTGATACCCTCCCGCCGCACAGCCGCATCGGATTCCCGCGCCGCCTAGAGCCGGGTCTCGCTCACCGCTGCCCGTTCTTCGGACGAAATCCATTCTAAGAGGCTGGTTTTGTTACAAAAAATCGCAGACGATGCTTGTCAAACGAACCAAACAAAATGATAATAATTCGCATTAACGTTAGCTATGACGCCGCCATGATCGTCTGTGTTTGCAAATCCGTTTCCGACCGCACCATCCGCTCCTCGATCGCGGACGGCATCGACTCGTTCGACGAGTTGCAGTTTGAACTTGGCGTCGCCTCGTGCTGCGGCAAATGCGAGGAATCCGTGCGCGATGTGATGCTGCAAAGCGGCGTGTGCGCGAGTCGTTGCGGTGTGGTCGAGCCTCATCAGCAAGTGCAGAGCATCGCCGAGGTCGTGCAGGTCACGTTCTACGAGCGCAAGGCAGCCTGAATTAGCTAGCGGGGCGCGGTGCAAGCCGTGTCAGTGTCCCAAAGCCCCTATATTTCATGCGCATTTAACGCTTAATGCGACATTGACAGTGCCGCATGTCTGCAACAAAACCGCAGTACAGTCCGCCGTACCGCGTTATCCCACTGCCGTCAGCAAGCCAGTATTCGTACCAGCCAGCTACCCCGCTCTCCCCTTCGAAAGGAGTTCGAGATGGAATTGCTGATTGGTTTCGTGACTACTTTGTTCATTTCGCTGCTGATTTTCCGAACATGACGATGTCCTGTCTGCCGCGCCGCCCGAACGGTGCGCTGCCACACTGACCATGCAGGCTCCGCACCCCGTTACCGCAGGCGCCCCGCTGGCGTCGTCCACCCGCCCGAATTCCCGCGTGCTGACGACCACCGCCGTGGTCGCCGCGGTACACGTCGCGCTGCTCGCCGTGATCATGACGCTGCGTCACGAGCCCGTGCAGGTCGCGCTCGAATCGCACGTGATGACCGCCGAGCTGCTGCCGCCCGCACCGGTCGCCGCGCCGGCCGCGCTGCAATCGATCGCACCGCCGCCGCCTCAGCCGACGCCGCCCGTCCATACGAAGCCGAAAGTCCAGCCGAAGCCGGCCCCGACGCCAAAGCCGACTCCCACTCCGACTCCGTTGCCCGAGGCCGCTGCTCCGTCGCCGACGCCCGTCGCGGCGCCCGATCCGACACCACCCGCGCCTGCCACACCGGCGACGCCGCCCGCCGCGGCAGCGCCCGCGATCGGCAAACAGACGATGGACATCAGTGCGCCAAAGAACGTGTCGCATCTCGATTGCAACATCGCACATCCGGACTACCCTGCGCTGTCGCGGCGCCGCGGCGAGGCCGGCACGGCGTACGTCCATTTCGTGGTCGGCCTGACCGGCAAGCTCGAAAGCATCGAGTTGAAGAAGAGCAGCGGCTTTAGCCGTCTCGACGACGAGGCCGTCGCCGCCGTGCGCGCGAGCGCCTGCAAACCGTATCTCGAGAACGGCGAGCCCGTCAGAGCCGCGTACACCCAGCCTTTCAACTTCAATCTGACCGACTGAAGCAAGCTTTCAAAAACAAGGAATTGCGATGCAAAACTACGGATTGGCGCACGTGTGGGCGCAAGGGGATTTCGTGACGCGCGGTATCGCGCTCGCACTGTTGATCATGTCGGTGATGTCGTGGAGCGTGATCATCGTCAAGGGCTGGAATGTGGTGCGCCTGAAGCGCCTGACGAAGAACGCCGAGCAGGCGTTCTGGCATTCGGACGACCTCGCCGACGGCGTGAAGAAGCTCGGCGGCGGCGCCTCGACGCCGTATGACAATCCGTTCCTCGCGCTCGCGCTGTCGGGCCAGGAAGCGGCCGACCATCATCACCAGACGCAGCCGCATCTGCATGACCGCATGGACGTGTCGGACTGGATCACGCGCTGCCTGAAAGACACGATGGACGAAAGCGTCGCGCGCATGCAGAGCGGTCTCGCGATTCTCGCGTCGATCGGCAGCACCGCGCCGTTCGTCGGCCTGTTCGGAACCGTGTGGGGCATCTATCACGCGCTGCTCGCGATCGGCGCGAGCGGCCAGTCGTCGATCGACCAGGTGGCCGGCCCGGTCGGCGAAGCGCTGATCATGACCGCGTTCGGTCTGTTCGTCGCGATTCCGGCGGTGCTCGGCTACAACGCGCTGACGCGCGCCAACAAGGCGATCGTCGCGAAGCTGAGCCGCTTCGCGCACGGCCTGCATGCGTTCTTCGTAACGGGTGCCCGTCTGTCGTCGACCAAGCGCGGCGACGGCCTGCGTCTCGCGACCCGCGCCAACTGATCGACGAGGCACTCCAATGGCAATGAGCCCTTTCGCCGGAGACGATGACGACGGCCTGATGAACGAGATCAACATGACGCCGCTCGTCGACGTGATGCTGGTTCTGCTGATCGTCTTCATGGTGACGATTCCGGTGATCCGCCACGCGGCCAAGATCGATCTGCCGCATGCGAGCAGTCAGAAGGAAGACACGAAGCCCCCGCAGGTGACGGTGACAATCGACGCGGACGGCAACGTGCTGTGGGACAGCACCAAGGTCGACGACGCGGCGCTCGCCGCGAAGATCGCCGCGGCCGCGCAGGCGAGCCCGCAGCCGGAACTGCATCTCGATGCGGACCGCAAGGTGCCGTACGAGAAGGTCGCTCAGTTGATGTCCGCCGCGCAGGCTGGCGGACTGACGAAGATCGGCTTCGTCACGCAGCCCAAAGCGAAGTAACGGGTCGCTGGCACGCGAAGCAGAACGCTCGTCCACGCGCAAAAACCCGTTGAAACACGGCCAGAAAGTAAAAGGCCTTCATCGTCGGATGAAGGCCTTTTTTGTGCGCGCTCGGCGCCTTCGGGCGGCGGGATCATTTGCCATCGGCCGAAGACTGATAGCTTTTATCACCGCATGCGAGGGCCGTGGTCGACACGGACAACGCGGTCAGCCCTATCAGGCCCGCTATGATAGCGGCCATGAGTTTTCGCATAGGAGACTCCTTAGCGAAAGGGATTTCACTATATTCCTGTGCGCGCGCGCATTCAAGCAAACGGCCATTGAAAGTAACCATAACAGGCCACGCTTAAATGCTAAAAGCGATTTGCGAAGCGCGATAGCGGCCGCAGCGCACCGTGCGACTCTTGAGTTTCCTCAAGCGCCTGATTAAGCCACCGTCGACGCAACCGGAGCCGCCGCCGCAACCGATGCCTGCGCCACCGTTTTGTTGCCGTGCGCAGGACACTCGCCCATGATGTGCTTACCTTCATCGGGATCGAGCATCTCGACCAGATAATCGACGAACGCGCGCACGGCCGGCACCATGCCCTGACGCGATACGAACACCGCGTACAACTGCGGCGTCGGAAAACTCCAGCCCGGCATCACGGGTGACAACAGTCCCGCCCTCAACGCGGCGCCATACATCATCTCGGGCAATGCGGCGATGCCGACACCGGCTAGCACCGCCTCGCGAATCGTCATCAGATCAGCGGTCACGAGACGCGGCTCGTGCTCGTGAGCATGGCGCGTACCGTCGGGCGAGATCAGGTTGTACACGTGGCGGCCGTCGCTCGTCGGCACGTCGAGTGTTTCGAAGCGGTTCAGGTCGGACGGCGTCAACGGCGGCGCATTCTGCTGCAGCAGGCTCGGCGCGCCGACCAGCATCTGCTCGGTGCGCCACAGCGGCCGCACGACGATGTTCGCGTTTTCCGGCGGATCGGAACGCACGCGCAGCGCGACGTCGATCGAATCCTCGAACAGATCGACCACGCGATTGGTCACGCGCATCACGACGCGCACTTCCGGATAGCGGTGCATGAATTCCGGTAGGATCGTCGACAGAATCGTCTGCGAGATCGTGACCGGCACGCTGACGCGCACCGTGCCACGCGGCGACGAGCGCAGCTGCTGCACGACATTGACCGCCGCCTGCGCTTCGCTGAGCATCGCCTGACAGTGCTGGTAGAACAGCTGCCCCGCTTCCGTCAGCGCGAGCTTGCGAGTGGAACGCTGCAACAGCCGCACGCCGAGCGACGCCTCCAGCTCCGTGAGCCGGCGCGACAGGCGCGACTTCGAGATGCCCAACACCCGCTCGGCGGCCGAAAATCCGCCATGTTCGACGACCTGCGAAAAGTACATCAGGTCGTTCAGGTTGTGTGAATCGATCTTCATCTCATCGTTCCATAAACAGAACAATCCATTGCCGAGGGGCGGCTGGCACCGCGAAAAACGGTCCCTATAATAGCTCCATGTTTCAGAAATAACGCTATTCCCCATTTTTCGAGGTGATATTGATGACTACGTCACGTACGATCGAACGCACGTTTCCGTCGGTTCGCACGGTGGAAGGCGGCGGATTCGTCGTTCATCGACCGTTTCCGACGCGTCTCCTGATGGACTTCGATCCGTTCCTGCTGCTCGACGAAATGGGGCCGGTCGACTATGCGCCGGGCGAGGCCATCGGCGCGCCCGATCATCCGCATCGCGGCTTCGAGACGGTCACCTACGTGCTCGAGGGCCAGTTCGGCCACAAGGACTCGGCGGGTCATTCGGGCACGCTGCACGCCGGCGACGTCCAGTGGATGACCGCGGGCGCGGGCGTCGTGCATAGCGAAATGCCCGACCCAGAATTCACGCGCACCGGCGGGCGCGTGCACGGCCTGCAGTTATGGGTGAACCTGCCGCGTCGCGACAAGATGATCGCGCCGCGCTACCAGGAAATCCCGTCGGCACGCATCCCAGTCGCGACGTCCGAGGACGGCCGGGTGCGCGTCAAGGTCATCGCGGGCGAGGCGCTCGGCATCAAGGCCGCTATCGAAACGCGTACGCCGATCCTGTATCAGCATTTCTCTCTGCAGCCGGGCGCGACGATCCGCCAGCCGGTGCCGGCCGACTATCGCGTGTTCGCGTATGGGCTGTCCGGCAAGGGCGTGTATGGCGAAGGCGACGCGCGCGCCGACCTCGACGCGCGCACGATGGTCGTGTTCGCCAACGACGGCGACACGGTGACCATCACGGCCGGCGACGAACCGCTCGAAGTGCTGCTGCTCGGCGGCGTGCCGCTGAAGGAGCCGGTGGTGCGCTATGGCCCGTTTGTGATGAATACCGAGGACGAGATCCGTCAGGCGGTGGTCGACTATCAGGCCGGGCGGATGGGCGCGATCACGCATTGACCGGCTAACGCGCGCCGCCAGATTGCCCCTCTCGGGGCGCGAACACCGGTAAATTCGGTCACAATATCGGCTCATGTCGCGCGAGCCGCGTTGCTTGCAACAGTGCGAGGCGCGCGACCCAATATGATCGCTATCACAGGAGCGCGCATGGCAGAGCCCACCGTCACCGCCCACATCGGTTCGACGAATTTCCAGGTCGTGTTCGACGACGGCAAGCACACATGGATTGCCGACGAACCCGAATCGCTAGGCGGCGGCGACCGCGGCCCGACACCGGTCTCGCTGCTGCTGTCGAGCCTCGGCGCGTGCACGTCGATCACGCTAAAGATGTACGCGCAGCGCAAAGGCTGGCCGCTCGCGAGCGTACGGGTCAAACTGTCGATGGAAACCGGCGACGCGGGCTCGACGATCGACCGTCAGATCATGCTCGATGGCGAATTGTCCGACGAGCAGCGGGAACGGCTTTTGCAAATTGCCAATGCATGCCCGGTGCACAAGATCCTCACGCACACGATCTCGATCCGCTCCGCGCTCGCCGTCGCTTAACAGGCGCACCAGACGATGCATAGGACGGTCGGACGTCGCCCGTTCGGGCCACGGGCATTGCAATATTTTCATAGGACGCAGTCGACTTGAATTTCGAACACCTCATTCAGATCAACGATCCGTTGAATCCCCTCGTCGAATCGATGACCCGCGAGCAGCTGTGGGAAGGTCTCGTGTTGCGCGCCGAGCAGCCGCAACTGTTCGTGATGGGTCTCGACAGCTGCACGATCCTGTCGCGCGACGGCAATGTGCTCGAGCGTGAGTTGCACTACGGCCAGGCCACCGTGCGCGATCGCGTCACGCTGCAGGAAAGCGACAGCGTGCGCTACGACATCCTGCCGACCGCCGAACACGTTGGCGGCTCACTGACGATGACGATCGAGCAACCCGACGAACTGCAGTTGTTCCTGCGCTTCGAGTACGCGACCACGCTGCCCGTCTCGACGACCGATCAGGACGCCGTGCGGACGCAGGAGATCGTCAAGTCCGCGTATCGCGAGAACGATATCGACACGGTGAGGCTGATCCGCCAGTACGTCGCGACCAAACAGGAACCGGGACCGTTGCACTGAGAAACCGCGCGGGCGTCTTGCCCGCGCCGCTGCGGAGCCATGTCCAGGATGGCCCCAAGGTCGTCGTCTAGCCGCACATTTCATTCAGCTATCAGAAGTCGAATCCGATGAATTTCTCGCCCTTGTAAATAGGAATAGTTATCATTTAGAATCATCCCATCGAATCGACGAACAAGCTAGAACGAATGACCGATATGACTCGCTCCACCACGCTCAGCCTGCGCCGCTCGGCGTCCGCGCTAACCAGCCGCACGAAGCCGTCGACGACGACCGCGCAAGCGGCGAAGCCCACCGCGGAACGCACCGCCGGCCAAGGCGAGACGGCGGAACGGGTCGTGCGCAGCGACGCGCTGCTGCAAGGCCATAGTCACATCAGCATCGTGCACAACGGCGAGACGTACCAGTTACGTGCGACGCGCCTCGGCAAGCTGATCCTGACGAAGTAGCAACGCAACACGAAGTAAGTACCGGGTATTGTGGGGACCACCTCCCCGAGAGGTGTTAGGCATTAGCCAGCCACGACGGCTTGCACGCGAGAACTAGACCCCTTCGTGTAGACACCAAGCCAGCCGTCGCAGCAAGCCAGGCCGTTTTTTTCGGTTCTCATTCGAAAGCGGAAGCGCGCAACGGCGCACATCGCTGAAGTTGAAAATGAAAAAGCCGTGGGATGTTGCCATTCCACGGCTTTTTCTTTGCGCTTGCTTTCTTTGCGCTTGCGCCTGCGTTCGCACCGAACACAGGCCAAACACTTACTTCGACGCCCAGCCCCAGAACATCAGCCACCACGCGCTGTTGACGACCGCCAGCGCCGCGACGAACCACAGCATCGCCAGTGCGCGCTGCACGAAGCGCTCGCTATAGCGACGCGTGACGAGCCACGCGAGCCATGCGCTCCACGCGCTGGCAATCACGAGAATCGCGATGCGCAGATCCGACGCCCACCACAGTGACACGTGCTCGGCGCGCAGCAGCGACAGCGTCGTCGCCGACAAACCGAGGAACACACCCGCGCCCGCAATCGGAATCAGCCCCTGCGTCAAGTGATGCAGCCGCGTTGCGTTGAAGCGCCCGAGCATGCGCGTGGCGCCCGTCAGCAACAGCAGCAGCGCGGTGCCGTAGACGAGCGCCGTCGCGACGATGTAGCCGATCAGCAGCGAGCCGTCGAGCCACGAGAACACGTCGTTCTGGTCGGGGTAATGCGTGAACAGGAACCACGGGGCATTGGTGTCGAGCGGCCACGTGATGTCGTGATCGACGAGCCAGGTCGCCGCGAACATCTTCAGGTCGATGAACCAGCGCGACGCGGTCCAGTGGAACGCACCGATCGCGATGCCGAGCAGGCCATACAGGATCAGCGCGGTGTCCCACGGATTCGCCTTTTTGTCGCCCAACTGCACGACTTCCGTCGACGGCTTGCGCCACGTCAGCTCGATCGCATCACGGTGTCCGCTGCAGCGGCCGCACATATGGCAGTCGGCCGCGCCCTTCATGTTGCGCAACGGCACGAGCGGCGCGCAGTTGATCGGAATCACCCGGTGCCCATGCTCGCCGTTGGTGTAGGAACGGCGCCACGCGTCTTCGTCGACCTTGTAGTGAAACGGCGCGAGGCGCGCCAGAAGCGAAAAAACCCCGTTGACGGGGCACAGGTATTTGCACCAGACGCGCTTCTCGCGTCCATACAGCAGACCGATCACGATGGCCGCGAAAGTCGAGCCGCCGAGCACCAGCAGCACCGCCTTCGGATACTGGTAGACGCTCACCATCTGGCCGTAGATCGTCGTGATTCCGAACGCAACGAAGGGCCAGCCGCCCCAGCGCATCCAGTGCGGAATCGCGCGGCCGCGGCCGTACTTGCTCGCGAACTCGGCGAGCGCGCCCTCCGGGCACAGCACGCCGCACCAGACGCGGCCGAGCATCACCATCGACAGCAACACGAACGGCCACCAGATGCCCCAGAACACGAACTGCGCGGCGAGCGTCAGGTTGCTCCACAGATGCGCGGTATCGTCCGGCAGCGGCATCAGCGCGGGCGCGATGATCAGGAACGCGTACACCGCGACCACGACCCATTGGATGCCACGAATCACCGCGCCATGGCGCTGCATCCACTGGCCGACCGCCGCGAGGCGGCCCGGCCGCGAAGCCATCACGGCGCTCATGCCGCGCGCCCTGCTGTTTGCTGCGCGGGCTTGCGAGTGGCGCGGCGCACCAGCAGATAAACGACCGCCCAGTAGACGGCATAGGCAAGCAGATTCATCAGTGCCGGATGCGCACGGTAGCCGGTCAGCGTCGCGACGAGCGAACCGAAGGTGCTCGAATCATCGAGGATCGCCGACGAATTCCACAGCTGGTCGACGAGCGTCGGCAGGATTTCCTTGTCGATCAGCTTGTCGATGCCGGTCTGGAACAGCCCCGCGCCGAGGAACAGCAGCATGATTTCGGTGACGCGGAAAAAGACCCGCCACGAGATGATCTTGCCGCCGAGCTGCAACACGTAGAAGGTCAGGAATGCGAGCGCGAGACCGATCGCGACAGCGAGCATCTGGCTGCCGTCGACATGACCCGACTGGCCGAAGCCGAGGCCGTACAGGAAGATGACCGTTTCGCTGCCTTCGCGCGCGATCGCCAGCGCGACCAGCAGCGCGACACCCCACCAGTTCGAATCGCGCTTGCTCTTTTGCAGCGACTGTTCCATGTCGCGCTTCAGCGTGCGGCCGTGCTGCTTCATCCACAGCACCATCTGCACGATCAGCACGCAGGCGATGAGCACCATCGCGGTCTGGAAGTAATCCTGCGCGTCACCGGAGAGCACCTCGGTGAAGCCGACCAGCGCCGCGCCGAGCGCGACCGCCGCGATCACGCCGGCCGCCAGGCCGCCCCACAGGTACGGCAGGCCGCGGCGCGCGTCGTCGTCGCCATTTTTCAACCACGCGTACAGGATGCCAACGACCAGCAGCGCTTCGACACTTTCCCGCCACACAATGAACAGAATCTGACCCATTCAAGCTCTCCCTTCGATCCTTCTACTGCCCGCTTCCGTTGTCTCGCTCGAACGACAGCGCCCGCTTCCTGCGGCGCTCGCCGCCGATCGAGACCACTGCTTACTTCGCGACGATCACGCCCTGCGCCTGCTGATGAAAGTCGTCGAAAAACTTGTATTCGCCCGGCTCGAGCGGGGCGATCACGACGAACGAATCGGCTCCCGGCGCCAGCACCTTCTCTTTACGCAATTGCACGCTTTCGAATTCCGCCGCGCCCTTGCCTGTGTTACGCACTTCGATCTTGATACGCTGCCCCGCGGGCACTTCGATGCGGGCCGGGTTCAGCTTGCCGTCGTTCATTTCGAGCTTGAAGGTCGGCAGGTCGGCTGCGTGAGCCGTGGCCGCCAGGCAAAACGTGGCGGCGAGCATCGTGATCTTTCGGTTGATTCCCATTGCCCTTTCCGGAAAACGCGACACGCCGACGCCGGGTATCACACCGACCGTCCGCGCGCCGTCTGCTGCATTCACTGATACGTCGAGCGACCGCGTTTGCATCGCGCGCCGATCAGTAACCGCCCTTCTTGCCGATGCCAGCGAAGGTGAAGTCATATTCGAGCGTGATGGGCTTGAACCACGGACCCACGCCGGTTTCCTTGTCGACGTGGCGGCCGAACGCCATGTGGCCCGTCTGCATCGGCGGTTCGACGATCAGCTTCAGGTGATACTTGCCGGGGCCTTGCAGTTTGACGTTGTCGCCGTAGTGCGGACCGTCGTTCGCGACCATCGCCATCAGGTCGCCCTTCAACGGCTGGTTCGAGCCGGCCTTCGTCAGTTCGTAGCGCACCTGCAGATAAGGCATCCAGTCGCCTTCGGCGAAACCGGTCGGATTGTTCTTGACCGCGTGAATGTCGGACTCGAGATGGATGTCCGAATCCGACGCCTTGCGCATCATGCCTTCGGGCTCCATCGTGATCGGCTGCAGGTAGACCACGCCGATTTCCATGCCACCCTGGATCTGCTGCTTGCCGATCGGATATTCGGCGGCCGAGGCCGACAGCGCCGCGACTGCGGCTACCGTTGCCGCGCCACCCCGCACAAAGGAAGAAATCCGCATTGATGCTCCTTGTTTTTATCAGACTGGAATCGATTTCATTGAAACATGGGGCCGCAAGACAGATGTAAATTTAAATGCGAACCATTCTCAATATTGGTTGAGTTTATCATCGATCGCTGATGAGAACAAACCTGTTAGTGCGCTCGGCCTCATGCCAGCATGGTTTTAAGGTTCGCTTAAGAAAATCTTTGTGTGTCGAGGAAGGTGGGACGGAATTCGTCACGACCAAAGTGCCCGCTCCGGACGGCTCCCGCGGGAGCTCAGGTACTGGCCAATGAGAAAGGGCGTGGCGAGCGGCCGCGCCCTTTCATGGTGAACAAAAGCGGTGGTGGGAAACGTCAATTAGTCGACGCCCGACACGTGATCGCCGACATTCGCGCCGAACACGCGCTGACGCAGCAGCGCCAGCTGGTCGCGGGTCTGCGCGGCTTTCTCGAATTCGAGATTCTTCGCGTACTCCATCATCTGCTTTTCGAGGCGCTTGATTTCCTTGGCGAGTTGCTTCTCGGACATGTCCTCGAACTTCGCGCGGGTCTGCTGCTCCTTCAACTCGGCGCGCGCTTCGTCGACGTTGTACACGCCGTCGATGATGTCGCGAATCCGTTTCACGACCCCACGCGGCGTAATGCCGTGCGCGGCGTTGAACGCGATCTGCTTGGCCCGGCGCCGCTCGGTTTCGTCGATCGCGCGACGCATCGAGTCGGTGATGTTGTCCGCGTAGAGGATCGCCTTGCCGTTCACGTTACGCGCCGCCCGACCGATGGTCTGGATCAGCGAACGCTCCGCGCGCAGGAAGCCTTCCTTGTCCGCGTCCAGAATCGCGACCAGCGACACCTCGGGAATATCGAGCCCCTCGCGCAGCAGGTTGATGCCGACCAGCACGTCGAACGCGCCGAGACGCAGATCGCGAATGATTTCGACGCGCTCGACCGTGTCGATGTCGCTGTGCAGATAGCGCACCTTGATGCCGTGGTCGGCCAGAAACTCGGTGAGCTGCTCGGCCATCCGCTTGGTCAGTGTCGTGACCAGCACCCGATCGCCGGCCTTGATGCGCTCGTTGATCTCGCCGAGCACGTCGTCGACCTGGCTGCGCGCCGGCCGCACCTCGATTTCGGGATCGACGAGGCCGGTCGGGCGCACCAGCTGTTCGGCGACCTGCCCCGACGTCTTCTTCTCGTAATCGGCGGGCGTCGCCGACACGAACACGACCTGGCGCATCTTGCGCTCGAACTCGTTGAACTTGAGCGGCCGGTTGTCGAGCGCCGACGGTAGCCGGAAACCGTAGTCGACGAGGTTTTCCTTGCGCGCGCGGTCGCCGTTGTACATGCCGTTCAGCTGGCCGATCAGCACGTGCGATTCGTCGAGCATCATGATCGCGTCGGGCGGCAGATAATCGACGAGCGTCGGCGGCGGCTCGCCCGGCGCCGCGCCCGAGAAATGCCGCGAATAGTTCTCGATGCCCTTGCAGAATCCGAGCTCCTGCAGCATTTCAAGGTCGAAGCGGGTGCGCTGCTCGAGCCGCTGCGCCTCGACGAGCTTGCCTTCGCTATAGAAGAACTCGAGCCGCTCGCGCAGTTCGGCCTTGATCGTTTCGACCGCGCGCAGCACGGTGTCGCGCGGCGTCACGTAGTGCGACGACGGATACACGGTAAAGCGCGGAATCTTCTGCCGCACGCGACCGGTGAGCGGATCGAACAGCTGCAGCGTTTCGACTTCGTCGTCGAACAGTTCGACGCGCACCGCCATCTCGGCGTGCTCGGCCGGGAAGATATCGATCGTATCGCCGCGCACGCGGAACGAGCCGCGCTGGAAGTCGGCTTCGTTGCGGCTGTACTGCATCGCGATCAGCCGCGCGATGACATCGCGCTGGCCGAGCCGGTCGCCGGTGCGCAGCGTCAGGATCATCTGGTGGTATTCGGACGGATTGCCGATACCGTAAATCGCCGACACCGTCGCGACGATCACCACGTCGCGCCGCTCCATCAGGCTCTTGGTCGCCGACAGCCGCATCTGCTCGATATGCTCGTTGATCGACGAGTCTTTCTCGATGAACAGATCGCGCTGCGGCACGTACGCTTCCGGCTGGTAGTAGTCGTAGTACGAGACGAAGTATTCGACCGCGTTGCGCGGAAAGAACTCGCGGAACTCCGAGTAGAGCTGCGCGGCGAGCGTCTTGTTCGGCGCGAACACGATCGCCGGGCGGCCGAGCCGCGCGATCGTGTTGGCCATTGTGAAGGTCTTGCCGGAGCCGGTCACGCCGAGCAGCGTCTGGAACGCGAGACCATCGCCGACGCCTTCGACGAGCGTCTCGATGGCCGTGGGCTGGTCGCCGGCGGGCGGATACGGCTGGTAGAGCTTGAACGGCGAACCGTCGAACGTGATGAATTTGGATTCGTCGAGCGTATCGTCGGCTTCAGTCAGATGGTGTTCGGACATGAGGGGCGGCACCGGCCTTGGGCAAAGAATCATTCTAACGGGTTGCGGAAAGCGAAGATCGAGCGGGGTTACGTAGGGGGCGCTGGCCGTGCGGGCGGCGGCGTGTCATGGCCCTTTGCGGACTTGTGCGCGAGGCGAAGGACAGCGCACCTTGGCCGGGTCGCGCGGTCGAAACCGCCCCGTCCGCTCGAATTCCTTTCTGCCACATGGCTCCCAGTGCCTGTTTTTCAAGCAAATAATTGCCCTTGGGCCATCTGGTCGTCCGAAAAAAGCGCCCGGATTCGTTACAATGCGAAGTTGCGCTCGCTCGCCGCTGTCCATAGGCCGTCCCCGATTTTCGCGTTTCGTCGAACTCACGCCGCACACGCGAAACGCCGCCGACGCTCCACATGAGGCCGCCCGCGCGCGAAGCCGCCCTCTTTTCACTACTGCTGCCCACCCATCATGTCTCTGTTCTCCGCCGTCGAACTAGCTCCCCGCGACCCGATTCTGGGCCTGAACGAAGCTTTCAACGCCGATACGCGCGCCACCAAGGTCAACCTCGGCGTTGGTGTCTACTTCAATGAAGAAGGCAAGATTCCGCTGCTGCGCGCCGTGCGCGAGGCGGAAAAGGCCCGCGTCGATGCCGCGCTGCCGCGTGGCTATCTGCCGATCGAAGGTATCGCCGCTTACGATGCCGCCGTGCAAAAGCTGCTGCTCGGCAACGACTCACCGCTGATCGCGGCCGGCCGCGTCGTCACGGCGCAGGCGCTGGGCGGCACGGGGGCGCTGAAGATCGGCGCGGACTTCCTGAAGCGCGTGAATCCGAACAGCAAGGTCGCGATCAGCGACCCGAGCTGGGAAAACCATCGCGCGCTGTTCGAAGGCGCGGGCTTCGTCGTCGAATCGTATCCGTACTATGACGCGCAGACGCACGGCGTGAACTTCGACGGCATGCTGAGTGCGCTGAGCAGCTATGCGGCGGGCACGATCGTCGTGTTGCACGCGTGCTGCCACAACCCGACCGGCGTCGACCTGAGCGTCGAACAGTGGAAGCAGGTCGTCGAGGTCGTCAAGGCGCGCAATCTCGTGCCGTTCCTCGATATCGCCTACCAGGGCTTCGGCGACAACATCGAAGCGGATGCGGCAGCCGTGCGTCTGTTCGCGGCGCAGGAACTGAACGTGTTCGTGTCGTCGTCGTTCTCGAAGTCGTTCTCGCTCTACGGCGAGCGTGTCGGCGCACTGTCGATCATCACCTCGAGCAAGGAAGAAGCGGCGCGCGTGCTGTCGCAACTGAAGCGCGTGATCCGCACCAACTACTCGAACCCGCCGACGCACGGCGGCTCGGTGGTCGCGGCCGTGCTCGCGTCGCCGGAACTGCGCGCGACGTGGGAAAGCGAACTGGGCGAAATGCGCGACCGTATCCGCGCAATGCGCAATGGTCTCGTCGAGCGCCTGAAGGCAAGCGGCGTCGATCGTGACTTCAGCTTCGTGAACGCACAGCGCGGCATGTTCTCGTACTCGGGTCTGACGGCTGCGCAAGTGGATCGTCTGCGCGAAGAGTTCGG
Source organism: Paraburkholderia sp. BR13444 (assembly GCF_040948755.1). NCBI lineage: Bacteria > Pseudomonadati > Pseudomonadota > Betaproteobacteria > Burkholderiales > Burkholderiaceae > Paraburkholderia > Paraburkholderia sp. BR13444. The sequence continues at coordinate 8,803 of NZ_JBFPKM010000001.1, read as the reverse complement.
CATCTATGCGGTCAGCACCGGCCGTATCTGCGTGGCTGCGCTCAATACGCGCAACCTCGACGTCGTCGCCAACGCGATCGCTCACGTGCTGAAGTAAGGCAATTCACGGCGCGGAGGTTTGCCGCGCCAATGCAGCAGGTTTGCCGCTGCAACTGTCTGTAGAAACGGTGCCCTTTTGAGAAAAGGGCGCCGTTTTTTATGCCTGGCGGACTGTTCGTTCGGCCTTGCCGGCGCGGCGTCGGATTTCTCCGCGAAGAATCAGCGCGAGTCCCGATGAATATCGTGCGTGACGAACCCGGCATCGTTCTGCGGCATATCGAGCCAGTCGGGCTGTTCGAGCGAACGGACAATGTCTTCGAGACCGCTTCGCCAATGCTCGCGCATCGTCGACAGACCGAATTGAAAGTCCTTGTAGTGACCTTCGTATTCCTTGTGCCGGTAGATCAGGTGAATCACGTTGTAGCGCTTCGAGCACGACAGATCTTCGGCCAGCTTGCACCACGGATCGTCGCGTTGCTCTTCGGGCACACGGTCCAGCACCTCGCGCAGTACGTGACGAAAACGCTGCGAACGCTGCAGCATGTCGGTCACGAGACGCGTACGGCTCGAATACTGGATGTCTTTCATGCGCCCCTGCACGTCGGTGATGTTGTCCGGCACCGGCCCGATCGCGCTCCATAAATCGACCTGAAACGCGAGCGTATCGCGACGCGGTGTGGTCTGGAGCACCTCGTAGAGCGGCGTATTCGACATCAGGCCGCCGTCCCAGTAGAACTGACCGTCTATCTCGACGGCCGCGAAGCCCGGCGGCAACGCGCCCGACGCTATGAAATGCTCGGGCCTGAGCGTGGTGCGCGTATTGTCGAAGTACGCGAAGTTGCCGGTGCCGCAATTCACCGCGCCCACCGACACGCGTATTTCCCCGGAATTGATCCGATCGAAATCGCACAGCGACTCGAGCGTGGCCTTCAGCGGCGTGGTGTCGTAGTAGCTCGCCAATTGCGGCGAGCCGGACACTGTCGGCAACGGCGGCGGGAAACGCGGCACGAAAAAGCCCTTTTGCCCTTCGACGATCGCGCTCATTGCCTGCGCTGCCGTAAATGCCTTGCGCACCGCTTCGCTCGAATTGAAGAGCACGTGTTCGACCGGAGCCGGCAACGGCGGTCCGAACGCCGGCTGGCAGATCGTCTCCCAGAATTGCAGCAGACGCTCGACGCGTCGTTCCGGCGCATTGCCCGCAATGATCGCCGTATTCAGCGCGCCGATCGAAATTCCCGCGATCCAGTTCGGTTCGATGCCGGCTTCGTAAAGCCCCTGAAAGACGCCGGCCTGGTAGGCGCCGAGCGCGCCGCCGCCTTGCAGCATCAGCGCGACGGTTTCGTAGTCGGGCAACCGGAGGTGCCGGCGCGAGCGGGCGGCAATCGCCGGACCCGCACCTTCCCCGTCGCCGGACACGCCCACACGCGCCCGCTTCAGATTGCGTTGCGCCATGGGCCGCCCCTTAGTGCATATACCAGCCGTGGCTCACGACGAACGACTGGCCGGTCAGCGCCGCGCTCGGGAAGGTCGACAGGAACAGCACGGTCTGCGCGACGTCTTCGACCGTCGTGAAGATACCGTCGACGGTACCGCCCAGCATCACGCGCTTGATTACTTCCTCTTCGCTGATGCCGAATTCCTTCGCCTGCTCGGGGATCTGCTTGTCGACGAGCGGCGTGCGCACGAAGCCCGGACACACGACGTGCGAACGCACGTTATGCGCAGCGCCCTCCTTGGCGAGCACGCGCGACAGGCCCAGCAGAGCGTGCTTCGCGGTCACGTACGCCGACTTCAGCGGCGAGGCGAGATGCGAGTGGACCGAGCCCATGTAGATCACGACTCCGCCGCGATTGTCCTTGTACATATGCTTGAGCGCTGCCTTGGTGGTCAGGAACGCGCCGTCCACGTGAATGGCCTGCATCTTTTTCCAGTCCGAGAACGAATAGTTTTCGATCGGATTGACGATCTGGATGCCGGCGTTGGAAACGAGAATGTCGATCGAGCCGAATTCCTCGGCGACCTTGTCGATACCCTGGTTGACGGCGTCTTCGCTCGTCACGTCCATTGCCACGCCGATTGCCTTACCGCCGCCCTTTCTGATTTCTTCAGCAACGGCGTTCGCGCCCTCCTGGTTCAGGTCGGCGATCGCGACCGCCGCACCTGCCGCAGACAGAGTCAACGCGATCTGTTTGCCGATGCCACTCGCGGCGCCAGTGACGACGGCGACCTTGCCGTTCAGATTCGAGTTCAGAGACGACATCCAGAACCTCCATGCAGTTGATGAGCAATGAGACCACGAAGCCGCGCGCTGGGAGAAGTCGGCCAAACGGTATAGACCGTTCGGCGGATGCAGCGCGGCGGCTGACTTTGCTATTGTGCATGAACCCTGTGAACGACATAGGTAAAACGCACGCCGAACCGGATCTATTTAAACTGAACGCTTCCGGACTGAATCCGGGCTCCATTCCCGTGGCATCACCAACCAGGAGACATGCATGAATTATCGACGTCTGGGCCGCTCCGGCCTGCAAGTGAGCGAGTTGTCGATCGGCTCATGGGTCACGTACGGCAACCAGGTGGATCACCGCGCCGCGCGCGAATCGCTTGCCGCGGCGCGCGACGCGGGCGTCAATTTCTTCGACAACGCCGAAGTCTATGCGGGCGGCAAATCCGAGGAAATCATGGGCCATGCGTTGAAGGAACTCGCGTGGCCGCGCGTGAGCTACGTCGTGTCGACGAAATTTTTCTGGGGACTCAACGAAGCGCCGAATCAGTACCACACGCTGAACCGCAAGTATCTGATGAACGCGATCGACGGGTCGTTGAAGCGCCTACAACTCGATTACGTCGATCTCGTGTTCTGTCACCGTCCCGACCCGAACACCCCGGTCGAGGAAACGGTCTGGGCAATGAGCGACATGATCGCGCGCGGCAAGGCGCTGTACTGGGGCACCTCGGAATGGAGCGCCGACGAGATTCGCGCCGCATATGAAATCGCCGAGCGGCATCATCTGCACAAGCCGGTCATGGAGCAGCCGCAATACAACCTGTTTCACCGCAAACGCGTCGAGCAGGAATACAAGCGGCTTTACGAGGACATCGGCCTCGGCCTGACCACGTGGAGTCCGCTGGCATCGGGCCTGCTCACCGGCAAATACCGTGACGGCGTGCCCGCCGACAGTCGCGCGCAGTTGCAGGGCTATGACTGGCTGCGTCAGCAGCTCACCGACCCGACGCGCAACAACGTGGTCGGCCAGCTCGGCGCGGTCGCCGACGAACTCGACTGCACGGTCGGTCAGCTCGCGATCGCGTGGATTCTGAAGAATCCGAATGTCAGCACGGTGATCACGGGCGCCTCGCGCGTCGAACAGATCGGCGAAAACATGCAGTCCGCCCAGGTGGCGACGCGCATCACGCCGGAGATCAAGCAGCGGATCGAGGAGATCATCGGCGACGCCCACGAGTAATCGCGCGCGCAGCGCCACGCACTGAGTGACTAACCGGGCACGCGCGGTCGCGTACAATACGCGACCGCGCGTCGCCGGCTCCTTCGGGGCCGGCCTGCGCTCTCTCAGCGTCCTCTCATCATGCTCAGCTACCGCCACGCCTTTCATGCCGGCAATCACGCCGACGTTCTGAAACACGCCGTCGTGTTGCAGCTCCTGCGCTACCTTGGCCAGAAGGACAAGGCCTACTGGTATATCGACACGCACGCGGGCGCCGGCGTCTACTCGCTGAAGGAAGGCTACGCGACGAAAACCGGCGAGTTCGAGACGGGTATCGCAAAACTGTGGGGACGCAACGATCTGCCGCCGCTGTTCGCCGACTACGTCGACGAAGTCAGCGCGCTCAATGCGGATGGTCAGCTGCATTTCTATCCGGGCTCGCCGTATCTCGCGTGGCGACAGATGCGCGCGCAGGATCGTATGCGGCTATTCGAATTGCACAGCACCGAAATCGATGTCCTGCGCCACAATTTTCGCGACGCGGGTCGCCGCGCGATGCTGTACGCGGGCGACGGCTTCGACGGCATTCTCGCGCTGTTGCCGCCGGCGCCGCGTCGCGCGCTGATCCTGCTCGACCCGTCGTATGAAGACAAGCGCGACTACGGGCGCACGCTGCGCTGTGTCGAGGAAAGTCTGAAGCGATTTCCGACCGGCACGTATGCGGTCTGGTATCCACAGGTCAAGCGCCCCGAGTCGCAGCGTTTTCCCGATCAGCTGAAACAATTGCAGAAGGACAACTGGCTGCACGTCAGCCTGACCGTCAGCAATCCGCCGGAAGACGGCTATGGGCTGTTCGGTAGCGGCATGTTCATCCTGAACCCGCCGTATACGCTCGCCAAGATGCTGAAGGACCAGATGCCATGGCTCGTCAAGATGCTCGGCGAGGACAAGGCTGCGACGTTCAAGGTCGAATATCGCGGCAATTGAACGCGATGTGCGACGCGTGAGCGGATTGCGCGTGCGGTCTGCAGTTGCCTGCCCGCGCAAGCCGATCTGCGCTCGGGCTCACTTCAACTGCGCGGCCGCCTTGCTCGCGAACTGGTTCGTATAGGTCGCACTCAAATCGATCTTCTTCGGATCGAGACGGCTGTCGAACGACGACAACGCGCGCAGCGCCGTCGCCGGCCCATCTGCGGGCATCAGTCCGTCCGGCGAGTACGCGTCGCGCACATTGTGAAAGGCATCGAGATAAAGCGTCGGGTCGCCCAACAGATAGGCTTGCGGCACCATCTTCAGCAGATCCGCATCGCTCGCGGTCTGCAGCCAATGATTCGCGCGCACGATCGCGTTGGTCAGCGCCTGCGTCGTCTTCGGATTTTTCTGGATGAAGCTTTCGGGCGCATAAAGCGTTGCGGCGGGCATCGTACCGCCGAACACCTCCTGCGTGCCTTTGACCGTGCGCGTATCCACCAGCACCTTGATCGCGCCGCTACGCGTGAGCTTGGTCATCATTGGATCGACATTGGATAGCGCGTCGATCTGCCCACTGCCCACCGCGGCCAGCACTGTGGCGCCGCTTCCGACGCCGATCGCCGAAATGTCGCTGCGCTGCACGCCGGCCTTGCGCAACGCGACGGTAAGCACGAGGTCCGTCGACGAACCCGGCGCGCTCACGCCGACCTTCGCGCCTTTGAAGTCCGCGAGCGACTTGATCTGATCGGCCTTCGACTTCACCACGCCGATCACGATCTGCGGTGCGCGGCCCATCAACACGAACGCGCGATAGTGTTGCCCCTTCGCCTGCATGAACAGCGTGTGCTCGAACGCGCCCGCGCCGACTTCGGCGCTGCCGCCCACCACCGCTTCGAGCGCCTTCGAGCCGCCCGCGAAATCTTCGAGCGTGACGTTCAGGCCTTCGTCCTTGAAGTAGCCGAGCTGCTGTGCGGCGAGGACTGGCAAATAGTAGAGGCCGGGTAAGCCGCCGACGGCCATCGTCAGTGTCGGCATTTCCGGCGCGTCCTTCGCGAACCCGGCGCCGGGCAGCGTAGCCAGTGCGAGGAGGATCAGGCAGGCGCGCGTCGCACGCTGCATCCAGTGATTGGGCATGATGACGTCTCCTTTGTGTTTTCCGTTCGAAGCGGTGACGCAGGCGCGCAGCCGGGATCGAAGCTCACGGCGACGAGGCGCGCAACGATTGTCGTCGGGCGGTTCCACCAACGCCATGCGCCCAAACCCGAATGGGATTGTCGGGGGCGAGCGAGGCTGGCGTATTCGGCGGGAGAAGCGACACGGGTTAGAAGCGTCGCCGACGATCTTTCGCGCCGTCGCTACCTATTGCGGAAACGGCACTGGTCGCGGCATCGGCCGGGGCGGCACGCCACCACCCGCCGGCAACTGCATATAAGGCGCGACCACGAACGGCGGCGGCGATTCTGCAGGCAGCTCGACCGGTGCCGCGATCGGCGGCGCGGCGACGATCGGCTCCGGCGCAGGCCGCGCGCTTAGGAGTACGGTACCGCTCTGGCCATTATTGATGCCGCCAAGCGTATCGAGAACCACAGGAGGACGCTCGTAATCGGACACCGCATATGCGTCCGACGCGGCATAGAGGGTGGCGATGGTTGCCGTGGCGGCCGCGGCCATCATGGATCGGAAAGTTTGCAGCGAACGGACGGAGGACATAGGCAGCCCGATTGGTTATGAATGCCGTCTTGCGCGAATAACGTCCTACATTACCGCGGCCCGCGTTACGAAGCTAGTCGATATTCGCCATGAGCAGCCTTCTTGCGGCGATCACTCGAACAACGCCCGAAGGCGCGCGGTTTTCGATGTGCAGATACGACAAAGCCCCGCTTTGACGGGGCTCGACATTGGTACTGCAATGGCCGCGCAAAAGCAGGCGCCGCCAGGTCAAACTCAAAGCGGAAACTCAGCGCGAATAGCCGTTGGTTTCGAGCGAACGGATGCGCTGTTCGAGCTGGACGATATCCGACGACGATGCGAGGTATGCCTCACGACGGCTACGTTCAGCGGTTTCGAACCAGGTGCTCAGCTTCTCAAGAATGAATGCAAACATGACGTTCTCCAAGGATCAGATCGACTCCCCGGTGATTTGACATCAGGGATTTCCCGTAAAAGGGTTAACCCGCATTATAGCCCTCAGGTGCAACCTGACCAGTGAAATGCCCGCATGATGTGCATTCCAATTTGGAATGATGCACTTCCTTGGTGCACTGGCGGTGCTGATTTTATTTGAGATTTCCCGCACGCTCGGCGCAGACGTCCTTGCCCTGATTTCCACGCACACTTTCGGTGCGCCACTCGGTTTGAGCAAGCGAAGCGGCAGACGAAGTTGCGACTCTCCCCGACCCACCGGCTAAAGCGGATGGCAACCTTGTCCCGAAACGTGGTCTGCATCCGCTAGTCGCTCAATAATCGGACAATCTGGCCGGTCATCGCCGTTGCAATGATCGGCCAGATGCGCGAGGGTGTCGCGCATGTCCGTCAACTCGGCGATGCGGCGATCGAGTTCGGCAACATGCTCGAGCGCGATCCGCTTTACTTCGGCGCTCGCACGTGAGCGGTCGTGCCATAGAGCGAGGAGTCGCCGGATATCCTCGACCAGAAATCCGAGCCGGCGCGCCTGCCGGATAAAGCGAAGAGAGTGCACTTCCTGCGGGCCATACACGCGATAACCAGCGCTCGTGCGCGCCTTCGCGGACAAAAGACCGACGCTTTCGTAGTAGCGGATCATTTTTGCCGTAACGCCCGACGCGCGGGCCGCTTCGCCAATGTTCATGACTGTTTTCCCATGATTGCGGATGAACTCGAAACGATCCTACACCTTCCCATCGTGGGAAGGTCAGCTACCCAAACACGAAACGGCAGGCATAATTCGGCTATCCGCGATCTGATTCCGCTGAGGTCTTTGCAATGACAATCGAACTCCATGTAGAAGGCATGAGCTGCCAGCACTGTGTTGCTGCCGTCACGAACGCGATTCGCGAGCACGACGCCGCCGCGCAGGTTCAGGTAGATCTCACGAGCGGCCGTGTGCTCGTGGAGTCGACACAACCGATCGAGGCGCTGAAGGCCGCGATTGACGAAGCCGGATACACGGCCACGTCTCTGCGCTGAGGGTGCGGGGCATGTTCAAGGTTGCCGTAATCGGTGGTTCCGGGCTGCTCGGGCGCGCGCTCAACGACGAACTCGCGCGCCAGGTCGATTGGCACATCGTCTCCACGGCATTTAGCCGGCCGTCTCCACAGATGGTCGCGTTCGATATTCGCGATAGCCTTGCGGTCGAGCGTTTCATCGACCACGTGGCACCGGATGCCGTCGTGATTGCCGCGGCGGAGCGCCGACCCGATGTATGCGAGCGCGATCCGGCACATGCTCGTGCGTTGAATGTTGATGCCGTGCGAATAATCACCGGGGCGGCGAATCGACGCGGCGCGTGGACGCTGTCGATCTCGACCGACTACGTGTTCGACGGCAAGCACCCGCCCTATCGTCACGACAGCACGCCCGCGCCACTGAACGCGTATGGACAGAGCAAGCTCGAGGGAGAGCGCGCGCTAATCGAAACGGCCGAGCTCGGATGCGTGCTGCGCCTGCCGCTGCTGTATGGGCCGATTGTGAGTTGGTCGGAGTCAGCCGTGACTAGCCTTGTGCCGGCGATCGCGGCGTCGGCAGCGCCCGGCAGCCAGGCGGCCAAGATGGACGCTTGGGCGATCCGCTATCCTACGTTCACGCCCGATGTCGCGGTCGTGATCCGACAGATGCTCGAGCGACACGCGCGCGGCGAAACGATCTCCGGCATCGTGCAATGGTCCGGCGACGAACCGATGAACAAGTACGAGATCGCCGTGCGCCTGGCAGAAGCATTGCAACTCCGCGCGCATTTGACGGCGCAGCACACGCCCACCGACGCGACGCCGCGCCCTCACAACTGCCATTTGGCATCGAGCCGTCTGGAGGCACTTGGAGTCGGCCAACGCACACCGTTCGATACGGCGATCCGGCAGGTGCTAGCCGCGTTTGCATGGCGGGGAACGGCGACTCCCGCTTGATCTTGCGGCTTGCGTGCGGACGCTAATAGCAACGCAGGAGCTTGAGGATGCGCTGCGGATCGGAGAGTAGTGAAGCGCGCGGAATTGACCGCGCAAACGCAAAAACCCCACCGCTGGGCGGTGGGGTTTCTGGCTTTGGGGGAGCCTGACGATTACCTACTTTCACACGGGCAATCCGCACTATCATCGGCGTGGAGTCGTTTCACGGTCCTGTTCGGGATGGGAAGGGGTGGGACCGACTCGCTA